>JBCBDX010000001.1:0-241866 GCA_038529265.1 Pseudomonadota bacterium
CCTTGCAAGACAAGTCGCGTAGCAAACGCGAAAGTGATCACTTATGTGGCGTTGGGTCAGGTTGACGCGCGAACGCCAGTGTCTACATAAGGCACTAGAAACTCTTGGATAATGCTGTGAGGAGAACCATGAGCACAATTACCCGCCGTACATTTGTCGTGACTGCCACTGGCGCTGCCGTTGCAGCGACATCTGGTTTGCCAGCATTGGCAATGGATGCACAAACCATTGAAGTGTCAATGTTGAACAAAGCCACCGATAATCCACGCGAGCGCATGGTTTATGAGCCAGCTCTTATTCGTGCCAACCCGGGTGACACCATCAAGTTCGTGTCGGTCGACAAAGGCCACAATATGGAGTTGATGGAAGGCGGCGTTCCAGATGGCGTTGAGTTGGTCAAGTCAAAAGCCTCGGAAGACTTCGAGCTAACAGTGGAAGCCGAGGGTACGTACCTAGTTAAGTGTACACCTCACTACGCAACAGGCATGGTGGCGATCATCGCGGTTGGTGATCACACGATCAACCTCGACGCTGCAAAAGAAGTACGTCAGCGCGGCAAGGCAAAAGGTCGTTTTGAGGAACTGTTCGCCGAGCTGGAAGGTGGCGAAGCCTGATCCTGCTAGACTTGTTGGTACCAACCCGTCGGCTTGCCGGCGGGTTTTTTATTGTGTCGGCCATCCCTTGAAAGCTTCCGACTTTATGTGGTCGCCATGCTCACCAAGTGCAGGTGGTGGCTTCATATCAGCCGAAGGCATACCATTTAAAATCAGTGGGGACCGAACCCCGAGGGCACCACCCAGCGTCTTGATCTGAAGACCTCGCTCCTCAACTTGTTGGTCGCTGAACATGTCTGCGATCGTGTTGATTGGTCCTGCAGGAACGCCTTTTCCCGCACACGCTTCCACAAGCATGTCACGCTGCCACTGCCGAGTTGATTGTTCCAGCAAAGAGGTCAGCGCTTCGCGGTTCTTGACCCGAACATCATTGGTCACAAAGCGCGGATCGCTCGTCAGCGCCTCTGTTCTAAGCAATTTGCAAAGCCGCCTGAACTGTCCGTCATTGCCAGCTGCGATAATGATGTGCCCGTCCATGGTTGGCACAACCTGATAAGGGGCAATGTTGGGGTGGGCATTGCCCAGTCTCTTGGGAGCGCTTCCAGTAGCCAAATAATTCATGTTCTGATTGGCAAGAGAGGCGGCCATCACTTCCATCAGCGAAATGTCAATGTGGGTACCGACGCCGCATTTTAGCGCCTTAAACAGTGAAGCGTTGATCGCCGATACCGCGTAAAGACCGGTCAGAATGTCTGTAATAGCCACTCCGGCCTTCATCGGTTGGCCGTCTGCTTCGCCCGTGATCGACATGAAGCCGCTCATGCCCTGGATGATAAAATCATAGCCTGCCCGATCTTTGTAAGGGCCGGTCTGGCCAAAGCCGGTAATTGAACAATAAACAACCTTGGGGTTCTCGCGCTGGACATCGCCAAATCCAAGGCAAAGACGATCCATGGTGCCGACTTTGAAGTTTTCGATGATGACATCCGCTTGGCTACAGAGCACGCTTGCAACTTCCAGATCTTTCAGGTTTTTCAAATCGAGCGCAACGGAACGCTTGCCGCGGTTACAGGCGTGAAAATAGGCTGCTGAGCGCTCTGATCCGTCCGAATCTTCGATGAACGGTGGCCCCCACTGGCGGGTTTCATCCCCGCCATTGGGGTTCTCAATCTTGATGACATCAGCGCCCATATCGGCAAGCAATTGGCCAGCCCATGGCCCGGCCAATACGCGTGCAAACTCAAGGACACGAACGCCCTCAAGTGGCTTGTTTCCGCTCACGTCAGATCGCTTTTCCGGTTTTACGGCTGACGCCAGTCTTTTCGGCCAAGAGCTTGCGTTGGTAACGGCCTTGCACGATTTCGACCAACACCATGGTGACCAACACGAAGTAGAAGGTGGTTTTGCTCATCGCTTCGACTTCGAAACCGAAGAACTTCAGATGCGCCAGATGTCCGCCCTCTGTTGTCAGCAAAATGCCAACCAGAAGCAGCACAAACAGGCCGACCACCTCATACATGCGGTTCCGGTTGAGGAAATTGGCGACTGTCTCAGCCATCAAGACCATAAGCGCGCCGGAGATGACGATCGCAGCCGCCATGACAATGAAATTATCGGTCAGCGCCACCGCCGAAAGAACGGTATCGAAAGAGAAGACGAGGTTCATCGCGGTGATCCAGAAGAGTGCCACCCATGGACCACGCATGCGGCGCTCACCCGGATCGTGGTGCATGTCATCAAGCGCCAACATGTGGGTGATTTCTTTAATTGCAGTGTAGATCAGGAAAATACCACCCGCCAAGACGATCAGCGCATGCCCGCTGATTTCACCTTCGACAAATGGCGGAATGTTGAGCGTATAAAATGGTTCACCAAATGCGTTGATCAGTTGAAGGACAACGAAAAGCAAAATGATCCGCAAAACGATAGCGGTGATGATACCGAGACGGCGGATACGCGCCTCAAACTGAGCACCGGTCTTTTTAGCCTCCAGCGAAATGTACAGAAGATTGTCAAATCCCAGCACCGTTTCGAGCGCTGTCAGGATCAAAAAAGTAATCAGGTTTTCAATGGTGAAAAGTTGGGTGAGCATTTCCATGGTGGTTCCCCGGGGGCGCTCCTATTGCATTAAGTCTTTGGACAATGTGACGCACCGCGTGGTGCGGCGCAAGGACGCTTTCGACGCAAATGGGCCTCTATTGCAAATGGAGTGATACCCATTCTTTGAAGCAAGCTATGGCTTGCCCGGCATCAAGATCGTTCAGTGTTTCGTGGCGGGCGGTTTCAAAATGGTGGTGTGTGACCGAGTTAACGCCAGCTTTTTTCAAGGCATCGGCCTGTTGCCTTGCAGCCTTGCCGTTGAAGGTTGCCGGATCCCGACCACCGCCGACCAGCATGAAGGGCAGGTGACGAACATCTTCTGACAGGCTATTCAGGGCTCCACCGGCAAAGACCATCTTGAATATGTCTTGCCACATCGAAACGCTTGCATCCCAGCCGCACTCCGGGTCAGCGATATAAGCATCCACCTCTGCTTCTATATGACTTAACCAATCGAACTCTGTTCGTCGGTTTGGTATTTTCCCTGCCCAGTCTGCAAACGTCAGCTTCGGCATGATGCGCGAAGGCACATCCGAGCCCAACCTGAATTTCTCAAAAGCGAGTAGCGTCTGTCCGATCCTACCAAGTATGCCGCCGGAAAAATTTGCGTTCCAGACAGCAGCCCCGGCTAGTGTTTCAGGATGGCGCAGAGCGTAGTTCATGGTGATAAGCCCGCCCATGGAGTGCCCAAACATGAAGAGTGGCAGGTTGGCAAATTGCTCCAAAGCAATAGTCTGCACGGCGCGGCAGTCTTCCATCACGAGCCCGACGCCATCTCCCTTACTGCTGAACACACCATGTGGTGCATCAGGCGCCACCGTTGCTCCATGGCCTCGGTGATCTTGCGCGATGACCCCATAGCCATCGGCGACAAGACTGTCCGCAAATCGTGTGTATCGACTGCAGTGCTCAGCCAATCCATGATTGATATGGATAATCGCGCGAGGCGCTTTTTTGGGTGACATCAAGCGAACACTCAGCGATGCACCGCTCGATGAATTGACCGTAAACTGATCGGTAAATGACAAAAAAACCTCCCCTAGCCGATCAGGGAAGGCCACGTATTTTAACAAGCGTCAAGCGCGAATTAGTAGTCGATTTGCTGACCGTCTGTAGCTTTTGCGACCGCATCGAACAGCAATGCATATTCGCGAGCACCTGTGCCAACGCGCTTTTCGATCTCGACCATTTGCTCAAGTGCACCGCGATTGTCGCCTTTTTGCAGGAGGGCAATGCCCATATAGGAGCGAGCGAGGGTATAATCCGGGTCGAGCTCAAGTGCAATGCGGTAGTGTGCCAGACCTTTATCGAGGTCACCTGCATTGCGGGTTGTGTAACCCAGATAGTTTTGAACCTCCGGCGTGTTTTGATCGCCAATCATTGAAAGAACACCAAGCGCCTCATCAAAACGCTCCGCATAGGCCAGCGCCTTTGCATTATCTAGAAGTTGATTGTCGTTCAGCGACTGCTCTTTAGAGGAGACGCATTTGGCTTGATTGTCGTCATAAACCTGACCAGCCTCGCAGGTCGGTGTATCGGCGGCATCATCGGTAGAAGCGGCAATTGTGGGGCTGGTGATTGCAGCGGCACCTAGAAGGAAAGTTGTTGTGGCAATGATAGAAGGGCGCATAGAGAACTCCAAGATTTTGATAATTGCCTTACGCGGCAACATAGCGCTTTATTCTGTTTGGCCAGAAAAAAGCTGGATATGATTTTTTCCTGCGGTCCCCCGCTTTTCAGGCAATCTGTTGACCTGAAGCTGATTGTGTCCAAAAGCTGCTCCCCGGAGGGTGCGGCATGGCTGGCAAAGAAGAACAGGCTTCGGGGCCAATAACGGGTGACACAGGTCCAACAGCGGACGGCGACGGTATTGGTTTAGATGATGTTCTGCGCACGGCGGCTCAAGCATCCGGCGCGGCAGGCGCAGCCAGCGAGTTTCGCGAAGAAATGCGTGAGGGCAGCTCCACCGGCTTTGGTATTGCGCTAGGCTTTGTAACTTTCATACTCGGCATTGCGCTTGGCATACCACTCGCCTTCTTGGCGCCCAGCCTCGTGACCGAGTATGGGCGTTTCGCATTGGCGGTCATTTTGACGGTCATGTTCACAATGCTGTTGGTGCTGTCGATCCTGTTTCTGTTGCGGGAACGTCTTTGGCAGCTGATTTTCCGGCGCGGTGAAGTAGAACTGAAGCGCTTCGCCGAACCGCTGAGCGAAGCAGCATTTGGCGCGGCGGACCGCCAGCCGGAACGCGCGACAAAAGCCGCGCGCACCTTTGTTGAGATGGCACTTGCGCGCTATGCTTGGGTATCAACGCGGCGCTGGATCGTTGCATCGATTACCGGTTTGGTCGCTGCCATTGCCGCCTTGTCAGGCTCGGCTCTGTTGTTTGAGCAAAACCGGTTGCTTCGGGCTCAATCAGGACTGCTTGAAATCCAAAACGAGCGCATTCTTGAACAAAACACACTGCTAGCAACGCAGACGTCGTTGCTCGATACGCAAACGCAATTGGCAGAAGCGGATCGTAGTGCACAGATAGGTCCACAAATTGTCCAGCTGGGTGCCGCGCTAGCGGCCGAGCGCCAAGCGTTTCTTGATGCTGATGGCGACCCCAATCTGTTCAGCTTGGCCAACATAACAGCCGCCACAAGAAGCCGCATTGCCGCTGCCACGTTGATCGCGCGGCCTTATCGATATCTGGCACCGCGTAATGCCAACCCCCTCGACGACAACAGTCTCATCGCAACAGCCTTGCAAGGGCGCGAAGATGCGGTGATCGATCCTTCCAAGGTTTCCGGGGTTGGCGACTTTGATCGGACTGAGCTCATTGATCGCCCTGTTAGTCCTGAGCGCGGGGACTTGATTGCACTGCTCGTTGGCAATGGGCTCACTGACACGGAAATGCTCACGATCGTTGGTGCGGACTTCTCATTTGCGCAGTTGCGTCTCGAAGTCCTGCCCGGCTTGTCCCTTCGCCACGCAAAACTGTCCTTTGCCGATCTATCATGGATGCGGATCGTGTCATCGCGTTTTGGCGGCGCCAAGCTTGAACACGCCACGATTGAAAACGCGGTCATTCGCCAGTCCGACTTCTCCGCATTGACCGAAGAAACCCGGTCTCCGCTGTTCAGTATGGATGGCGTTGATGCGCTACCGGCTATCATGACCGGAGCCAGCTTCGACCGTTCAGTTGTCGTGGATACCAGTTTCGACGGATCGTTTGGAATAGGTGTTTCTTTTGTCGATGCGGCGCTCGCCAATACCAGCTTCGATGCAGCTTCTATTCCGGTCGCCGACTTTTCCAATGCCCTGATTTACCAAACGGACTTTGCGGGCGCATTGCTCCAATCCGTTCGGTTGGATGATGCCATTGTTTTAGACGCAGCTTTTCTCGACAAACTTGATGATGAGGCAGCACCTGGAACTTTTGTTCGCGAAAGATGGGCTCTTGAACCAATCCCGGCCGGCATAGTTGCCGAGCATCCGCGCTACATTGAGCTGACCAATCATGTCGATGTCGCGCAGCTGGTAGAGCGTCAGGCTTTTAAAGTTGTCCGGGTTGAGGACGACCAAGGCAAGTAGTCTCAATTTTCGCTCCACCGCATTGCTTGCGCGCCGGTTCTTGCGTAACACGCGCGAAAACACTGCAAGCGCTAAATCAACAGGTGTCAAACCCGCATGGCCAAGCAATTCATTTACCACATGTCCGGCCTCAACAAGGCTTATGGCTCCAAGAAGGTCTTGGAGAACATTCACCTTTCATTTTACCCGGATGCAAAGATCGGAATTTTGGGGCCCAATGGTGCGGGTAAGTCCACGGTGCTCCGCATCATGGCCGGGCTCGACAATGAATTCACCGGTGAAGCCTGGCTCGCTGAAGGCTTCACGCGCGGTTATCTCCCGCAAGAGCCACAGCTGGATGAAGCAAAGACTGTTGCCGAAAACGTAATGGAAGGCGTTGCGGACAAGAAGGCCATCCTCGACCGTTACAATGAGTTGATGATGAACTACTCCGACGAGACAGCGGAAGAGGGCGCAAAGCTCCAAGACATCATCGACGCTCAGAACCTGTGGGACCTTGATAGTCAGGTCGAGCAGGCAATGGATGCATTGCGCTGTCCACCAGGCGAAGCTTCCGTCACCAATTTATCTGGCGGCGAAAAGAGACGCGTTGCCCTTTGTCAGCTTTTGCTCCGTCAACCCGATCTGCTGCTGCTGGACGAGCCAACCAACCACCTGGATGCGGAAACGATTGCTTGGCTCGAGAAGCACCTGCGTGAGTACCCTGGATCCGTCCTCATGATCACGCACGATCGTTACTTCCTCGACAATGTCACGGGTTGGATCCTGGAACTCGATCGCGGGCGAGGTATTCCTTACGAAGGCAACTACACCGCCTATCTGGAGGCCAAAGCCAAACGTATGGCGCAAGAGGGCCGCGAAGAGGCTGCTCGCCAAAAAGCGCTCGCCCGCGAAAGCGAGTGGATCAATGCCTCACCCAAGGCACGGCAGGCGAAATCCAAGGCGCGGGTCAAGGCTTATGATGAGCTGGTCAAAAACGCCAACGACCGTCGACCGGGCGATGGGCAGATTATTATTCCGGCAGGTGAGCGTCTCGGCAATGTTGTCATCGAGGCCGATAACCTTCGCAAGGGCTACGGCAATCATCTCCTGATCGACGAATTATCCTTTAAGTTGCCACCCGGTGGCATTGTGGGCGTCATTGGCCCTAACGGCGCTGGTAAGTCCACACTCTTTAAGATGATCACCAAAGTCGAGCAGCCGGATGGTGGCGAGATCATCGTAGGTGAGACAGTAAATTTGTCTTTTGTTGATCAGTCGCGCGATGCACTCGGCGCTGACAAAACCGTCTGGGAAGAGATCTCCGGTGGCAATGACATCATTAAGCTGGGCCCTCATGAGGTGAACTCGCGGGCTTACTGCTCTTCGTTCAACTTCAAAGGCGGTGATCAGCAACAAAAGGTTGGAACGCTCTCTGGTGGCCAGCGGAACCGCGTGCATTTGGCAAAAATGCTAAAGGAGGGCGGTAACGTCATCCTGCTTGATGAACCGACCAACGACCTTGATACCGAAACGCTCTCTGCGCTGGAAGAAGCACTGGAAAATTTTGCCGGTTGCGCCGTCGTGATATCGCACGACCGGATGTTCCTCGACCGCCTTGCCACCCATATCCTCGCCTTTGAGGGAGACAGCCACGTCGAATGGTTTGAAGGAAACTTTGAGGATTATGAGCAAGATAAAATCAGGCGCCTTGGTCCCGAAGCCGTTAATCCAAAGCGCGTGACTTACAAGCGCCTTACACGTTGATTTCGCCGGTTTGGTGGCAGGGCAAGAATGATGACGGGCACGCCGATGCATGCTGAACGTCGGCAAGGGAACGTTGGCCGGAGCGAGCGCAACAACGTTCTCTTTATTGCCATCGCCACCTCATGCGTAGCGGTTATCGGCAGCGGCGTCACCTTTGCGCTTGTTATTGCAGTAGTTTGGGCTGCAGTTTCTCTGCTACTTGGGCGGTTTCCGTTCGGGGTTGAAGCTCACCAGCGCGCCTTTGTTTTAATTTTCAGTTCATTCGCAATCATGGGCTACCTGATGGTTCGACATCATCAGGGATCATTTTTTGGGCTCGATGGATTCGAATACCTGATTTTCTTGGCGCCTTTGCTCATGTTGCCGCGATTTGCGATTGGACCTGACAAGGAGCGATTACGCAGCACTTTTAAGTATTCAATGGCTGCAGGAGGCATTTTCGCGGGCGCGATCGCAGTGGCTCAAATTCTCTATTGGGGTGCGCGTGCAGAGGGCGGCGCTGGAAATGCGCTAGCATTTGCAACCGTAGCCGCACTGGCTGGCGTTGGAGCGCTGCTGTTGCTGATAGAACCAGCAAACCGTCGCGATCGGTTATTGGGCATATTCGGTTGGACAGGCGCGGTCATTGCCGTTGTCCTTTCGCAATCGCGAACGCTGATCGTTGTTCTGATGTGTTGCAGCCTTTTTCTTGCGCTTTTGAACTGGCGCGAGATCACGGCCGGTCTGTCCCGTGCAGCGGTCATTTTGTTGGGCTGTTTAGTGCTTGTCATTTCGGCAATGGCGGCTTCTGTCGTCGTCGAGCGGATGAGCGCTGATGTCTTGCCAGTAGCTGAAGATGTTTCAGAACCGTCGTCAGCGGGTTGGCGCAGTATTTATTTGCAGGCTGGTTGGCGAGTCGCATCGCAAAGTCTGATCGTTGGCGTCGGTCGAGCTGACCGGGCCCACCTGATTGGTCGCGAATTGGAGGCAAAAGGGCTTCCAACGAGAATGCAGGTCAAAATTGCCTACTCATCTTGGCATCGATATTTGCCCGCCTTTATGCAGCCCTCCATAGTTAATTGGCAGCTGGAGCGTTGGAAGAATGCGCAGGCCCGTCATTCCGATGGCTCAAATATCGAGAGACCGCATATTGAAGCAACAACCAGTGAGCGCATCAGTAGTCCGCATAGCCACCTTCACAACGCTTACATGACAATGCTTGTCGACCACGGGCTCATTGGGTTTTTCAGCTTGGCTGTCTTGCTTGCCGGCCCGCCACTGATGGCAGTTCGGTTGGGGCTCCAAAAGTCAGATAGGGCAGCCTTTCAGACTTATAGCATGATGGTCGTTGCATTGGCTTTGGCGGGGGTGACAAATGTCCATATCGAGAACGATATTGTGGCCGCCTACTTTATATTGCTGTCGAGCATCTATTGGCACATTTTTCGCGCGCCGACACTAAAAGGCGGTTAGTTAGTGGCCCGCGTGCTCAACTGCTCCTGATCAACAAGCTGATCGTCCGCCTGTGGAGGGTTGGGTTGATAGTCAGGCACGATATGACGCAACAGTTTGATTGCAGCGTCGCCATTTCGTGCTTCGAGATGTTTTTCCATTTCGTCGAGCGACTTATTCATCAAGGATATATCGGCAATCTTTGGTGCTGCTACAACAAAGCCATCCTGATCAGTTTCGATTTTGGGTTCATTGGCACCGAAGAGATCTTCGTTGAGTTTTTCACCTGGTCTTAGACCGATGATATCGATGTCTATATCGTTGCCAGGCACCAGCCCGGCCAGTTGGATCATGCGCTCGGCAATCTCATAGATGCGTACTGGCTTGCCCATATCCAACACGTAAACTGAGCCGCGTAAACTCGGGTTTTCAGCGCCAAAGATACTGGCCTTGAACACAAGACGCACCGCTTCGGAAATGGTCATGAAGTACCGCTTTATGTCCGGATGAGTAACTGTCAGCGGTCCACCTTCCTGCAATTGGCGCCGGAAAAGTGGCAACACAGAGCCGTTTGAATCGAGCACATTCCCAAAACGGACGGTTAAGTACCGCGTCGAAACGGACGACTTGTCCTTGGCTTGAACATAGGCCTCTGCCGCACGTTTGGAGGCACCCATCACACTCACCGGATTGACGGCCTTGTCTGTCGAAATCATCACAAAAACCTCGACGTCACACTCATCTGCAAGATCGGCAATAACGCGCGTCCCGGATATATTGGTTCTCATACATTCAACACGGTTTACCTCCATCAACGGCACATGTTTGAGTGCTGCAGCGTGGAAAACCATTTCTGGCTGATAGTCCGAGAATATGCCGGTCATGCGCACTTTATCGCGCACATCCGCCAGGCATCCAGCGACCTTTACATCGGGCCAGGCGTTCATGATTTCGTGCTCGATATGGTACAGCGCTACTTCGGAATTATCGATGAGTATCATCAGTGCAGGTTTGTGAGCCGCGACCTGGCGGGCAATTTCTGAGCCAATTGAGCCGCCAGCACCGGTAATCAGAACAGTTTTGCCAAAAATGAAACGCCCCATTAGTTCGACGTCCATCTGGACTTCCTTGCGCCCAATCAAATCCATGATTCGCACATCTCGAGGCTTTACGCGCTTGAGCTCATTATGCTGATCTTCGGATATGTTTTGTAAACGCCGAACGGGGATCCGCACCTTCGCAGCTTCAGCGACAATTTCGGCAATCTGTTCAGGTTTTGCACCAGGGTCTGTGATGACTAATTGCTTGGCGGGTCGTCCTTGAAGTTGCCAACGGTTTTGCCAATACTCCAGATCTTTGATGCTGCCGACAACCTGAGCACCCTGAAGTCGGTTGCCATGCCAACGCGGGCGCTCATCGAAAATACCGACAATGTTGAGGCGCACATTGGTCAGGCGTCGCGTCTGCCGAATGTACATGTCAGCATTGTTGTTGACGCCGATCAGAGCGACGTTCTTAACCGGTGTCGTTTCACCGCGGATTTGGCGTTTTACGAGACCCAATCGCTCCCGTGACATTCGGTACGTGATGCGTAAACCCGCCATGCTGATCACTGAGAAAATCGCAGCGAGTACTGGTGCGCTTCGCGGAAGTGCAAAACCGCGGCTGACCATGAAAGCAATCACTGTGAAAGCGACTGCCCCGCCGACAATAGCTTTTAAAAGGCCGACTAGCTCTGGCAATGACGTGTACCGCCATGCTGAGCCATTGATGCCAGCGATCAATGTACCAACAGCACATAGCCCGCCAAATATGGCTGCGTAAGCAAGGATGACTGGATCATCGGCAAAAGCCGGGGTCGGCCAAATGATCGTATGAGCCACCCAAAAGCTTATCGCGCAGCAAAAAAAATCGATGGCCAGAACCAGCAAGTCTCGGCGGCTGAGATAAAATAGGTTGCTGGTTTTAAAGATACGCATTGCTCTGCCCTGCGATTGAAGCCGATTGTCTACATCATTTTTGCAGTCGGCTGTAGTCACATAAGTAGACCGGCAATGCCGTTTCCGACAATCGCTATCGCCGATTTGGTACAAACGTCCTAAACAGGATCGCCAGATCGACGTTAAAGCTCAAAGGCTCTGCGTATTCGGCATCCATTCTTGCCAGTTTTTCTGGATTGGACATGTCCAGCCCGCGTATTTGAGACAGGCCTGTAATACCGGGGCGCATTTTTAAGACGCCACGTGCTTTCCTCTCGTCGATCAAAGTTGACTGACTTGGCAGACACGGCCGTGGCCCAACGAGGCTCATGGACCCCGTTACGACATTGAATAGCTGAGGTAACTCATCGAGCCGGCTTTTGCGAAGGAATTGACCGAATTTCGAGATCATCGATGGATCGATCTCATGACTTGGCAAATCCGGTGTTGGCTTGGGCATGGTGCGCAGTTTGAAAAGTGTGAATGTTGCACCGTCACGACCGACACGCTTCTGGATAAATATGGGATTTTGACCGTCGCGCAAGATTAGTATCACCGCCAATAGAACCAGGATCGGCCAAAGGATCAGCAATCCCCCCGTTGACGCAGCAAAATCAAACAGGCGCTTACCCCATGCCTGATACCAATTCATATGATTGCCATACTTTCATATTGACTATCGCAAAACATGTTTCCCTCAGCGTCCTAGTTCTTGGTTGCTGTAGCGGATGAATTCTTTTTTTAACACTATTTCCCTTTGCGAGCGCATAGGCTAGTCAGCCACAAAAAAATGGGACCACTGCGGTAGGTTATGGGCACCAAAGGCATCATATTGGCAGGAGGGAGTGGTACGCGGTTGTTCCCTCTGACCATTGCGGTATCAAAGCAGCTTCTGCCAATTTATGACAAGCCGATGATTTTCTATCCGCTTAGCGTGCTGATGTTGGCGGGCATCAAAGACATTTTGATCATTACCACGCCGCACGATCAGTCTCAGTTTCAAAGACTTTTGGGTGATGGATCTGCATTTGGCCTTAACATTCAGTACGCTGTGCAACCCTCGCCAAATGGTTTGGCGGAAGCCTTCATCATCGGGCGAGAGTTTATCGGTAATGATGATTGCGCTCTGGTGCTCGGTGACAACATTTTCTTTGGACAGGGCCTGGGGCAACTGTGTCGTGATGCCGTTGCCAATGAAAAAGGGGCGACCGTTTTCGCTTATGGTGTGAGTGACCCCGAGCGTTACGGCGTGGTAGAGTTTGATGAAAACGATATAGCGGTGTCACTTGAAGAAAAGCCGCGGCAACCGCGGTCCGACTGGGCGGTCACAGGGCTCTACTTCTATGACAATGATGTCGTCGACATAGCTGCAAATGTGAAGCCTTCGCACCGTGGCGAGTTGGAAATCACAGATGTTAATCGAGCCTACATGCAACGTGGCGACTTGCGGGTTGCAAAGCTTGGGCGAGGGTTTGCCTGGCTCGATACCGGAACTCATGACAGCTTGCATGAGGCGTCGGCCTTTGTCCGAACAATCGAACATCGCCAATCCATGAAAATTGCGTGTCCTGAAGAGATTGCGTTTGAAGCTGGTTGGATTTCCGTTGATCAGATGGCTGCCCGCGCCAGCGAACTGAAGAAAACCGAATATGGTGCTTATCTGTCTCGTCGCATCAAGGATGCGCATTGATGATTACGGTCACTGAAACCAGCCTGCCTGGCGTTGTTGAGATCGTTCCGCAACGGTTTGGAGATGAGCGTGGGTTCTTCTCAGAAACCTTCAATCCCCGTTCTCTGGCTGAGCACGGCATTTCAATTGATATCGTTCAAGACAATCACAGCATGTCACGCGCAGTAGGTGTGTTGCGTGGACTGCATTATCAGTTGCCGCCATTTGAACAGGCAAAACTGGTGCGCGTGACGCGTGGGAGCGTTTACGATGTGGCAGTCGATATTCGCAAAGGCTCTCCGACCTACGGCAAGTGGGTGGGGCTGGAACTGTCGGCTGACAAATGGAACCAGCTGTTGGTGCCCGCAGGCTTCGCGCACGGCTTCATCACGCTCGAGCCGGACACCGAAATGATGTACAAAGTTTCATCGTTTTATTCGCGCGAACATGACCGAGCTATTCGGTTCGACGATCCCTCCATTGGTGTTGATTGGCCAATGGATGCAAGCCAAGTTATTGTCAGCGAAAAGGATGCAAACGCCCCGCTTCTGGCAGATGCTGACAACACTTTTCACTATGAGTCTTGAAAATGAGAGTACTGGTCACAGGTGGCGCAGGGTTCATTGGTAGCGCTGTATGCCGTCAACTTGTTGCGGATGATGCCAACTCCGTGATCAACGTCGATAAGCTGACTTATGCAGGCAATTTGGCCTCAGTACGGGCTATTGAAAACCGTCCGAATTACAAGTTTGTAGAAGCTGACATCGCCGATGAGGAGGTGATTGGTGACCTGCTCGCAAACAATGAAATCGAAGCTGTGATGCATCTCGCGGCAGAAAGCCATGTGGATCGATCCATTGACGGCCCGGATGTCTTTATTGAAACAAACGTTGTCGGAACTTGCCGCCTACTTGCTGCGGCGCGCCGACACTTTGAAAGTCTGACCGGCGAGGCACGCGACCGTTTTCGCTTTCACCACGTTTCCACAGATGAGGTCTATGGAGACCTTCCTTTTGACAGTGGCATCTTCACTGAAGAGACCCCCTACAGTCCCTCGTCCCCCTATTCGGCATCCAAGGCAGCATCTGACCACTTTGTGCGTGCTTGGTTCCACACTTACGGCCTGCCAGTCGTAATTACGAACTGCTCCAACAATTATGGCCCATTCCACTATCCTGAAAAGCTGATTCCACTCGTCACATTGAACGCCATTGCCGGAAAGCAGCTACCAATCTACGGCAAGGGTGAAAATGTCCGTGATTGGCTTTTTGTTGAGGATCATGCACGTGCGCTGGAAGCCGTGGTCAAGGCCGGTAACCCGGGCGAGACCTACAATATCGGCGGACGCGCGGAGCGGACTAACCTGGAAGTGGTTGAAGCAATTTGTGCCACGCTTGATGAACTGCAACCGCGCAGCGACGGCAAAAGCTATAGTGAGCAAATTGAATTTGTCAGTGACCGTCCAGGCCACGACCGCCGTTACGCCATTGACCCATCCAAGATAGAGGACGAGCTTGGCTGGCAAGCGCAGGAAACGTTCGAAACCGGACTGCGCAGAACCATCAAATGGTATCTGGACAACAAGTGGTGGTGGGAACCTCTGCGAGATGCTGGAGCTACCAACCGGCGCGGAAAAGCCTGAGGCGGTATGGCGAAAGTCTTGCTCATTGGTCGTGGCGGACAGGTCGCTACCGAACTTGTCAGACGAAAGCCAGATTGGTGCCAGTTGGAAGTCGCCGGTCGCGACACAATTGATTTGATCAACACCGATAAAATCCGGCCGCCGATTGCATCTTCAAGGGCAGATTTAATCATTAATGCAGCTGCATACACCGCGGTCGACAAGGCTGAAGAAGATAGCGAAACCGCCCATCTGGTTAATGCTATTGCGCCTGGCGAAATAGCACTTGGTGCAGCTGATATCGGTGCGCCCATCATTCACATTTCAACCGACTATGTATTCAACGGTGAAGGAAAGCGACCTTACAGTGAAGGCGATGCCACGGCCCCGCTCGGTGTCTATGGGCGAACGAAACTTGCTGGAGAAAAGGCCGTCGCATCGGCAACAGACAAACATCTTATTGTGCGAACGGCTTGGGTGTATTCGGCTCATGGGCACAATTTTGTCAAATCCATGCTGCGGCTTGGGGAAAAACACGATCGCCTGACCATCGTGTCAGATCAGCTCGGAAGCCCCACTTCTGCAAGTGATCTGGCAGATGCAATCTGGACGATTGCTGGGCGTTTAAGCGAAAACCCGCACGAAGACGACTTCGGTATAGTGAACATTGCCGGTGATGATATCGCGACATGGTATGATTTTGCGCGGGCAGTTTTTGCTATTTCTGAAGCGTATGGCGGCCCGAGACCTGAAGTTGTGCCAATCCTCACCGAAGATTATCCGACGCCTGCGCGCAGGCCAGCAAATTCCAGACTGGGATTGGCGAAGCTGGAAAACCATTTCGGTATCAACATGCAACCATGGCGTACAGCACTGGAAGAGGTGTTGAAAGAGCTTCATGGGGTTGACTGAGGGGCAACTTTCCTCTCTTGCCTCTCCAAGGCATTAACTGACCGGGCACTCATGCGCTGTCTCATTCTTCTTGCGACCTTTAATGGCGAAAAATATCTCGACGACCAATTGTCGTCGTGCGCCGCTCAGGGTTTTGCGCAGGTCGACGTTCTGGCATCTGATGACGGGTCATCGGATCGAACAATAGCGGTCCTCAAAGCTTGGCAGTCCACTTGGGACCAAGGCAATTTTCAGATTATCGAAGGTCCCAGGCAGGGTTTTTCCGAGAACTTTCGTCACCTCATTCTCAACTCTCGAGAAGGCTATGACTATTATGCCTTCTGCGACCAGGATGATGTTTGGCACGTCGATAAGCTAACGACAGCACATGCGCAGTTAGGGGCGCGCGCGGATGAAGCTGGCGTTTACTGCGGCAGAACCCGGATCATCGATGAAACGGGAAACTTTGAAGGCTATTCGCCGGTTATGGCGATGCCGCCAGCTTTTAAGAACGCACTGTTTCAATCCTTGGCGGGCGGCAACACGATGGTTCTTAACGCGCAGGCAATGTCCCTGTTGCGTAGGGTCAGCGTCGATTGCCGTTTCGTGTCACATGATTGGTGGGCTTATATTTGGGTGACTGGTGTCGGCGGTAAGGTGATCTATGATGCGACGCCAAAAATTGATTATCGCCAGCATCCGGAAAACCTGATTGGCAAAAACTCTGGCTTCAGCGCGCGACTTCGTCGTGCAGCGATGCTGCTCACAAAGCGTTATCACAATTGGATTGAACTCAACCTGTCATCTATCAAGCAGAACATCGACGTTCTTGCGCCGGAAAACCGTGCGCTTTTGGAAGAGCTTTTGGCAAGCCGCGAAAAATCGGGTTGGCTCTTTGCAAGAGAATTGGTGCGCGCCCAAATATACCGACAATCGAGACTAGGTACTGTTAGCCTGTATGCGGGTGCGCTGTCAGGCCGAATTTGAGACTAGAAACCGCTTCAACGGCCAGCGCGCCGGTCAATGAAGGTTGAAAAACTTTGAGAAACTCGGAGCTGTTTATGAGCGAGACTTTAGAAAAGCCGATGGCTGTATCTGCGCAACAAGAGCAGCAACTGATTGCTGCGGTGCGTGAAGCTGGCGCGTTGGCAATGTCCGTCTATGGACGTGAGTTTTCGGTTGAAGAAAAAAACGACAAATCACCAGTCACAGAAGCGGATTTGCTCGTAGACAAGGTACTGACAAAAACACTGGCGCAGGTGTTTCCTGATATTGCCGTTGTAACGGAAGAACAGGCGGAAACCCATCGCTCTATTGTCGGCGACCAGCCGTTTTTCCTTGTTGATCCCATCGACGGCACCAAGGAATTTGTAAAAAAGACCGGTGAGTTTACAATTAATATCGGACTGATTGAAAACCGCACTCCAACCTATGGAATTGTCTACGCACCGGCCATTGATCGAATGTTTGTCGGCGGAAAAACCGCTTGCGAAATCTGCAACGACGTCCGGCAACCCATTTCAGTTGCCGGATGTGATGGTGCCATGCGGGCGGTGGCTAGTCGCTCACACCGAAACGAACCGACCGACGCGTTTCTGACAGCAAACGAGATCGTTGATACTGTCAGTGCAGGTTCTTCACTCAAGTTCTGTTTGTTGGCTGCTGGTGAAGCTGATGTCTATCCAAGGTTTGGGCCAACCATGGAATGGGATACTGCAGCAGGACATGCTGTACTTTTGGCTGCTGGAGGAATGGTTTTGCTTGAGAATGGCAATCCGCTTCTTTATTCGAAACCAGAATTCCGCAACCCGAACTTTATCGCTTGTTCGCCTGACGCCCAGCGCAAGTGCGGCTACGCCGATTAAAACAACACAACTGACATGAAAAACCTGACCCATCTGCAGCGCCTTGAGGCGGAGAGCATACACATTATGCGCGAGGTGGCCGCAGAGGCCGAAAACCCCGTGATGCTATATTCCATCGGCAAGGATTCAGCCGTTATGTTGCACCTTGCCTTAAAAGCGTTTTACCCTGCCCGGCCACCATTCCCGTTGCTCCACGTCGATACGACTTGGAAGTTTCAGGAGATGTACAAGTTCCGCGCCAAGGTCGCGCAAGAAACCGGTATGAAATTGATTGTTCATACCAACCAGGAAGGTGTTGATCAGGGCGTTAATCCTTTTGCCTCTGGAAGTGCAAATCATACCGACATCATGAAGACACAGGCGCTCAAGCAAGCGCTTGATCTGCACAAGTTTGACGTCGCCTTCGGTGGTGCACGTCGCGATGAGGAAAAGTCCCGCGCCAAAGAGCGTATCTTTTCCTTCCGAACAGCCGATCACCGCTGGGACCCCAAGAACCAGCGACCAGAGCTTTGGAAGATTTACAACACGCGCAAGGCACCGGGACAGTCCATCCGCGTCTTCCCGCTCTCCAATTGGACCGAGTTGGATATCTGGCAGTACATATATCTTGAGAACATCGACATCGTTCCGCTTTACTATGCGGCGGAGCGCCCGGTCGTTGAATACAATAATATGCTCATTATGGTCGACGATGATCGTATTCCCGATGAGTACATGGCCACTCAGCAGATGCGCACGGTGCGCTTTCGAACGCTTGGCTGCTATCCGCTGACAGGTGCAGTCGAAAGCACTGCGGCGACATTACCCGACATCATTCAGGAAATGCTCCTGACCACGACATCGGAGCGGCAGGGGCGTGCCATCGACCATGATCAGTCCGCCTCGATGGAAAAGAAAAAACAGGAGGGGTATTTCTAATGGCCCATACCTCTGACCTGATCGCTGAGGATATCCTCGAATATCTCAAACAGCACGAAGAAAAGTCCCTGCTCCGCTTTATAACGTGCGGTAGCGTTGATGACGGCAAGTCTACGTTGATAGGGCGCATGCTTTATGAAGCCAAAATGATCTTTGAAGATCAGCTAGCAGCGCTTGAAGCAGACTCCAAAAAAGTTGGCACACAAGGTGAAGCCATCGACTTTGCGCTGCTCGTCGATGGTTTGGCATCAGAGCGCGAGCAGGGCATCACTATCGATGTTGCCTATCGCTTCTTCTCTACGGAAAAACGCAAGTTCATCGTCGCTGATACACCCGGTCATGAGCAATATACACGCAACATGGCAACCGGTGGTTCGACGGCAGATTTGGCCATCATTCTGGTCGATGCCCGCAAGGGAATTCTGACCCAGACGCGCCGCCACTCGTTCATCTGTTCAACGCTTGGCATTCGCAACATTGTACTGGCCGTCAACAAGATGGATCTGGTCGATTATAGCCAGCACGTCTTCAATGAGATCGATGAAAGCTATCGGGCATTTGCGGCCGAGTTGCCCGCCTTGGACAACATCGTCTCCATTCCGCTTTCTGCGCTCGCCGGTGACAACGTCACCGAACTAAGCGAGAAGACACCATGGTACAGCGGCTCTCCGCTCATGAACCATCTGGAAACGGTCGAAGTTGAGCAAGAACTGGACGAAGCACCGTTTCGCTTGCCCGTTCAGTGGGTCAACCGACCCGATCTTAACTTCCGTGGTTTCACTGGACAAATCGCAACTGGAACTGTGAAGCCTGGCGACAAGATCAAAGTGTTACCGTCCGCCAAGGAAAGCACCGTTTCGCGTATCGTCTCAATGGGTGGCGATCTGGAGCAAGCCCAATCCGGCCAATCCATAACGCTAACACTTGAAGATGAGATTGATATCTCGCGCGGTGACCTGATCTGTAAGTCTGATCAGTTGGCGGAGACGGGAAGTCAGTTTGAGACGACCATACTTTGGATGGCCGAACAAAAAATGTTTCCGGGCCGGACATACGTTATGAAGGCTGGTTCACAGACGGCCCAGCTGACAGTCAACGCCCCGAAATACAAGATCAACGTGAACACGATGGCGCATGAGGCGGCAAAGAACCTCGAGCTGAACGAGATTGGCGTTTGTACCGTGTCGCTTGATCGCCGTATTGCGTTCGATCCCTACAATGATAATCGCGAAACCGGCTCTTTCATACTGATCGATAAGATTTCCAATGCGACCGTTGGCATGGGCACGTTACACTTTGCACTGCGCCGTTCGTCCAACATTCATTGGCAGGCAACTGACGTTTCCAAGCAGGCGCGTGCCGAGATGAAAGGCCAGAAGCCATGCGTGCTATGGTTCACGGGCCTTTCCGGTTCTGGCAAGTCGACGATCGCCAACATTGTGGAAAAGAAACTGGCATCTGCGACCATCCACACCATGCTGCTGGACGGGGACAATGTTCGCCACGGCCTCAACAAGGACCTTGGCTTCACCAACACTGACCGTGTGGAAAACATCCGGCGTGTAGCTGAGGTGTCAAAGTTGATGGTCGAAGCTGGTTTGATCACCTTGGTCTCATTTATCTCGCCCTTCCGCGCAGAGCGCCGAATGGCACGCGAAATGTTGCCCGATGGTGAGTTTATCACGGTCCACGTCGACACGCCGCTAAGCGTTGCTGAAGAGCGCGATGTGAAGGGGCTGTACAAGAAGGCTCGTGCCGGAGAGATCAAAAACTTTACCGGTATCGACTCGCCGTATGAGCCACCTGAAAACGCCGAACTGACCTTGAACACGGTCGATATGACCGCAGAACAATGTGCTGATCGGATCATCGATTACCTGGTCGACAAGGGATTTGTGAACATCGAATAGCGACGTTTTTACGCGTGACGAAAACATCTCTGAAGGCCTTGATATCGACAAGGCCTTTGGATAAATGATCGCTCCGGATTGGGGTGTAGCCAAGCGGTAAGGCAACTGTTTTTGGTACAGTGTACCGCAGGTTCGAATCCTGCCACCCCAGCCAATCCCTTTCTCGCAAAATCTGCTATGTCAAAGGCAGTTCAAGAATGTCGCGCGCCTGTTGCCAACTGGCCACCGGGCGATCGTGGCGCTCGCAGACTTCTACAGCCCGTTTAACCAAAGCCGCATTGGAGGGTGCCAAGTTATCCTTGTCCAGCCGTACGTTATCCTCAAGACCAGTACGTGTATGTCCGCCAGCAGCGATACACCACTCATTGACTTCGAGCTGGTGTTTGCCAACGCCCGCCGCACACCACTCGGCATTCGGCGCCAATCGTTCCACCGTTTTGATGTAGTAGTCGAAGACATCCCGATCGACAGGCATCGCGTTTTTCACGCCCATAACGAACTGAATGTACAACTTGCCGGGCAGACGGCCGGCTTTATGCATGGCCACCGCTTGATGAATATGGCTGAGATCGAACGCTTCTATTTCCGGCGTCACGTCGTAGGTTGTCATCTCTGCCGCGAGCCAGGCAATAAGTTCCGGAGGATTTTCATAGACACGCGTGGGAAAATTGTTCGATCCGACGGAGAGGGACGCCATGTCCGGGCGCAGCGGCAGCATACCACCACGAGCCGTCCCAGCGCCGGATCTTCCGCCGGTCGAAAACTGTATGATCATACCGTGACAGTGTTTCTCCAACCCTTCTTTGAGGCGCGCAAATTTTTCGGGGTCCGAACTGGGGGTCTCATCATCATTGCGCACATGGCAATGGGCAATTGCTGCACCAACCTCAAAAGCTTCATGCGCGCTCTCTATCTGTTCCGAAACGGTGATTGGCACTGCCGGGTTGTTCTTCTTGGTAGGCACCGAACCGGTGATTGCCACGCAAATGATGCACGGTTTCGTCATTGATCTCCCCCAGATGACCGGCGCGAAAAAGACGGCCGGCGCTATTCGGGCACCAATAATGCGTTTTAGCTCCGACCGGAAGGCGAATAGCAAAGTGAACGAAGTGCCACTGATCCAAAGGTTGCGTTAAAAACCTTACTTCTGTTATCAGCATTTACAAGCTGCAACAGGATCACGTGCAATGATGAAACAGGGTCTGCGGGCAATTGCCTGGCTAGCCGTTTGTGTCTGCGCGTTCCCAATCATCTCGGTTTTAGTCTCCGCATTAAGCGGTACTTTGGACACGTGGACGCTTCTCTCACAGACCGTACTCACTCGCTACATTGTCACAACACTGCAATTGGTTGTGCTTGTTGGTATCGGAACGGCGATAATCGGTACTTTATCAGCATGGTTGGTCGCCATGTGCGATTTCCCCGGACGCCGCATTCTTGAGATCGGGCTCGCGCTACCATTTGCCTTTCCAGCTTATGTTTTAGCTTATGCTTACACCGACCTTCTGGATCACCCGGGCATTGTGCAGTCGACTTTAAGGGAGTGGTACAATTGGGGGCCGCGCGATTACTGGTTCCCTGAAATCCGCTCCTTGGGCGGTGCGGCGCTCATGCTGATTTTGGTGCTCTACCCGTATGTCTATTTGCTGGCTCGAGCTTCTTTCATCCGTCAATCCCCAACCGCCTATCAAGCTGCGCGCATGCTGGGCCGTTCGCCGGTCAATGCGTTCTTTACAATTAGCCTGCCGTTGGCGCGCCCGGCTATTGCTGGCGGGGTGGTTCTGGCATTAATGGAAACAGTCGCCGATTTTGGCACCGTCTCGCACTTTGCAGTCCAGACTTTCGCGACCGGTATTTATCAGGCTTGGATTGGTATGGGTGACCGCTCTGCCTCCGCACAGTTGGCGCTTTGTTTAATGGGTGTTGCCTTTGTCTTGATCGTACTGGAGCGGGTCGAACGAAATCGGCGATCGCACTATGAGGCAGGCAAGCGAATAGAAGCCATGTCACGCCATGAACTTACTGGCGCCCGCGCTCTTGGCGCGATCGTGTTTTGTGCGCTACCAGTCCTCGGCGGCTTTGTCATTCCGCTTGTTGTGCTGTCTGAAATGGCATGGGACTCTGGCCAGAGCATTCTTGATGAACGTTATCTGCTGTTTGTCAGCAACTCGCTGTTTTTGGCAACAAGTGCTGCCATCATCACCATGACACTGGCCATTGCCATCGGCTATTGCGCACGGCTCTATCCCGGCAAGTCAGCTGAGATCACCAAGACAATTGCGGGGCTTGGTTACGCTATCCCCGGTGGTGTGATTGCAGTTGGCGTGTTCTTCCCATTTGCGCTTTTTGACAACACGCTTGATGCCTACATGCGCGAGAATTGGGGTATCTCGACGGGACTCTTGCTGTCGGGCTCGGTGTTCATCTTGCTTGTCGCCTATATGGTGCGTTTTATGGCAGTCGCAATTTCTTCATTTGATACGGGTATCACCCTAATCAAACCCTCCATTGATGCGGTCGCACGTTGTCTGGGTGCCGGCCACGGCCGCGTACTATATAGTGTTCATTTGCCATTGATGCGGGCGAGCCTTCTGACCGGTGCACTGATTGTCTTTGTCGACGTGATGAAGGAACTACCGGCAACCTTGATGTTACGGCCATTCAACTATGATACTTTGGCGGTGCACGCCTATCGATTGGCTTCGGATGAACGCTTGACCCAGTCAGCGGTACCATCGTTGGCTATTGTCGCCTTTGGGCTGTTACCTGTGATTATCCTGTGTCGCACCATCGCAAGAGAGCGTCCAGTTCATCATGCCGAAATGGCGGGTCGCGAGAGTGGACAGAGCGCACCAATTACAAACCCGGCACCAGCGGAATAAAAAACCGCGCCGTAAAGCTCGACGCGGCTTCATTGAAAAAGTGTTAGCTTCGACTTATTTCCAGCCAGCTTCACCGAGAATGCGATTGGCGGCATCAATGTTGTCAGCGATGTCTGACAGTTCAATGGTGTCCGGGCGGAAAATGCCGAGTGTTGCAACCGACGGTGCGAGACCGACACCAGGCACGCCCGGATATTCATCATTGCCCGCAGAGAAGTACTCCTGAGCTTGTTCCGACGCCAGATACTCAAGGAACTTGATCGCGTTTTCCTTGTTTGGCGCATTGGCTGCAACACCGCCACCGGAGATATTCATGTGAGCGCCGATGCTGTTTTGGTTTGGAAATACCCAGCCAATGCTTTCGCGCACGTCGGCGGGAAGGCCGTCCACATCTTTGCGGATCGCGCGCGCAAAGTAATACGTGTTGGACATCGCGATATCGCATTCACCAGATGCGATGCCACGCAATTGATCAGTGTCACCGCCCTGCGGGTCGCGCGCGAAGTTGGCAACAACGCCTTTTGCCCACTCACCGATTGCGTCTTCACCCAAATGCGCAATCAACGCAGCAGTTATGTTTTGGGTGTAGACGTTCGATGAAGAACGGATGCAGACCTGACCGGCATATTTCGGGTCGGCAAGATTCTCGTAGGTCATCGGTGGATCAGATACGTCGTTTTTGTCGTAAAACAGGATCCGGGCGCGTTGTGAAAATCCGAACCACTGATTGTCGTCATCTTGCAGATAAGCAGGAATAGCGTTTTCCAGGACAGTGCTGTCGATTGACTGCAAAAGTCCCAAGTCTTTGGCGCGTGTCAGACGCACTGTGTCGACAGTCATGAAGATATCCGCTGGACTGTTGGCGCCTTCGCCCTCCATCCGCGCGATCAGTTCATCAGCGTTGCCTTCAATGCGGTTGACTTTGATGCCAGTCGCTTCTTCGAAGTCTGAATACAGCCGCTCATCAGTGTCGTAGTGGCGCGATGAATAAAGGTTCAGTTCGCCGTTCGCTAATGCCGTGGATGTCAGGCTGGTAAGCGCGGTGGCGGCGGCAAGCGCAATTGCTGAAGCTTTCGTCAGCGGTTTCATGATCGTTTCTCCAGGTTTGTTTCTGAGAGCATAAAAGTTGAGTAACCTTGTCAGGTTATATGGCGTTTCTTATAACTGACTAAATTTGTCAAGTTTTATTCGCCAGAAAGTCATAACTTGTGTCGGTTATCAGACTGCCGGTAGACTGGCCAAGGACAGTTAGGAATCACATGCGCCTCACCCGACAGACTGACTACAGCTTGAGAATCTTGATGTTTTGCGCAGCTAGCGGCGATCGTATCAGCAGGGTCGCAGACATTGCTCAGGCTTATTCAGTGTCAGAAACATTTATCTTTAAACTGCTCAAGCGTCTCGTTGACGCCAATATAGTGTCAACGACCAGAGGGCGTTCGGGCGGCATCAGGCTTGCTCGGCCCGCAGACGAGATAACGGTTGGTCAGGTGGTTCGGGTCGCGGAAGATAATATGGCGATTGCAGATTGCTTTGATAGTGAGGAGCAGGATTGCCCTCTGGTTGCTTCATGCCGATTGAAAGTAGCGTTCGAGCAGGCGCTGGGTGCATTTCTCGACGTTCTGGATGATGTCACCATCGATGATTTGTCCAAACCAAGCGCTGCCGTGATCAACCTTCTTGCGCAAATTGACGGTCCCGTCGCACGCTGACCAAGCCAATAGCTGACAATCGGTCCTGGTAACTTTGTACTTTTGGTGCCTTGCTCAAGGCGCTTGCTATGGGTACCGCTATGCATGACGGGACAAGCTGGTTTTGACTATATGCCACCACATGCGTTTATGCCGCCAAACGTTGCCTTGAGCGGTTTGGCCTCCCAATTGGCCAATTTGGAACATGAGGGTCGCCCAATCCGTATCGGTCTGGTGGGAACAGGGGAAATGGGTACCGACATCTTTACCCAAGTTGCCATGATGAAAGGTGTTGAGATCGCCACAGTCATGGAGCGTGCCCCGGGTAAAGCAGCAGCTGGTTCACTCCTCGCTTACGGGGAGGACGGGCATGTTGTTGAAGCCAATAGCCACGACGCTGTTTCAACTGCTGTTGAAGCTGGCAAGATTGCCGCAACGACCGACCTCGATTTGGCGCTCAGTCATGATCTCGTAGACGTTGTTATCGATGCCACGGGTGTTCCCGAAGCTGGCGCCGATATCGGTATGCGAACGATAGGACATGGCAAACATCTGATTATGATGAATGTGGAGTGCGATGTCTGCATCGGCCCGTACTTGCGTCATGAAGCAGACAAGGCCGGTGTGATCTACACACTTGGCGCCGGTGATGAACCGTCCTCCTGTCTGGAGATTATCGAGTTCCTCACTGCCATGGGCCATTCAGTGGTGTCTGCTGGCAAGGGGAAGAATAACCCGCTCAACTTTGACGCTGTGCCAGATGACTATCAAGAAGAAGCCGACCGGCGGAACATGAACGTGCGCATGCTGGTTGAGTTTGTAGATGGTTCCAAAACCATGGTGGAGATGTGTGCCATCGCCAACGCGACTGGCCTCGTGCCAGATATTGCAGGCATGCATGGCCCGCGGGCAACTGTCGATCAGTTGGCGTCTGTCCTCATACCGCAAGAAGATGGTGGCGTGCTTTCAAAGCCTGGCTGTGTGGACTATTCAATTGGCAAGGGCGTTTCGCCCGGTGTGTTTGTCGTCATCAAAGCCGAGCATCCGCGCATTCACGAGCGTATGGCCGACCTGAAAATGGGTGAAGGCCCTTACTTCACATTTCACAGGCCATATCATCTGACCTCGCTGGAGGTTCCTCTTACAGCTGCGCGCCTGATGCTTAATGGTAGACCGGATATGGTGCCATTGCAGAGGCCTGTCGCTGAAGTCTGCGCTGTTGCCAAGCGCGATATCGCCGCTGGCGAAAAGCTCGATGCCGTGGGGCAATACTGTTATCGGTCGTGGACAATGACCCGCGAAGAAGCCGTTGCTAAGAACGCAATGCCATGCGGCTTGCTGGAAAACGGTATCGCGCTTCAGGACATAGCTAAAGGTGAGCTACTAACCCGCGATAACGCAAAACCGATGGAAGGTTCGCTCATTGCCAAGTTGCGTGATCGCCAGGACGAATTGCTGGCAACATATTGAAACTGACGAATTGTCTCATTACAGCGAATTGCCAAGCGCACTATCTCGAGTTTCAAGACGATCCCCTCGCCACCAAACAGTTGACGAACGTGGCGTTTCAGGCAACAGTGTCAAATTTAGTTGACAGTAAATAATGTCAATAAAAGAAGAAAGGTTTGGGGGAGCAAATGACGAAGCGACTGGAGACCCCGTTACTTGACCAAGTAGTCGTCCCGAGCGATCTGCGCGAACTGCCTGAAGATCAATTGCAGCAGCTGGCAGATGAGCTGCGCTCTGAGCTTGTCGATGCTGTGTCACAGTCAGGCGGGCACTTGGGGTCGAATTTGGGTGTCGTCGAGTTGACTGTTGCACTTCACCATGTCTTCGACACACCAAATGACAGGATCATATGGGACGTTGGTCACCAGTGTTATCCACACAAGATACTGACGGGTCGCCGGGATCGCATTCGCAAGATTCGCAAAGAGGACGGACTATCAGGTTTTACGAAACGCGCTGAGAGTAACTACGATCCGTTCGGCGCGGCCCACTCGTCAACGTCTATCTCTGCGGGCCTTGGCATGGTCGAAGCCGCCCGTTTGCAGGGGCAGCAGCGTCAGGTAATCTCGGTTATTGGCGACGGTTCCATGTCTGCCGGCATGGCATATGAGGCGATGAACAATGCCGGCGCAGCTGACGCCCGTCAAATTGTCATACTTAACGACAATGACATGTCGATCGCTCCGCCCACGGGTGCGATGAGCGCCTATTTGGCGCGGCTGGTCTCAGGCAAGACTTACTTAAATCTGCGAGAGAGTGCCAAACAGCTTTCCAAACGCCTGCCGAAATTCTTCCAGGACAAGGCTCGAAAAACAGAGGAGTATACGCGCACCTTTTTCTCTGGCGGCACTTTGTTTGAAGAGTTAGGCTTCTTTTATGTCGGGCCCATTGATGGGCACAATTTCCACCACCTTTTGCCCGTTCTCAAAAACGCTCGCGATGCTGGCGTCGGCCCGATCATGATCCACGTGGTCACGCAAAAGGGCAAAGGCTACGCGCCTGCCGAACAGGCCGCCGATAAATATCACGGCGTTGCAAAGTTCGATGTCATCACCGGCACGCAGTCAAAGCCAAAACCAAATGCGCCAGCTTACACCAAAGTGTTTGGCGGTGCGCTGGCACAAGAAGGCCGCGAGGACGACAGGATCGTCGCCATTACAGCTGCTATGCCGTCAGGCACGGGCGTTGATATATTCGAGAAGGAATACCCTGAACGGACCTATGATGTGGGTATTGCCGAACAGCATGCAGTGACGTTTGCAGCTGGTATGGCTGCTGACGGCATGAAGCCATTTTGCGCAATATACTCCACGTTTCTCCAGCGTGCCTATGATCAGGTTGTGCACGATGTTTGCATTCAAAGCTTGCCTGTGCGTTTCCCAATCGACCGTGCAGGTTTCGTTGGCGCTGATGGCGCAACCCATGCCGGCTCTTTCGATATTGCCTACCTCGGCTGCCTACCGAACATGGTGGTGATGGCTGCTGGTGACGAGGCGGAACTAAAGCATATGGTTCGCACAGCGGCTGATTATAGTGACGGGCCGATTGCCTTCCGATATCCACGTGGCGAAGGCATGGGCGTTGATATGCCGGAGCGTGGCGAAATTCTCCAAATCGGCAAAGCCCGTATGATGCGTGAAGGCGGTAACGTCGCCATCATCTCATTGGGCGCACGGCTGAAAGAAGCATTGTTAGCCGCAGAGAAGCTCGATGCATTTGGTTTGCCTGCAACGGTGGTTGATGCGCGCTTTGCCAAGCCAATCGACGAGGAAATGATCGCCCAAGTGGCGTGCGTCCATGAGCTTGTTATCACCGTAGAAGAGGGTTCCGTGGGCGGGTTTGGCTCGTTCGTGGCTCATTTCCTTACAAGCAATGGCTATCTGGATGGCGGATTAAAGTTCCGCTCGCTGTTCCTGCCGGATCGCTTTGTAGATCAGGCGTCGCCGGATCGCATGTACGAGCTTGCTGGTCTGGATGCGCAAGGCATCGTCGACACGGTTTTCAAAGCACTTGGTCGCGAGCAGGAAGTGGCAACTCTTCCTGATATTCGTGCCTGACGGGCATTCACAAAATAGTAATCGTTTTAGTTGTATTGAATTAGCATCTCTCGTTTTACGAGAGGTGCACCATGCGATGTTGGAAAAAGAAATGAGTGTCCAAACCGACATTCATGGTTTCTTTGCATTGACCGACTAGCTGCTTACCTTAAGCAATGGTGCGGTGCATTCAACATGGTGGGGATAATGAAAAGACCAGTCGCGCAGTTAACACCCAACACGTTCGAGTTTGAGACGACACCGCTCGTCAAACCAACTGGCTTCCGTGAATATGATGCACGCTGGTGGTTTGGTCACCCGGCTTCCGACAAGGAACCGGAGCTCAACTTGATGGGCATTCAAGCGCTAGGTATGGGCCTTGGCACATTGATCCAACGCCTTGGTGCTGGACCGGATATTGTCGTTGGCCATGACTTTCGCGGCTATTCAATGAGCATTAAACTGGCTCTCACCCAAGGCCTTATGGCTGCCGGTGCGAATGTTAGAGACATTGGCTTGGCACTTTCTCCCATGGCCTACTACGCGCAATTTGCCTTGGATGTACCCTCGGTCGCGATGGTCACAGCCTCCCACAACGAAAATGGTTGGAGCGGCGTGAAGATGGGCTGTGCTCGTCCTCTCACGTTCGGCCCAGATGAAATGGCCAAGCTGAAGGATATTGTTCTGAATGCTGACTTTGATGCCAATGGCGGCGGCTCCTATGAGTTTGTTGACGGCTTTCGGCAAGACTATTTGGATTCCCTCATCGAGGGTAAATCAGTCAAACGTAAGCTTAAGGTCGTTGCCGCATGCGGTAATGGTACTGCAGGCGCATTTGGACCAGAGGCGCTTGAGCGCCTTGGCTGTGAGGTTATTCCCCTTAATGCTGAACTCGATCATACCTTTCCGAACTACAACCCAAATCCCGAAGACATGGAAATGCTCCACGCAATCCGCGATGCGGTGTTGGAGCATGGAGCGGATGTTGGTCTTGGTTTCGATGGCGACGGAGATCGGTGTGGCGTTGTTGACAATGAAGGTAACGAGATTTTTGCCGACAAGGTGGGTGTGATGCTCGCCCGGGACATTTCTGCTCAACATGCCAATGCGCAATTCGTCGTCGATGTGAAATCAACTGGCCTTTTCCTGACAGATCCGGTTTTGAAAGAACAAGGTGCCAGGACCGACTACTGGAAAACAGGCCATTCCTACATCAAACGCCGGGTCAATGAACTTGATGCCATTGCTGGCTTTGAAAAATCAGGCCACTTTTTCTTCAATCCGCCGATTGGCCTCGGCTACGACGATGGCATCGTAACGGCCATTGCCGTTTGTGAGATGCTGGACCGCAACCCCGACAAGTCGATGGCTGACCTGTACCGCGCGTTGCCGCTGACTTACGGCTCGCCAACCATGTCGCCGCATTGTGATGATGAAATCAAATATGACGTCATCGAACGCGTCGTCGCTCGTTTTGAACAAATGCACAAGTCCGGCCAAAAGATCGCAGACCATGACATTGTCGATCTGATTACCGTTAATGGCGTACGCGTTGTGACGGACGACGGAACTTGGGGTTTGGTGCGCGCGTCATCCAACAAGCCAGAGTTGGTTGTTGTGGTCGAAAGCCCTGTTTCTGAAGAACGCAAGATTGCCATGTTCCACGCCGTGGACGCCGTTTTGCGCGAGAACACGGAAGTCGGCGAATACAATCAAACGCTCTAGCGGTTCAAAGAGCCGTGCCGATCCGCCCGATAGCTGGAAGCTTTAGGGCGGGCCGTCTTACATCAATGCCGAGCGTTTGGCCGAGCAAGTTGAGTTCGATGCCGGAAAGTGAACCGGCCGAGACACCCACCAGACCAAAAAGCGAAATATGAATGTTTCTCTGGTCGGGCGTTACTTGAAATAAGTCACCTCCTGAAAGCCAGTCTTTTCCAACTGCATTGGGCGGAAGGACAGCACCTATTCCTGGCACTTCGCGGAGCACATGAGCGACAAAGCTGTTGGAATTGGGGCCCGGCCAAATTCGGTAGCCACCACGTCCAGCATGAGGGTAGTTGTCGATGGCCAGTCGTACTTTGGGGATCAGGTTGTCCGCATCCGTTCCCCGGATTGTTTTGATGATGAAAGGTTCATTTGAGTACCAATTGGCATCGGCAGCATAGGCGTTTCGTCTGACCGGTCGGCCCCATCCAACTTTGTCATAGCGCTCATATGACTTGGCTCCAGCTTCTTTTAGTACAATCCATGAATGCACCGAAAAGGCACCTTTCAAGCCACCCGTTCTGGCCGCCATCACATGTATGATGGCGTCCTTTTCCTCTGACGGCTGTGGCAGCAAACCCGTGCCCGACCAATCGGCCTGGCGCCAATTCGTTGGTCGTTCGACGGTTGACCACCAAGCGGCCGCGACACCCATTGGCATCAAAAAGGCCAATACAAAAATGAAACTCAATCGACGCAATTGAACCTTGCTTTTCTGTCGTGTGGAAAGATCATGTGTTTTTTCTGGCGGCTAAAATATGAGCAAATTACGGCAATGGTAAATCCGGTTATAGCTGAAGTGACCCGGGGCGCCCGCGTTGAAAGCATCCATCGCGGAACTGTCGCTGTGGTAGACGCATCAGGAAAAATTATTCTCGCCCGTGGTGATGTTGAGGGCATGACCTTTCCGCGCTCGTCTCTTAAAATCTTGCAGGCGTTGCCGCTGGTGGAAAGCGGTGCAGCAGACGCTCTTGGCTTCACCAACAAACACTTGGCTGTCGCTTGTGCATCGCATTCATCATCAGCCGTTCACGTTAACGTTGTTGGCGACATGCTAAGCCGCGCAGGACTTGGGCCAACTGACCTCCAATGCGGTGCACATTGGCCGGTTTTTTCAACTGCCGACGCAGTTGCCATGGCGCAAAATGGTGAGACACCTACCCGCATCCACAACAATTGCTCGGGAAAACACGCCGGATTTCTTTGCACCTGCACGTATGCCGGCATCTCAACGAACAATTACATCGATCCTTCCAATGAGCTTCAGCGTGAGGTTCGCGCGATGATCGGCGATCTTTGCGGCGCAGTCATCGGCGAAGATGCGTGCGGCGCCGATGGTTGTTCGGCCCCAACATTTGCTGTGCCCATTGTTGGTATGGCGCATGCCCATGCAAGATTGGCGACCGGTTTGGGTCTTTCCGCCCAAAGAGCGGATGCAGCCAAACGTCTTCTATCCGCCTCTATGAGGGAGCCGCAGATGATCGCCGATCACGGCCGCTATTGTACCAGGCTTATGCAGGCGGCACCTGAACGCCTATACGCCAAAACCGGGGCAGAGGGGTTTTATGCCGCTGCGCTGCCGCAATTGGGATTGGGCATCGCAGTCAAATGCGATGACGGAGCGACACGCGCTGCAGAAGTGACCGTTGCAGCAACGCTTGCTCATTTAATCGGCCAATCAGACCCCGCCTATGAGGCGATCCGCGCCATGTCCCGACAAAATGTACGCGATTGGAACAAAAATGTGGTCGGCGAAGTGCGTGCTGTGTAGGCAGGCTACTTCAGCTTCACACCTGTTCCAAACGCCAGCATCTCTGCTGCACCTTGAGTGACCATCGAGGTTGAGAAACGCATACCCACAATTGCGTCAGCACCTTGCGCCTTCGCATCGGCAATCATGCGATCAAAAGCCTGCTCGCGCGCCTCCGCCATCAGCTTGGTATACTCAGAAACTTCACCGCCAACAATGTTGCGTAGTCCCGCGATAATATCTGTTCCAACATGTTTGGCGCGGATGACGTTCCCGCGAACCATGCCAACTGTCTCGGCAATCTCGTGGCCCGGGATCGTTTCGGTGGTAACAACAAGCATCGATTATTTCTCCACATTTTTTTCGTAATAGTCATCTTCCGCGTTAGAGAGGCGGTCGCGGTAAACAATATAAAGCACCCATAGTCCGATCAGTATGACTGAGAAAAAGGGGATCAATAGCCAATGAGTCGAAGTTGCAAGAAATGCTACCGAGAAGATAAATATAACATAGCTACCATATAATATTGACCCCAAAATAGCCAAAATTAGACAAATTGTGTCAAGTCGCATTGCCATTTCCTTTCGGTAGTGAAGTGGGAATGGTACAGCTAAATTGCAAGTATCTATGAAATGCGGTTGCCGGACATGCTCATGTGATCTGGTGCCAGTTCAGGTTCCGTCGCCAGGTCCTTGTGATCGACTTTTGTCCATCGATGAGTGCGGATTGCACCATCGCGCGCATCGATCAAATTGTCTGAAACAACGATCTTTCCAACACCGTCTGCATCACTGACACCAATGCCAATATTGGCATTGCGAATGACATTTGCCTGAAGGACGATATCGCGCAAATGCGGACCCCAACCCGCGTTGATCCCGAAAAGCGGCGCACCATCGATTAAGTTACCGGCAACAACTGTGTCGGCCTCGACCGCAATGCCGATACCAAACCCGGGCGCCATGGCAGGGTAGGGACCTTTGCCGGAGAGATCGCGGATAATATTTCCACTAACGGTTGCTCCGCGACCACCCTCATTGAAGTTCGTCACAGAGATGCCGTTGGCACCACCCGTAATCAGATTGTCGGCAATCACAGCATTTTCAAAACTGAACTCGGCATAGATCGCCGTTTCACCACTGTCGTCGCAGCGGTTACCCGTGATTTGTATGTTGCGCGTTGTATTGGCGCGGATGGAGGAGAAAGCGCATCGCAAAATCATATTGTCTTGGATCGCAACATTGTCTGCGCGGTATATGTTAATACCATTGCCCCACTGGCCCGTGCCACCACTGCGCGCGCCAATATCACCAATCCGGTTTCCTGTTATTCGGCTGCCATCATGACCAGGTTGGTTCCGATGAATTATGATGCCGCCATCTTGGCAACCATTCACACTATTGCCTTCAACGTCCAATCCTTGGCCATCGACACTGAATAGCCCGAAACGCCCCGCTTGCAAAAATGCGTTCCCAATAATTTTACCGCCGCACCGCTCCAAACGAACGGCATCAGTATTTGACCGGCGAAAGGTGCAATCGGCTATCGAGAGATTGGTTATGCCTCGTGCAACCAGCAAAGCATCGGCATCGCCGCGCGCCGCGCCGCCATCCAGCGTCAGATGTGACAAGTAAATTGCGTTTCCGCCACTCACCCGTAAGACACTGGCTCCGGCGCCTTGAGCGAAAACTGTGCGGCCTGGAACGCCTGACAATACAGTACCGTCGGGAACTTCAACATCGGCGACAACATAGTTGCCAGCGGGCAAAAAAACTGGCTCGCCTTTTGCGGCAGCATGATCAAGCATTCTCTGGAGTGCACCAGACTGATCGCGCGGTGCATTTGGAACCACGCCATAACTCGTTGCGCTGATTGACCCGCGAAGCGGAAGCGCCTCAAGCATGGTTTGTGCGGAAACGGGACGAGCCATCCCGATCGCCACTAAGCTTGTACCAAAAAGGGTCAGAAATTGGCGTCTTTCCATGCGCGCTCTCCCATTTTTGAAAAGCGCGCAAGAAGAATGCCACGCACTAAACCGCGCGTGGCACCTGTTTGTTTTTGGTGAAGAACTAGACGAACTGGCTCAGGCCGGGGATCGCAGCGATGACTTCATCGACAGGGCCGTCGCCAGCTTTCTCTTTCGCAAAAGCGATGGTCTCTTTTGAGATGCCGGTGATTTCGCCCATGCCAAGGCCCATACCCATCAATTGCTGACCAAGACCCATAACGCCGCCGCCCATGAGGCCCCCTAGAAGACCGCCACCGCCGCCGCCTGCAGCTTCAACCAACTCTTGCGCACCGGGCATAGCTGCCATCATCTCACCGATTTTATCAGATGGCCCCTCGTTCTGTAGAAAGCCTAAGATTGCACCAACAGCGCTTTGTGCCTTGTCAGCATCAACACCAACTGCGTCTGTGATGCGTGAGATGAGTTCTTCCATGGATTTCTCCCCAAATTTTGACGTTTACGTTATATGCCGCAAGCCAATCCGGCATGCAAGGCATGATTTGAATGAAGCCAAAGCGCTAAGGTTCGCCATTGTGCTCCTCACCACTGCTGCCTATAGCGAAGTGAAGTTGACAATGCTCTGGGCGACAAAATGGATAATCATATTTTTCTCGGTACTAGCCGCAAGCCGGACGATTCAATCCAGCAAAAAGAGTGGCTTAACCTTGAATATGCCAACCGCCATGGCTTGATAACGGGAGCGACCGGTACCGGCAAAACGGTAACGCTCCAAATTCTCACAGAAGGCTTTTCAAACGCTGGCGTGCCGGTCTTCTGCGCCGATGTGAAGGGTGACTTGTCTGGCCTTGGTGCAAGGGGGGAAACAAAGGATTTCCTGACAAAGCGCGCAGAAACCATTGGCCTCGATCCTTATGAGTTTCAGGCATTTCCGGCGATCTTTTGGGATCTTTTTGGCGAAAAGGGACACCCCATCCGCACGACGATTTCGGAGATGGGCCCGCTGCTTCTGTCGCGCATGATGGATTGTACCGATAGCCAGGAAGGCGTGATTAACATTGCCTTCCGGATCGCGGATGAAGAGGGTTTGCTGCTTCTCGATTTGAAGGATTTGCGTGCCTTGCTGGCGAACATGGTTGAGCGTCGCAAGGAGCTGTCCGCAAAATATGGTTCGGTGAATGCACAGTCAGTCGGCTCCATCCAGCGGAAGCTCCTGGTTTTGGAACAACAACATGCCGACCTTTTCTTTGGTGAACCAGCGCTGCGCATATCAGACATCATGCGTACGACCCCTGACGGTCGCGGAGCTGTCAATATTCTGGCAGCTGATCGTTTGATGATGAGCCCACGGCTCTATGCAACCTTTCTGCTGTGGCTGCTTTCCGAACTGTTTGAAGAACTGCCCGAAGTTGGTGACATCGATAAACCAAAGCTGGTCTTCTTTTTTGATGAGGCACATCTGCTCTTTGATGAAGCGCCGAAAATTCTGATCGAGCGCGTAGAGCAGGTCGTACGCCTTATCCGATCCAAAGGCGTTGGTGTTTTCTTTGTCACGCAGAACCCGCTTGATGTGCCGGACTCAGTGTTGAGCCAGCTAGGCAATCGTGTTCAGCATGCGTTGAGGGCCTACACGCCACGCGAGCAAAAGGCGGTGAAGACCGCGGCAGATACATTCCGACCCAATCCCGACTTTGACTGTTATGAAGCGATTACCCAACTAGGTGTTGGCGAGGCTTTAGTGTCCACTCTTCAGAGAAAAGGCGTTCCAAGCATCGTGCAGCGCACTTTGATCAGGCCACCATCATCGCGCCTCGGACCTCTAGAAAAGGGTGAGCGCGACGAGCTCATAGAAGTTAGCCCGGTTGCCGGACAATATGATGAAACCATCGATCGCAACAGCGCCTATGAGATGCTGGCAAAACGTGCCGAGGAAGAGGCTGAGCGCGAAATCGAGCAACAGCAGCGCGAGGTCGAACAAGCCAAAGCAGAAACCGCTCGATCACAATGGCGCATGCCAGGCCAAGAAGACGATGGTTACACTGGCCCAAAGAAATCAACACGCCGCAGTACTACAACAAAAAAGCGACGTTCGAGTTCGAGACGTCAATCGGCAACAGAAGCGGCAACCAAACAAATCGTCCGCACCGTTAGTCGAGAGCTGGGCCGTGCGTTGGTAAGGGGCATTTTGGGCGGGCTCAAGCGGGGATTTTGATATGCGCATGTTGATCCAAGAGTTTGGCTAAGCCGACCTACAGAGTGCGATAGATGCAGCCAGAATTGTCCATCATTATGCCGATTATCGATCGGCCGGAGACTTTCGGGCCTGCTGTGGAAATAGCACTGTCACAGTCGCTAGAGGACATCGAAATCATACTCGCGCTCTCCGGCGATGATGTGAATATCTCCGAAATTGCCGATGACTATAAACGCCAAGACAGTCGAATTGTTGTTATCAAAACGCCTGCCTCGCCCTTTAAACGCACCGGTGCTGCACGTCACTCTGCCGTCGATGCGGCACGCAGTGACAAGATCTTGGTGCTTCAAGACGATGATGATTGGGATGAACATCATGCGGCGTACATGGCTTCGCTGCTCGACCATGGTTCACTTGCTGTAAACCAAGTCCGTTCTGTAACGCTGACCGGGCGTGAGACCGCTTGGCATCCAGCCTTTCATCTCCAAGCTAACCGGCAGCGCGCTTTTGCCTCTGGAAACAAGGGTTTTTACGAAGCCCACTACGGTTTTCGTCGTTCCCTGTATCAGGAACTAGATGTCCGCTGGGACCAAATGAACCGACCCAATAGCGGTTCTTCCGGCCTTTTCGTCCAACACGTCTTTGAAAGGGCTATGGCAATTGATTGGGTGACGGGAAGTGAAGTTACTTCCTGGTCGTTAAACTCACCACCACGACGCAATGCAGCGCTGGGGCTTTCGAATGCAGACCGCAATCAGGAGCGTGTGGCTTGGCGGCATCGTAGGAGCACCAGCGTTGTCCCAGCTGCTACGTGGATGGAAAGGTACTTGCTGTATTTGATGAGCCACAACCGCGCTGATCAAGGCTATGAGGCGACAGTCAGTGGAATTGGGTTGCGAGCAGCAGGTCTAGAAAAGGGAACCGTCGAAGACCTGGAGTTGGAGCGCTTTCATAGTATTTATTGCCTTGAAGACGCAGGTTCTCCATCCGATTGGCTCAAGCAAGAGATCGTGGGCATATTCGCCAACTTGTGCGAAAGCGGTCGTGCGATGTTCCTTCATGTTGGAGCATTGGATCACTTTTGGGATCAAGTTGGGATACCCGATGATTGCGCGGCAATCATGGCTCAAGCCGCCGATCATGAAACCGGCCTTAGAAGAGCATTATGCCTCGCCTATCTTGGGCATTATCTGGTCACCTCCAGTCGCGTCGATCAAGCGAACGAAGCATGGCATTCAGCGATGGCCGCTGATGCACGTATTGCAGCCATAGCAGCCGTTGTGGGATGTGAAATTGCAAACGCATCCGGGCAAATAAACCTGTTGGAGCAGCTGCTGGCACCGTTTGAGCTGTCCGGTAAGCTGCCGGCTCCACTCAAGCGATATTCAGGTTCACCTGTTCGTCGAAAGTGATCAGTTGATCGTGATGATCGGGCGACACACGGTATTTGTCCGGGTCGTCACGTTCGAAAATGCGTGTTGGCATATTCACGAATATAGCTGCCGTTCTACCAACATTTTTTACGCCGTGAGCCACATAGGGTGGAATGATGACGCGAACCGGTGCTGCATCACCAACTATGGCACAAACCTTGTTGCCATAGGTCTGGCTGTCGTGACGTATGTCCATCAAAATAACTTTGAAGCTGCCTTGAATGAAATGCAGTCGATCAGCTTGTTTTGCGTGATAAACGATTGCACGTTCGGAACCTGGTGCGGCGTTGACCGCATAAGTGTGTACAATCGGCTCAATTGAACCATCTCGCGTCGTCAGAAGTTCGGTAAGCTCGCCGCGATTATCAGCATTGCGTGGCAAAAGTTCAATCTGCAGGCCCGCAATCAACTCCGCGGCTTTGGCGACAACTCGCGGCCGCTGACCCTTGGGCCAGGGCGGATCTTTTTCGAAAAGGTCAGAGTGTTCTGTAGACAGTTCTGTCATCGCATCTAAGCCACAATTTCGAGTTTTTGTAGAGGTAAGTCGCGCGCCAGCAAAGGGGACTTGGCGGATTATATCGCATTACGGTCAACGCCAACAAATGCCATAGGCCGACTGTTTATGAAGAGTGTTTGAGTACGCTGGAGCTGTGCCAAAAATACGTGAGCCTGCCATTTAGCTTTCCAAGCAGCGATCTGTCATTTAAGGTTAAGCCACTTCTGGGGCGGGCTGTAGAGACCATTTGTTCACTTAAAACTGTGGGGGTATTGAAGTGACAGAAGAGGACGCAAAAGCTGCTCTGAGGGAGATTGTCGCTAAAGACTTTCCCGAGGCACTGGAGCTGCCAGATTTTTGGAACCTAATGCCAGGCGACATTGGCTATGATTCATTAGACGAGAGCCAACTTGCACTGGAATTTTCCGATATGTTTGGATTGGATATGGTCCCCGACGATATTGAAGGTCTTACATTTGGCAAACTCATAAAGGTTTTCCTTGAAGCCAAATCATGAGAATTCCCGAGGCGTTAAAAACAAACCGAATTTCTAAGCACAAGATTTCGGAAATCGCTGAGGCTTGGATCGAGGGAAAAGCAGATTTCCCGAACATGGTGTCATCAAGCATTCTACACCAGATCGCTGACGAACTTTGTAAGTCTCATGACATCGCCCGCGTTCGCGAGTTTGTTAATGAGGCAGCCAACCACTCCAGTGCGCAATCTTTCTCCGTTTTGCGCTCTATTATCTCACACGTAGACCCTCTCTTTTACACGCGTGGGGCTCCGCCTCGCTTTGACCGTTCTCGCGACTTTCAACTGCTGAAAACCCATCGCTCCGCTAGAAACCTGCTGGTTGTCTTTTTGGGAAACTCCATGCGTCTTTTTGCACCAATGGAGCTGGTGCAGGTGTTATTGGCGTTTCATGAATGGGACATTCTGTACATCGGTGATCGAACCAGAACAGCATACCTCAATGGTAATGAGACCTATCCGTCGCAGCAAAGCTTAATCGAAGCTATTCAAAAAGTTGCCAATCAGGGTCAACACGATCGGATTGTAACGCTTGGCTCGTCTGCCGGAACATTTGCGGCCCTTCAGTATGCCGTACCGTTGCGGGCGACGCATGTAATTGGCCTTGCCGGGCCAACATTCTTCAGCCGCCAGACCGAGAACCCGGCAGTACAGATGCTTAACAAACGAATGACAGCACAGCCGGCGTCTTTCAAGAATGCTGAGCTTGATGCGCTGACCGATGATTTGCGCTCGCTTAGTCCGCAAATCCGTTACTATTACGGTGATGGATGTAAGAAGGATGTGGTAGCTGCCAGACATCTTGACAAATCTGGGCTTGGAAAAAGCTTTCCACTTGTGAAACATGACAACCACAATGTGATGGATGCCATCCTCGATCTGGGGGTTTTCCAAGCAGACCTCGCGGCTGCAAGCGAAGACGAGGCTTTTTTGTTTGCCGATGAGTTCAAAGCCCGCGCTAATGTTGGAAAGTAGACGCGAAGAAATCGTATTTCCACTCCTGCCTGAGCGGCAGTATGTGCACTCGACGACCATACTCAACTATCTAACGGAACGCTTTTCGCCTGTTTCTCATGTAGAGTTTTCTTTTCGAGAGTTCATGTTCAATCCGCTGGTGCTTGATTTCAGTCGTAACAAGCCGGGCAAAGAGGCGAAGGCTGAAAGTGTCGCGGGAGGCGCATTAAGTTGCGAAGATAAGATCTGGGTGACATTGAAAAACAGAGTCGCCAACAAGGATGCGGTCGTTAACGAGGATCAGGGCGACGGCGGCGCCGAAGATTATGTGAGGTCAAATCTGATTAGTGGCACGGATGAGTCAAGCATTAGTCCTGCAGACGGAAGCGGCGTGACTTTTTGGCATGCAATTGTGTTTGGATCGAAGTGGCATGCGAAGAACACATTGGACGATGCAAGGCCTAGAACACTGCTTTTGAGTGGCTTGGACTTAGACTTCCAGGCAGAATTTCAAACCATCACATTTAAAACGAGGTCGCGGGCTCCACACCGATTTGCAAGGAGCCATGTGCTGGCGGACGGCGTGCCGATTGGCAATATAAATACTGTGTACCTGAACGCATGAGCTTGGGCGCTAAGATTCAAAGCTCACCGAGCGATGAGATCACTTTGCCCGGTGGATAGTTTTGGTATTCCTCCACGGCGCCGGATCGGTTTAGCCACACGGTCTTGAACTCAAACTTGGAAGTGGCGGCAATGTCCCAGCGGTTTGATGAGACAAAGCCTATCTTTTTGGCCTTACTATCCCATGCGTCAGTGACCATTCGGTAGACGTCGGGTGATGTTTTAAAAACCTTCACGGCGTCCACGCTAAAAATATCATCGACCAACGCCGCGATGCCTGAATGTTCGGTAGCGGCCTGCAGCATATCCGGTGAGCCATTGGACAGGATTGCAATTCTGTAGCCGTCATCGCGCAAGCGCTCTAATGTCGGAACAACGTCATCGAAAGCATCCAGTGTCCAATAAAGCTCCATCAGTTTTGCATGGAGCTTTTCATCATCGCGGCCATGGCGTTTGAGTGCGTACTCCAGCGCTTCGCCCGTGAGTTTCCAGAATTCCTTGTAGGAACCCATGAGGCTGCGTACCCAAGAATACTCCAACTGTTTAACCCGCCAGGTTTCGGAAATGGCCGTGTGATCAGGTCCGATGTCATCGGCCAGTTTACGCATGGCGGCATGGACGTCGAATAGGGTGCCGTAGGCATCAAAAACATAGCCGATCTTGGCCATGAGCGCTGTCTCGCTTTCCGTTTAAGACGGCGCGAAGCTTTGGCTTCTTGTCGCCCTGCGGTCAAGGGCGGCGTTGACTGATGTTCCGCGTTGTATAATGGCATCAATGAAAGGGAGATCAATGTCGATGACTGTGAAGCAGACCACCGCGAGCGCCACTTGGACCTATGTAGATGGCGACTGGCATGAAGGGAATGTGCCGCTCTTTGGTGCACGCACCCACGCGGTTTGGCTTGGTTCAACGGTGTTTGACGGTGCGCGTTGGTTTGAAGGTGTCGCGCCCGATCTTGATCTTCATTGCCAACGGGTAAACGCCTCGGCTGATGCGCTTGGACTAAAAGCAACAATGGATGCCAAAGACATCGAAGCGTTGACCCATGAAGGTCTGAAAAATTTTGACGGTAACACTGCGATTTACGTTCGGCCGAGCTATTGGGCTGAAGATGGTGGTTATATGGGGGTGCCAGCCGATCCGGGTTCTACCCGCTTTGCGCTGACGCTCTTTGAAAGCCCGATGATCGCGCCAGAAGGGTTTTCCGTGACAATTTCACCCTTCAGACGACCCACGCCGGAGTCTATGCCGACCAACGCCAAGGCTGGTTGTCTTTATCCGCAGAATGGACGCGCAATAATAGAGGCAAAGAAACGCGGTTTCGATAATTGCATCACACGTGACATGCTCGGAAACGTCTGTGAGACGGGCACGTCGAACATTTTCTATGTCAAGGATGGCCAGCTCTTTACGCCGACGGCCAATGGCTCGTTTCTGGCCGGGATTACGCGTAAGCGTATCATGCATTTGCTCGGTGACTACGGTTTCAAGACGGTCGAAAAGACGGTGACCGTTGATGAGTTGCTCGATGCCGATGAGATTTTCTCGACCGGTAATCACTCCAAAGTCGTGCCGATCATCAAGATTGAAGACCGCGAGTTACAACCGGGTCCAATAGCCAAGAAAGCCCGCGAACTCTATTGGGAATGGGCGCACGCATAATTTGGCAAATATTGCGCGGATGCTTCCTTGTCTCCACCAAGAGTGCGGCCTACTTGTCGAGCAGAAAGACCTGACCATCGAGAGGACACCGACATGGCATTGATACTTCCTGACCTCCCATACGCTTACGACGCTTTGGGGCCCTTCATGTCTGTTGAGACTTTGGAGTTTCACCACGACAAACACCACAATGCCTATGTGGTGAAAGGCAATGAACTGCTGGACGGTTCAGCACATGCTGACAAATCCCTCGAGGAGATTTGTGCTGCAGCCTATGCGGAAGGCAATGCAGGCCTGATTAACAATGTCGGCCAACACTATAATCACATTCATTTTTGGCAGTGGATGAAGAAGGAGGGCGGAGGCACCAGCCTGCCAGGCGCAATTGCTTCAGCCATTGATTCCGATCTCGGCGGTTATGACAAGTTTAAGGCAGATTTCATTGCCGCTGGCGTCGGCCAGTTTGGTTCTGGCTGGGCATGGCTCGCGGTAAAGGACGGCAAGCTGGAAATTATGAAAACGCCGAACGGTGAAAACCCGTTGATGCACGGCGCAAAACCGGTCTTGGGCTGCGATGTGTGGGAGCATTCCTATTATATCGACTACCGCAATGCTCGTCCGAAATATCTGGAGGCTTTTGTCGACAGCCTGATCAACTGGGATCACGTGTTGGAAATGTACGAAGCTGCGACTGCATAAATATCTTTTACATAATGTTCACGCGCCCGGCTCCTGTAGTCGGGCGTTTTACGTTCTGTTCACAAAAGTGACACTTGATTTTTTCTGATGCGGCAAGAATTATTTCGAGGGACGACGCGTACTCCCCTCAAGAAATGGAGATTTTCTCGCATGCCTATCCTCACTAAATCCGTCAAAATGATGTTGGCTGCTGCCGTTGCCTTAGCTGTGGGCTCGGCTGCCGTGGTCGCGCAAGATGCGATCGCAGAGCGCAAAGCCGCCATGAAATCGGTCGGCGGCGCTATGGGCACTTTGGTTCGCTTCGCGCGTGGCCAAGCGGAATATGACGCTGCCGCAGCTTTGGCGGCCTTCACGACAATGAACGAAGTTGCCGGTCGTTATGGCGATCTTTTCCCCGAGGGCACAGAAACTGGTGGCGATACAAAAGCATCGCCTGCAATTTGGTCAGACCGTGCTGGCTTCGATGCTGAAGTGGCTAAATTTCAGGTCAACACTGCTTCTGCGATAGACGCAGCTCCAGCTGACGTTGACGCGTTCCGGGCAGTTTTTGGACCTGTTGGACAAAGCTGCGGCTCATGCCATGAAAAATTCCAGCTCTCGAACTGATCAGAGCTGATTGAATGAAACGTTTAGCGCTCGCATTCGTCTTTCTGGCCTTTGCTGGCGCTGCGTTCTTTTGGTTTTTAACTGCACCAAACAGCGTGCCCGAGGCGCGCATGGTAGCGGTTACGGCACACACACCTGACATCGCCAATGGCGAAAATGTGTTCTGGGCTGCCGGATGCGCATCGTGCCACTCGGTGCAGGGTTCAAGCGGCGATGCGCGTTTGGAGCTGGTTGGCGGCTATGAGTTGAAGTCAAACTTTGGGACTTTTGTTGCCCCCAACATTTCCATGCATCCGGACGACGGTATCGGAAATTGGTCGCTGGAAGACTTTGCAACTTCAATTATCGCTGGTGTTTCGCCTGATGGCCGACATTACTATCCCGCCTATCCGTTCGCTTCCTTCTCTCGGATAACAGACACCGATATCGCAGATTTGTGGGAATTCTGGCAGACCTTACCCGCCGCTGTCACGCCCGACGATCAGCCCCGGACAGACTTAGGGTTTCCTTTCAACATCCGGCGCGGCGTCGGTCTCTGGAAGTTGGCGTTTCTCAACGACCAACCTTTCGTGGACCCAGCAAGTTTGCCTGATGATCCGCTCATTGCGCGCGGCCAGTATTTGACCGAAGGCATGGGTCACTGTGGCGAATGCCACACCAGTCGCAACATTGCCGGCGCAATCCGGGGCGATGTTTGGCTCGCAGGTGCCCCTAATCCGTCTGGGCAAGGGCGGATACCCAACATCACGCCGCATCCTGACGGCATTGATAGCTGGACTGAAGATGATATCGCGTTTTCGCTGGAAAGTGGTTTCACGCCAACGTTCGATTCGTTTGGCGGCACAATGGCCTCAGTCGCCAAGAATTATGCCAATGTGGCCGCGGAAGACCGTCAGGCAATTGCTGCATACCTTAAAGCTGTCACAGCACTACCCGACCTTCAGTAGTCAGACGCTGCCTGAGACCTTTAGCGCAAACGCATAGACCTCAGCGACTTCTTCAAGTCGCGAAAAGCGCCCGGATGCGCCGCCATGGCCTGCGCCCATGTTGGTCTTGAGAAGATACGGCCCGGCATCGGGTGCCTCCTCGCGCAGCTTTGCGATCCACTTCGCTGGTTCCCAATAGGTTACCCTCGGATCGGTCAAACCACCGATTGCAAGAATAGGAGGATAAGGCTTGCTGCTGACATTTTCGTACGGCGAATAGGACGCGATGTAAGCATAGTCATCTGGGCTTTCGATCGGATTACCCCATTCCGGCCATTCAGGCGGGGTCAAGGGCAGCGTGTCATCGAGCATCGTGTTCAAGACATCAACAAAAGGCACTTCCGCAATAATACCGCCGAAGGCTTCAGGCGCCATATTGACTGTCGCGCCCATGAGCATGCCGCCTGCCGAGCCACCCTGAGCAATAATGTGTTTGTGGCTTGTGTAACCTTCAGCGACCAGGAAATTGGCCGCAGCGACAAAGTCTTCAAATGTATTTTTCTTGGCTTCGCGCTTGCCGTCCTCATACCAGCCATAACCATTATCCATGCCGCCGCGAATATGGGCGATGGCGTAGACAAAACCGCGATCAACCAACGATAGGCAATTGGTGTTGAATGAGGCTGGGATCGTGATGCCATAGGAGCCGTAGCCGTAAAGCAGGCATGGCGCGGAACCGACCAGCACTTGGTCCTTGCGCATCACAAGCGAAATCGGCACCTTTGTTCCATCGTGGGAGGGTGCCATAATGCGGCGTGTCACATAGTCACTCGGATTATGTCCGCTAGGCACTTGCTGGGTCTTCAAAAGGGTCCGCTCTCGCGTCGCCATGTTGTAGTCGAAGACTTGTGCCGGTGTAGTCATGGATGAATAAGAAAAGCGGATAATGTCAGTGTCATATTCCGCAGATCCTTGCAGCCCCAGTGAGTAGGCTTCTTCATCAAACGCAATGGCGTGTTCATCGCCCGTTTTGCGATCCTTGATAACGATCCGGGGAAGTGCGTGGCGGCGTTCAAGCCAGACCAGATAACGCGCATAGGCATCATGACTGATGATCAAGCGGCCTGCTTCATGTGGCACGGTTTCAGTCCAGTTTGCCTTGCCCGGACTGTCTATCGGGGCCTGCATGATCTTGAAGTCTTTGGCACCATCCGCGTTGGTCAGGATAAAGAGAACGTCTCCACCTTCGCCGATGCTATATTCATGCTCGACCTGTCTAGGTTCAACCATTTTTGCAGGTTTGGTCGGATCAGTGGCATCGATAATCCGTACTTCTGATGTTTGGTGATCATGACAATTGATTTCAATGAAATCATTCAAACGACTGCGACCAACACCAACAAAGAACCCGCTATCCGGCTCTTCGTAAAGAAGCACATCTTTGGACTGCTCGGTTCCGATCCGGTGATAAAACACTTTTGAGGGACGGTGGTTATCGTCCATGAGCGTATAGACGATGCCTTTACCGTCGGCCGTAAAAACAGCGCCACCGCCCATATCCAAGATGGTGTCATCCAGGTCAGTGCCGGTACCAAGGTCGCGTACCTTGACTGTAAAATACTCCGAGCCTTTGTCATCATAAGCCCACAGCAATTGATCATGATCCGGTGAACGGTCAGTGCCGCCAAGTTTGAAATAGTCCTTGCCAGCCGCCTCTTTATCCCCATCGAGCATGATATGGCGCTCACCATCAGGGTTATTTCGGTCAACGCGGTAATACCGCGGTTGCTGCCCGCCGGTCGCAAAAGAGGTGCCATAAGCCCAAGGGCCGTCCGGGGCAGGCACAGTCTCATCATCCTCTTTGATGCGTCCTTTCATTTCGGCAAAAAGGGTTTCTTGCAGTGCTGCCGTGTCAGCCATGAAAGACTTTTGATAGGCATTTTCTGTTTCCAGATACGCCCGAATATCAGGATTCAGTACGGATGTGTCTTTGAACACCTCCTGCCAGTTATCGGCGCGCAACCATGCATAATTATCAACCCGCGTGACGCCATGGCGGGTATCGGTCTGTGGTATCTTTTTGGCTGGTGGCGGGGTCTCGGTCATGGCGATTTTTTTCCTTAACGGAAGCTGAATGGCAGGATCAGACGCCGTTCAAGGCGCCCGCGTTAAGCATGCATATGTGGGCCGGAGCTTCCGGTGCAACCAACATCGGAGAAATTGACATGAAAATTAAATCGACACTCGCGGCGGCCCTTGCAATTCTGACCACTGCCATTGCAGCGCCAACAAGCTCAAACGCATCTGCATTTTTTGCTTGGGAAGTCACAGGCGTTGAGTTTGGCGATACACTCAACGTGCGCCGCTGGCCTGCTCCATATAGCCAGAAGCGCGGCGCTTTCCCAAATGGAACCGTGCTTCAAATGACCGGCAAGTGCAAAAACGCGCCTCATTTGCTGGATCAGATTTCCGGCCTTTCTTCAGTCAAGCAGCGCGAACTTGTGCGCTACATGTGGTGTGAGCTCTATCATGATCCAGACCTAAACGGCACTTACGAGCCTGGTTGGATTTACATGAAGTACGCCAAACCGCTGGCTGACTAAATCAAACCGATTGTGATGCGTAGGCATGGCAGTGCGCTCGCCAAGAGCGCGCTGCCGTTATTTGGCTTGAGTACCAAGACCATCGCTCTGGAAGCTATGCTTGGCTTACTATTGGTGAAATGACATCTGCTAGCCACACGCTCTTTTGAATACCATCTTGGGTAGTCGCAAGCCACAAACTGGTTGTACTGTTAAATACGTGATATCTATCGCGAATCAGCCATTTGCCTTTGCAAATGCAGACGTAGCAGGGACATTGGACCATAACCTTGTTTCTGCGTTCAGCAGTGAGTCAGGGCTTTCCGCGGGTGGGGATAATGCGTTTGGCAGGAAGCGCAAGCAGAAGGGATTTTGCGGTGAAGCCGCCATACCCTTTCCCGATTCGTTTTAAAGCGTACCCAAATCATCTGCTTTCGGCGACCAGTGCTTGTGCAGTATTGGCCGTTAGCGCCGCTCTCGGAGTTTCTATTTCCGGCTCGTTTGCAGCGGAAAGCACGCTCGATTGGTCGACCCGGCCGACAACCGTAAATCTGAATGGCGCAAGCGACGTGGCAACGGTTGATACTATCACCGTGACTACCAGCGGCTCGATCGCTGGATCGAGAACATCTACAACGTTCCAGCTTCAACCTACCGGTACACAGAACGGCTTTACCGGCATGATTCAAAGCTTGATGAATGCCACCACCGATAATGGTTCAGTGTCCAACAGCGTTACGTTCAGTTTTTCCGAGCCTGTATATAATCTGAGATTTGTGACTGCAGACGTTGATGCCATCAACAATGGAAGCAGCTTTTTTACAGACGAGATCACTTTTACATCTAACGGCGGTCTCCCAACAGCAGCCACCGTTGGCAGCACGATCAGCTACACAGCGGCGACAGGAACAGCGCTCGCCGATCTTGATTCAAACTGTAGCGGCGATGTCGCCCGATGTCAGATCGAAGTGGTATTTGGAAATCCGCTTACAACAGCGACAGTAGCGCATGTGGCAGCGGATGCAGATGGTACAACCAACCCAACCAACCAGGCCATCCAGTTTCGGGATTTGTTTTTCAACACGCCACCTGATGCAACCAATAATACTGCGGCAACACTGAGCACCGGCCCGGCATCCGGCAACGTCATTTCCGATGACGATGGCTCCGGTGCCGACAGCGACTTACAGGACGGGTCTAACCTGTTCGTCAATCAGATTAGCCATCCCGACGGAACGCTGACCGTGAGCGGTACCACGACCCTCACATTAGCCAATGGAGCAGCGCTTACCATTGCACCCGATGGGACTTATTCATTTGATCCCAATGGTGCCTATTCGGGGTTGGCAGATGGAGCGACGACAACAGAAACGTTCACCTACCGTATCGAAGATCAGGAAGGGCTGTTTAACACCGATGGAGATACGGTCCGTCCGGATTCGGTTGGGACACTTGTCGTCACGATTACGGGTAGCTCTACGCCGGTGCCCGGGATCAGCCTGTTCAAATCAGTCGACCAATCATCCATCAGCTCGCCCGGCACCTTGAACTATACAATTACAGTCGACAACACAGGAAGCGTTGACTTAACCGGTGTTTCGCTCAGCGATACGATCAGTCAAGGCGCTACCGTTTTATCGCTGACATCCGGGCCAACGCTTGCCGGTGACACTGATAGCGACGGGATTTTGGATACCACCGAAACGTGGGTCTATTCGGCTACCTTCAATGTCAGTCAGACCGAGCTGGATGATGGCGGCGATATCGTCAACATCGCAACAGTAGGTACCAATGAAACGAGTGATCTGACGTCAATTGCCACCACAACGACACCGGGTCCGACATTCGCATGTGCTGGTGATAATTTTGCTTCGGCAAATCTTATCTCTGGCATTTCCGGTTCGACGGTTTGCAGCAACACAGGTGCTACCGGTGAAACGGGAGAACCCACAACGTTCGGCGGCGGCCAGTTGGAGACCATCTGGTATGAGTGGACTGCACCGGTAAGCGGCACGGTAACGTTCGACACGTGCGTTGCAACAACGGACTATGACACAACGCTTGGGGTCTATACCGGTACAGCAGTGAACGCGCTGACCACTGTGGTCACCAATGACGACGGACCTGCATGTACAAACTTCCGTTCGGAACTGAGTTTCTCTGCCGTAGCGGGAACCACCTACTATGTGCAGGTTGGCGGCTTTGGTAACGGTGATGGTACATTTCAGCTCAATTGGAACATGACTGTGCCCTCTATGTCGGTGGCAAAATCATCCGGCCAATCTCAAATCACCGCTCCCGGTAGTCTGTCATACACAATCCTTGTTGATAACACGGGCACCGTTGATCTGACGGGCATATCAATCCTCGATGCGCTTACACAGGATGGTGCCGCACGAGCCCTCTCAACATTGCCAACTTTGACGACCGGTGATTTGGATACCGACAATGTGCTCGATACCAATGAAACTTGGGCATATACGGCAACCTACGTTGTCACGCAGGCTGACATTGACGACGGTGCTGATCTCGACAATCTTGCCACGGTTTCCAGCAACGAAACCGGCGATGAAGCGGACTCAGTCTCAACACCAATTTTGCAGGTACCCGACCTGTTGATTACCAAATCTGCAGCTTTCGTTTCCGGTTCATCACCTGCGGGCGTAGGTGACGTCATACGATACACCTATGTCGTCGAAAACACCGGTAACGTGACTATCGCAAATGTCAGTGTGACCGATGTCCATAATGGCTTTGGAACATTCCCGACCAATCCTGGTAGCGCCGCTTTGACCGACAATTCGCCAACCGGCGACAGTACCGGTGTAGCGGGTGGCACGCTTTGGGCGTCTTTGGCGCCCGGCGATGTTGTGACATTTTCGGAAGACTATGTCGTCACTCAACAGGACATTGACGAGCTTCAATAGCTCTTAGAACTCCAGCGTTTGATCGCGTCTCCCGTTTACAACTGGCGCACAATCCAGCCGCGATAATTAAGCTCGTATTAACACTTATGGTTAATGAATGGTGATCAGTTGTTGGTTGTCAGAAGTGCTGAATCATGGATTCGGGGGTTGTTTATCTGGTGGTGTGGACTGGTGCGAGCAGAGGCCTTGATGGGTGTGCTACAGCGCCGGTTTACCTATGCGCTCTCCTGATTGCTGCTTCGACTGGCGAAGCTTTAGCTTTCACAGTTACTGATGATCTTGAAGTGATCACAACGCCCAATGTCGGCGCAGGTTGGGTCACAGTCCCCTTTGAGAACACTTATTCCAACCCCGTTCCGGTATGCACACACCGACTGCCAAGTGCATCTGATCCAAGTGCAGTTGTCAGGATCGACATGCTCGGCGCATCAAGCATGCAAATTCGTCTGCAACAAATGCCCAACAGCAGCACGGTACCAACCACGGATGTTTATTGCATAATTGCCGATGAGGGTGCGTACGACGCAGACGGTCTCAAGTTCGAGGCGCGCACAGTCCTCTCGCAGTCCACCAATGGTAACAACGCTGTCGACAACTGGACTAGCACAACATTCACCAATGTGACCGGACAGCTCACGCAGACTTACTCAAATGGCGTCGTGCTTGGCCAGGTGATTACATTCAATGACCCAAACGCTAGCGTCTTTATCGGTAATGATTGCGAAAATCGCGGCAACCAACCCTTTAATGCCGGTTTTTCTGATGGCATCTGTGTTACTAAACATATCGGTGAGTTGTCGGGTTCTCGCAATGACGAGACCCTTGGCTTCATAGTCATTGAGACCAGCTCAGGCACCGTAAACAACATAGACTTCCTGGCCGCTGTTGGACCGGATAACGTTGTTCGTGGTGTGGGTAACTCCCCACCCTTTACCTACACTGTATCTGGAGACTTTGAGGCAGGTGTAGCCACTCAATCAGAAGAAGCGGGCGGTCAGGGCGGCTGGGCGCTTTGGTATGGCGCCGATCCGTTTCCAAACAATCAGTTGCGTTTAGCCATCGACGAGGAAGTTGCCGCTGGTGATACGTTGCGTCGGCACACGCAGGAGCCGGTCTCATATTGGGTTTTTCGGCGTCGGCCCGAGTTCACCCTGACGAAGTCGGTGGATGCGACCTCAATTGCACAGCCTCGGTTGCTCGCTTACGAAGTGGTGTTGGAAAATACTGCGCAGCTTGAGCTGACTGGGATATCGATTTCTGACACTTTGCCTGATGGATCGACTGGCATTCTTTCTGGTCCCGTCGAGTCGTTTGCCAGTGGCTTAGCCAATGTCCTGGAACCCGGTGAAACGTGGACATATACAGTTTCCTATTCGGCCTCGCAGGCTGAAATTGATGCAGGTTTACCGCTTACAAACACGGCAACAGCCTCTACCGCGGAATATGCTTCTTTTTCACTGGCCGATGAAACGGACAACGCGATCACAACCATAGTATCCGCTTCGCCGGCGTTGACGATCGACAAAAGTCACGCCTTCACCACCGGTACACCCGACGCGGGTGTTGGCGATGTCATCCAGTACACATACCAGGTGACCAATTCCGGCAATGTCACCATTACCAATGTCTCGGTAAGTGATGTTCATAACGGATTTGGTTCGTTCCCTGCCAACCCCACTATCGTTTCGTTGACCGATAATGCGCCAAGCGGCGACAGCACCGGATCAACCGGCGGAACTTCTTGGACGTCACTGGCACCTGGCGATCAACTGATTTTCACGGCGGATTACACAGTCGTCCAGCAAGACGTGGACGAACTGCAATGATGGCGTTCCTTTTCAAAAGACGATGGGGCGAACCCGAACACGCAGTCTGGGCCAAGCAAATGCCCGGCCTAATCGAACCTGACCGACCAAACACAAAAAACAACAAAAACAAGAACTGTTCAAATTCCCGCAAGGGCGAAGGAGAGGCGAAAATGAAAACAGTACTTTTATCAAACGGGCTGGGCGTCAGACTTCGCTCCGGCACAACACTTGCAAGCCTTATGGCCGCCACCGTCATGGCAGGAAGCATTATTCCGGCCTATGCGACGATTGACAACACAGCGACCGTATCCGGCACTGCGCCGGACACCAGCACCGTCACTGACGATGATACTGAAAGTGTTGATGTTGAAACTGCAACGCCTTCGCTGGAGGTGACAAAGTCTGCAGATACAGCAGGTCCTGTCGCGGTTGGCGATACAATTACATATACATTTGCGGTTGAAAACACCGGTAACCAGACACTGACTGACGTTACCGTTACCGACCCTCATGATGCCAATGCGGCTGGCACTTTGAGCGCTGTCGTTGTGCGCGCAACAAGCCCCTTGACAGACAATGGTACGACCGGTGACTCCACCAACGGTGCGAGTAATGCCGACTGGGATACGTTGGCTCCTGGCGACATTGTCTTCTTCGAAGCAACGTACACTGTCCTGCAAGATGATATCACCAACCAGGTTGGCACGACGCCAGGTGGCGGTGATGGCGAATTCAACAACACTGCGACAGCCAACGCGTTTACACCGGCAGATATTTCCGGCGGTGGCGGCCCCTCGGCTACTGATGACAGTAACCAGGTCGACGTAACTGTCGATGCGGTCGACAACTCACTGCTGGTCGCCAAGGTCGGTACATATGATCCGGGAACCGGTGCAGTTACCGTGGATGGTCTGACGGATAACTTGGCCGTCGGCGATGTCGTGACCTACACCTATACCATCACCAACAATGGTAACACGCCGGTCGACAATATCACGCTGGCGGACGTTCACGGCGGTGCTGGCACATTTACCCAGCCTGACATCGAGACCGCGACGCTTACCGATAATGGTACAACCGGTGACTCCACAAACGGTGCGGCAGGGGACAGCGACTGGGATGTTCTGGCCCCGGGTGACGTTCTTGTCGTGAGTGTGAACTACACAATCGTCCAAGGCGATATCGACAACAATCAGTAACACTTCAATGCGCGCGCGGCCTGTCCGCGCGCGCTCCCTCTAGTACGCGTTTTCAGGGTTTAGATGCACGCAATCGCCGCCATTCGCTCCGGGGTAAAGCGCCGCCCAATTGCTGCGGGAGGCCTTTGCTATGCGGTTTGCATCGGGCAGGTGGCACCGGTAGGCGCACAAGTGGTGAACACAGCGACAGTTACCGGCTTTTCCAACGGTGTTTTGCTGACTGATTCCGCGACCGAAGAGGTCGACGTTGCCGATGCGATACCCCTCATTGCAGCCACGAAGACGGCTATTCTCAACGACAATGACGGAACACCCGGACTTTCTGCAGGCGATACAGTAAGCTTCGGCATCAGCGTTTCAAACATCGGTAACGTGACCGTCTCGAATGTCACGCTGACCGATACTATGACCCAGGGTGCAACAACACTTGCCTACGATACTGCGCCCATTCTTATCAGTGGCGATGCAGTTAATCCGACTTTTTTGGATGTCGGAGAGACTTGGCAATATGAAGCGACCCTTACACTAACGCAGACCATTATTAACAACGGCGCACCGATCCTGAACCGGGCCGATTTCTCTGGCAATTTCAACACCGTTGGTGTGACGGCCTCTGCTGATGCAACGACCCCGCTCGCAATAGTACCCGATTTCACGCTGACCAAGACGCCCAACGTCGCCTCGGCAGATGGCGTAGGCGATATTGTTTCATGGGATATCACGGTGACCAACACGGGCACCACGACCCTTAACAATATTAGCGTCTCTGACCCTATTGCCGATAGCCTTGTTTGTCCGTCGAGCGGTGCCACGACCGTCGTAACGCTTGATCCAAGTGACTTCGAAACCTGCGTTGCGCTCTCGCTGCTGACCGCTGGCGATATTGTCGGTAACCAGGTCACCAACACGGCCTCGGCCATCGTTACGACGCCAAGTGATGGCGATATTACGCGCGATGCGACTGCTATCCTTCCAGTCATCAATGATGCCCTGCCTTCGATATCAGGCACGGTATTCACAGATTTGAACTCCAACGGTCTGTTCGACGGGGCAGATACGCGAGAGCAGGGCTACATCGTACAACTGGCGCTTGGCGGTGTCGTGGTTGCACAAACCGTAACCGATGCGCTTGGTGATTACCTGTTCACAGACTTTGCAGCAGGCACCTACTCGCTGATCTTTATAGACCCGGCCACAGGTATCGGCGTTGGCTCTATTGAAGATATCATTGTCGCCGATACTGATGTGATTGTTGATCAGGATCTACCTATCGATCCGTCGGGCGTGGTTTATTCAAGCTTTGATGGCACTCCGATTGCCGGTGCCACACTGACAATCACCACCAGTACGGGTACGCCGCTCCCAGCTGCTTGTTTGCTGCCCAACCAACAAACCCAGACAACCGGCGCTGATGGCGCCTATCGCTTTGACATTGTACCGGGTGGTGACGCTCTTTGCCCAACCGCCGAAACTGAGTATCGCCTTCAGATCAGCGCGCCAGCAACCTTTGAGCCCGTGCCATCGACGGTCATCCCACCACAAACCGGCGCATTGGATGCCACGACTTGTGCGCTTGATGTTACGCCCGGAGGCTCTTGTGCATTGAGCCTCTCTGACATCCCCGATGAATTGTCGCCTTCGCCATATTTCTTGGCCTTTGACCTCGAAGCAGGTGATCCTGATGTTGTGCGCAACCACATACCCATCGATCCGGTTCCACCAGTGCCGGCCGATGGTCTTGTGCTCGCCAAAACATCATCGACGCGCACTGTCCGCATCGGTGATCGTTTCGAATATGCGATCACGCTGACGAACAATCTGACCGATCCCGCCGGACCCGTTTCAATTGTCGATACCTTGCCGCCGGGCTTCCCGGTTGTGCCCGGTTCTGCACGTCTGGACGGCGCTCCGTTTACCTTCAATGCCGACGGTAGCAAGCTGACTTTCGACAACATCATCGTACCAGCGCAAACCGCCGTGGAAGTTACGTTTGACGTGCGTGTGTCCACCTCGGTTACGCCGGGTGACTACGTCAATATCGCCATCGGTCGCGATGCCACCTATGGCAATGCGGTGACAAATCAGGCCCGCGCAGTTGTTACGCTTGATGCTGAGCCGATCTTTGATTGCGGTGAAATCATCGGAAAAGTGTTCGATGACCGCAACGCCGACGGTTGGCAGGATCAAGGCGAAGAGGGTCTGGCCGGCATTCGGTTGGCAACGGCTAACGGCATGCTGATTACCACAGACGAGTTTGGTCGTTACTCAGTACCCTGCGCGGCAATTCCTGACACCAACATCGGTTCGAATTTTATCGTCAAGTTGGACGACCGCACGCTGCCGACAGGCTATGCGATCACAACTGAGAACCCGCGTGTTGTGCGTTTGACACCGGGCAAGCTGTCAAAGCTGAACTTTGGCGCAACACGCGCGTCGCTGGTTGAATTTACAGTGACTGACGACGCTTTCCTTGGAAGCTCCACAACGATCACATCCGCTCTCGAGCAGGGTATTGGCCAGTTGGCCGACAGCGCCATCGGCGGCCCGACTATGGTTCGGGTTACTTATCTGGCGGGTACCAGGGAAAACCAGAAACTTCCCAAAGCGCGTCTTACCGAGATTGAGGACGCGGTGCGCAAGCGCTTTGCCTTGGTTGGTATCCGTGAAGAGTTGGAGTTTGAACCAATCGTGGTGCGGCCATGAACCTGCGCTTCGAAGAGTTCAAACGGGCCCTTCTTGGCGGTGCTCTGATAGGCTCCGTCTTTTTAACGATGCCCGCCTATCCGCAAGGTTTCGTGATCAAGCTGGATGGTGAGACCATCGCGGGAGACAGCAATCTGTCACTGCCACGCATCCAGATCACGCCGCCACGGACCCTTGGCCAGCCGGTGCCGTCTCGTCCGCGCGGACAGATTGATATTGAACAAGTATCAGCAGATGAACTCCTGCAGCGCTTGAACATCCAATTGCGTTTTGATGGGCTTGAGATTGAGCCGTCACTCAATGTGTTGCCAGTCAATGACCGCAGCGCATATGAAGCCGGTGAATATGTCGGCTTTGTTGCGACCTCCAACTACCCGGCATGGATCGAACGTGCAGAGGTCCGGGTACTTCATCAATCCGAAAGCGATGAAGCGTCTGCCACGCTCGTCGAAGCGCTTCCGGTGCAGCTCAATGCGGAAGCAGCGACTGACTGGCGTATGCCGGAAAGCGGATCGAAGGACTTCATCTATGTGTTGCGTGTTTACGATGCCGAGGGCCGGTTCGACGAGACCGAACCTTTGCAACTGCGTCGTAAGAAGAATGCGATCGAGCCGGGTCTGACCCAACAGGACGCATCGCGCATCTCTCCGGGACGCGGCGAAAACCGGCTGGCGGTTCGCAATATTCCGGTGAATGGCGGAGCGGTTACTGTTAATGGTCGCGACGTGCCGCCGGGATATTCTGTGCGGGTAATGGGCGCTGACGTACCAATCGACGCTAACGATGCGTTCGTTGTTCAACAAATATTGCCCGCTGGCGATCATGACGTAAAAATTGAAGTCCTGGGGGCAGCTAAGGCGCAGGCATTGGCAGTTGATCGGTTGATCAACATTCCTGCCAATGACTTTTTTTACGTTGGCATTGCAGATTTAACGGTCGGAACCCGTAACGGCATGGAGCCGGTGCAATCCGGCGAGTTTGAGGATGTCTACACCAAGGGTCGATTGGCCTTTTATCTCAAGGGTAAGATTAAAGGTCGCTATCTGATCACCGCATCGGCTGACACGGGTGAAGCACCCATCGATGAGTTGTTTCGCGACTTTGATGGAAAGGGACCACGTGAAGTAATCAAGCGCATCGATCCAGACGAGTTCTATCCCGTCTATGGCGACGATTCCACGATCAAAGAAGACGCACCGACCAGCGGTAAGTTTTATGTTCGGCTTGAACGTGGCGACAGCCACGTCATGTGGGGTGATTTTGATGCCAAGCTGAACGCCACAGACTATGTTCGCTCTGAGCGCTCTCTGTATGGCGCAAACGCAGTTTTGCGATCTGAAAAGACAACTGACTTGGGTGAGCGCCGTTATGAAGTGCGCGCCTATGCGGCCCAGCCGGATACGCTACCGCAACGCGATGTGCTGCGCGGTACGGGTGGTTCCGTTTATTTCCTGAAGCGTCAGGATGTTCACGTTGGTTCAGATACGCTAACGATCGAAATGCGAGACAAGCTGACGGGTCGCGTAGTCGATCGTGTAGCGCTCGAGCGCGGTACAGATTATGAGATTGATTACTCGCAAGGCGTCGTGATCCTATCAAAACCATTGAGCGCGTCCGCTGATAGCGGTGGCACCGTTCGTGACGACGATCTGGGTGACACGCAGGTCAATCTTGTTGCGCAATATGAATATACGCCAACGGCAGGTGAGGTGGACGGTTATAACTTCGGCGGTCGCGCAGAGGTTTGGTTGGGTCACAACATACGCCTGGGTGCATCTGGCCTCCTTGAACAAACCGGTAATGGTGACGAAAGTGCTGACCAGCGTGTTATGGGCGCCGATATATTGCTTCAACACAGCGAAAACACTTGGCTTCGCGCAGAGATCGCTCAATCGCGAGGTCCTGGTTTTGGACGGACGCTTTCTGATGATGGTGGTTTGACGTCCGTCGATGAAGCGTCATCAGGCATTGCCGACAAGGATGCTTTGGCGTGGAAGGTCGAAGCCCAGGCTGACCTGGCAGATGTAAGCGACGGCGCGATTGAGGGCCGCATTGCAGCCCATTTTGAAGACCGGCAATCTGGCTTTGTAAGTCTTGATCATGATGTCGCCGTCGACGAACAGATCTGGGGTGCATCCCTTTCAGTCAAGCCAAATGACGATCTGGAAGCTTCCATCGCCTATGATGAATATCGCAACGATGACGGCGTTTCACGTCTCGAATTGGAAGCTGATGCCGCTTACCAATTGAATGAGTATTGGAAGACCACCTTCGGCGTTGCTTATTCCGATGTGAACGATCCCGCATCTTCATCCGATAATGGTGAACGGGTCGATCTGGCAGTCGAGATTGAATACGCAACTGATGAAGACAAGCGCTACTATGTCTTCGGACAAACAACTGCATTGAAAACCGGACAGCGCGGGGAGAACCATCGAGCCGGAGCGGGTCTTGAAGCTGCATTGACCGAAACGCTTTCCGTTGAGGCCGAAGGCTCGTACGGCTCAACAGGTTGGGCAGCTCTCGCCAATCTTGTGTGGGAGCCCGACGATGATAAGCGCCGCTATATCGGATACGAGCGAGGCGCTGATGGCAAGTCGAATGCCGTTGGAGCAGGCGATAATTATGGTAGCGTCGTCGTTGGGTCAGAGCAGGCATTTTCCGATGCTTGGAAAGCTTACACTGAAGCCAATTACGGTATGTTCAGTTCGCGTCGCGACCTGACCTCGATGTATGGTGTGACTTACACGCCTGATGACCATTGGACATGGGATGTCGGATTTGAATTTGGCCGCGTCGATGGCACTGTCGATGATGACATTGATAGGCATGCGGTTTCTACGGGAATAGCCTACGTCAAGGACGAGGACATTGCCGTGCGTTTACGCGGAGAGTTCCGTTTCGATGATGCCGACGATGACGCCAACGATGTGACAGCCTACCTGATTAGCGCTGGTGTAAATTGGCGCGCAGACGACAATTGGCGTTTGATCGCTGATTTGGACGCAGCCTTCGCCAGCGGAAGCAATAGTGCATTCCGTTCGGGTGAATATGTCGAGGGCTCAATTGGATTTGCTTATCGGCCCGTTGAGAATGATCGTTTTAACGCGCTGTTTGGCTATACATTTCTTTATGATTTACCTGGCACCGATCAGGTCAATGCAAATGGTGAAACTGATGGCCCACGGCAGATCAGCCATGTTCTATCAGCCGATGGTATCTGGCAGGCCAACAAATACATTTCGTTTGGCGCAAAATATGGTTTTCGCATTGGCCAAGTTGAAACAGACCGCGACTCCGGTGATTTCGAAGAATCGAGCGCCCATTTGGCGATTGCTCGCGCTGACCTGCATGTGTTGAAAAACTGGGATGCCCTCGTTGAAGGACGCGTGCTTTGGTCCCCGTCGGCTGAAACGACAGACTATGGTGTTCTCGCTGCCGTTTATCGGCATGTTGGCAAAAACCTCAAAGCGGGTCTTGGGTATAATTTCGGCCATTTTTCTGATGATCTGACCGATCTGACGCAAGATGATCAGGGCGCCTTCCTGAACGTTATCGGCAAGTTCTAACTCAGCCCTTGGAAATGGGGCTTGTGGTTTTGCCGAGCACAAACTCGGTGTCCATGAAAACCTGCGTCTCTTTGGCACTTCCATCGATGATGCCCAGAAGAAGTTGGGCCGCAACCTCGCCCGCACTCCTCAGGCTTGAACGAATGGCGGTTGTTTCAACCTCCGAAGTGTTGCCACCTCCAAGGAACGACAGGCAATCGTCAAATGTCACGAGAGATATATCTTCGCCGAGTTTTAAACCCAGGTCACGAACGGCGCGCGTGGCGCCAAGTGCCACAAGCGAAGAGGCACACAGTATTGCTGAAGGCGCGTCGTCATGTTCAAGAAGTGACTTTGTTGCCTCATAACCATTGGGTTCAGTCATCTCGACACTGCGCATAAGTCTTTGATCAGATGAGAGTCCTGCTGCTCGCAGCGCTTGCTCGAAGCCTTCGCGGCGATGCACGGCAAACACCATAGTCTCAAGGCCGTTGATCAGCCCCAGCCGTTTATGGCCAAGTTCAAGAAGATGCTCCGTTGCCGCTTTGAATACGCCCACATTGTCAACATCCACCCAGGCATAGCCATCCGCCGTGTCAATTAGCCTGCCATGCACAACAAAGGGCAGCCCGAGCTTAGACAACGCAGCCGGTCGTGCATCCCCAACAATAGGCCCGTGCACGATAACCCCGTCGATCCGGTTGCCGATTGCCAAGTCGCGGTAAGCGTCTTGTTCCTCATCGACAGTCACTACCTTCAAGAGCATGTCATAGCCATTTTGATTGTAGACGGCACCCGCACCGGCAATGAAGTCGCTGAAGTGTGGGTTGATCATGTCATGGTCGCCAAGTGGCACGACATGCCCGATGGTGCGTGATTTGCCGGTTGCCAGTTTTCGAGCGTTTTGATTCGGCTGATAGGACAATTCGGATGCCGCAGCGACAACCCGCTTGCGCGTCGCTTCGCTTACCTCCGGATAGCCGTTGAGTGCCCGACTTACCGTGGTTTGAGACAATCCAAGCCTCTTAGACAGTTCTTTTAGATTGGCCAACCTCTCATGTCTCCCCGCTGAAACACCGCCTTTGGAGAAGGCAAACACTGGTTTACGCAAATCAAGCTCTTGACTCAATGACGTCATCAGGCAAGATTTGCATACTGCCAAAGCGCTTTGGAAAGTATTTTGGCTAAGTTGACATCGACGTCAAGCCGATCTGGGAGGATCATTTATGAAGAAGATTTTGTTGGCAGGCGTTGCCGCCTTTGCCGTTATTGCGTCTGCGCATGCGGGCGGACATGTTGAATTGAAGTTTCCGGTAGGTGAAGGTGACTTCAGCTGGGACAGCTACAATGCTTGGGCTGAAAACGCCCCTGACCTGTCTGGCGAGACCGTGACCATTTCAGGCCCATGGCTGCAGCCGGAAGATGAAGTATTCCGTTCTGCGATTGCATATTTCGCAGCGGCTACCGGTGCAGAAGTCGTCTACACAGGTTCAGACTCTTTCGAGCAACAGATTGTCATCGACGCGGAAGCTGGCTCTGCGCCGAACGTAGCGGTCTTCCCGCAACCTGGTCTGGCCGCGGACATGGCGTCACGTGGTCTTCTGTCTCCAATGCCAGAAGGCATGGGTGACTGGGTTGCTTCAAATTACGGCGCAGGTGAGAGCTGGGTAGATCTTGGCACATTCGCTGACGAAACTGGCGCAGACCAACTGTTCGGCTTCTTCTACAACGTGAACGTAAAATCACTTGTATGGTACGTGCCCGAGAACTTTGAAGATGCAGGCTACGATATTCCAGAATCCATGGAAGATCTGGTTGCATTGACAGAGCAGATTGCGGCTGACGGTGAAACGCCGTGGTGTATTGGACTTGGTTCAGGTGCCGCAACAGGTTGGCCAGCGACAGACTGGGTTGAAGATATCATGCTGCGCACCCAGCCAGCAGATGTTTATGATGCTTGGACAACTAACGAAATTCCATTCAACGATGAGCGCGTTGTTGCTGCTATCGAACAATTCGGCTTCTTTGCTCGCAATGACGATTTCGTTTCCGGTGGTGCCGGTGCGGTTGCATCCACCGACTTCCGCGACTCGCCAAAGGGTCTCTTTGCTTCACCGCCACAGTGCTATATGCACCGTCAGGCGTCCTTCGTCCCGGCCTTCTTCCCAGAAGGTATCGAGTTTGGTGAGGACGTGGATTTCTTCTACTTCCCATCATTTGCTGAGAAAGACCTGGGCAACCCTGTCCTTGGTGGTGGTACGCTGATGTCCATCACAAGCGCTTCCGACGCAACAAGCGAACTTATGAAGTTCTTCCAGCTGCCGATTGCTCACGAAGTGATGATGGCGCAGACCGGGTTTTTGACACCGCATACCGGCGTCAACCTCGATACTTACATGAATGATGCGTTGAAGGGGCAGGGCGAAATCCTCGTCAATGCAACGACATTCCGCTTTGACGGTTCTGACCTGATGCCAGGCGGCGTGGGTGCAGGCACATTCTGGACTGGTATGGTGGATTACACAGGCGGCAAAGACGCCAAAGCCGTTGCCGATGAAATCCAGTCATCTTGGGATGCTTTGAAGTAAGCACAACTTAGATCTTCCAGCATTTCGGGAGGCGAGCTTTCGCCTCCCGTAACCAAACAATCGACTTCGTTTCCGATCGGTATGCGGGATCGATTTGCAAATAGCGTCGGGAGGGCGTCATGAACCCAGCCTTACAGGGTTTGATCACCATCATTATCGGTGTCGGGGGATGTGTGGGGTATTTTTACCTGTCCAACATCGTTCTCGACAAATTCATCTTTCCACCCGTTGGTGAAAACGCCGGACGCAACATCAATCGCGCCAATCAGGTTCGACCTTGGCTCTTCATTTTCCCGGCATTTGCTGCGTTGACCCTCTATCTTGGTTATCCGGTGTTCGAAACGCTGCGCCTTTCCCTGACCGAACGCGTGCCTGGTGGTGGCTACGAATGGGTGGGATTCGCAAACTACAGCCAGATGTTTGACGAACCGAAATTCTGGGAAGCGATGCGAAACAACATGCTTTGGCTGATCGTTGTTCCTGCTGCCGCTACCGCATTCGGATTGCTTGCCGCCCAATTGACAGACCGTATTTCTTGGGGCGGCGTCGCCAAGTCACTCATATTCATGCCGATGGCGATCTCTTTCGTGGGCGCTGGGGTTATTTTTAAGCTGATCTATGAGTCGCGGCCTGCAGATACCGCGCAGATTGGCGTGTTAAACGCCCTTTGGCTTCAGTTTGATGGTGGAATTGGCTCCCTATTCCTTTTGAAAATTTTGCCGACAATCATCCTGCTCAGTTTTGCGGCGATCGTCGCCTACATCGCTTATCTGCTCGTAAAGCCCATCATAGACAGCAACGTTCGAAATACGTCGGGCGCGCTCAAGCTTTTCCAGGGCCTCGTCGCCCTTGGTTGTGTTTGGTTGGTGTGGACAGCCGTATCAACTATCCCCGGCATTTGGACGACGCAATTGCAATATGGTGAGCCGCAGCAATGGCTGACACTGCCGTTTTGGAACAACTTCTTCCTGATGGCTGTCTTGATCTGGATTCAGACCGGCTTTGCGATGGTTATCCTGTCCGCAGCCTTGCGGGGTATTCCGGAAGAAACAGTTGAGGCAGCTGTTATCGATGGTGCAAACCCGTTCGAGATTTTCTTCAAGATCAAGGTGCCACAGATCATGGGCACGATCGTGGTGGTTTGGACAACGATTACCATTCTTGTCCTGAAGGTTTTCGATATCGTTTTCGCCATGACCAATGGACAGTGGGAAACACAGGTTCTCGCCAACTACATGTTCGACAAATTGTTCCGCGCCAACGACTGGGGCATCGGCTCGGCTTCCGCGATGATCATTATGCTGCTCGTGACCCCAATCCTTGTCTGGAACGTTTACAATGCACGTAAGGAGATGCGCTGATGGGTAAGTCTCCACTCACTTGGGCCGTTCATATTTCGGTTGTATTTCTCGTTCTTCTTTGGCTGTTCCCAACGATGGGCCTGCTGGTCTCTTCTTTCCGGACAGCTGATCAAATCAACGCTTCTGGCTGGTGGGCGGCGCTTACCGCGAGTGAACAGGTCATTCAATTGCGCACCGGCGGTCGCGATGCTGCTACTCAAGATGGTGATTTGTTCGTCGTCGAAGGCAACTTGCTGACAGATGGTGAAGACGCACCAGGTCAAATCGAAATCCGCGACTTTGGCATTTCATCCCGGGCGATTGGTGCTTATCGAATCGGCGAGACGGCTGTCTTCAGTGACGATGAAGAAACACTCGTTTTGAATGCAGATGGATCATACCGCTACACCAGCGTTGAAGAGCCGGGTCGTCGCGGCCAGCGTGTGTTTGTCACTGCTGTTCTGCCGCCAGACTTCACTGGTGAAAACTACGGTACAGTTCTGCTCTCAGGCTCCGGTCAGGACAATATGGCAACCGCCTTTTACAACACGCTGACGGTGACCATTCCCGCGACCATCATCCCGATCCTTGTGGCCGCTTTTGCAGCTTACGCATTGGCTTGGATGGAGTTCCCGGGGCGCGCACTCTTGATTGCAATGGTTGTCGGACTTCTGGTGGTGCCTTTGCAACTGGCGCTCATTCCGCTGCTGCAGCTCCACAATAATGTGGGCATTGGCAAGGGTTATCTGGGCGTATGGCTTGCGCATACAGGGTTCGGCCTACCGCTCGCCATATATCTCTTGCGTAACTACATGGTTGGTTTGCCGCGCGATATTATTGAGAATGCGCGTGTTGATGGCGCAACTGACTTCCAGATTTTTACGCGGATCATCCTGCCACTATCATTCCCTGCGCTCGCTTCATTTGCGATCTTCCAGTTCTTGTGGACATGGAATGACCTCCTTGTGGCCAAAGTGTTCCTGATCGATTCAACAGGTTCCACAACGGTTATGACCAACCAGATCGTAGAGCTGTTGGGAACGCGTGGCGGCAATTGGGAAATTCTCGCAACAGCTGCGTTTGTCTCGATTGCCGTGCCGCTTGCCGTCTTCTTCGCCATGCAAAGATATCTTGTTCGAGGCCTGCTCGCAGGCTCGGTAAAGTAGGAAAGCTCAAACCATGAATGTCGTTTTCGACGCACCAGCCACGCAAGCTCCTGGCTTGATGACAGCTGACCACAAAGACCGTGATTGGTGGCGTGGCGCGGTAATTTACCAAATTTACCCGCGCTCTTACCAAGACAGCAACGGGGACGGTATCGGCGATCTGCGCGGTATTACCATGCGCCTCCCGTACATCGCGGATCTTGGCGCAGATGCGATCTGGATTTCGCCATTCTTCAAGTCACCAATGTTGGACTTTGGTTATGACGTTTCGGACTATCGATCGGTCGATCCAATGTTTGGGAGCATTGCCGACTTCGACGCGATGATCGCGGAAGCGCACCGTCTGGGTCTAAAAGTCATGATCGATCAGGTCATCTCGCACACCTCCGATCAGCATCATTGGTTTCGGCATTCGCGTGAGGATAAAACCAACCGCTATGCTGATTGGTACGTTTGGGCAGATCCAAAGGAAGATGGCACGCCGCCCAATAACTGGCTCTCCATTTTCGGCGGTTCTGCGTGGGAATGGGATACACGCCGGGAGCAGTACTACCTGCACAATTTCCTCAAGTCTCAGCCTGACCTCAATTTTCACAGCGCTGCGGTACAGGACCAATTGCTGGACGAAGTACGCTTTTGGCTGGATCGCGGTGTCGACGGCTTCCGTCTCGATACAGTGAACTTCTATTTCCATTCAGCAGGACTGGAAGACAATCCTGCGCTGACAGCAGATGAGCGCAACGCGTCGATTGCACCATCTGTAAACCCCTACAACTACCAGAACCATCTCTATTCAAAGAGCCAGCCGGAGAACGTTGATTTCTTAAAGCGCTTCCGTGCCCTGTTGGATGAATATGGCGCCGCAGCGGTCGGCGAAGTTGGTGATGCCCAAAAGGGTCTTGATCTCGTTGCAGAGTACACTTCCGGCGAAGATCGCCTGCAAATGTGCTACTCATTCGATTTCCTCGACTCAACCAGACTAAGCGCCAACCGTGTGCGCGATGTCGTGTCTCAGTTTGAAGAAGCTGCGCCTGATGGTTGGTCGTGCTGGGCCTTCTCGAACCATGATGTCGTGCGTCACGCCAGCCGGTGGGCGGACGTTGTGCGCGATCGCGAAGGGTTCCTGAAAATGACTGCGACGGTCATCTTGGCGCTACGCGGTTCCGTTTGTATCTATCAAGGTGAGGAGCTCGGCCTGACTGAGGCGGTACTGGACTTTGAGGATTTACAGGACCCTTATGGCATTCAGTTCTGGCCCGTCTTCAAAGGCCGTGATGGCTGCCGCACGCCAATGGTCTGGGCACACAATGAACCCAATGCCGGTTTCAGTATGGCGGAAAAGCCATGGCTTCCAGTGCCGCCAGAGCACATGACATCTGCGGTCAACATGCAGGATGGACACGAAGGCTCGCTGCTGACGCACTATAAGGAAATGCTCGCTTTCCGGCGTGCGCACCCTGTCATGGCCAAAGGCTCCATACGGTTTCTTGGCACTGACGATGCTGTTCTGCAATTTGAACGAGGCGAAGGTGAAAGTGCGATTTTCGTGGCCATCAATACCACAGAACAGGAAGCGACAATTGATGTGCCAACAGGTGTAATCTCGCTTGATGGTTCACCATTTGCACAGTCCGAGCCACAAAATGGAAAAGTAGCGTTAGGGCCGTACCAAGCCTGGTTTGGCAAACGGGGATAACCGCAGCGATAAGCGGGAAGAGGCCAAGGGAGGAAGACATGGCTGATTTAAAACTGACAAAAGTCGTCAAAGCCTATGGTGATATCGAAGTGCTGCACGGCATCGATCTGGATATCACTGCGGGTGAGTTCATTGTCTTCGTTGGCCCGTCCGGTTGTGGCAAATCCACGCTGTTGCGGACTATTGCCGGTCTGGAGAGCATTACGGGCGGGACGCTGGAAATCAACGGCATGGTGGTTAACGACGTGCCACCGTCACAGCGTGGCATTGCTATGGTGTTCCAATCCTACGCTCTGTATCCGCACATGACAGTCTACGACAACATGGCCTTCGGCATGCGTTTGGCAAAAACGCCACCCGCCGAAATTGATGCAAGGGTCAAAAACGCCGCCCAAATCCTTCAGCTTGACCAGTATTTGGATCGTCTTCCGAAAGCCCTTTCTGGTGGCCAACGCCAGCGTGTTGCTATCGGTCGCGCGATCTGTCGTCAGCCGAAAGTGTTCCTTTTTGACGAGCCGCTTTCCAACCTTGATGCCGCTTTGCGTGTCGCAACACGCATCGAGATCGCCAAGCTCTCCGAAAGCATGCCCGAAACAACGATGATCTATGTGACCCACGACCAAGTGGAAGCCATGACATTGGCCGATCGTATCGTTGTGCTTCGGGGTGGTTACGTGGAACAGGTTGGCTCACCGATGGAACTCTACCACCGTCCTGCAAACCTTTTCGTTGCCCAGTTCATCGGTTCGCCCGCAATGAACATGCTGGACGCGAAAGTCACGTCGGCCAGTTCAAAAGGCATTTCCGTCGACGTGAATTCGGGTGGCAAAACCACCGTCCCATTTGCAGGCGCCGCTTCTTTGAAAGGCAGTGCCGTCAAATTGGGCGCTCGCCCTGAAGACCTGACAGTCACGACCAACACCAAAGACGCCATCATCTCCGGCACCATCGATATTGTGGAAGCTTTAGGTGAGGTGACGCTCGTCTATATAACGGTGAAGGGGTATGAGGAGCCAGTACTGGCGAAGCTGCCGGGTTACCACCAATTGGAACGCGGCAGCAAAATAAGTTTGAGCGCGCCGGCGGACGCTTTGCACCTGTTTGATGCAGATGGACAATCAATGCGCACTGCCTGACCAGCAGCGGATTAGTGATTGTCGCGCGGCAGGCCTTTGGTTTGGACGATGCGTTGGTGTTTTACGGCGGGCTTTAGAACCATGCCCGTATCAAATTCGTCGACAACACCGCGTTGAATTTCTTGCCAAGGCGTCTGGGCTTGAGGGAACGCAAATCCACCTGCTTCACTCAACGTGTTTGCGCGCGCTGACCATTCTGCCTCGCCAACCAATGCATTGACGGTTCCGGCCCGCAAATCCACCTCGATTTCATCGCCTGTTTTCAACAGCGCCAACCCGCCGCCATTGGCAGCCTCTGGGGATGCATTGAGGATGGACGGTGAACCCGAAGTGCCCGACTGACGCCCGTCGCCAATACACGGCAGGGACGTAATTCCCTGTTTGATCAGATAATCCGGTGGTTGCATGTTGGTAACTTCCGCCCCGCCGGGATAACCGATTGGTCCGGCACCACGCATGACAAGAATGCAGTGCGCATCAATGCCTTCGGCTGGATCGTCGATACGGTCATGATAATCTTCCGGCCCATCAAATACGATGGCGCGCCCAATAAACGCATCTGGATTATCAGGATCAGAAAGATAACGGCCACGGAATTCGTCTGAGATCACCGAGGTCTTCATGATAGCCGAGCGAAACAGATTACCTTTCAGATTGAGGAACCCTGCATGGTCAACCATGACATTGGTGAGCGGACGAATGACATCGTCATTGGAAATGGTAGCGTTGGCGCAATTTTCTGCAATCGCCCTGCCATTGGCCGTTAACGCTTCGGGGTGCGGCAAGAGATTGGCATCCAGCAAACGCTTAATGACGCCTGGAACGCCACCTGCGCGGTGGTAGTCTTCACCTAGATACTTACCTGCGGGTTGCAAGTCGACGAGAAGCGGAATTTCATGCCCGAGTGCCTGCCAGTCATCATTGTTGAGTTCCACACCAAGATGGCGTGCAACGCCATTGAGATGGATGGGCGCATTGGTCGAGCCGCCGATGGCCGAGTTCACAACAATGGCGTTTTCGAATGCTTCTCGCGTCATGATGTCAGACGGTTTGCGGTCAGCCAGCACCATCTCTACGATTTGCCTGCCTGTTTCATAGGCCATTTGTCCACGCTCACGATATGGTGCCGGAATGGCCGCAGCACCGGGCAGTTGCATCCCCAAGGCTTCAGCCAGTGAGTTCATCGTGGTCGCCGTGCCCATCGTGTTGCAATAGCCAACTGAAGGTGCCGAATCTGAAACGGCTTGCATGAACTGTTCGTAGTCGATGTCGCCCGCGGAGAGCTTTTGGCGCATTTTCCAGACGATAGTGCCAGAGCCTGCGCGTTCGCCGTCATGCCAACCGTTGAGCATCGGGCCGACAGAAAGTGCGATTGACGGTATGTTGACAGTAGCAGCTGCCATCAACAGAGCAGGTGGGGTTTTGTCGCAACCTATGGTGAGCACCGCACCATCCAGCGGATAGCCGTAAAGCACCTCAACACATGTTAGATATTGCAGGTTGCGGTCGAGCGCGGCGGTGGGTCGCTTACCTGTTTCCTGGATCGGGTGAACCGGAAACTCGATTGGAATGCCGCCAGCGGCAGTGATGCCATCTCGCACCCGTTTCGCCAGTTCGATATGATGGCGGTTACAAGGAGACAAATCTGAACCGGTTTGCGCGATGCCGATAATCGGCTTGCCGGACTGCAATTCATCGCGCGTTATCCCGTAATTCAAATAGCGCTCAAGATAGAGTGCAGTCATGCCGGGGTTGCCCGGATTGTCAAACCACGCCTGACTACGCAGCTTAAATGTGCCGTTGGATGCCATTGGTTTTCTCCCACTTTCGCTTTAGCGGGACGCTCAAACGGATCAAGCGGTTTTGCGACGCCATTGACATTGCACTGCAAAAAGACGATGTGCCATTCCAGACTGCGGAACAAATTTCAATTCCGCCACCGATCGCGCCGACTTAGCGCGACAAACTGGTACGAAAGACACCAACTTGACGACATTTGAGAAACTGGGCCTTACCCAGTCGCTGCTCCAGACTTTGATGAATTTGGAGTTCACGACACCGACGCCGATCCAAGAGCAGGCAATACCATTGTTGCTTGAAGGCCGTGACGTTATGGGGCTGGCGCAAACCGGCACCGGAAAAACCGGTGCATTCGGCCTACCACTGATCGACCGCCTGCAGCGCGAGCCGATGCTGGCAGCTCCTGGCACGGTAAGCGCGCTCATACTCGCACCAACGCGGGAGCTTGCCGCACAGATCGCAAACAGCTTGCGCCTATTTGCCAAGCGCTCACCGTTAAAGGTTGGACTGATTGTTGGTGGTCAATCCATCAACGCGCAGGCACACAGACTCGCCAAGGGTACAGATATTTTGATCGCGACGCCCGGTCGTTTGATGGATCATGTCAAGCGCAAGTCTGTTTCGCTCGACGCGGTAAAATATCTTGTTCTGGACGAAGCCGATCAGATGCTGGATCTTGGCTTCATTCATGATTTGCGACGCATCGCGAAAATCGTGCCTGCCGAGCGTCAAACACTGATGTTTTCGGCAACGATGCCAAAACTCATGGCCGATCTGTCAAAAGCCTTCTTGACCGACCCCGCACGTGTGGAAGTTGCGCCGCCCGGACGCGCTGCCGACAAGATAAAGCAATCGCTCTGCTTGGTGGAACGGCGCGACAAGCCTGCGGCACTTCGGCGTTTTCTGCTCAGCTTGCGTGAACCCCATGCTATCGTTTTTGCGCGGACCAAACACGGCGCAGACAAGCTGCAACGAAGTTTGGAGAAAGCTGGCATCGCCTGCGCCGCTATTCACGGCAACAAGAGCCAAGGCCAGCGGAACCGTGCACTTGATGCTTTCAAGAAGAGCGAAATTCGGGTGCTTGTTGCCACCGATGTTGCTGCGCGTGGCATCGATATTCCCGGTGTTACGCACGTCATCAACTATGACCTTCCAGAAGTTCCTGACGTCTATGTGCACCGTATTGGACGCACGGCGCGTGCCGGTGCTGATGGTGCAGCCATCGCTTTCTGTGCGCCTGATGAAAGCAAGCTGTTGCATGCAATCCAAAAGCTTCTTGGCATGAAGATCGACAAGGTGGGTGTTCCAGCCGAAGGCGATGTGTCAGAAAATGTTGAATGGTTTGCAGATAATCGGCCGACCCAACCCACCGCGAAGGCGAAGAAGCCTCCGTCGGACGACGACGGCAATAGCAAGCCGAAACGTAGACGCCCGCATCGCAAAGGGCCGCGGGCCAGCCGCGACGGCGGGCCGGAGCGCCCAACGGGTGATCGCCCAAAACGCTCCAAGCCAAGAAAGGCGATGCGTGGCCGCAAGCCGAACAGGACCAAGGCTGCGGCGTGATCCTAAGGTTCAGCCGGTTGATACTCCATGAGATCACCTGGCTGGCAGTTCAGCTCTTCGCAGATCTTTGCAAGGGTCTCAAAACGCACACCACGCACTTTCCCAGACTTTAAAAGCGACACATTTTGCTCAGTGATTCCGATGCGCTCTGCTAACTCCTTCGAGCGCATTTTTCGTTTCGCCAACATCACATCAAGATTTAAGATAATTGGCATGGCTTAAACAAAGCTCTTGTTTTCTTGGTCGAGCCGTATGGCCTCGCTAAGCAGATGACCCACGGCAAAAAGAGTCCCAGCCAATAACAGTGGAAATAGCTGTTGAGAGCTGAAACTGATGGCAAGTGCTCGCTCACCGGGCGCATTGCTTGCCGTGGCAAGCAGAACTGTCACTGAATGTGCGAGAATGCTCCAAGCGGCACCAACCAGGAAGTATCGCCCTGCGCTGCGCATGGAACGAGCTGGCGCCGAAGACAGAACGTTACCGAGTGCAAATTGGCTGAACATGTCCCGTAGACTGAGCAGCGCAAGACTGAGTAGCCAAACGCCAATCCCGTTGACTGTCATGATGCCCGCGATTTGCCATCTCTTCACGAGTGTCGGATCAAACGAAATAGGGGCGATTGTCGCCAAGAAGGGCCCACCCTCCGCCAACAGGCGAACACCAATATAGAACGCCGTAGCGAGCAGGGCCGCTAACGCAGTCACACAAAGCCATTTCATCAGGCGACTCAATCTCGCGAGTTCATCAGAAGGAAGATTCTGCATCAGTTTCTCCACATGTTGCTTGTAAAAATTAATGTAAAACAATAAATATTATTCGTCAAATAGGATTTTTATTATGTGTTTTCGTCTTTGTCACCTCCTCCGTTTTGCAACCTTGCTTGGGTGTCTCTGCCTAGGTGCTTGCCTGACTTCAACGCCGCCATTGTCGATGGTTCGAATGATGAACTTTTCGCCGATGGAGGCCAATCCATCAGACTTAAGATTTGCAGTTCAAACACCTGAATACATCCGAGTCCGCGATGGCGATGTGCGCATGCGTCTGACCTATGAGGCATCCGACATCGCTAAGTCGTTGGTGGAGGAATACAGTATTGTGGTGCAAGACGTGGACCAGCCAACCAAGGGTCTGCCGACTGCCTGGAGTGGCGACAGCCGTATTCTTGTTGGCCAATTGGCGCCCGAGGATGCCGCTTCTCTTTTCGAAGCTCAGCAACGAATTCGTGATCTGCGCGCATCAGGAGATAGCGGAAAAGGTTCACTGGCCATCACAGCTACCGGGTGCGCGACACAAGCCGTTCCAGCTGAGCCGGTGTCCGTGACAGTTTGGTTGCAAACAAACCCTCAAGAGGACTTCTTTATAGTAACAAGGAACCGGGACCTGCGCAAAACGGTCGCGAAAGCCAACCAGAACCTAGACGATATTGAGCAGTGTTAATTGCGTAGCCTTTGTAGGTGATGAACCAGACCTGCCGTTGAAACATCACGTTCATCGGTAGGCTCTGTGCCTTGAACAACGGGCAAAAGACCTGTGGCAAGCTCCTTACCCAGTTCAACGCCCCATTGATCGAACGCGTTGATGCCGAACATCTGCGCTTCCACGAATACGCGATGTTCATACAGCGCGATCAGGCGTCCCAATGTGAACGGATCCATCTTGTCGTAGACGATTGTGAGCGAGGCCCGGTTACCACTGAACACGCGGTGCGGTGCGATCTTTGCAGCTTCATCTTCCGCCATTCCTTTAGCGAGTAGTTGAGCTTTGGCTTCCGCAAGCGTCCTCCCTTTCATAAGAGCCTCTGATTGAGCGAAACAGTTGGCCAGCAGCAATTCGTGATGAACCGTATGGCTCTCATCCTCATGAGCGTTGGCGGCCACCAGAAACTCCACCGGGATTACATCGGTTCCCTGATGAAGTAACTGGAAGAACGCATGTTGGCCGTTGGTGCCGGGTTCCCCCCAAACAGTTGGGCCAGTGACGGCTGCTTGTTGCCCGTCAATTGTAACGCCCTTACCGTTGGACTCCATGTCTAGCTGCTGCAGATAGGCTGGAAAGCGAGAAAGCCGTTGATCATAGGGGATGATGGCGCGTGATGTGTAGCCACAGATCACGCGGTGCCACCAACCGATCAGACCGAGCATAATTGGAATGTTCTTTTTAATCGGCGCTTGTTTGAAATGGTTGTCTATCGCATGCGCGCCATCCAAAAACCGGCCAAACTGGGTTGGCCCGATCGCCAACATAATTGGCAGGCCGATAGCGCCCCACAGCGAGTAGCGACCGCCAACCCAATCCCAAAATCCAAAGACGCGTTCGGTATTGATGCCGAATGCGGCAACCTTGTCGAGCGCGGTTGAAACTGCACAAAAGTGTGCATTGACCGCCGCATCGCCGAGCTTCCCGACCAACCAAGTCCGAGCAGTTTTGGCGTTGGTCATGGTTTCAATTGTGGTGAACGTCTTCGAGGCAATGACGAAAAGCGTAGTCTCGGCATCTAACGCTTGGAGTGTGTCAGCGATATCCGCGCCGTCCACATTGGAAACAAAGTGACAAGTCGGACCATCATGATAGGGCGCCAGAGCACCAACGGCCATGGCCGGGCCAAGGTCTGATCCGCCGATACCGATATTGACGATATCAGTAAATGTTTTGCCCGTTGCGCCTTTCACGCTGCCATCGCGTATGGCGTCGCAGAAGCTTGCCATCCGATCCAAAACGTTATTCACATCTGGCATGACATCTGCGCCGTCAACCGAAACCGGCGTGTTTGAGCGGTTTCGGAGCGCGGTGTGGAGCACAGCGCGGTCTTCGGTGAAATTGATTTTCTCACCCGCAAACATCGCATCGCGCCTTGCCTCAACCCCGGCTGCTTGTGCCGCTTCAATGAGCAAATCGACCGATTGTGTTGTGACCAAGCACTTTGACCAATCGAGCAGCAGATCATCGGCAGTTAAGCTATGATTGGAGAAACGAGCGCTGTCGCTGGAAAATGCAGCACGCATATCCATCGGTACGTCGTTTGCAAAATGATCGGTAAGTTTCGCGATCAGCTCTTGAGGAACAGCCACTCTTATCTCCTTGGAAGGAATTGCCCGAGCGGCTTATCGGTCAAGCGCGCGACAACAGCAAGCCCCCGAAGACCATCGCAATGCCGGCAATGCGTTGCCATGTAATAGCTTGAACAGGAATTCCAAAAGCGCCGATGGCATCCAGAACAAGACCGGCGGTCAACTGCCCCAAGACAGTGGCCGACGCGATTGTCAGCACACCAACACGCGGTGCGGCCCACAAGATGGCGAAAACATAGTAAGCGCCTAACAGGCCACCGCTCCAGGCCCACCATGGAACGCTTGATAGCGCTTCACCGGACGGCAAACCCTTACGTACCATCATCAGAGCGATCAGGAAGATGAAGCCAACGCCAAAGGAGATGGTTGCCGCAGCAATCGGGTCATTGATTGTGCGTCCCAGACTGGCATTGATGGGACCTTGCATGGCAAGCATCATGCCCCCGATCATGACAACAATGACAGTTATGAGTGTGGCTGAACTCATAAAAAAACCTCTGACAGACACATGAGTGTTTGCCAGAGGTGCTTTGATTCTACCAGCTTCGGTTGGACTAACGAAGCTCTCGGCGCAGGATCTTGCCAACATTTGTTTTGGGCAGTTCATCGCGGAACTCGATGAACTTCGGACGCTTGTAGTTGGTCAGGTTTTCCGCGCAATACGCCTTGATCGTCTCTTCTGTTGTGTTGTCATCGTTTCGTACAACGAAGAGTTTGACCACTTCACCGGAATGCTCATCAGCGACACCGATAGCTGCCGCTTCAACCACACCCGGACATCCGACGGCAACTTCTTCAACTTCGTTCGGATAGACATTAAAGCCGGATACAAGGATCATGTCTTTCTTGCGGTCGACAATTTTCACATAGCCGCCATCATCCATGAAGCCCATATCGCCTGAACGGAAGAATCCATCATCGGTCATCACTTTGGCTGTCTCGTCCGGTCGGTTCCAGTAGCCTGCCATTACTTGTGGGCCGCGAATACAGATTTCGCCAACTTCGCCAAGTGGTAACTCAGCACCATCATCATCGCGGATCGAAACATCCGTTGACGGGATAGGCAAGCCGATTGTGCCGGTAAACTCTTCGCCATCAAAGCGGTTTCCGGTTGCAACAGGCGATGTTTCAGAGAGGCCATAGCCCTCAAAAATCGGAACACCTGTCATTTTCTTCCAGCGCTCTGCGACTGGCCCTTGTACAGCCATGCCGCCGCCGAATGTCATGCGAAGCTCTGAGAAGTCCAGCTTCTGAAAATCTTCATTGTTCATCAACGCGATGAAAAGCGTGTTGAGACCGGGGAAGAAGTGGAAGGGCCCTTTTTCAAGCTCTTTGACAAAGGCGGGAATATCGCGCGGATTTGGAATAAGCAGATTATGCCCGCCAACGGCCATGCCCATGAATGCATTAACCGTCAGCGCGAAGATATGGTACAGCGGCAGCGCGCAGACAAAGTTCAATTCGTCTGGTTTACCTTTGGCGCGGTAGCCAACTTCCAACCAGGCTTGAGACTGAGCGATGTTCGACAGGATATTGCTGTGCGTCAGTGTTGCACCTTTTGAGACGCCGGTCGTCCCGCCCGTATATTGAAGAAAGGCGACATCTTCCAAACCAGCTTCATGAGCGGTGTAGGCACCGCCGCCCAGCGTAGATTTGAATTTGCTATGGTTCGGCAGGTTCCAAGCTGGCACCATTTTCTTCACGCGGCGAACAACAAGGTTCACGATGTGACCCTTGAGACCCATCATGTCTCCCATGGCCGTGACGATCATATGTTCTACGCCGGTTTTGGAAGCAACCTGCTCAAGCGTGTTGGCAAAGTTCTCCAAAATGACGATAGCTTTGGCACCACTGTCGTTGAGTTGGTGTTCCAACTCGCGCGGCGTATAGAGTGGATTGACGTTCACCACTGTCAGCCCTGCGCGCAAAACGCCTGCCATCGCGACCGGGTATTGCAATACGTTTGGCATCATGAGCGCAACGCGGTCACCCTTTTGCAGGCCAAGCCCGAGCAGGTGGGCAGCAAATGCGCTGGATGCTTTGTCTAGCTCGCTGTAGCTGATCGCTTTGCCCATGCAGGAAAAAGCGGTTCGCGAGCCATACTGGCGGAAACTATGTTCGAGAAACTGACCAAGGTTTGCGTGCTCAAGGGCAGGGATCTCTGCTGGCACACCTTCAGGATAACTCTTCAGCCACGGTTTAGACGCAGCAATTGATTTTTTTGCCTTCGCGGCACCGGCTGTTACCATGATCTCTCCTCCCAAAAGCGATCAAACTATCATTGGTCTGCAAAGCTGTTCTCTGCCCAGCACTTCACCAACAGATATTGTTCTTTATACGATAGTCATAGGCGTAAACGATCACCAAAACAAGATAATGACTTTAACGTAAACGTAAAAAATTGCGACACCAACAGTCAGTAGCGCATGCTGACTTTACGTTATGAGAAGGAACCTAATGCGGGCTGGTAGTCAGCCCACGCCACCGTACGCAACACCGGAAAGGTCAGCCATATCGCGCTTCCATGTTGTAAGATCGTTCGGGTTGAACTTTGACACGTGATTATGTCCGCACGCACGCGCCATAATCTGCATTAGTTCAACGCTGCTGTTAAAGAAGTTTGCCAGCCGCTCGGCTGACTTTTCCACGATGATGCGGCTCACAAGGTGCGGCTTTTGCGTGGCGATCCCCACCGGGCAGTTGTTGGTATGACAGGCGCGCATTGCGATGCAGCCAATTGCTTGCATGGCTGCGTTAGAGACGGCAATAGCATCCGCACCCAAAGCCATCGCTTTGATAAAGTCCGCAGGCTTTCGCAAACCACCGGTGATGATGAGTGATACATCTGGCTGCGTCGCATCAAGATGGCGTCGTGCCCGTGCCAAGGCTGGAATGGTCGGAACCGAGATATTGTCTCTAAACAACAGCGGAGCGGCGCCAGTGCCGCCGCCGCGTCCGTCTAATATTATGTAATCGACGCCGACCTCCAGCGCCGCATCGATATCTTTCTCAATATGCTGGGCGGAGAGCTTGTAGCCGATTGGGATGCCGCCGGTGCGGCCACGAACCTCGTCCGCAAAGTCTTTGATCTGTGAGGGTTCGGTCCAGTCCGGAAAACGAGGCGGTGATATTGCGTCCTTGCCTTCGGGTATTTCGCGAACCTGCGCAATTTTTCCGGTGTTTTTATGGCCCGGAAGGTGCCCACCTGTTCCTGTCTTGGCCCCTTGGCCGCCCTTGAAATGGAACGCTTGGACATTGGCGAGTTTGTCCCAATCAAATCCAAACTTGGCGGAAGCAAGCTCGTAGAAATACCGAGAGTTTGCCGCTTGTTCTTCCGGCAGCATACCACCTTCACCGGAACAGATGCCCGTTCCCGCCAGCTCAGCACCGCGCGCCATGGCGACTTTGGCTGGTTCCGACAATGCACCAAATGACATGTCTGATACAAAGAGCGGAATATCGAGGTGCAGCGGCTTTTGCGCGTTGGGCCCGATTACAACGCCGGTTCCAACAGCTTCGTCTTCCAAAAGTGGTGCTGTTTGAAGCTGTGCGGTCAGTAGTTGAATGTCGTCCCATTTGGGCAGTTCATCGCGTGGAACACCCATCGAGCCCATCACACCATGGTGGCCAGTCTTCGATGGGCCGTTGCCGGCATATTGCTGAATGAGGCTATTATTGGGCTCTTCGGCTGTGCCGTGGGAAGTATCAGCGTACAGTCCAAGGTAGGCGTCACGATCAAAAGGCTGCGGATTGTCTTTAGCCCACCCGGCAATCTCGTCCGCATCAACCAGGACGTTATCGCCATCAATCCAACTGGAGAATTTCGGGAGCTTCTCCTCATTGGCATATTCAGACACGCCTGTGTCCAGCCTGTAATCCCAATCATGAACGCCGCAAATCAGATTGCGACCGCGCACGAAGCCATCAGCCATTAGCGCGCCTCGGTGCAAACATCGCCCATAGAATACCGAAACATCGTCGTCGAAGCGAACAACGACAAGATCCACTTCTGCCACCAGAGCATATTGAGGCTCGCGGTCTGGCAATCGAGCATAGTTAGCAACAACAGTCTCGTTCATGGTTCCTCCCGCTCATGCACGATGAATACACTTGCGCGAAGGTTGCATTTTTGTGGCGCTGGCGCCACCCAGCCTCAGTCTTTTATAAACTCAGCTACTGAAGCGCGCGCGCCCAACGTAACAAGTCGCCGATATGCAGCGGCGACGGCATGTTGAAATTCTGAACTATCTGCCAATTCCTGCGGGAAGACTTCTTCCAAAGTTAGCAGCGCGTTGACCGTGTCAGACGCGCCTTCACAAATATCTTTGATGCGCCCGGCCAAGGGGTCGCGCACATCAATTGCACCACCACTTTCATCATGGCCACCGATATAGCGCATCCACCCAGCAACGACCAGGCAGAGGCCCGGTGGCACAAAGCCTTTGGCAAGATTGTCGGTGATAGTGCCTAAGATGCGTTGCGGGAGTTTTTGACTGCCATCCATTGCGATCTGCCAAGTTCGGTGGCGAACGGTTGGATCGCGATATCGTTGTAGAAGGCCATCACAATAGGCGCCCAAGTCTTCGCCGTGCGGCTGTTGCAGCGTCGGAATGATTTCATTGTGCCAGAGCTTTTCGCACAGTGATGCAAAGTGCCGATCCGCAACACACTCCGATATGGTTTCATAGCCCGCCAGATAGCCCAGATAGGCAAGGGCCGAGTGTGTGCCGTTCAGACATCGCAGCTTCATGGTCTCATGCGCGCCGACGGAGGTGACGAATTGCGCGCCTGCCGTTTCCCAAGCGGGCCGCCCTCCAACAAAATTGTCCTCGATGACCCACTGTCGGAACGCTTCATGGGCAACGCAGGCTGGATCGTAGTATCCAGCCTCAAAGCCAAGAGTCTCTATATCTTGATCGGTTGTTGCAGGCGTAATGCGATCAACCATCGTCGCTGGAAAGCTGGCGTTTTGCTCAATCCATTCCGCGAGTTGGCCATCTATAATTCGAGCAAATTCAAGCACCAGCTCGCGCACCAATTGACCATTGGATGGAAGGTTGTCGCAAGATAGAACCGTAAAACCTGGAAAATCAGCTTTGCGACGCCGAGCAAGCGCACTCACAATAAATCCAATGGCGGATTGGGGACTGTCTGCATGCGCAAGATCATGAATGACATCGGGGTGATCAAGGTTCAACCGTCCGGTTGCCGGTTCGTGGCAATAGCCCTTCTCGGTGATGGTCAGTGAAACGATCTTAACCGAAGGATCGGTCATCGCATCCAAAACAGCGAAAGGGTCTTCCGCAGCTACTTTCACATCCGCAATCGGCCCTATGATCTCATGTTTGGTTCCCGATTGGGTACGGGTAACGGATGTATAAACACCGCCTTGTGGAAGCAATTGATCACGTGCGGCGGTGCTTCTCAAACTGACAGCGATTATGCCCCAATCCCCACCCGCATTCTCTATCGCTTCGTGCGTATAGACGGCATTGAAAGCGCGGAAAAAAGCACCTGGCCCAAAGTGCACAATGCCGGTCTTGGGTTTTGCTCCATCACGTTTCAGGCGCGGTCGGTTTCTCATAATCTGTAGGCAGTTTTTGCAAGGCCATACGCAAGATCAGAAGCAACCGCGAATGCCTCTGATTCACGCAAGCGACCAGTTGCCACCAACGATGCCAGATACGCGCTATCGCAACGCCGAGATACATCGTGGCGGGCGGGTATGGAGCAGAACGCACGCGTATCATCGTTAAATCCGACGGTGTTATAGAAGCCGCAGGTCTCAGTCGTCGTTTCTCTAAAGCGTTTGATGCCTTCATAGCTATCAAAAAACCACCAGGGAGGCCCTAGTTTTAGCGCCGGGTAGACACCAGCCAAGGGCGCCAGCTCTCGGCTGTAGGCAGTCTCGTCCAAGGTGAACATGACGATCGTTAGACCCGGCTCCATGCCAACGGCGTTTAGGAGCGGCTGCAGCGCCGTCACATAGTCTGTCGGTCCCGGAATATCGAACCCCTTGTCGCGACCAAATTGATCAAAGACGCTTGTGGCGTGATTACGCCGCGAGCCGGCATGAATTTGCATGGTGAGCCCGTCTTCAAGGCTCATTTTGGCCATCTCGGTCAGCACCTGCCCGCGAAATGCTTCAGCCTCTTGAGCCGTATGTGTTCCTGCAAGGACTATTGCGTAGAGTGCCTCTGCCGCCGCCAGCGTCAAATCTTCGGTGCGCGCACTGGGATGTCCATGATCGGTGGCCGTAGCACCATGTGCCTTAAAGTAAGCGCGTCTTTTCAGATGGGCATTAAGGTAGCCAGCCCAGCTTTGTGTGTCCTCATTTGTCAATTTGCCAAGCTCGGCAACGTTCTGGACAAAATCTTCTTGATCAGGATCAGTAACCGCGTCGGGCCGGTAGGTTGTGATGACACGCCCAGTCCAATCGCTTTCAGCTATTTGCCGGTGCCATCTTAAATCGTCCAGCGCGCCTTCTGTCGTTGCCAGAAGCTCGATGTCGAACCGATCAAAGAGCGCGCGCGGGTGAAACTCCGGTAGTGCCAACTGCGCCTCGATCTGGTCATAAACCGTGTTTGCGTTTTCGCTGCCAAGCACCTCATCGATGCCGAACACATTCTCAAAAGCATGATCGAGCCAAATGGCAGACGGCGTGCCGCGAAACAGATAATAGTGGTCAGCGAAACGTTGCCAGATCGCTCGCGGTTCAGTCTCAACAGGATTGCCAATTGCGCGCGCGATGCCTAGGTCAGCCAATGAAACCCCTTGGCTTACCAGCATGCGAAAAACATAGTGATCGGGTATGACAAACAGGGCTGCCGGGTTTGGAAAACGCTGATTATCCGCAAACCATCGCGGATCGCAGTGCCCGTGCGGACTGATGATCGGCAAGTCTTTGACCGTCTCATAAAGCCGTCGTGCAAGGTCGCGCACTTTCGGTTCCGCAGGAAAAAATCGATCAGGGTGTGTTAGTGGCATCAGCCAATCCAATACGACGTCATGCAAGTCTAGTAGGGCGGCCGTTTGCTTGTGTCAAAATTGGTGGTGGCCTAGAAGCTAAGCTCAGTTGTTAATTCTGTTTGCTAGACGAACCACCTGGTTTTCATGAAATTTCTTGCCATCGGAGAATGCATGCTGGAGCTTTCACCAACCGGTGAGGCCGTGTTTGCGCAAGGATTTGCGGGCGATACGTTCAACACCGCTTGGTACGTGGCACAGCTTTCAACTGCCGACATCAAGACACAGTACCTAACTGCCGTTGGTGATGATTTGGTATCGGCGAACTTGATAGGTTTTATGCAAGCCTCCAACGTGACGCCGATCGCCAAGGTTCGTGAAGGCCGATCAATCGGCTTATATATGATTGTTCTTCAAAATGCCGAACGCAGCTTTCTTTATTGGCGCGACAGTTCAGCAGCCAGAACACTGGCCGATGATCTGGATGAATTGCCATTGCAATCTGGTGACGTTGCGTATTTCTCCGGAATTACCCTTGCGATCCTGCCGGAAGCGGGGCGTCAGAGACTGATGGATGTACTCCACGCCAACAAGGCACGTGGCACCCGCATTGTCTTCGATCCAAATTTGCGCCCTAAGCTGTGGTCGACGGCGGAAGAGATGCGTAGCTGGATCATGAAAGGTGCTGCTATCGCCGATATCTGCCTGCCGTCATTTGACGATGAAGCCACGTTTTTTGGTGATGAAACACCCAGTGAAACATGTCGCCGTTATCAGGAAAATGGTTCTCGGCTGATCGTCGTCAAAGACGGGCCCAATCCTGTTTGGATCAATCACGATGGCCATGTGGCGCATGTCGATATAGAAGCTCAACCGAATATCGTAGACACCACTGCAGCGGGCGACAGTTTCAACGCGCAGTTTTGCTTGAGCTATTTTTCAGGTTCGGATCCTTGTGACGCGGCCGCCGCAGCAGCGGCAATATCTCGTATAGTTATTAGCAAGCCTGGCGCGCTAGTCCATCTTTCCTGAGCGCCCCTCTTTATGCCGATGTGCTTCTGCGCTACTGCAACGTGTGTGCCTAACCTGCGGCATGATTGGGAGAGAAACATGTTAGCGACGCATGATGCTGGCTTTGGCCCGGAGCTTGGTTCTTTCGACTGGGCCGACCCATTCCGCTTGGTTGATCAGCTCACCGAAGATCAGCGCATGCTGGCTGAAGCGGCAAAGAACTTCGCGCAAGATCGCTTGATGCCAAGGGTGATGGCGGCCTTTGCCGAGGAACGCGTTGAGCCTGAAGTCTTTGCCGAAATGGGTGCTTCGGGCCTGCTCGGTGCAACGATTGATGAAGACAACGGTGGTCTTGGCGCTGACTATGTCACTTATGGTTTGATTGCCCGGGAATTAGAGCGTGTCGATAGCGGCTATCGTTCCATGATGTCGGTGCAATCGTCGCTGGTGATGTATCCTATTGATGCTTATGGCAGCGACACGCAGCGTGCCAAATATCTGCCAAAGCTGGCGAGCGGTGAGTGGATTGGTTGCTTTGGTTTGACAGAGCCGGAGGCTGGTTCCGACCCCGCCGCCATGAAAACCAGGGCTGAGAAGATCGACGGTGGTTACAAGCTCACCGGCTCGAAGATGTGGATTTCCAACAGTCCGATTGCCGATGTATTTATTGTGTGGGCCAAGTCCGATGCCCACGATGGCAAAATTCGTGGTTTCATCCTGGACAAGGGCACCAACGGCCTTTCTGCGCCGAAGATTGACGGCAAGCTTTCTTTAAGGGCATCGGTAACCGGTGAAATCGTCCTTGATGGCGTCGAGGTTGGAGAAGAGGCCCTACTCCCAAATGTTCAAGGATTGAAAGGTCCATTTGGTTGTCTAAACCGAGCACGCTATGGCATTGCTTGGGGCGTGATGGGTGCCGCGGAAGACTGCTGGCAACGCGCACGCACCTATGGGTTGGACAGGCATCAGTTCGGCAAGCCACTGGCGCAAACACAGCTTTTCCAGAAGAAGCTTGCTGACATGCAGACTGAAATCACGCTTGGACTGCAGGCCGCTTTGCGGGTTGGGCAGATGATGGACATCGGACAGGCGGCGCCGGAGATGATCAGCCTGATCAAGCGCAACAATTGCGGCAAGGCAGTCGACATTGCGCGCATGGCCCGCGACATGCACGGCGGCAACGGTATCAGCCAGGAATATCACGTGATGCGCCATATGGTGAACCTTGAGACGGTCAACACCTATGAGGGAACACATGACGTGCATGCGTTGATCCTTGGCCGCGCGCAAACCGGTTTGCAGGCGTTTTTCTAGAATATGGACCGTGCAGCGATTGTCGAAGAACAACTACGACGTCGCCTGAAAACCGGCGACCTGCCAAAGCCACCGAGGCCAGAGAGTGCTTTATCAAAAGCGGAAGCTATCGAAGTCTTTCGCGCACAGTGTCTAAGCCGGGCGCTCGATTTGCAAAGCCGTGTGATGCAAGCTGGTGGGCAGGGTTTTTATACAATTGGCTCGTCCGGCCATGAGGGAATGGCTGCGGTAGCGCATGCGCTGCGGCCAACTGATCCTGCGTTTCTCCATTATCGTGATGGCGCGTTCCAAATCGCTCGCGCCAGTCAGGTGCCGGGACAAAACATGGCGCGCGACATGTTGCTGAGTTTTGCATGTTCCGTCGATGATCCGATCTCGGGTGGGCGACACAAGGTGCTGGGTTCAAAAGCGTTAAACATCCCGCCGCAGACCTCCACAATTGCCAGTCATTTACCCAAAGCGGTTGGTGTTGCCTACTCGATCGCTGCAGCGAGGCGTCACGAACCGGAACATGAAGCCTTTGCGCGCGATGCGATCATTTTCTGCTCTTTCGGTGACGCATCGGTCAATCATTCGACAGCGCAGGGTGCATTCAACACGGCGCAATGGGCGAGCTACCAAAACGCGCCGATCCCGATCCTTTTTGTTTGCGAGGACAATGGCATCGGCATCTCCACCAAGACGCCGGCTGGCTGGATTACCAATACTTTTTCATCTCGACCAGGTCTCAAGTATTTTCGCGCCAACGGCCTTGATTTTTACGAGGCGCATCGTGTGGCCGCCGCTGCCGCCGACTATGTGCGCGCACACCGCAAGCCAGCATTCCTTCATCTGGATATGGTCAGGCTCTACGGCCATGCCGGCGCGGACATCGCGACCAGTTATCTGTCGAAAGAGGAGGTTGAGGCGGACGAATCGAACGACCCGCTCATCCACTCCTCCGCCCTTTTGAACGCTGCTGGTGTTATGACTCACGCTGAGGCGCTCGCTATTTACGACGAGACCTGCGCTCACGTCCAAGGCGTCGCAACCGAAATTGTGACACGTCCACATTTGAAAACAGCATCTGACGTAATGGCGAGCCTTGTCCCGCCACCACGCCAGTGCCAGCCAACCAATGGGCCCTCCAAGGCGGATCGAGCCTTGATATTTGGCAGCGACCTGAAGGCGCAAGCCGAGCCTCAACCGATGAACCGGCTCATCAATTGGGCGCTGACGGATCTTATGCTGATGCATACAGAAACTATCATGATGGGCGAGGATATCGGGCTGAAGGGCGGTGTGTACGGTATAACGCAGAAGCTGCAGAAGCGCTTTGGTCCAGACCGCGTAATTGACACGCTACTCGATGAGCAGTCGATCCTGGGGTTGGCTATCGGCATGGCGCACAATGGGTTCATCCCGGTTCCTGAAATCCAGTTTCTGGCGTATCTGCACAACGCCGAGGATCAATTGCGCGGCGAGTCGGCGACGCTTCCGTTTTTTTCCAAAGGTCAGTTTACCAATCCGATGGTCGTGCGCATCGCTGGGCTTGGTTATCAAAAAGGTTTTGGCGGCCATTTCCATAACGACAATTCAGTTGCTGTGTTGCGCGACATACCGGGTTTGATACTCGCTTGTCCGTCCAATGGGACCGATGCCGCGCGAATGCTGCGCGAATGCATAAGACTGGCACGTGAAGAGCAGCGACTGGTCTGTTTCCTCGAACCTATAGCCCTTTATCCCATGCGCGATTTACACCAAGCCGGCGATGGCGGGTGGATGACTGTCTATCCCGAGTTGGGGGAGAGTTTGCCAATGGGCAGCATCGGGCAGCATGGTCAAGGAACCGATCTCGCGATCGTTAGTTTTGCCAATGGTGTTTTCTTATCTCGGCAGGCCCAGCCGATCCTTGAAAGAAAAGGTATCAAGACGCGCATTATCGATCTGCGCTGGCTCAGCCCGCTACCAATTGATGCGCTGGTCGATGCAGTTACGCCTTGCGAGCGAGTATTGGTTGTTGACGAAACGAGGCGCAGTGGCGGCGTTTCAGAAAGTGTAATGGCGGCATTGGCTGAACATACTGATCTGCCCGTCACGCGGCTGGCTGCCGAAGACAGCTTTATTGCCACCGGGCCAGCTTTCGCAGCAACTATGCCATCACGTGACAGCATCGTGGAAATCGCGTTATCCATATTGGGCGCGACGCATTAAAACTGCCGTTGGCAGTAAGACGGCTGAATATTTCATCAACTACCATATTCCCGCCTAAAACGGATTGGATATCAGCTGCGGCTGGGCGTGATGTCTGGAATATGCATATGAGTGCCGCGCCTTCTCGCCTGTCCGAAGATCTGACTTCCTATGACCTTATGAAAACGGCGGCGGTGTTGACCATGATGTGCGGTCACCTCGGCTTGTACTTTTTTCCAGACTACGTTCAGTTTCGCGTTATAGCCCGATCCGGTATTCCGCTTTGGTTTTTTCTCATCGGATTCTCAAACAGCAGAGATTTCCCAATAAAGTTCTGGGTTGGGGCTTTGATTATCACTGCAACAGACGTGTTTGCGGGGCTTCCGCTCCTGCCGTTTAGTATTCTAGTGTCATTTATCATACTTCGTTTGACGTTGGATTATTTAGTAATTTTCAGTCTGATGGGTCGAGGTCAACTATATTATATTGTGATCGTTCTCACCGCCTTCATACCATTCAGCTATGCACTTTTTGAGTACGGAACGGAGGGATATTTGATCGCATTTATGGCATATTTTATGCGGCGAAGGAGCTTAATCAAAGACATCGACTTTTATGTTATTTCAACATTTGTATTTATCATTTTTATTGCCACGCAGTCTTTGAACTTGGGCCTCAGCGCGCCGATGATACTGTCTTTAAGCGGCGGAGCGCTGCTTTCATTTATTGCAATATACAACTTCAAACCCACCGAGTTACCCAAGCTTACCAGAGCGCTGCCGCAACCGCTCATGCTTGCCTTTCGCTATATCGGAAGAAACACGCTGAAGATCTACGTTGGACATTTTGTTGTGTTTGCGATTATCGCGATCTTGATTGGTATGGATCACCTCTCGCCATTTTCATTCAAAATAATATGATGAGTGGCCATCAGGCGCACAACGCTTTGCAAATTACGGTTGGTGCCGCTTACGTGACTTGAACACGTGACCCCATCATTACGAATGATGTGCTCTACCAACTGAGCTAAAGCGGCTAACCATCGCTGATGTGGGGAGGGCTATTACTGAACGCGCGGCCACAAATCAAGAATAGCAAATGTCGAACACGGCATGACAATGTCACAATCATTTGCCCTTATCCTCAATGATTTCGGCGGAAGGATGTGAGATGCAAAACAGGTGCTACGTGACCAGGAATTTGGGCTTGGCGTTCGTCACCGCCAGTTTCTTGTGTTGGCCAATTGTTGCCCAAGCCGCGCAGGGCAAACAGGTGCTCGATGATTGGGTAGCTGCTGCTGATGCATCAGCATTGTTCGACTTGAGTTATGCAAGTGCCAGCGAGGATAGTTCGCTGCTCAAAATCACGGATTTGGAAATATCCATTTCCATCGTGGCTGTTGTCCAGTTTTTCTCGACTAAAATTGGCTTTGACATTGGCGATATAGCCAACAACCAGCAGGACAATGTCAAATATGTCATCACGTTGCCGGAAGTCTCAATCAAAGGCCTGACTGACGAAGCCACATACATTGCTGCCGATGAATTCAACGCCGATGCAATGACGTGGCGTACGGATTTTGGAGGGTCTGGCTCCTCTGTTCAAACATACACGGGCATTTCTGTTGAAGACTGGAAGTCGGCAAAGTGGCCTGAAGTTCCGGAGGCAACAGACAAACCCATTTCGAAGTTCTTGCCTTTGATACGCGCTGCCTTGGACTTCGATTTTTCATCTTTGAACGTGCAATTAGTTGAGTTTGTGCTCAAAGATGACGGCGGAGCGCAAATAGTACAGTCATATGGCCCGGTCGTTGTCGGAACGACCCGGCGGGGCGATATATCCGCCATCGTGGCTTCGAACTTTTATGCTGCAATCAAGGCTGCAGAACAGGATCGGCCCGTCGCAGAGTTCACTGCAGAGATGTATACCGCTCGTGACTACAACTACGGGACCACGCTGGACCGTTTGCTGTCGCCTGCCGATCCTCTCGCCACCTATGACCAGAGCGTCGGAAGCATGGAAATAGCCGGTATGGCCTTTTCGACCGCCGATGAACGTTTCGCCGGTAAAGTTGGTAGAGTTGGTTTTTCGGATGTCGGTGTCAGACCCCCTTCCGTTGATGTTTTTGGCATGATCGATGAGCTTGTCGTTGATAGCTTGGCGAGCCAAGCTGAACCGTCTGATGATGATATCATCGCGCTCGTTGCATCAGCCTACGGCGCTTTCTCGATGGGGCGGTTTGAGATTTCGGACATTGAAGCGCGTGGCCCTGACATGGTCAGTTTCTCGTTGGGATCTTTCTTTGTGTCTGACTACGCTGACAATGCCCTTGGGGCGTTCGGTATCTCAGCTCTAGATTTTGATGGAGACAAAGGCGAGGCGATCACAATCGAGCGTTTTGCATTCGAAGACATGACATTTGCGCCCTTTGATGCGTTCATCGGTTTAGAAGAAGCAATCGAAAACCAAGATATTCCTGCAATTTTGGCCACGCTTCCAACGCTTGGCCGCGTACTCCTTTCGGGGGTCATGGTCGATGTCCCGGACGAAAAAGTCAGCATGTCGCTGGACTCAAGCATCTTTGAGATGCTCGATCATGTTGGTCCGATACCCACGGGTATGCGTTTGGGGGTCGATGGTTTGCGCCTCGATGTCGATGCTCTTGACCCAGAAGACCGAAAGCCATTTGAAGAACTTGGTTTGGACACAGTCGTCGTGACGTCGGACACCCTATTGAAATGGGATCGACCAAGCGAGAACATAAATTTGGACTTTATTGCTGCAGTTGAGCAAATGGGGACTCTGTCTGGAGAGGGTATTGTTGGCAATGTTCCAGCTGTGGTTTTTGATCAGCCAGACAGTACAACTGTTTTTGCCCTGACGGGCACGACAATGAATGAGATAGCGCTTAGATTTGATGATGATGGTTTAATCGAAAGAGCCATCGCGCTTAGCGCCAGAGAAGAAGGTATTGAATATGGCGCGATGGAGTTGCGGCTCAAAGGCATGATCCCGGTGTTTCTGTCCGAGCTCGATGATCCGATACTGGCAAATCAGTTGGCTGACAGCTTGAATGCAGTCGTTGAAACAGGCGCTTCGCTGTCACTGAAAGCGGTTGCTAAAACGCCGCTCCCACTTGCTGTCTTGGCGATGTCGGTGCAGGGGCCCGCAGCGCTGGCCTCCATGTTCGACATTGAGGTCAGCAATCCATAAAAGGTTCTGTATGGCGGGCAATAAAGCCCACCACTTTGATCGCTTAGATTAGATGACGACCACACGCGTGCCGACTGGTGTCCGTTCATAGAGATCTTCAACATGATCATTGATCATGCGAATGCAGCCATTTGAAACAGATTGGCCGATGCTCCAAGGCTGCGTTGTACCGTGAATACGGTAGTAAGTGTCGCGTTTGCCCTTGTAGAGATAAAGTGCGCGCGCGCCCAGCGGATTACCCGGGCCGCCGGGCACACCTTTGGCGTATTTGGCGTATTTATGTGGCTCGCGACGGATCATATTGGCAGTTGGTGTCCAGCTTGGCCATTTTGCCTTGCGTGCGATGGTGGCAGTGCCTTTAAACGCCAAGCCAGCGCGACCAACACCAACACCGTAGCGACGTGCACGAGATCTGGATTCGACCAGATAAAGGAAGTGGTTTTTCGGATCGACCACGATCGTTCCGGGCTCGTAGCCGGTAAAGCGTACGCGCTGTGGTTTGTACTTTTCTGGCAGTTTGAAGTTTTTGTACTTCGCCGTGTGATGGGCGAGAGCCGGGGAGGCGATGGCCGCGGCGACAGCAGTACCCAGCCCGATGGCAAGTGTGCGACGTGTAATCATGACATTCCTCATCAAATGATGACAGAACGTTATCCACGATTATCTGAATGGTCGATAAATGAACGGCCAGCGAGTGCTGACCTCACGTAAATTTTATCAACGAAACATGATCCAGGCCCTTACGCAGGCGCCAAGACTTGCTTTTTAGCCGCGTGATACTCTCGTTCCAAGCGGGCAACCAGATCTGCTGTTGGAGCGATTTCTTTGACCGCGCCAATGCCTTGACCGCATCCCCAGATATCTTTCCAAGCCTTTGAACCTTCTTTGGAAGCTTCAGCAAAGTCCATTTTGGTGGGGTCTGCTTCCGGCAAATCGTCGGGATCCATGCCTGCATTGGCAATCGAGGGTTTCAGGTAATTGCCATGAATGCCGGTGAAGTAGTTTGAGTAGACGATATCTTTCGCTTCACTGTCCACGATCATTTGCTTGTATTCGTCTACTGCGCGGGCTTCCGCGGTCGCAATAAATGGAGAGCCGATATAGGCCATATCAGCACCCATCGCTTGAGCGGCCAGGATGGCGCCACCGGTTGATATAGAACCGCTGAGTAGCAACGGACCATCAAACCATTCCCTTATTTCCTGAATAAGGGCGAAGGGGCTGAGCGTTCCCGCATGTCCACCTGCGCCAGCAGCAACCGCAACCAAGCCATCGGCGCCTTTGCGAATAGCAGAGTGAGCATGCCGATTGTTGGTGATGTCATGAAGCACAATACCACCATAGGAATGGATGGCCTGATTAACTTCCGGTACCGCGCCCAGAGAAGAAATCACGATCGGCACCTTGTACTTCACACACATTGTCAGGTCGTGTTCCAACCGTTTGTTGGACATATGAACAATCTGATTGACGGCAAATGGAGCAGCCGGTTGCTCCGGGTTTTTGGCATTGTGATCGGCCAGTTCCTCGGTGATTTGCGCTAGCCACTCATCAAGCTGCGCCTCTGGTCTGGCATTTAATGCCGGGAACGAGCCAACAACGCCAGCCTTGCATTGCGCAAGAACCAAATCGGGGTTTGAAATGATGAAAAGAGGTGCGGCGACTGCTGGCAGCCGGAGATTTTCTTTCAAGATATCGGGCAAAGCCACGTCCACCTCCTATAATTGACGTTTACGTAAAAGTTATAACCTTTGCTGTGCTTTGATGACAACCCCTTTTCTCGCACCTGCAAGTGTGTCATCTGCCATGGAAGACCCAAGACTATACGGAAGCACTGTTGAGCGGAATCGAACGGACATTGATGCAGACGTTGGCAAAAGGAAATGCCAACGACGCTGAGTTTCGCAAACGCGTTTATAATGCGGCGGCCAACGCTTTGCGTCGCTCACTGGAATCGCAGGGCAATCTGACAGAGGCTGCCGCGCAAGCGCAGCGTGACAAGCTGGCCGATGCCATTCGTGCAGTTGAATCGCGCTATCAAATACCGATACCGCCAAACACGAGCGCACCTGAAGTTAGCGCGTCTGCACCCTCCCATTCTGTCCCGCGCAAGAAACAGCCGGTTGGCAGGATCGAGCCTATACTACGCGCCGAGCCGAAGGTTGATGCGGTCGCAGCCGGTTCAAAAACAGCAAAAAATGAGGACCAGTCTTCAGCCGGGCCGTTTCGCCTAAAGCGCGGTCCGTTTGCAGCAGGTCTCGGTACAATTGCGCTTATTGGTATTCTTCTCGTTGGGATATTCTGGGTCATGTTATCGGGGGCATTTCAGGATCCTGAGCTGCGAGACACATCGGTGCCAAACCCACCACCGGAAACGGAAACGGAGAGTTTTGAACCACGTGACCCGGGTACAGCTACCGCACCAGCCTTACGTTCCGAACAACAGGCGCAGGGGGATTGGGTAACGATCTTCACACCAGATGATATCGCAACATTGCGTTTGCAGGGTGCTGCAAGCGCGGAGTCCTCATCCGACCCATTTGGCAATTTTGTATTGATCATCACGCCGGCCGGTTCGAGTGCATCGATTGAATTACCACCCGGCCCATTACAGGCCTTGCTGGGTCAGCGAGCGCAAGTGGAAATCACGGCCAAAACGTCAGATGGCCAAACCACACAAATGGCCGTGGAATGCCAGCTCGGGCCAGACATAGATTGCGTGCGTACCCGTTTTGTTGTCGGGCAATCACCGGAAGCTTTCACCTATCGCATCGATTTGACCAACGTCCGGCGACTGCAGTCAGGCGGACGGCTGGTCGTCAATAGTGACCTTGAAGGTGAGGGCAAGGAAATCAAGTTGATATCCGTTCGCATTCGGGCTGAAGAGAGCGCTTGATCACAAGCTTCAGTCAAGAAAATCAGGGCCGCTGCCGATGATCTTGTCATTGGCTTTTCCAATGAGCTTCTTGTCCCGGCCTTCAAAGTCGACATTGGCAAGAACGTGTTTGAGCATTTCAATGCGCCCGCGGCGTTTGTCATTGTAACGCACCACAGTCCATGGCGCATGTTTGGTGTGGGTTGCCTTCATCATCTGATTGCGCGCATCGGTATAATCGTCCCATTTCTCCATACCTTTGACATCGATACCAGAGAGTTTCCAGAACTTGACGGATGAGTGACGGCGGTCATGAAACCGCTTGAGTTGGGTTTCGCGGCCAATGTTAAGCCAGAATTTAAAGAAGATGATCCCCTCATCAACGATCATGCGCTCAAAGTCCGGAACATCAGCCAAGAAGTTCTTGTGCTGCTCGGGAGTACAAAACCCCATAACCGGTTCCACGCCGCCGCGATTGTACCAGGATCGGTCAAATACAACCATCTCACCTTCAGTTGGAAAGTGCGAAACATATCGTTGGAAATACCATTGTCCCTGCTCCCGATCAGACGGCTTTGGAAGAGCAATGACGCGCGCATGCCGAGGGTTGAGAAACTGGGTCAATACGCGAATTGAACCACCTTTTCCCGCTGCATCGCGCCCTTCGAAAACGATAAGCATACGACGGTTGTTGGCCATGATATCCTGCTGCATGAGAACAAGCTGTTCTTGAAGCGCAAACAACTCTTCTTCATATGCGTCTCGATCCATCTTCTTGTCGTAGGGATAATCATCAGCGGTCAGATCATTGTTATCGACCCAAGCTGGGAGATCCGGATCGTGAATATCGAAAACATGCTCTGCTTTGCCGACTTTTATGCGCAAAGGTGATGCGTCTGGATGTTTGATGAGAGTGGTCACGTTTATCCCGTTTCTTGTCATATATTGGTTGCAGGGTGTTTCTAACGGTAAGATCAACTAAAGCATGCGTCCAGCGGCGCGTTTGATAGCTAAGGAACGAAAAGTAGATGGTTGATGTGGTAAGCAAAACCTCCCATCAGGCCAGCAAAAGCTCTCCCCCGAGTTGGTGGAAGAACGCGGGGCGCCGCCTTGTCGCTACGCGCTACGTACTATTTGCATCGTTCGTTCTTTTTTTTGGTCTCGTTGCTTATGGACGTATTGAGTGGCTCTTGGCTGTCCAGCTTTGCTTTGCGATGGTGATCATCGCAGCCATAAGCCCCGTGCGTACCGCGCGTGCGCGCTTGCTCGAAAGAGCGGACAAACGGCCGACATATGATTACACAATCGCCAATGGTCTACTGGAAGCGCTGCGCGAACCGCTCATTATGTTGGACGGACGCGGGATCATACAGTTTGCCACTCGCGAAGCCGTTCAGAGGGTTCAAAACCTCAATGTTGGCTCGTCGGCACTTTTGCGTTTTCGCTCGCCTGAATTACAGGAGCTGATTCAGGAAGCGTTGGCAGGCGGCAGTCCGAGCCCTGTTGTTTTGCATGACCGCGGCGACAATGAACGCTATTTCGAGATTTCAGCCTTGCGGCTACCAAATGATATCGGACCACTTTATCGGATTTGCCTCTATTTCAGTGACGCGACACAAGCTCGTTTCATGGAGCGCATGCGATCCGATTTTGTTGCAAATGCCAGCCATGAGCTGCGTACGCCACTTGCGTCTCTTACGGGCTACATCGAGACTCTGGCTGGCCCGGCGCGTGACGACCGTAAGGCGCGCGATAGGTTTCTACCCATCATGCTGGAGCAAACCCAGCGCATGTCACGTCTCGTCAACGACCTGCTCCATCTCAGTAAGTATGAAACAGCGCGTGGCATCGCCGAGTATCGGTCCGTGGATGTCCGCGACGTACTCATCCACGTTTCCAACGCGGTTAAACCCATAGCCGATGCACAAGGTTCGATTATTGAGCGGCAGTTTCCTGACTTAAGTGTTGAGATGCGCGTGCGCGGTGATCGTGAAGAGCTAATACAGCTTTTTGAGAATCTGGTAGAGAACGGCTTGAAGTATGGTGGTGCCGGAAAGCCGGTTACCATCTCGGCCTATTCGGCGCTGATTGACCGAAAGCCAGCCTGGAAATTTGATATTTCCGATCAGGGGGCAGGCATTGCACCAGAGCACTTGCCCCGACTTACAGAGCGTTTCTACCGGGTGGATGTAGAGGAAAGCCGAGGCAAACAAGGCACGGGCCTTGGTTTGTCCATCGCCAAGCACGTGGCCACGCGCCACGAAGGCAAACTGCAGATTCAGTCAGATCTTGGCCAGGGCAGTACCTTCTCAGTGTTACTTCCGAAAGGAAGGTGACAGGTAAGGACTTAGATTTTTTGATATAAATCAAGAACTTAAAGTGTCACAAAACTGTTTTTTAATTGTCATAAAAGCCTCGCCCGATGGCACTAGTTAAGCGCCACGGCATGAGCCGACTGAAGTGACCTTTCGGTCAGTGATTCTAATCCCAAGGGGAGTACTCTAATGAAATCCATCAAACTCGCATTGGCGGCGGCGGTTGCTGCAACTGCGATGACGTCTGTGGCGTCTGCACGCGATCAGGTACAGGTAGCAGGTTCTTCAACTGTATTGCCTTACGCGTCTATCGTCGCTGAAGCTTTCGGCGAAAACACAGACTTCCCAACACCAGTTGTTGAGTCTGGCGGTTCATCTTCCGGTCTTAAGCGTTTCTGCGAAGGCGTAGGCGAAAATACGATTGACGTAGCAAACGCATCTCGCGCGATCCGCGAAAAAGAAATCGCGACATGTGCGGAAAACGGCGTAACAGACATCATCGAAGTTCGCATCGGTTATGATGGCATTGTTTTCGCATCGCAGATCAATGGCCCTGCATTCACTGCGTTCACGCCATCTGATATCTTTAATGCGCTTGCACCAAAAGTAATGGTCAACGGCGAGCTGGTCGATAACCCACACACAATGTGGTCCGATTTTAATGCTGACCTGCCTGCCGCTGAAATCCTGGCGTTCATTCCAGGTACAAAGCACGGCACACGTGAAGTTTTCGAAGAAAAAGTTGTTGCAGCTGGCTGTGAAGCAACTGGCGCCATGGAAGCCATGATTGCTGGTGGCATGTCAGAAGACGATGCTGAAGATGCATGTCTTGAAGTCCGCACCGATGGTCGTTCAGTCGACATCGACGGTGACTACACCGAGACGCTCGCTTCCATCGACGCTAACGAAAATGCAATTGGCGTGTTCGGTCTGGCTTTCTATGAAAACAACACTGACAAACTGAAAGTCGCCACAATGTCTGGCGTCTCTCCATCTACGGAGACTATTGCGTCTGGTGAGTATCCAGTTTCACGCCCGCTCTTCTTCTACATCAAGAAGGCGCACATCGGTGTTATCCCTGGCCTGAAAGAATATGCTTCTTTCTTCGTATCTGACGAACTTGCTGGTCCAACTGGCCCGCTCGCTCAGTATGGTCTGGTCTCTGACCCTGAACTGGCTGACACTCAAGCTGCAATCGACGCTGAACAAGCCATGTAATTAGACCACTCGGTCTATCTCGGAGCGGCGCGAGTCGCCGCTCCATCTTTGTCTTTCTCCGACGCAGGGACTGGGGAATTCCATGCCAATTTTATGGCTATTGTTGATCGTGCTCGCCATCGCAGCGGCTGGGTACATTCTTGGTCGATCCAGAGCGATAGCAAGTGCTGACAGCCAAGGTATCAAACTTCACTCCCTTCCAAATTACTATGGGATGAACGTCGCACTTAAAACGATTGTTCCAGCATTTCTTTTTGTTGTGGTTTGGCTGATTGGCCAACCGTTTTACGTTAATAGCGTCGTTTCCGGCTTGATACCGGAAAGCGAGATTGCCGAAGGCTCGTCACGCAGCCTTGTTTTGTCGGAAGTTCGTCGTGCCGCTGAGGGTCTTAGTCTTGCGGTCGAAAAAGGCGTCATAACAGAAGAGATTGCGCGAAATGGTCGCGCGGATTTCACAAACATCACGGAGCGGCTTCGAGAAGCCGGCGCGATCGTAACATCCCAAATTACACAGCCAATCATGCGCGCAGCGCAAGAGTTTCGCATTCTCAACGCGACCGGCAATTTGCTGATGTCGATTGTTGCGATCTTTATTGCTTTTTTCGGGGCAGGCTGGGCGTGGCGCGAAACACGCGCGCGCTTCCGCGCCCGCAATGTTGTTGAGCAAGGCATCGGCGCTTTGTTGATTGCAGCTGCATCCATCGCGATTTTAACGACCATTGGTATCGTTGCATCGCTGGTGTTCAACACAATTGAGTTTTTCCAGCTCTACCCAATGGCCGATTTCTTCTTCGGCACAGAATGGGCGCCGAGCTTCACCGGCCGCGGCGGTGCTTCCGAATTGGGTATCCTGCCCTTGTTGTGGGGCACCCTCTATATTTCCATAGTAGCGCTCGCGGTTGCGGTTCCAATAGGTCTTTTCGCGGCCATATATTTGGCTGAATATGCCTCGCCGCGCGTACGAGCGATTGCCAAGCCGATGCTTGAAGTTCTCGCCGGTATCCCAACAATTGTTTACGGCCTTTTTGCTTTGTTGACCGTTGGCCCATTGCTGGTCGATGTTTTTGGTTCCGGTGGTTATCTGGGCGTTGACTGGCAGGGTGGTGGTCGCGCAGTGATGACTGCTGGCTTGGTCATGGGGATCATGTTGATCCCGTTTGTTAGCTCCCTGTCAGACGATATCATCAACGCTGTCCCCCAAGCCATGCGCGATGGCTCCTATGGCTTGGGGGCAACCAAGTCAGAAACAGTCAAGCAAGTGATTTTGCCAGCTGCATTGCCTGGCATTGCAGGTGCAATTTTGCTGGCCGCGTCACGGGCAATCGGTGAAACCATGATCGTCGTTCTCGGTGCCGGTGCTGCCGGTCGGTTATCGCTTAATCCATTTGAAGCGATGACAACCATCACGGCGAAGATTGTTTCGCAGCTCACCGGCGACTCCGACTTTGCGTCACCCGAAGCGCTGGTTGCTTTCGCGCTCGGGATGACTCTCTTCGTCATCACGCTCGGTCTGAATATTTTGGCACTTTATATCGTTCGCAAATATCGGGAGCAGTATGAATAATGGCTGACACAACACTGACTACCGATGTAACTAAGACAAGCAGTTCATTGCTGGTTGCCGATGAGCGCACAAAGAAACGGCACCGTTCTGAAGCGCGCTTCAAAGCCTATGGAATAGGCGCGATTCTGATAGGTATATTTTTTCTGGTAACGCTCGCCTTTTCGATTGTGCGTAACGGCATTCCAGCATTCACCAACGCCGTAGTCGCAATTGACTTTACGCTTACTCAAGAGCAGTTCGATGCCGCTGAAGGAGAGCTGTTTAAGACTGCTGCTTATGAAGCCTACTTCAATGAGGCATTGACAAATACCTTAAACGAAAAAGGCCTTGATGTAGAAATTGACCCAGATGCAATTGAACGCATCTTGGGCAAAACCGGCGGCACCTTGCGCGAACATTATCAGGCAAATCCGCAAGACTTGGGCCAACCTGTATCCTTTGAGTTGGCCGCATCTTCGCGTGTTGATGGTTACTTCAAAGGCCGCGTCACCCGCGAAAATATGGTTGATAGCCGGTTCCTGATGACGACCGATCTCGACATTGTTGATGCCATGCGTGATGCCGAGGTGGTCAAAAGCGTTTTCAATTGGAACTTCATAACAGGCGCTGACTCGGGTGTTGATAACCCTGGTGGTGCGGGCATCGGCGCATCCGTCATTGGCTCTTTCTTCATGATGCTGGTGGTGCTGTTCCTATCGTTGCCGATTGGCGTTGCAGCATCGATCTATCTGGAAGAGTTTGCACCAAAGAATTTCTGGACGGACATGATTGAAGTGAATATTGCCAATCTCGCTGCTGTTCCTTCAATCGTATTTGGCATTCTGGGCTTGGCAGTCTTTATCCAATTCATGCACTTGCCTCAGTCTGCGCCATTGGTCGGTGGTCTCGTGTTGACACTGATGACGCTGCCGACAATCATCATCGCAACGCGCGCATCTTTGAAGTCCGTGCCGCCATCAATACGCGATGCAGCGCTGGGTGTTGGCGCTTCGAAAATGCAAACGGTCTTCCACCATGTGCTACCCTTGGCTGCCCCAGGGATTCTCACCGGTACCATTATCGGCTTGGCTCAAGCACTTGGTGAAACAGCGCCACTGTTGCTCATTGGCATGGTCGGGTTTGTTGCTCGCGGATATCCGGACGGTCTCATTTCCGGCTTCTCTGATCCCAACTCAGCTATGCCCGCACAGATTTACACATGGGCTGCACGTGCCGATGTTGGCTTTTATGAAAAGGCATGGGGCGGAATTATCATTTTGCTGATATTTCTTTTGGCCATGAACATACTTGCAATCATTCTGCGTCGTCGCTTCGAGCGCCGTTGGTAATCAGATGGGGAATAAGGAAATGAAAATGGACACCGCTAATCCGATCATCATGGACAAAGCGCAGAGCACTTCCGAATTGCCCGACGGCCACAAGGTCAAAATGCGAGGCAATAGTGTCGACGTTTTTTATGGTGAAAAACAAGCGATCAACGGAGTTACCCTGGATCTGTACGAGCGCCAGGTAACCGCTCTTATCGGCCCCTCCGGTTGCGGGAAGTCCACCTACTTGCGATGCCTGAATCGTATGAACGACACCATCGATATCTGTCGCGTTGAGGGAACAATCGAACTCGATGGGGAAGACATTTACGACCCTGATATCGATGTCGTCGAACTGCGCGCGCGTGTCGGGATGGTCTTTCAAAAGCCGAACCCGTTCCCCAAATCGATTTACGACAACATTGCCTATGGCCCGCGCATCCACGGTATCGCAAAGACCAAGGCAGACATGGACAATATCGTCGAGAAAAGCTTGCGCGGAGCGGGTCTTTGGGAGGAGGTCAAAGACCGCCTTCAAGAGCCGGGGACGGGTCTATCGGGTGGCCAACAGCAGCGCCTTTGTATCGCTCGAGCCATTGCAGTCTCGCCGGAAGTCATCCTGATGGACGAGCCTTGTTCAGCTCTTGATCCGATTGCTACGGCGATTGTCGAAGAACTGATCGATGAGTTGCGCCAAGAATACACCATCGCAATTGTCACACACTCTATGCAACAGGCGGCCCGGGTATCCCAGCGCACGGCAATGTTTCACTTAGGTGATTTGGTTGAGGTGGACGAGACAGAAACCATCTTCACCAACCCTTCGGAAAAGCGGACCCAGGAATACATCACCGGCCGTTACGGCTGAGTATCGCTACAATTGATATTCCTCATTTGAATCAGAGATTTCGAAATGATGGCACAGACACAGCACACGATTACCGCCTTTGAAGAAGACATGAACTTTCTCGCGCACAAGATTGCCGAGATGGGCGGTCATGCAGAGCGCATGCTCGAACTCGCCACCAAAGCCTTGGTGGAGGGTGATGTTCGCTTGGCCCAGCGGGTGGTGCTTGACGATCTGGTGCTCGATGAAGGACAGCGGGTTGTTGACGACAAATCGGTGCTGGTTATCGCGCAGCGGCAGCCGGTCGCCAGCGATTTACGCGAAGTTTTTGCTGCATTGCGCATCGCCTCTGATTTGGAGCGCATTGGCGATCTGGCCAAGAATATTGCAAAGCGGACCCAGGCAATCAACGAACGTTCGCACGGTCAGCAGCTCGTGCGAGGCATTGAGCATCTTTGTGAACTGGCGCTTTCTCAGTTGAAAGAAGTGCTCGATGCTTATGGTACTCGCTCGACTGAAAAGCTTGAATTCATTCGTGATAGAGACGATGAAATCGACTCAATGTACACGTCGTTGTTTCGCGAACTCCTCACTTACATGATGGAAGATCCGCGAAACATCACAACCTGCACGCATCTCCTGTTCTGCGCCAAAAACATAGAGCGTATTGGCGACCACGCCACAAATATCGCTGAAAGCGTCTTCTACATGGTCAAAGGCGAGAAAATGGACGCCGAGCGCTCGAAAGACGACACCAGCCACAAAGTCAGCGCCGAAGACGGCGTTGAATAAGCGGGTCTAGTGGAGACTATCCAATGCCAGCTGCACCCAACATCATGGTTGTTGAAGATGAAGAGGCCTTGAGCGTCCTCTTGCGCTATAATCTCGAAGCGGAGGGCTATTCTGTCGACACAATATTACGCGGCGACGAGGCCGAGGTAGCACTGCAGGAAAAAACGCCTGATCTCCTGATTTTGGACTGGATGTTGCCGGGCGTCAGTGGCATCGAACTGTGTCGGCGTTTGCGCGCTCGTACCTCCTCTACACAAGTGCCGATCATTATGCTCACAGCGCGTGGTGAAGAAAGCGAGCGTATTCGCGGTCTGACCACGGGCGCGGACGATTATGTGGTAAAACCCTTCTCTACACCGGAGTTGATGGCGCGGGTAAAAGCCATGCTGCGCCGTGCACGTCCCGAAATTGTCGCAGACGTCCTGCGCGTCGGTGACATCGAATTGGATCGTGAAACCCACAGGGTCTATCGCAACAGCCATGAAATCCGTCTGGGGCCGACAGAATTTCGCCTACTTGAATTTTTCCTGCAAGCACCGGGGCGTGTGTTTTCCCGGGCGCAATTGCTCGATGGCGTTTGGGGCGAAAACATCTATGTCGATGACAGAACAGTCGATGTTCACATTGGGCGCTTGCGCAAGTCGATTAACATAGGTCGACTGCGTGATCCTATTCGTACCGTGCGTGGCGCCGGTTACGCGCTGGAAGTCGGGTAGGCCAAGAAGGCCTTGGCCCGACGACTTATAGTTCACCTCAAATAATCGGCTAATCAGCGATTGCGGCGACGATCTTGTGGTTGTTGGAAAGCCAGCTTCCCATGATACTTGCAGTAGGGAGACTTCTCATCAGTCTTGTGCCCACAGAAATGAAACTCTCCCGAAAGCGGGTCGCCGTGCGGCCATTTACAAGTATGCTCGCTCAACTCGATGAGTTTCAGCTTCTTGGAAATGGGAACAACAATATCCTCGATCGGACGCTGGTCCGCCTCCGCAAAGGCAACGACTTCAGTGCCGGGCTTAAGTGCCGTCGCGCCAATTGAATGAGTTGCAGCGCCCCCGCCCATTCGACCGGTTGCATAAGCATTGGTCCGCACGCGCGATCCGCCGCCTCCGCCACTTGAATAAGATGAGCCGCTAGAGCGGCCAGCGCTTGATGGTACACGCTTGACCTTCGGCGTAGCTTGCTTTGTGGATTTGGCCCGCGGTGCGAGCTTTAGACGGTGCACTTTTCCGATGACGGCGTTGCGGCTGACACCCCCCAGTTTTGCTGCAATTTGACTTGCGCTCAGTCCGTCGGCCCAAAGTTTCTTCAGGGTATCGACACGTTCATCTGTCCAACTCACATGGATCTCCATCATTTTTGTCGGCAGAATCCGTCCCCGTGGCTCGGTTTGTCCCAAAACCGGCACTTCATACGCAATACGAGAGAGGTCAAACTCTACGCGGCTCTTGCCTGCCCCTTGAACGTAATATGCGCTGACTCCTGCTTTCAAGAGTCCCAGCAGTGGACATTTTTCGTTTTCGAGGTTTGTCCCCAACTTGCGCTCTTGCATCGCAAAAAAAGTCAAAAAACCTGCCAACAGGCAGACATTGACATCATGCGGGCAAGCGATTTAGCTCTATTCGCCGTTCATTTTTTGGGCGGTTTTTTATTTTTGTCGATGGGAAAGCAGCATGAGCGCCGCCGAAAGCCTGTTTGGAACCTACAATCGCGCGCCAATAGAAGCAGTGCGTGGTGAAGGCGTTTGGCTGTTTGACAGCGATGGGACCAAGTATCTCGATTTCGGGTCTGGCATTGCCGTTAATGTGCTGGGCCATGCTCATCCGCATTTGGTTGATGCGGTTCAGGAACAGGCCGCGCAACTGTGGCACACGTCCAACCTATATCGCCTTCCCGGTCAAGAGATAGCAGCAACGCGGCTTACCGAGGCAACGTTTGCCGACAAGGTGTTCTTTTGTAACTCCGGCGCCGAGGCGCTTGAGTGCGCGATAAAGACCGCGCGCCGCTATCATTATAATCGCGGCGAGCCGGAACGTTACACGATCTTGACATTTGAAGGTGCGTTTCACGGGCGTACGCTGGCCACCATCGCCGCTGGTGGGCAGGCAAAATATCTTGAGGGCTTCGGACCAAAAGTGGACGGTTTTGATCAACTGCCATTTGGTGATCATGAGGCCTTGAAAGCTGCAGCCGCCGATCCGTCGATTGCGGCGATATTGGTGGAGCCGGTTCAAGGTGAGGGCGGTTTGCGCTCACTGCCGCCTCAATGTCTGACCGGGTTGCGGGCGCTGTGCGATGAACTGGGTATATTGTTAATCTATGACGAGGTGCAGTGCGGCATGGGGCGTACCGGAAAGCTCTTTGCCCATGAGCATGCCGACAACGCCGCGCCTGACATTATGGCTTTAGCAAAAGCATTGGGCGGGGGTTTCCCCGTTGGAGCATGTCTTGCAACACAGGAGGCAGCGAGTGCCATGACGCCCGGTGTGCACGGTACCACTTATGGCGGAAACCCGATGGCAATGGCTGCGTGCAATGCTGTGTTGGATGTCGTTCTGGAGGACGGCTTTCTGCAACATGTTGATGATATGGCTTTGCGCCTCAAACAAGGGTTGGCTTCACTTGTTGATCGCTATCCAAGTGTATTTGAAGAAATCCGCGGAAAGGGTCTCCTGACTGGTTTGAAGTGCACGATGCCAAACACAGATGTACTGGCAGAACTCTATCATCAGAATATGCTTGCCGTGCCGGCGGGCGATAACGTTTTGCGTATTTTGCCACCTCTCAATGTGACCGAGGATGAGATCGTTGAGGCACTTGAGCGCCTCGATCGAGCAGCCATGTCACTAAGCGAAAAAGAACACTAGCCGCTCTTTCACCCATCAATTGACCGCAAGCCCTGGACGGGAACATGAAGCATTTTCTGGATATTTCGGCGCTCAAAGCGAGCGACCTGCGCGCTATCATCGACAACGCAAAAGAAACAAAAACACGGCTCAAGCGCGGTGTGGCAACAAAGCCACTGGCTGGCAAAGTGCTGGCCATGATCTTTGAAAAACCTTCGACACGTACCCGGGTATCTTTTGATGTTGGCATGCGCCAACTGGGTGGCGAGACCATCATATTGTCTGGTCAGGAAATGCAGTTGGGCCGGGATGAAACGATTGCTGACACGGCCAAAGTGCTATCGCGATACGTTGACATCATTATGATACGCACCATGGAGCATGATCGTCTCATGGAGCTTGCAGATGCGGCAACTGTGCCGGTCATCAATGGTCTGACCAATGACACGCACCCTTGTCAGATCATGGCTGACATTATGACGTATGAAGAACATAAAGGGTCGATTGACGGGGCTAAAATCGCTTGGACGGGTGACGGCAACAACGTGCTGCATTCCTTTGTTGAAGCTGCTCCCAAGTTCGGTTTTTCGATGTCCATTGCTGTTCCCGAAGGCAATGAGCCGCAAATGCGTTTTTTGAAAGATGCCAAATCAGCAGGTGCAACCATCGATTATGGTCATGACCCTCAATTGGCAGTTTGTAATGCTCAAGCGGTTGTGACGGACACATGGGTTTCAATGGGGCTTGAAGATCGCGCTCAGGGACACAATGTATTCGTTCCATATCAAGTAAATGAGCAACTCATGGCGCAGGCTGATCCTGACGCCATCTTCATGCATTGTCTGCCTGCGCACCGCGGCGAAGAAGTGACGGATGCCGTCATCGACGGGCCTCAATCCGTGGTGTTTGATGAAGCCGAAAACCGACTTCATGCGCAAAAAGCAATTATGGAGTGGTGTCTGGCAAAGTAGTGTCATGCCATGTTGCACCAAGGAGATGTGCACATGCAAAAGCACACTGAGAGTTTAGGTTTTGGAATGACCTCGCCAATGGCAACAAAGCAACCCGGTCTTGATGTTGTCGTACCGTTTCATGTCGAAGCGTTGGACACGCGTGGCCGTATGGTGCTGCTAGGCGATGTGTTGGACAACATTCTCGGTCGTCACGACTACCCGGAGCCTGTCGCAAGGCTGTTAGGGGAAATGACTGTGCTGACTGTGCTGCTTGGCACTTCGCTCAAGTTTGATGGCAAATTCATTGCTCAGGCACAAACCGAAGGCCCGGTGTCTCTTTTGGTTGTGGATTTCACTACACCCGATGCAATCCGTGCTTATGCCCGTTTCGATGCAGAAGCTGTGGCAACGCATATCGCAGATGGCTGCGATACCCCCGAAGAGCTTCTTGGTAAAGGTGTTTTGGCGCTGACCGTTGATCAAGGGCAGTACATGAACCGCTATCAGGGAATTGTATCACTGGATGGCGGCTCGCTGGAGGAAATTGCACAAAACTACTTCCGCCAATCTGAGCAACTGCCGACGCGTGTGCGCTTGGCGGTTGCCCGTTTGCAAACGCGGAGTGCCGACGGTCAACTGATCAATGCCTGGCGTGCTGGTGGTCTGATGGCGCAGTTTTTGCCGGAGTCCGAAGATCGGATCCGTCAGCGTGATCTTCATCCAGGCGATGCCCCGGAAGGCGTCGACGTCCATGTGGATGACGATGATGATGATGCTTGGCTGGAGGCAGAAGCACTTGTTGGCACCATTGATGATGATGAGCTTGTTGACGAGACACTAGGAACGCATGGCTTGTTGTTCCGCTTGTTCAATCAACGCGGCGTACGGGTTTATGATCCGATTGCCGTGCGTGATGTTTGCTCATGCAGCGATGAAAAGCTCGTCAACGTACTCGCATCCATGACCAGCGAAGAGCGACGTGAAGCAACGCAAGATGGAAAAATTTCAGTCAAGTGTGAGTTTTGCTCGACTGTTCGCGAGTATGATCCTTCACGCTTTGAAACATGATGTCGTAAAAATGACGGGTTTTTAATTTGCGATATCAGGCCATAGCCTTATGTGTTCATAGCAAAGGCGGGTGCTGCTGTGTTGAAGACCGTGGATGAAAGAGTATCGCAAGTGCCGGACGTGCAGGAACACCGTACCTCCAGGCAACCGACGCTGGTAAGATCAACTGCGCGCGTCTTTGTGCAGTTGATTTTGATGGCGGGCATACTTTACGGATCATTCATGATCATGCAGCGCATGATTGCCAATCAGCCAACGGCTGCAAATCGTCCGGCATTTGATCGGTCAATCCCCGTTCAAACGCTTGAAATTGCACTATCAGACAATCGCCCGTCATTGCGTCTTTTTGGTGAGATTGTTGCCGGTCGGACAATTGAAGTTCGACCGCCAGCTGGCGGCGAAGTCACATTTGTCAACGAAAATCTTGCTGTTGGTGCGCGCGTAAATCAGGGCGATTTGCTCTTTTCAATCGACCCATTTGACCTTGAGTTCGCGCTGTCCGAGGCAGAAGCCAACCTGGCGCAAACCAAAGCCACAATTGTTGAAAACCGCGCCCGCATCGCTTCCGAGACTGTTCAGTGGGAGAATGCTCGCGAGCAGTTCGAATTTGCAGAAGCCGATTATGAGCGCGCACTCGCTTTGCGCGATAATGGCACACTGACAGCCAAACAGGTTGAGGATCGCGCGCTTCTGGTATCTCAGCGCCGACAAACTGTACTACTGCGAGAGAATAACATCACGGTCGAAGAAGCCCGGCTGGAGCAGCAACTTGCGGCAGAACGCCGCCTCCAGCTAAGCGTCGAGCGAGCGCAGCGAAACCTGAAAGATGCCGAGGTGACGGCACCGTTCTCGGGCATAGTACGGATTACAAATGTTGAAATAGGTCGGCAGGTTAGCGCCAATGAGGTGGCTGTCGAAATGTACGACGACATGGCGCTCGATGCTCGGTTCACACTCACTGATGCGCAATATGGTCGTATTGCCGTCGATGCGGACCCATTGATAGGCAGACAAGTCGAACTCTCGTGGCTGGTTGGCGGCAGCCAGTACAGCTACGAAGCCGAAGTAACGCGCCTGGGCGCGGAAGTTGCCTCAGAGCGTGGCGGTGTTGACGTGTTCGCGCGTGTTTCTGACCCTACCATCAACGAAGTTCAGCTACGGCCCGGGGCGTTCATCGCTTTGAGCGTTCCTGATCGGCTCTATTCGCAGACCGCACGGGTTCCCGAACAAGCGGTGTTCGATGGCCCAAGCGTCTATCTTGTCGTCGAAGGCGAGCTTGTGCGCCAAGACATTGCAGTACTTGCCTATGATGGCGCTGAAGCTGTTATTTCCGGAGTTGATGCCGGCGCACAAGTGCTCGCAACGCGCTTGTCAAATGCGGAAAACGGATTGCAAGTCCGCACTGAAGGCGAAGGGACAAGCACCCCGCTCCGTCGCCAGGTGCGCGACAGCTTGGCGAACGAAGGCTAAAGCAAATGCAGATAGCCCCGTCCACTGAAGCGCCGAGGTCATTGGTCAGCGCGTTCCTACGCCATCCGAATGCTGCGAACTTGCTCATGGTCCTGATGATCATCTTTGGGCTGTTCACGCTCGGACGGATCAACACACAGTTCTTTCCAACGATCGAGCGCAACACAGTTACAGTTGCAATCACGTGGGAGGGCGCCAGTCCTGAAGATGTTGAATCTAACATTCTGACAGTTGTTGAACCAGAATTGCGGTTCATCAACGGTGTGGACGAAATGGACTCTTATGCTCGAGAAGGGTCTGGTTCGGTCATTTTGACGTTCGAAGAAGACTACGACATGCGCGAAGCGTTAGCGGATGTTGAGGAGGCGGCCCGCGCTTTGTCGAACTTACCGGATGATGCTGAGGATGCGAAAGTCACCGTCAGTAACTTCTTTGATCGTGTCGCCTCAATATCGATCGCCGGTGATGTCTCCGAGGCCACGATCCGGCGCTGGGCAAAAAGAATACGTGATGATTTGACGAGCCGTGGGATTGATCGCGTCACATTTACCGGAATGCGAAGTGCAGAGATGCATGTTGCAATATCCGACTATGATTTACGCCGTCTCAGCCTTTCCATTGATGATGTCAGCCAAGCAATCGCTCAGGCTAGCCGCGATCTGCCGTCGGGCAATCTCGATGGTGCCGTTGAACGCCAACTTAGAACGGTGGCTGCAGACATCGACGTTCGAAGTTTGGGCGAGATAGAGATCAGATCCTTGCCCACTGGCGAGAAGATACTTCTTCGCGATATCGCCACGATAACCAACACCTTCGATGACAGTGGCGTCAAAGGTATATCGGGCGATGGTTTGGCCATTGAGCTCGACATCATGGCAACGCCTACAGCGGATACGCTGACCAGCAATTCAATCCTGCAGGACTATGTGGCCGAGATACGCCCGCAATTGCCGGCAAACTTGGAGATGCAGGTTTATGAGGTTCGTGCAGCTGCGTTGAACGACCGCATCATGCTTCTGGTTGAAAATGGTTTGACGGGTCTGACGATCGTTCTTGTCGTATTGTTTCTGTTCCTGAACGCCCGCATTGCCTTTTGGGTCGCCGCTGGCATTCCTGTAGCCGTTTTGGCCACTATTGGTCTGATGTACGCGTTTGGCGAGACCATCAATATGTTTTCGCTCTTTGGGCTCATCATGATGCTTGGCATTATCGTTGATGATGCCATCGTCGTGGGTGAGCACACGGATACCAGACTTGCCATGGGCGATGACCCCATGAGTGCCGCCGAAAATGGTGTCGGGGCCATGTTTGTGCCGGTTACGGCCGCGTTGACAACAACGCTGGCAACCTTTCTCCCATTGTTCATGATTGGTGGCACCATAGGACAAATCATTTCGGTTTTGCCCGTGGTTGTCACAGCTGTCGCTCTGGCCAGCCTTGTTGAGTGTTTCTTTGTCTTGCCCGGACACCTGGCGCATTCGCTGGATCGCCAACGCCCCCCGCGCTGGTCTTGGTGGCGGGTATTTTTTATCGCGATGTTTATTACCGTGTTTGCAGCTGGCTTTTTGACCCGCCTCTCTGGCGAGGGAGGGCTGCTTGAATCGTTTCCCGTGATTGCCCGGTTTGATGCGTGGCGTGGACAATTCCCATTCTATGAAACAGCACTTCTTGTCACCGGCGTCGCTCTGGGAATTGCCTTGCTAATCGAATTGTTCGTAAAGCTGTTGAACCGTGGCGCCGCAGGCCGTGGTCCCAACGAGGTCAGTGCGTTCAGGCGCAATTTCGATGCCGGTTTCGACTGGGTGCGGCATGGGCCATTCAACTGGCTGGTCACGATGGCTTGGCGGTGGCGGTATGTAACAATAGCTCTGTCAGCTGGGATGGTCATGGTCTTCGCCGTTGGGTTGGTGATGAGCCGACAAGTGGGCTTTGTTTTCTTCCCCTCACCGGAATCTGAAAACATTTCAGCTAGCGTTATTGCCCACCCTGGAACACCGCAGGATCAGCTTAACGAGGCTGTCCGAGCTTACGAACAAGCCCTAAGGCGGGCTGAAGCCAAACTCACCAGTGGTAGCGGCGAGGAACTGATTGAAGCAACTTTTGTCACCGTTGGATCTTCAGGCCGTTCGCAAGGTGACAATCTGGCACGCATCAAAGTTCAACTGACCACGGCCGAACGCCGTACTGTCAGGACACCGGAAATCATTCGGGCATGGCAAGAAGAAGTGCCAACTCTGACGTCGATACGCCGTTTTTCAATCCGTCAAAGCAGAGCTGGCCCACCCGGTGCAGACGTTGACTTGGAGTTGCGCGGCAATTCCATAGCCATCCTCAAAGAAGCAGCGGTCGAAGCTACTGACATTTTGTCAGCAGTAGAGGGCCTGTCCGGCGTTGAAGATGATCTACCATACGGCAAGCCGGAAATGGTGATGACCCTTACGCCACGTGGAACATCACTTGGCTTTACACTTGAGAGCGTTGGGCGACAGGTGCGCAATGCCATTGAGGGCACCACTGCCATTCGATTTGCCCGTGGTGATGACGAAGTTGCGGTGCGCCTTACAATGGAAACCGGCAGAGCAGGCACCGCAGCATTGCGCGAGATGTATTTGCGCAGTCCAGACGGGAACGATGTTCCTCTCATGGAGATTGTTGCGCTAGACGAACGCCAGGGGTTCTCTGCCATTCAACGCTCCGACGGCCGGACGACCATATCCGTGACGGCGGACATTGATATTGAAGTTACGACAACAGATGAAGTGGTCGACTTCCTGCAAGCATCCGGCCGGCTTGATGCATTGGCCGCCAAGTACAATTTGGACTATGGCTTTGGCGGTCGCAGCCGCGAGCAGGCTGAGGCGTTTGCTGATCTGGGTTATGGTACCGCAGTCGCCATGGCCGTCATTTACATCATTTTGGCTTGGGTCTTTGGAAGTTACTCGATGCCATTTGCGGTTATGCTCATTATTCCGTTGGGAGCAGTTGGCGCCGTGTTTGGTCATTGGGTTATGGGCTTTCAACTGACCATTCTCTCGCTGGTCGGTTTGCTGGGTCTTTCCGGCATTCTCGTCAATGATTCCATCATCTTGGTTTCTCGTCTTCAGGAGCGTTTGAAGCTAGGTGAAGATTTGGAGACAGCGGCGATCGGAGCGAGCCGTGACCGGTTCCGTGCCGTTTTGCTCACATCGCTGACAACGATTGGGGGGCTTATTCCACTTCTCTTCGAAACCAGTCTCCAGGCGCAATTCTTAAAACCGATGGCAATCACCATGGTATTCGGCTTGGCAACAGCGACAGTGCTCGTATTGTTTTTGGTGCCCGTGTTTATTGGTATAGGTCGTGATATTAAGAGGGGCTTCATTGCCGTCTATGGAGATAGACGCTTGCCGCGCTTGGCACCCGGCGAGTAGACGTCAGTTCAGCGTTCTTGCCATGTCTGGCAAGTCCAATGAGAAACCCGGAATGTGCACTTCAAGCCGGTCTCCATTCTCATCCTGCATAACGTAGTGCCCCACCATCGTACCAGATGGCGTATTAAGCGGACAGCCGGACGTGTATTGAAAGCTGTCGCCCGGCTCCATGACGGGTTGCTCACCGATAACACCGGGTCCGCGGACTTCCTCAATTTGGCCAAGCGCGTTGGTAATCTGCCAGTAACGTGAAAGCAGCTGAACCGTTCTATCAGAATGATTGGCAACGATTACGGTGTAGGCCCAAAACCAACGTGCAGCCCCCGGGTCGGACTCCTCGTCGATAAACTCGGGTCGAACCGTTACTTCAATGCCATGTGTTCGCTCACGATACATGCTTGAAACCCTAACGTGCCAGAAGAAGTTGGCAACGCCTTCGCCACAACAAATTGACGCGGTGTGAACAGGTTCTTCATGACATAAAAATGGCTTGGGTCTAGGAATCGTCAAAAGACAGAGACCCAAAATGTTTGACGGCACCCTTCGACCCAAGCTGGACCCCTACCTGGACGCTCTTGCCAGACGCCTTGCCCGTGCCGGCGCATCCGCGAACGCCGTGACAATTGCAGGGCTCGTAATTGGCCTTTTCGCAGCTGGTGCCATTTGGGCCGGGCAGTATTGGCTAGGCCTCGCCCTCCTGCTGCTGAGCCGCATATGTGATGGGCTCGACGGCGCCGTCGCGCGGGTCACATCCAGTTCGGACTTTGGCGGATACCTCGATATCGTGCTCGACTTTGTCTTTTATGGCGCAATCCCACTTGGTTTTGTGCTCGCTGATCCTTCCGCCAATGCCATAGCTGGCGCCGTATTGATCTTTTCGTTTTACGTTAATGGCGCGAGCTTTTTGGCATTTGCGATCATGGCCGAGAAACATAAATTGACCACAGACCAGCGCGGCGAGAAGTCTTTCTTTTTCTCAACTGGTTTGGCTGAAGCGACCGAGACAATTGTTGTCTTTGTCCTGTTTTGCCTTTTGCCGACTTGGTTCCCGATTATAGCCTACATATTTGCGATCATCGTATTTTATACAGCGCTTTCACGCATTGTGATGACGGGCAGAGTTCTGAGTTAAGCCTAGCCGACGCTTGCCAATGCCTGATCCAGATCCTCGATCAAATCATCTGCATCCTCGAGGCCGACGGACAGGCGCAGAGTGCCGCCACCGATGGAGAGCTCCTGCCGATCTTCTTCGGACAAGTTCTTGTGCGTGGTTGTCGCCGGATGGGTGATCAAGCTCTTTGAGTCGCCCAGATTGTTGGAAATCGAAATCACGTCCAGCGCGTTTTCAAACGCGAAGGCGTCGCGCTTTTCGCCCTTGATGTCGAATGCAACCAGCGTCGAGCCCGCGCTCATCTGGCGCGCAATAATCTCCGCTTGCGGATGATCCGCGCGGCCCGGATAGATGACGCGGGAAACCGCCGAATGATCGGCAAGAAAATCAGCAATACGCCGTGCGTTTTGCGTTTGTTGCGCGATCCGTACTGATAACGTCTCCAAACCTTTGAGCATGACCCAAGCGTTGAACGGGCTCATGCCCGGCCCAGTGTGGCGGAAGAAGTCATGAAGATGCTCATCGACCCAATCCTCGGAACCCAAAACGACCCCACCCAAACAGCGGCCCTGACCGTCGATGTGCTTCGTCGTGGAATAGACTACTATGTCCACGCCAAGCTCCATCGGCTTTTGATAGAGCGGGGTTGCAAACACGTTGTCGATAACCACTTTCGCCCCGCACGAGCGTGCGACGGCCACCACATGCGCGATATCGATGACTTCAAGTGTCGGGTTCGTCGGGCTTTCAAAGAACAGAATCTTGGTGTTTGGCTGTACGGCCTCTTCCCAAGCCTTTGGGTCTGTACCATCGATCAGTGTTGTCTCAACGCCGTAGCGCGGCAACAGCTTTTCCACCACCCAGCGGCAGGAACCAAATAGCGCGCGCGCCGCAACGACATGGTCGCCCGCTTGCACCTGGCAAAGCATGGCAGCTGATACAGCCGCCATGCCTGAAGTGGTCGCACGAGCAGCCTCAGCCCCTTCAAGCGTGCACATGCGGTCTTCAAACATTTGCGTGGTTGGGTTGGCATAACGCGAATAGATGAAGCCGGGCTCCTCACCCTTGAAACGGGCTTCGGCCGCTTCCGCGCTTTCATAGATAAAGCCCTGCGTCAGAAACAGCGCTTCGGACGTCTCGCCAAATGGGGACCGCGCGGTGCCCGCATGTACCAACTGCGTTGCCAATCGATGATGTTTTTTTTGCGCTTCACTCATGCTTCACCCTTAAATAAAAAACCGGCCTCGCATCGCTGCAAAACCGGTCGGGCAGGCACAAAGGTGCCTCTCTCGCGCGGTCTTTTAGCGACTTGTTTTTCGTGGCTGCAAGCCGACCGGCCAAATCACCACGTGAAACCTGTCCATAACGCCGACCGCCGGTTGCGTCAATTGTTGCACCTGTCCAAAAAACCCTGATGGACATGGCAAAGCACGGCATCCTGACCGATAAGATGATCAATCAGTTGAACGCTGAAGGCGCGCTGAACACGCCTCTGGCGTTTGCCGAGGGTCAGGTGCAGCCGGCCAGCCTTGATCTGCGGCTTGGCGAAAAAGCATACCGCGTGCGCGCCGCCTTCATGCCGGGTGCCGGAAGCAGTGTCGCCGACAAGCTGGAACAATTGAAACTGCACGAAATCGATCTTGCCGATGGTGCCGTGCTCGAAACCGGTTGCGTCTACATCGTGCCGCTGCTGGAGACGCTCGATTTACCCGATAATATCTCCGCATCGGCCAACCCGAAAAGCTCGACCGGGCGGCTCGATATTTTCACCCGCGTGCTGACCGATCAGGCAGTTGAGTTCGACAAGGTACCCGCAGGCTATAGCGGCCCGCTTTATCTGGAAGTTTCCCCGCGCACGTTCCCGATTGTCGTGCGGATGGGCTCGCGCCTGTCGCAAATCAGGTTCCGCATCGGCCACGCGCTTTTGGATGCGGCGCAATTGGCAGCGCTTCACGAGAATGAGACGCTTGTCGCCGATGACAATGTGAACATCACGCAAGCGGGTATTGCCCTGTCGGTCGACTTGTCCGGCTTTGACAACAATCTGATCGGCTATCGCGGCAAGCATCACACAGCCGTCGTTGATGTCGATAAGCCCGGCGCGCATGATGTGCTCGATTTTTGGGAGCCAATTCCGTCGCGCGGTAGGCAGGAACTCATCCTCGATCCTGACGAGTTTTACATTTTGGTCTCCCGCGAGGCCGTCCATGTCCCGCCGGACTATGCCGCCGAGATGACACCGTTTGACCCGCTCGTCGGGGAATTTCGTGTGCACTATGCGGGCTTCTTCGATCCTGGCTTCGGCCACTCCGCCGCGGGAGGCACGGGCTCACGTGCGGTGCTGGAAGTGCGCTCACACGAAGTGCCGTTTGTGCTGGAGCACGGCCAGATCGTCGGCCGCCTTGTCTATGAGCGCATGCTTGAAAGACCCTCTGCGCTCTATGGCATTGACCTGAAATCAAACTACCAGGCGCAAGGCTTGAAACTGTCTAAGCATTTTCGGGTTGGTTGACACGCGGCCTTGGAAAGGACGTGCTCGGGGCAACCTACTTTGTTCGTTAGACTGAACCCAAATAGTATCCAATGGCCTCGGCCAATTCGGTTTCCTCGTAACCAAAATGGGAACGCACGACCTCTTCGAGTTTTCTAAATGTATTGGCGGCTCTTGCGAAATTCGCCTCCGACGGGTCGTCAATCAAGGCATCAGCAGCGCGTCCCAAGCGGACGATTAACTCATGAACTACCTCATGCTCCGCTTTGAGCTTAGCCACGATTTCCCTGAATCCGGCACCACCCGCTTCTTCGATCCGCGGGAACATGTCAGCGCTTTCAATGTCATGATGAAATTTCAGCACTTGGCATTCGTGTCCGCAAAGATTTCCAAATGCCCGGAAATTCTCCGCCATATCGAGAGAAAGGACGATCTGTTTCAGTTGTTCTGGCGCCTCGTCCCTCGCTTCGATGCGAGCAAGAACCGCTCCTATCTGGCCCATTTCTCTTAGATAGTGGCGGTGTATCGCCGCTAGTTGCCGGCCTTGCTGGCGATGGACGTCCGTCGCCTCAGGCACGGCCGGTGCCCTGGGCCTGTCGGCTTCCGCTAGGTTCAGTTCTTCGAGCGTTTGGGTTGATAGGTCGGACATGCCAATCAACATAGAACGTCAAAGGTCAATGCAAAGAATCCAAGTCGGGATTTGATCTTATGCTCTGTTTTCGAAATAGTTCCTTTTTTGACGAAGCGTATCGAGAAAATCTGCGCGGCCGACTAAACGAAGCCCTTCACCTCTTCCCGCAACGCGAACTTCTGTATTTTCCCGGTTGATGTTCTCGGTATCTCTGCAAACACGATTTTTCTCGGCACTTTGAAGTGCGCGAGGTTTTCGCGGCACCAAGCGGTCAGCGTCGCTTCATCTGCGCTTTTGTCGGCGGCCAGCTCCACAAAGGCGCAAGGTGTCTCGCCCCATTTTTCATGCGGCATGGCAACGACGGCAACCACGGCTACGGCGGGGTGTTTATAGAGCACGTCCTCAACCTCGATGGACGAAATATTCTCGCCGCCCGAGATGATAATGTCTTTCGAGCGGTCTTTGAGCTGAATGTACCCGTCGGGGTAGATGACGCCGAGATCGCCGGAATGAAACCAGCCGCCGGCAAAAGCCTCGCGCGTCGCTTCCGGGTTCCGAAAATAGCCTTTCATCACCACATTGCCGCGGAACATCACTTCGCCCAGTGTTTCGCCATCATGCGGTACGGGCTCCATCGTTTCCGGGTTCAGTACATTGAGCTGTTCGAGCGGCAGATAGCGCACGCCCTGGCGGGATTTGAGGGTCGCCTGTTCGGCAGGTGGCAACTCAGACCATGCGGCATGCCAATCATTGACCACGGCAGGGCCATAGGTCTCGGTGAGGCCATAGAGGTGCGTGACTTCAAAGCCAGCTTCTCGCATGTCAGCGAGCGTTTTCTCCGGTGGTGGTGCTGCGGCGGTAAAAAACTGCACGCGATGATCAAATATGCGTTTCTCTTCGGCTGGCGCGGAAATCAAAAGTGACATCACGATCGGCGCGCCGCAAAGGTGAGTGACGCCTTCATCCGCCAGCGCGTTCCAGATCGGCGCCGCACGCACTTGCCTTAAGCAGACATGCGTGCCGGCAATCGCAGAAAGCGTCCACGGAAAGCACCAGCCATTGCAATGGAACATCGGCAGCGTCCACAGATAGGTCGCGTGCTTGGGCATGGCGCAAGTGATGGCGTTGCCCTGCGCAAGCAGATAAGCCCCGCGATGGTGATAGACGACACCCTTGGGGTTGCCGGTGGTGCCCGACGTATAGTTGATGGTGATTGCGTCCCACTCATCTTCCGGCATAAGCCATTGAAAGTCGGGATCGCCTGCCGCTACAAATGCGTCATAGTCTTCGGCATCGGCCACTTTACCGGGCCCGTCATACTCCGGGTCATCATAGGAAATGACAATGGGCTCAACCTCGGCAAGTGCCAAAGCCTGTCTCATCAGATCGGCGAATTCGCGATCCACAATGACGATTTCAGCACCGGCATGGTCAAGTTGAAAGGCGATGATCCCCGCATCAAGGCGCGTATTGATGGAGTGCAGAACCGCGCCGCACATGGGCACGCCGTAGTGACACTCCAGCATGGCGGGCGTGTTATGAAGCATCACCGAAACGGTGCTGCCGCGACCAATCCCGCGCGTCGACAAGGCAGAGGCAAGCTGACGCGACCGGCGGTAAAAGTCGGCATAGTTCCGCCGAAGTGCCCCATGAACGATCGCGGTGTGTTCGGGAAAAACCCGCGCTGATCGATCGAGAAATGTCAGTGGTGTCAGCGGCTGATGGTTGGCCGGATTTTTACTAAGACCGTGCGTATAGTGATGGTTCATTGCTGCTAAGTCCTCCCTCTCCGCATCAATGATGAGCAAGGTCTATAGCATGAAGCGCCTTCGACGCGCATAGCCGATCAGCTTTGCGTCTTCAGTTCTTTCACCTCTTCCCGCAGCGCCTTGAGTTCGGCCAAAATCATCTCATTGTCATTGTGCAGGCTTTCACGCTCATCTGCCGCCTGGCTGTCATGCTCGGCCTGCATGGCGGAGACGACGACACCGATAAAGAGGTTGAGCACGGTGAAGGTCGTCGACGCGATGAATGGAATGAAGAAGGCCCAGGCCCAGGGGAAGGCCTCCATGACCGGGCGCACAATTCCCATCGACCAGCTTTCCAGCGTCATGATCTGGAACAGTGAGTAGGCGGAAGCCGGGATCGATCCAAACCATTCAGGAAATGCCTCTCCGAAAAGTTTTGTTGCCATGACAGAGAAAACGTAAAAGACAAGCGCCAGAAGCATGACGATAGAACCCATGCCCGGTAGGGCATTGAGCAATCCACCGACGACGCGACGCAGCGACGGCAGGGAAGAGATGAGGCGTAGCACCCGCAAGATACGCAGCGCCCGCAGTACCGAGAATGCGCCCGATGAGGGCACCAATGCGATAGCGACAATTACAAAGTCAAACGCGCGCCAAGGAGAATGGAAAAACCGTGTTCGGTAAACCAGCATTTTTGCCAAAAGCTCAATAACAAAAAACGCAAGAATTGCGCTATCCAATGCCAAGAGAAATGGGCCAACGCTGTTCATCACTGCAGGCACGGTTTCAAGGCCAAGCGTTATCGCATTAACGACAATGACAGCGACGACGATTTTCTCAAATTGTGCGCTTTCAACTATGGCTTTGAGCCGATCCATGGGTGCGATCCGTTCGGTGAATGGCTTTGCGTTTGCGCGGATATAGGCTTGTTGACGACGCGCGCCAATTGTCCGGCCGGGGGAAACGGATCAGTGCGGTGTTTTTTCCCAAAGAAACGGGTCTTTGAACAATTGGAAGACCGCGCGCCACGCCGCGACAGAAAAGCCAACCCAATACGCGGGGATCAGAAGTATCCGCCAGCTAATTTCGCGACGTTCGGCTTGATGTGTTCCGCTCCAGCACAAGGCGCCGAAAGCAATATAGCTTAGCAGAATGGTAGACCAGTCGATCCACGCAATAAGCTTGGCTGCAAAAGACGCTTCCTCTGCGATCAAGAGGCGGATTAGCGAGACAATTGCTGAGGCTAACAGAAACGGATGGACCAGCGCCGATAGCACAGTTCCGACCAAAAGAAGCACCGTAATCATACTTGCTCTCGGACCAAGTTCGATAAACAGCGTCAAAGGATGCCTTGTGTGGACAAAAGCCGTCTGGAGCCAACCTTTGAACCAGCGCGTGCGCTGGCGGAGCCAAACTCTGGCAACATGCGGCGCTGGCTCTAAAGTCGGACGGGTGATCATGCCAGTTCGGTATCCATGGCGCCAAAGCCTCAGGCCGATATCTGCATCTTCCGTCACATTATAGGGGTCCCAAGCGCCGACCGCCCGCACAGCATCTGTTTTGAAATGATTTGAAGTGCCACCTAAAAGGAGCGGTGCTCCAATCCGGTTGATCCAAGGCATAAGCACCCGAAACAGGCCCGCATATTCAAGATGAAAGAGGGCACTGATGATTGACTGCTTCGGGTTAGTGGTGACCAGCGGCGCCTGAAGGCAGGCAATTGAAGGATCACCAGTTGAGAATGCCTGATAGGCTTCTACCAGCTGCAGTGGATGTGGCTGATCCTCCGCGTCATATATCGTCAGCATCTCGCCTCGAACGAAATTGAGCGCGTAGGTAAGCGCCTTTGGTTTGGTGCGAGGCTCTTTTACCGGCACGGTGACCAATTCAAAGCAAGGTTCCAGCGCCATGTTCTGCACAGCGGTGATCGTCGCAGGATCATCAGCTTCGCACACAAGGATGATCTGCAGCTTGCTGCGTGGCCACTTGAGCGCACGCAGATTTTCGACCAAAACTGGCACGATGTGCGCCTCATCACGCATGGCAACCACCATGCTGTAAACCGGGAGTACTCCAAGTGTGACCGGAGCTATCTTTGTCAAGGGCGCGCGCTCGTAAGTGAGTGTTGCTGCGGCGCGCAAGATCACGCAGGCGAGGAAAAACAGAGCGACAAGAGCATGCACCGCTGCCGTCGACAGTGAAGGCGCTAACGCTATGGCGGCCACAAGCGAGATTAGTGAGAGCGTTAAAGCCACGCCGTGCGCAAATCCTGGACCTTTATGCGAGGAAAAGGGGCCTTGCTCTGTTTGCAGGCCAGTGCATACCCTGCTGACAAGTACCTCCTGATACTGCCGAACAAGCAAAGCGCGCATTGTTTGCGGACTGCATATTGCAACACGCCTTGCAAAGCTCTTCTTGCGAAACAATGCGCCCAGCTTGGCAATGTCGCTTATGCGCGGTGCGATCAGAACCACAAGCGAGCCATCGCCGAGGCGGGCAAAAGTCTGATTGGCTCGCATGTTGGGTGTTTTGAGATCGAGTAACGAATTGACGTCCTCGAACCCGCAGAACCGTATCGAACATGCCTTTGCAAGGCTGCGATAATAAGCGTCGAACGTGATCGCGCCCGTGGCCAATAGTTCAGTGGCGGGGTCGGTTCCGCGACGTCTGGCCTGCAGAATAGCCGCATTCAGGTGACGAATGGAAAATCCTTGGGCGCGCAAAAAACTGATGGACGGGTTGAAGCCCTTTTCCATCTCGCTTCTATGTGCCCTGCCTAACAGCAGGGGATTTGTACCGGCAGGTGTCAGTTCAACCAAATACTCGCCCCGTATTGCCGCCTTGCCCTTGCGGCTTGGCTTCGATACCACGAGCAACGAGCTGGATGGATCACCTAATATTTGGGAGACACGGCCACATGTATGCGGTTCGGTCGTTTATTGGATGTATGCTGATCGTTGCGATGTCTGCGATTTCAGTGCGAGCGGACACAAGTGCCGTGCCGCGTTTCATCGATCCTGGTTTGGTTGTAAACAAAGCGTCGCTGGATGGCCTGGTGCGATTGCGGTTTGTGACCACGCTGGATTTTCCACCCTTTAACTTCGCAGATGAAAACAAAAAACCAACCGGTTTCAATGTCGATTTAGCACGCGCGATTTGCGAGAATCTCGACATTGCAGCTCGTTGTGAGATTCAAGCGGTTCCGTGGGAAGAACTGGAAGGGGCCTTGGAAGGAAGGCGCGCGGAAGCTGTTATCGCTGGTTTTGATATCACGCCTGAGTTTCGCGAACGCTACGATTTAAGCCAACCCTATTTCCGGTCTCCCGCACGCTTCATTGCACGAAACGGTTCAGCAACTGAGTTCTCGTTCGAAACAGTGTCGCAAACCGACACACGCGTGGGTGTACTCTCCGGTAGCGCCCATGCCGCCTACATCGATGAGTATTTTGCAGACGCCAATGTCGTGCGCTTTCCAGATACAGCGCCACTTTACAATGCGATCCAAAGTGGCGAGGTCGACTACCTGTTTGGAGACGGTATCTCCTTCAGTTACTGGTTAGCAGCTGACGTATCACAAGGCTGCTGTCAGCTTGTCGGTGACCCATTGCTGGACGCCCGGTTTTTTGGACGGGGCATGGTTGTCGCAGTTCGTGCCGGGGAGACCATATTGCGCGAGTCAATCGACGCTGCGCTTAAAGAGCTGGAAGATGATGGCACAATGGAGACCCTGTTCGTCCGCTACTTCCCGATCAATCCTTTCGCCAATTGATAGCGCTTACTTTGGGCGAAATGGCAGCGCCAAGGTCCAAAAAAGGTTGGCGGTTTTCGGCCCCTGATAGTCGTTCAAACCGATTGTCATCTTGTCATGACCGGCTTGGGGTTGATCTACATAAGTGGCAAATAAGCGATCCCAGAATGAAAAATTGAAACCGTAATTACTGTCTGTTTCGCGATGAACAGCGGAGTGATGAACACGGTGCATGTCCGGTGTCACCACAAGCCATCGCAATACGCGATCAACTGGGCGGGGTATCCTTGCATTGGCGTGATTGAACATAGCCATGCCGTTCAAAACGATTTCGAAGATTAAAACGGCAATTGCAGGAGCACCCAATGCGATGATGATAGTGGCCTTCCAGAGCATCGATAAGACGATTTCAAGCGGATGGAAGCGCAGTGCCGTCGTCAGATCAAAGCCTTGATCGGCGTGGTGCATGCGGTGGATGCGCCAGAGAAGCGGCCATTTGTGGCTCACCACATGCTCAAGCCAAACCGCAAAATCGAGAATAATGAACGCAACTATGCCCGCAATGACGGGACCGACCCCAAAGACATTGAAAAGGCCCCAACCTTGGCTTACAGCATAGAGCGCTGTTCCAACAGCTGCGGCTGGAAAAATGATCCGAAGACAAACAGACGAGAGCACAACCATCGAAAGATTGGTAAACCAGCGCTTTGACTTCATGGCACCTTGCATTTCGGTGCGCTCCAGGCGTGGTGACCACAACTCATAGGCTGCCATCACAGCGAAAATCGAGATGAAGGCGGCAAGCCGAATGGCGGGTTCATTTTCCATGGCAAATCTCCTTATTTGCACATGGAATTTTGCCAACCGACACGCAAGTCACAAGCGCTTGAACAATCGAACCTTAATTGGGCGCCGAACCGAGACGAAAGCGCACTTTGGCTGAATGCTCAATGGCGGCAACGCCCAGCTTGTCGAGATCAAGCTTGTCGCGCAGCATTTCCAGCAGGCGTAGCTCTTCTTGCCTTGCCCGTAAATCTGCGGCAGCAACTTCAACGGCGACCGCATAAGCTGTCTCATAGAGCCTTTCAGGCAGCACTTCTCTAACCAGCGTTAGTATGTTGTCGATCCCGTCCTCATCTTCCAGCAAAACGCCACAGGCATTGGCGTGCGCAACCAGCAGATCGCGGCTCATGCCTTCAAAGACCGGAAGCGTGTCGCAGATCGAAGCGACCCGAGCGAGTTCGTTTTCGCCAAGCTGTCCATCGGCGGCGGCCATGGTCACCATTAGATAGCTCAGTGCGCCAGCTTCATTGAGTTCGTTCATCATTTAACTCCCTGCATGCGTCACATATGAGTGCCTATCACCTTGTGCAAGCACTAAGCCGTTGTGGCCACTTCCAATCAAGGCAGGCTTGCGTTACCACGCCTCGCAACTTCCTGATCACGGATCGCAGAATATGTCGAACGCGTTTGCCACGCCACCCATTGCTGATGACCTCCTAGAGGCAGCCAAGACGTCGAAAGCCTGGCCTTTTGAAGAGGCGCGAAAAATCATAAAACGCTATGAGAAAGACGGTTTTCCGGAAGTTGTTGTTTTTGAAACCGGCTACGGGCCTTCAGGTCTGCCTCATATCGGAACATTCGGGGAAGTCGCACGCACGACGATGGTTCGCCAAGCTTTCCATGTGCTCACCGGCAATAAAGTTGCAACCAAACTGATCTGCTTTTCAGACGATATGGACGGCATGCGCAAGGTGCCGGAAAGCGTGCCCGATCAAGCTGCATTGGAACCCTATCTCCAAATGCCACTGACCGTCGTCCCAAACCCTTTTGGCAGTGATGCAAAGAGCTTTGGTGACCACAACAATGCGATGTTGCGACGTTTCCTCGACACGTTCGGGTTCAACTATGAGTTTGCAAGCGCAACAGACTATTACGCCTCCGGTCGTTTCGATGCGTTGCTGAAACTGGCCTGCGAAAAGTATGAAGATATCATGGCTGTCATGTTGCCGACGCTCGGCGAAGAACGTCAGGCCACTTACAGTCCCTTTTTGCCAATTTCACCGAAAACGGGACGCGTACTCTACGTGTCGATGAAAAGCGTAGACGCGACACGTCACGAGATAACCTTCGATGATGAAGATGGCACAGAAACAACGCTTTCGGTCACCGGTGGCAATGTCAAACTCCAGTGGAAACCTGATTTCGGGATGCGTTTTGCGGCACTGGGCGTGGATTTTGAGATGTTCGGCAAAGACCATCAGGCTAATGCGCCGATTTATGACCGCATCTGTCGGGTATTGGGTGGCAAGCCGCCCGAGCATTATGTTTTCGAACTGTTTTTGGATCAAAATGGCGAAAAAATCTCAAAGTCAAAGGGCAACGGCCTGACGATTGATGAGTGGTTGGCATATGCGCCAAGTGAAAGCCTAGCGCTCTACATGTTTCAAAAACCGAGGACTGCGAAACGCCTTTACTTTGATGTTATTCCAAAGGCCGTTGACGAGTATTACGCGCATTGCGCTGCATTCATGAAACAGGATGCAGCGGGACGACTAAACAATCCGGCTTGGCATATCCATAATGGCAATCCGCCAACTGAACCGCTGCCTGTCTCCTATGCCATGCTGCTTAATTTGGTCAGTGCTTCCAATGCAGAAAGCAAAGAAGTGTTGTGGGGCTTTATCTCGCGCTATGCGCCGGGTGTGACCGCTGAAACGCATCCGCATATCGATGCTTTGGCAGGTTATGCGCTGCGCTACTTTGAAGACTTCGTATTGCCGCATAAGACATTCGCAACACCAGATGAAACCGAGCTGGCAGCTCTCGCCGAACTTGATAGCAAGCTTTCGGAGATTTCCGATGAAGACAGTGCTGATGGGGCAGCCATTCAAAACGCTGTTTTGGCGGCAGCCAAGTCTTTTGACCGTTATCTCGATCCCAATAAGAAGGGGCCAGATGGAAATCCCGCGGTAAAAAGCGATTGGTTTAACGCGCTCTATCGAACACTACTTGGCCAAGAGCGCGGCCCTCGCTTGGGTTCATTCATCGCACTTTACGGAATAGATGAAATGCGCGCATTAATCGGAAAAGCCATCAATGGTGAATTGGCAAAATAGTCCAGACTTGTGTCTATTGGCTCGCCCAAAGGATCCGGGCCATCCAGTCCACGTCGCTTAATGGCAAGTGCCGATCTTCATGATCCGGATTCATTGACTGCAAGTCGATCGACTGTGTTGTCTGACGCCTGAGGATTTTTGCCATCACTTCCCCGGCTTGGGTTTTGACAACAACGCGATCACCTCGGCGGATAGAGGCGCTGGGCGAGACGATGATAACGTCACCATCGCGATAGAGCGGCAACATGCTATCACCTGTAATCTCCAGTGCGTAGACGCCCCCCTCTGGTTCGGGCCCAGGAAATGGCACCAGTTCCCATCCTTCGCCGGCGGGATAGCCCGCGTCATCGAAGAACCCGCCAGCACCGGCCTGCGCCATGCCAAGCAGTGGGACACCCGGGGCATGTGTTTCAACGCCAAGCTCTGAAAACCCGCTTTCGATCGAAGAAGATGGCTCTTCGATCATGGCCATGAATTCATTGACCGATACACCCGTTGCCTCGATCACTTTTGAGATCGATTCAGTCGATGGCCAACGCGCACGCCCGTCCGTGGCAACACGCTTTGATTTGTTGAACGTCGTTGAATCGAGTCCGGCTTTTCGCGCTAAACCAGAAGGTGTTAGATCATGCGCCTGTGCGAGCCGGTCAATTGCTTGCCAGACGCGTTCGTGTGAAAGCATGGGGCACCGTGAGGAATAAATACCTCTAACAGATAACCTTGGTGTCGGATTCGGTCAACTCTGCTTTGACGGTATGATCGCCGGTCTTGCGGTTGTGAGCATGTGATCTAAAAGCTCGATGCGGTCTTGGCCCCAAAACACTTCGCCGCTGACCACATAGGCAGGTACACCAGTCGCATCCGCCTCGATTGCTTCACTGGTGTTGTCAGCGCGTATCTGTGCGCAAACGTCTGAACCTGCCATTTGAAGGACTTGCTCCGCATCATGTCCATGCCGTTCCAGAATTTCGGTTATGACACTCCGGTCAGCAACGTCACGTTCTTCCACCCAAACGGCGCGCATTATGGCGCCCATGAAGGGCAATGCGTTTTCTCCATTGGCAACAAGCGCCGCGACGCAAAGATCAGCCGTCACAGGATTGGTTGGAAAGTGCGCAGGTTGAAGATTGATCGGCAGATTGCGCCACTTTGCAACACGTTCCATTTCAAGGAGACGATAGCGCTGGCGCAACGGGGTCCGCTTTGGCAACGGCTCGCTACCGGAATTTTGCCAAACGGCACCAAGATCGACTGGTTTGGGGTTAAGAGCGACGCCATGCTTTTCGGCGACAGCGACGATAGCGTCATGTCCAAGATAGACAAAAGGCGAGATGCCCAAAAAGTAATAGTCAATAGCTGTGTGCATGGCGTCCGCCTCGTTGGTTCGATGCACAGACTTTAAGCATCTTTGAGGCGTAGCATAAACGAGCGATATCGCTACATCACAGGTGGTAAGTCATAAAACGATTGGCCGTCGGCGCGGCACGAGGGCCGACGGCAAACCTCAGCGGGCATGGCTATAGATATCAGCCAGCAACAAGATTACCGGCGGCAGTCTTGCCTGTTCGCTTGTCGGTCACCAGCTCGTAGCTGATAGGCTGCCCTTCTGTCAGCGTTTCCATGCCGGATCGCTGAACTGCAGAAATATGAACAAATACATCGTTCCCGCCTTCTGCTGGCTGAATAAACCCATACCCCTTTGTAGTGTTGAACCATTTGACGGTGCCGCTAGCCATTTAAGATGTCCTTTCAAGACTGTTGATAATGCGAGGTGCACGTTGCATCGAAGTCTTGGAAAGTCCGTAGTCCACGTCAGCAGTCAGCGGTGTAGTCTATGATACTTGGCCGTAACCATCGATGGCAAAACGCTTTCACAAAATCGTTGCAAAAATAAGACACCAATTCTCGGGTGATTGGAACAAATCGCGTTGTCTCACGCCCTTGCGGCCAAAAAATACAGCCTGCAAAATAAGTTGAACAGCGGGCACCAAATTCAGCTGCTCATGCGCGATGTCGACAAGCACATTCTAAAAACTGTTCGCGCCTGTGGATACGGCGTCGAAAAGACGCTTTGAGTCAATGGTTTCAATCGCCGTGAATTAAAATAGAGGCCTGCGCGTATAGCTTATGAAGGAAAGCAAAACCGAGGGCCTGCATGTACCAGTCATTGTCAGATCAATATGTGGCCAGAGCCGATTGCGCTGTGCTTTCTGTTCGCGTATCGATGCCAGGGGCGGCCGCAAAAGCCTGGGGAGGCGAGCGCGAAAAGACGTTGTCTGATGACCTGAAAAAAGAGCTGATTGTCCTGCTGCCACGTTTGCGGCGTTTTGCGCGCACGCTGACGCGTTCGGCGTCAGATGCGGACGATCTGGTTCAGGATGCTTGCTTAAAAGCCATCGTCGGTAGCGAAAAGTGGGATCACACCCAGCCGCTTGATCGTTGGGTTTTTCGCATCATGCGCAATCACTGGATCGGTGAAACACGCAAGACCAAAGTTCGATTAGGTGAGGGGCATGTACCGGCTGAAGAGGCTAATGAACTGGTACAGCACCAAACCCCGGAAGATGCACTGAGAGGTTCCCAGCTGCACAGCCAGATTGAACAGTTGCCGACCGATTTGGCGGTTCTGCTGCTTGCGGTGTCCGTTGAGGGCTATACCTATGCAGAGGCAGCTGAAGCATTCGATATTCCATTGGGAACCGTTATGAGCCGCATTCACCGGGCCCGCAAAACGCTCGCAGCGCAGTTGAAACAAGACGCCGGAGCGATGCAATGAGCTTTGATCGCGAAAAGCTCAGTGGTTTCCTGGACGGGGAACTGTCGTCTGAAGAAACGCGCGAGATTGAGTTGGCGCTGGAAAGCGACCCTACGCTGGCCGCCGAGCTGGAACAGCTGATGGCAGCGGACAGCTTTGCCAAGCAAGAGTTTGAAGAAATGCTCTCTGAGCCGGTTCCTCTTGGCTTGGCGGCGGCGGTCAGAAATGCACCCATTGAACCATCAGCGCCAATGGCTTCCAATAACAATCGTGTCCAACTGCGCAATCGACAAGCGCCTTGGTGGTCGGCTGTTGCGGCTGCTCTGGCGTTGGTCATCGGCAGCGCTGGTGGCTATTTCACTGGCTTGAACACGCAGCCGCAGATCATTGCTGCCGCACCGGGTTGGCTGACCGACATAGCAGATTATCATCGGGTATATTCTGCGCAGGGCAGACATTTGGTGGAAGTTGATGCTAGCGAATCCGATCACATCGAAACCTGGCTGACCAATACAGTTGGTGCAGACGTGGTTATCCCGGATCTGGAAAGCCATGGGCTGAATTTTCGTGGTGGCAGGTTGCTTGTGGCAGCCGGCAAGCCGGTCGCACAAATGATGTACACTGATGCGGCCGGGCAGGTCGTTGCGCTTTGCCTGATTGCCAATCCGGAGCCCGATGACGTATTTCGGTCTAGACAGATTGGCGGTTTTGATATGGTCACTTGGGGTGGCGGAGACGCCAATTTTGTCTTGGTGTCAGATCGTGGACGGGATGATTTGGAAGCTGTTGCCCGCACTGCCGCGAGCAGTGTTTAACACGCAGTTTACTCAAAGCCCCATTTTTCAATCGGAAAATCGAAAACTTCACCGAAATTGCGTATGTCATCGCTCAATACCTCACGCACCGATTTGCGCTGTTCTGCGGTTAGTACGGTCCTTGAAGCCATGGAACTGCGTCTTAATATTTCATTTCGGATGGTGTTCCGCAGACCATGTGGAAGTCGCCAATATGTTGATGCCAGAATGGGCGACTCATAAACAATTTTTTCACGTTTGGTGATCGGCGGTGTCACGTTACCGGCCGTTGTCGTGATATCGGAAAAATCGCCTGAAACGTTCAAAAAACGCGCCAACTCTTGGCACGTGTCGTAGGGGTTCGACTGAATAGCATCAAAGTCGACAATTTGGATGCTGTCAGCGCCGAACAATCGGATGTACGGCGATAATTGCGTGAAGTACATGGAGTAGGAAAAGTACTTTGCTGCGCTAATCGGCTCGCTCGGTTCAAACCACTTAAATCCCATTGAAAAGTTATACTGGGATTCAATGCGATCTATCGGATTGCGCACACAATAGATGAACTTCGGTCTCAGCCCTGCTTCAAAAATGCGTTGAGCAACGCCTGGTTTTGATGGAAGCTTTGTGTATCCCGTCGACGCCTCAAGCAGGATAGGATCTTTTATCGTGATGGTTTGCGGCCACAGTTCTCGATAGCTCGCAAACGTCGGCTGATTGTGCAAATCACCATTGTGATCATGCATAAAAAATTGAGGCTCTTTAACCTTCGAAGGAACAATCTGTGGGTGCTGGCTGAGCATACCAAACAAGGAAGTGGTGCCAGCTTTCATGGCACCAATGATCATCGCATAGCGCTCGTTTGCCAACGTTTCGCCCCGTACACCTGATGTTTTATCGGCCGAGGCAAAACTGATCGCAATCCCCGATCAGGCCGCCTCTTTTTTCTCCAGCTCCGCGTATGGATTAAAGCGCGTATAGAAGGTGTCACCTGTCTTAGCCATATCGGTCAGGATACGTGGCACCTTGAACTGCGAACCAAATTTGCGCTGGAGCTTTTTGGCGATCGCCACAAATTCAGCAACGCCCATATTGTCGATGTAGGACAGCGTCCCGCCTGTATAGGGCGCAAAGCCAAAGGCAAGGATCGAACCAACATCGGCTTCACGCGGATCGGTAACATGACCTTCGCCCATCACGCGCGCTGCTTCCAACGCGATGACAACCAGGAAGCGCTGTTTGAGCTCTTCAAAGTCAACCGAGTCCGCGTCCTGTTGCGGGTACATGTCTTTTAGGCCGGCCCAGATGTGCTTCTTGGCAGGCTTTGCCGGATAATCGTAGAAACCTTTGCCGTTCTTGCGGCCTTTACGATCATGTGTGTCGACCATCGTGTTAACCAGGTCGATATGCTCTTGCTTGACGATGCCCTCACCAAGGTCACGCACGGTTTGCGCAAGGATTTTCTGCGATAGATCGATGGCTGTCTCGTCATTGAGCGCCAGCGGACCGACCGGCATACCTGCCATCTTTGCGGCGTTTTCGATCATTACCGGCGGCACGCCTTCAGTCAGCATGTTATAGGCTTCTGACATGTACTGAAGCACGCAACGGTTCACATAGAATCCGCGCGTATCCTTGACGACAATTGGCGTCTTCTTGATCGCACGCACATAATCGAGCGCGACGGCCAGTGCTTTGTCGGATGTCTTCTTGCCGAGGATCACTTCCACCAACATCATCTTGTCGACGGGCGAGAAAAAGTGGATGCCGATGAAGTTTTTCGGACGCACTGAGTTCATTGCCAAATCCGAGATCGGAATGGTCGACGTGTTGGAAGCAAAGACGGCAGTGCGCTTCATTGTCGCTTCAGCTTGTTCTGTTGCAGCTTTTTTGACACCTGAATCTTCAAACACTGCCTCAATCACCAGATCGCAACCGTCAAATTCGGAATAGTCGGTCGTCGGCGTGATCAGCGACAGGAGCTTGTCAGCAGCGTCTTGTGTTGTACGGCCCTTTTGCATCGCTTTCTTCAATAGATCGGCTGAATGCGCTTTACCGCGTTCTGCCGCTTCCTGGTCACGATCAAGCAGAACGACCGGAATACCAGCTTTGGCGGTCACATAGGCAATACCAGCACCCATGAAGCCTGCGCCCAGAACGCCGATCTTCTTGAACTTGGTCGGCTTCACATCAACTGGACGGCGTGCACCCTTGTTCAACTCCTGCATGGAAACGAAAAGTGAGCGGATCATCGCACCGGCTTCTGTGGTTTGCAGAACCTGAGTGAAGTAACGCTGCTCGATTTTGAGCGCCGTATCAAACGGCACCAGAAGGCCTTCATAGACACATTTCAAGATCGCAGCTGCGCCGGGATAGTTCATGTGTGTCTCACGGCGCAGGATCGCGGAAGCAGCAGGCCAGACATTGGCACCTTGTGGTGAATAGACTTTGCCGCCGGGCAGTTTGAACCCTTTTTCATCCCACGGCTGGACTGGTGATAGCCCGTCCATGATCATTTTCTTGGCGGCTTTGATCAGGTTCTTGGCGGGAACCACGTCGTGAATGAGCCCCATGGCCTTTGCGCGCGATGGCTTCAGGTTTTGACCCGTGGTCATCATCTGCAATGCGTCTTGCTGGTTGCAAAGACGTGGCACGCGTTGTGTGCCGCCAGCGCCGGGGAAGATGCCTATCTTGACCTCAGGAAGCGCAATTTTCACTGCATCGCTGTCGGCAGCAACCCGGCCATGGCACGCCAGCGACAGTTCAGTCGCGCCGCCCATGCAAACGCCGTTGATCGCGGAAACCCAAGGCTTTCCAGACGTTTCAATTTTCCGGTAGACTTGGCTCATCTTGCCCGCATTGTCGAAGAGCAGTTGAGTTGCGCCGTCGGGATTGCTGGCTTTCTCGGCTTCATAGGCATCAAACATCGCCTTGATCATGGTGATATCTGCACCGCCGGAAAATGACTCCTTCTTGCCGGACGTAAAGACAACGCCTTTGACGGCTTCGTCAGCGGTCAGCTGATCGCAAATGGCGTCCAGTTCGGTCAGCGCCTCCACAGTGAAGACGTTCATGGAACGCCCGGGCATGTCCCACGTGATGAGTGCGATACCGTCGGCGTCTGTTTCGATGGTGTAGTTGTTATATGTCATTGTCGCCTCCCGATCCTTAAACGCGCTCGATGATGGTTGCCGTGCCCATGCCCGCCCCGATGCACAAAGTGACAAGCGCTGTGTTCAGGTCGCGGCGTTCAAGTTCATCGAGCACAGTGCCGAGGATCATGGCGCCCGTTGCACCGAGCGGATGGCCCATGGCGATGGCACCACCAGCTACGTTCATCTTTTCGTGTGGAATATCGAAAGCCTGCATGTGACGCAGAACGACGGCGGCGAACGCTTCGTTCAGTTCAAAGAGATCGATATCGCTGATCTCCATCTTGGCTTTCTTCAAAAGCTTCTCGGTCACATCAACCGGGCCGGTCAACATAAGGGTCGGGTCAGAGCCGATGTTGGCGAAGGCCTTGATCTTGGCGCGTGGTGCCTTGCCGATCATTTTGGCCGCCTTTTTGGAACCAAGAAGAACACCAGCTGCGCCATCGACGATGCCGGACGAGTTGCCCGCGTGGTGGACATAGTTGATCTCTTCCACTTCCGGATGGCCGGCAATGCCAACAGCTTCAAAACCGCCCATTTGACCGGGCATCACAAAGGATGGGTTGAGCGAACCGAGAGACTGCATGTCTGTGCCCGGACGCATATGCTCATCATGGTCAAGGATGGTCAGACCATTCTGGTCTTTGACTTCGATAACCGAGTTTTTGAAGTGGCCCTTTTCCCAGCTCTCAGCGGAGCGCTTTTGGCTCTCAACAGCATAGGCATCGCAATCGTCGCGGGAAAAGCCGTACTTGGTGGCGATGAGATCGGCGGACACACCCTGCGGCATGAAGAAAGCCGGAATGTTGACCGATGGGTCCATATACCAGGCACCACCGGATGCGCCCATGCCAACACGGGACATGCTCTCAACGCCGCCTGCGATAACGATATCGTCAGCGCCTTGAGCGATTTTTGCCGCGCCAAAGTTCACCGCATCAAGGCCCGATGCACAGAAGCGGTTGATCTGCATACCAGGGGCTTCAGTCGCATAGCCAGCCTCAAAAACAGCGGCACGGGCGATGTCACCACCGGCTTCATAGACTGGGTCCACATTGCCAAGAATGACGTCATCCACTTTCGACGTGTCGAGCTCATTGCGGTCTCGTAGCGCGCCCAAAACTTTGGCTGCCAAGCGCGGCGTTGGCACTTCATGCAACGAACCATCTTTTTTGCCACGGCCGCGCGGCGTACGAACCGCGTCATAGATAAATGCATCAGCCATATTCTATTCTCCCGTTTATGTGCGCAGTGCGTTTCTTTGCTTGCGCACGGATTATGCCGTCATGACCTGAGGGTCGCGCCCTGAAGGCATCAGGTCTTCTGATCTTTTGTAGCCGGGCAGGGCACGAATACGCTCCAGCCAAGGTTCAATATTGGGTCGGCCCTCGTAGGATATGCCGATCTGTTCGGGCCAATGCAGGTAACCCTGACATGCCAAGTCAGCGATGGTGCATCGGTCGCCCGTCAAAAAGGGTTTGTCTGCCAATGCCAAGTTCATCGCCTTTAATGCCGCGCCCAAGCGCTGCTCAAAGGACTGGGTCATCGCGCCTTCCGGTGTATTCGCAAAACGACGGAAAAAACGCAGTGGGCCCGCATATCCCGAGACCTTCTGGCTATCGAATAGAAGCCAACGCAGGACGTCATATTCTTCTGCTTCGGTTTGTGGCCCGTAGGTGCCGAAGTGTTTGCTCAAATAGGTCAGGCATGCACCTGACTGGGAGAGTGTAAAGTCGCCGTCAGCGCGGTGATGGACGAGCACCGGTGCCTCGGCCATCACATTCAACTTGCGATAGTTGTCCGTCTTCGTGCCGCCAGTGAAAAACGCAATACGCTCGCAGCGCCAATCTGCGCCGTTTAATTCGAGCATCAAGGCAACCTTGTAAGCGTTCCCTGATTCCCAGAAACCGTAAAGGGTAAAGTCAGGCATCACCGGCCTCCCAATCACAACCAGTCAAAAAAGGGCGGCAAACCTGTCGCCCAACTAAACTGAATTAAAATGCCTCTTCCGGGATCGCCATCATGCTGTCGGCACCGGCGGAAATCCGCGCAAGATGCGCTGAGCTTTCCGGCATGATGCGCTCGAAGAAGAAGGTCGCTGTCGCCAACTTGTTTTCGAGATAGCTTGCGTCACCATTGGCACCGGCGGCCAGTTTTTCTTGGGCTGCCTTGACTTGAAGGCCCCACATATAACCAAGCGCCACGAGGCCGAAGAGATGCATATAGTCATGCGAACCGGCACCGGCATTGTCGGGCTTGGCCATGGCGTTTTGCACAAACCACATGGTTGCCTGCTGCAAGTCGTTGAGGCCTTTCTTCAGATGCTTCGTGAACAACGACATTTGTTCATTGTCGCGATTTTCTTCGCAGAAATCGCCAACTTCTTTGAAGAAGGCCTGGATGCCGCGACCACCATTGGCTCCGAGTTTGCGGCCAACCAGATCAAGTGCCTGAATGCCATTGGCACCTTCATAGATCATGGCAATACGCGCATCGCGCACATATTGGCTCATGCCCCACTCTTCGACATAGCCATGACCGCCATACATCTGCTGGGCCATCACAGCGTGGTCAAAACCTTTGTCGGTCAGGACGCCTTTGATCACCGGCGTCAACAAGCCCATCATTTCTTCATTCAGTTCGGCGTCAGTTGCATCCTCGGAGCGGTGGGCGACGTCGGACTTGAGCGCGGCCCATAAGATAAAGGCACGACCAGATTCGTTGAAGGCGCGGATAGTCATCAGATTGCGACGAACATCGGGGTGCACAATGATCGGATCAGCTTTTTTGTCTTCGTGTTTTGCGCCTGTCAAAGCGCGACCCTGAATACGCTCTTTCGCGTAGGTAACCGCGTTTTGGTAGGCGACTTCCGCAACAGAGAGGCCCTGCAGGCCAACACCCAACCGGGCTTCATTCATCATGATGAACATGGCCTTCAGGCCTTTATGCTCTTCACCAACGAGGTAGCCGGTGGCATCGTCATAGTTCATCACACATGTGGAGTTGCCGTGAATGCCCATCTTGTGTTCGATCGAACCGCAAGTCGCGCCGTTGCGATCACCCACCGAGCCGTCTTCATTGACGTTGTATTTTGGCACGATGAACAGAGAGATGCCTTTGACGCCCTCTGGAGCGCCTTCAATACGCGCCAACACCAAGTGGATGATGTTCTCGCTCATATCGTGCTCACCGGCGGAGATGAAAATCTTCTGGCCGGAGATTTTGTAGCTACCATCGCCTTGCGGCATCGCCTTTGTGCGCAAAAGGCCAAGATCCGTGCCGCAATGCGGCTCGGTCAGGTTCATGGTTCCTGTCCAGGTTCCTTCGCACATTTTTGGCAGGAATGTTGCCTTCTGCTCGTCTGAGCCGTGAACATAGATTGCTGCCATCGCCCCTTGGGTAAGGCCCGGGTACATCATCAATGCCATATTGGCTGAAGAGAAATACTCGCCGACGGCCGTGTGCAATGTGTAGGGAAGGCCCTGACCACCATATTCAGGATCAAAAGCAAGGCCCATCCAACCGCCTTCCTTGAACTGGTCATAAGCTGCCTTGAAGCCTTCAGGTGTTGTTACTGAACCATCTTCGTGGCGAACACAGCCTTGCTGATCGCCAACCTGGTTCAGTGGGAAAAACACTTCCTCGGCAACACGAGCGCCTTCGCGAAGTACTGCTTCCACGATGTCAGGGGAGGCGTCAGCGAAACCCGGCAGATTATTATACTTCTCATATTTGAGTACGTCGTTGAGAATAAAGAGCGTGTCTTCAACCGGAGCTGAATAAGCGGGCATGATTTCCTCCAAACGGTCTTGGCGCTGTGGGGCGCGCCTTGGCTGGATGGTGTCTATCAAATTTTGACGTTTGCGTAAACGTCAAAATTTGCCCCTTACAGAAAAAAGCCCGCACATTTGAGAGCGGGCTTGGTGTTTTCGTTTGTTTTTAGGCTTTTTGAAGCGTTTTGCAGATGCTCGACGGTGCTGTAAGCCTAATTTTTCAATAGTTGCCGCAAATTGTCCAACGTGGTGTTGAGCTCGCCAATTGCATTGTCCAGCTGTTGACGGTCGCTGTGCAGTTTCTCAAGCTGAGCTTCGCCTTTTTCAATCGACACTTCCAGTTGGCGGCGATTGTCGCCTTCCGGGTCGTAGAGTTCCAGTATTTCCCGAATGTCTTTCAAGGAAAACCCAACACGCTTTCCGAGCAAGATGATCCGCAGTCTTGCCCGATCACCGCGCGTATAAAGACGCAAGTTGCCGACACGGCGTGGGTTTAATAACCCCTTGTCTTCATAAAAGCGCAGAGTACGCAGCGTTACATCAAATTCGCGCGCCAGTTCGCCAATCCGAAATGTCTCCTCTACGGCGCCGTCGCCAGGCACAGACGTTTGGTCTGTCATTGTCATATTCCTTTATCCCTCTGTGCGGAAATCGCTAAGCTCATTCGAAGCGCTTTGGAAAGCCGTCAAGCTTCGGTTCTTGTTTATTCCAACACATCACACCTGATCGGTCCCGCATAGGTTTCTTTACGTTACGCAAGGTTACACGAAAGCCTCGCCCGCGTTCTAAGTGGAGCGCTCGTTCCAGATTTAAAGAATGTGCGTTGATTAACGCGATGTTTACCACGTTTGAGAAAGAAAAGTTAACGGAGGGCTTTGCCTGCTTCGGCGGTTCACAGCAGCGCAGCTTTCAGTGCAGGACAGAGGACAAACGGTAATGACGCACCGCAGAAACCAAAATATTGGACGTGATGGGACGTTAGACCGCCTCAGTGATGCGCTAAGCGCGCTTGAAACGCGCATTGCAGGCGCGCAAAGGCAGCCCGCTAGCCGATATGAGCGTCAACCCAGAAGTGAAGTTGCAAGCATTCGCGAGCGAGAAGCGGCGCTGCGTGCTAAGTCGGCTCGATCATCGGTACCACCAGCTGCTGACTTTGACGCACTGCGCGATGAGATACGAGCAATGGGCGGCGCTTCGACCAGTGCCGGTGCGGGCATTCGTGAACTGCGCAGCGATATTGATGCCCTCAAATCCGCCGTAACCCAACTTGCGCGTCAGGACACGCTTGTTGATCTCTCAGACAGGTGGGGCGTTTTGGAGCGAGAAATCGCGCGCATGCCTGACACGCTGGCCACCCGCGATGATGTCGGGCACATGTTGGCTCGTCTCGATACGCTCAGCCAAACCATCAGCAGTATGCCGCAAGACATCGAAACGCGGGGGCTTGAGGAACGCATTCAGACCTTGGCTGGTGCCATGGAGGCATTCGGCCATCAGCAGGCGGGGCTCGAAAAGAGCTTGTTTGACGGAATGCACGACCGATTTTCTGCGATCGACCGCGCGCTGGAAGGCGTCGCGGCATCGGGTCGTGGCACCGATCATGACACGCTGGATCGTATCGAAGCCCGTATTGCGAGCGTGACCCGACAAATTGAAGATATGCAAGCTGCAGGCGGACGTGATTACACACCGCAGTTCACTGACATTTTCAATCGCTTGGACATGTTGCAACAGGCTAGCAACGGTGATCCGGCGGTCCATGAAGCCTTGACCTTGATCGCAGAGCGGGTTGCGGAACTACAAGTTTCTCCGAGCCAAGGCGCCGCCGCCGATGAACATGAGATTGCAGCTTTGTCTGGGCGTCTCGATCAAATTGTAGAGCTATTGCACAATTCGCAAGCTTCTCAGGGTGCCGAATTAGCTGCTCCTTCGGTTAAAGAGATTGAAAGCCGCCTCGACGCGCTAACCCAGCAGCTGTCGCTTTCAACCGAGAATACGGGGCGTTCCGTTGATCAAGCCGTTGCATCGTTGGAAGGTCGCATTGCCGATCTTGCAAGAACGCTTGATGAGCGTCCAGTTGAAGGCGCGCCCTTGGCACCGCTTGAGTCCATGGAAGAACGTCTAGATGACATAGCACGGTTTCTAACTCAGAACGCTGACAATGGACCGGCTGTAGGCGCCGCTGGTGCCTTTGATACGCAGTCTCTTGAACTACAAATCGCAGAATTATCCGCTCGCTTGGCCGAGACCAATAATGCTGTCGCCCCTCAAACGTTGGTTGATGGCGAGCTGGGGACTGGCGTTGATGTCATGCAGGCCGCACGCTCTGCCGCCGAAGAAGTGCTGAGCCAGGCCAAGTTGAACGGCATTGCCTCGCAAGACTTTGAACGCCTATCTGATGATCTAAAGTCCCTTGAAACGCTGGCCCGGGAGGCCGACGGGCGCAACGAGCGAACCTTTGAAGCAATACATGATACGCTATTGAAGGTTGTTGATCACCTGTCGGACCTTGAAAGAAATACCCCTCAGTTTTCCGAGACCAATGCGACGTCACGCGCTGAAGCTTTTGGTGTTGCGGGGAGTTCTGCTGAGGAACAATCCGAGTTTCCAGGTTATCAGGCTCCCTTGGTCGCAGAGCCGCAAGCACCTGCAATTCCAAGCCAGGCTGGCTTGAACGCGGAACCAGCGACGTCACGAATTTCAATCGACAACGCACCGTCGATTGACGGGCCGGAGCAGGATGAAGCAAAACCCGAGCTCACGCCATCACAGGCGGCAGCCAGCGCAGCAATTGCCGCGATGGCGCAATCTGGCAATGAAGCTGATGTCCAGGAGACAGCACCAACTGAGAAGAAGTCTATCTTCAAAACTATGACTAGCCGTTTGCGTGGTGGCGAACGCGCTGAAACGCAAGCTGAACTGCCTGAATATGACAATACAGGTTCCGACACGCCACTTGAACCCGACACCGCTCAGGCAGAAGTCGCAGAAATCATTGCGCGCGTTCGTAGAGAGCGTGAGGGTGGTAAGGCACCTGCTGTCGCCGCCGCAGCGACCGCTGAAGCACCCGCAACGCCCAAAATAGACAGTACGTCTTCAAAGTCTGATTTTATTGCCGCTGCACGCCGTGCTGCTCAGGCTGCAGCCAATGATGCTCAAGCCGCCGAAACGCGGACGGTCTCGAAAAGTGACGGATTAAAATCCACCGTCAGCGGTCTTCTCACTCAGAAAAGACGTCCGATACTCATCGGCGCTGCAGCAATATTGGTTGCAATGTTGGCATTGCCTTTTGTTCGCGGCCTACTTGGCGGAGGTCAAGACGTAGCTGTTGCACCGCCGCCAGCGCCTGCCATCGAGCAAAGCGTAGAGGCAGTTGAAGTACCTGACCCGGTCGAACCTGCAGTCGAGACTGTCGACACACCGGAGTTGATTGAGGCGCCTCGTGTCGTCGAAATTGAAAGCAACGTTGCTAGCCCCATTGAAGCTGTTGAAGAGGCCGTTGCCCAGCCCGAAACGCTAGCTGTTCCTGTACAACCCGAAATTGCCATCGACCCGACACCCGTCGCGGCCATTCCAACAGATGCGGGCACGCCTGCCATGCAAGACGCCGCCCGCGGCGGAGACGTGACAGCGATGTTCCTTGTCGGCGACTATTTTGCCGCAAAGGCGCAATCTGATGGGCCTGGAAGCGCTCAACAAAACAATGCCGACGCGCTCAACTGGTACACAAAGAGTGCAGAAGCTGGTTATGCGCCCGCGCAGCAGAGACTTGGAAGTCTTTACGAAAAGGGTGTTGGTACCGACAAAGACCTTTCGCTGGCCAAATCATGGTATAAATTGGCTGCCGAACAGGGCAACGCCGCCGCGATGCATAATTTGGGCGTGCTTCATGCCAACGGCGTTGATGGAGCACCAAACCTGACCGAGGCAGTTCGCTGGTTTGAAGAGGCAGCGCTCTATGGCGTGCCGGACAGCCAATATAATCTGGGCGTCATGGCTGTTCGCGGTGACGGCATGGAAGCCAGCCTGAAAAACTCCTACAAATGGTTCTCGCTGGCCGCAAAAAATGGCGATGGCGATGCAGCTTCAAAGCGTGACACGGTTGCTGAGCGCATGGACCCCGATACATTGAAGATGGCCCAGGATGAGGTGGCGCTTTGGCGCGCTCGCCAGACGGATCAGACCGCCAATATCGTATCCGTGCCGGATGCTTGGCAGACGGATCAAATGCGCACAGCCGCAGCACCACCGCCTTCAGAACCGATTGATATGCAAAAGGCGGTTCGCAACATTCAGGCCATCTTGAACAATAATGGTTATGATGCGGGTCCGGTCGACGGCGTGATGGGTGAAAAGACCCGTCAGGCAATCCGCACTTTCCAGGCAGACAAGGGCATGGAGCCGACCGGTGAGGTCAATGAAGAGTTGGTCCGCAAGTTGCTCGAACTGACTGCTTGATTGTCCTTAAGTGTATTTGACAGGCACCGAACGTGAGCGCATGACGCTCCGGTAAGGAACGTATCGCTAACCCACTGGAGAAGGGCGTGGCAATCTATCTGCCCATCGCCGAACTGTCGGTCAACGCGCTGGTGCTTCTGTGTATGGGGGCAGCGGTTGGGTTTCTGTCAGGCATGTTTGGCGTCGGTGGCGGTTTTCTGATCACGCCGCTTCTGATCTTCTACAACATTCCGCCTGCAGTTGCGGTTGCAACGGGCGCAAACCAAATCGTTGCATCCTCGGTATCGGGGGTCTTGTCGCACCTTCGACGCAAAGGCGTAGACATCAAACTGGGCGTCGTACTGTTGATTGGTGGTATCGCAGGATCATCGATCGGTGTCATCATATACACCTACCTTTTGCAGGTCGGGCAATTGGATCTGATTATCTCCGTGCTCTATGTGTTGATGCTAGGGATCGTCGGCGCGCTTATGCTCAAGGAGAGTGTCAGCGCTTGGCGCAAGTCGCGTGCGGGCACACCTGTGGCTATGCGAAAGCCAGGGCAACACAACTGGATCCATCGGCTGCCCATGAAAATGCGGTTCAAGCAATCGCGGCTCTACATCAGTGTGATCCCTGTCGTTTTGCTTGGCGCTGTCATTGGCATGCTCGCGGCGATCATGGGCGTTGGTGGCGGCTTCATCCTGGTACCTGCCATGATCTATCTGCTGCGCGTGCCAACCAATGTTGTTATAGGCACATCGCTTTTTCAGATTATTTTTGTCGCGGCCTACACCACCATTGTTCAGGCCATCGCCAACCAAACAGTGGATATTGTCTTGGCGGTGTTATTGATGCTCGGCGGTGTGGCAGGCGCGCAATATGGTGCCTATGCCGGGCAACGCCTCCGCGGCGAGCAACTGCGCGCAATGCTGGCCCTTCTTGTGCTCGCTGTCGCGTTCCGCCTTGCTTACACACTCTTTGTGGCACCGGACGACATTTACACCGTCGGGGCGGGTATCGCATGAGACGGATTCTCTTGGCGTTCATAGCGCTCATATTCATGCTTGGTATGGCTGCCAAAGCACAGGAAAACGAAGTCGAGCGCATAGAGATCGGTCTTTCAACTGAAGTCATCGAGATTACATCAAATTTTGCCGGTGAAACGCTCACGATCTTCGGTTCTGTTGATAATGTTGATCCGCTGGTTCAACGCCAAGGACGCTATGATGTGGTCGTTGTCTTGTCTGGGCCAGTCGCTGATCTAACGGCGCGACGCAAAGACAGGGTTCTTGGTGTTTGGATGAATGTTGATGAGTTGGCGTTACCCAACGTGCCCTTATCTTATCTGATCACTTCAACCCGCCAAATTCGCGATATGGCGGAAGGGCCGACCATTGAACGCCTCGCGCTGGATATAGATAGCGTAAATCTGATCCGCGATGACGATATCCGTGCGCGAAACAGCGAGTTTCTGGAAGAGGTCCGCAGGCTTAAGGTGGAAGAGGCGTTGTTTCGGTCATTTCCAAGCGGTGTTCAATTCATTTCGCAAAGCCTCTTTCGTGCACGTCTTGAACTCCCGGCAAACGTGCCGCTAGGCCAGCATGTCGCGCGTGCCTATCTGTTCAAGCAGGGGAGCCTTGTCGGGCAAACCAACGCGACGCTCAACATCAGAAAAGCGGGTCTGGAGTTTGCTGTGTTTGAGTTCTCTCGTGACCAGTCTGCAGCGTACGGTTTTTTGGCTGTCCTGGCTGCTCTCATCATCGGTTGGCTGGGGCGCATTATTTTTAGACGCGACTAGCTGCGTATAAGAGGGATTTCATGGATACGAAAAAAGCGGCGTTCTGGCTGGGTCTGGCTGGCTACATTCCCTTTGGCGCACTCGCACTGGGCATGGTCTTTGGTGGTGCCTATGCGCCTTCAGCGCAGATGCTTTTGATTGGCTATGCCGCAGTTATTCTCTCATTCTTGGGCGGTATTCGTTGGGGCATCGGTTTGGTGGCTGAAGACGGTCGGCGGCAAGCATTGACGCTTGCGATGTCCGTCATTCCTTCGCTTTGGGCGTGGGTAGCCGCATTCATCGGTGGTAATGTGGCGTTTCTGATGTTCGCCATCGGCTTTATTGCGATGGGCTGGTGGGACAACAAGCTGGTGGTAGAGGGTGGTGCGCCAAGCTGGTTTGGCTCTTTGCGTTTGATCCTCACGGGTCTTGTTACGCTGACGATGCTAGCCGCGAGCTTTGCTACGCTTTGAGGGCATGCCGACCAGATCATTCGCACTGATCGGATATACCTGATTTGACCCGAGCATGAATGCGCAAAGGCGTGCTCGGTCAAATAACGCGCTTACCTCCGGGTGGCTAATCGGCAAACCTCCGGTCAAAACACCAAAGGCTGGCATGACCATCCGCTGGCCATCGCAGGCAAAGCAGTTGCGCCGAACCTTTTTGCCGCGTGCGCGCAGCACCGCTGCTGGATGGTAATGCCCCGAAATCTCCGGGCCACCAAACAGACGCTGCGCAATATGGCGGAATGTAATGCCACTGACGGCCAATTCATCGACCGTGTCGCCTGGACAGCCAGCGGGCGGGTGTGGATCATGATTACCTGTTACCCAAACCATGTCTCGACCAACAACCAGCGTTTCAATTGCTCGCCTGGTATCTGATGAAAGACGCAGCGCTGCTTCTTCGTCATGAAAACTATCACCCAGACTGACGATAATTGCCGGATCATACTTGGCCACCAAAGCTGCTAGTCGCGTTAGAGTCGCCGCCGTGTCGTAGGGCGGCAGAAAAATGCGTTTGCGCGCAAATGAAGATGCCTTCTCCAAATGCAGATCCGAGACCACAAGGAGGCGAAGTGACGGAAAAAACAAGATACCCGCTGGATCGAACAGCACCTCTTCGCCTGCAAAACTGGATGCAAGTGCGGCGCCGCTCTCCACGTCAGTTATGGTTTTTAGAGCTGGCCTCATGATGTTTCGACCGCATCCTCTCCCATCGCCTCGCGCACGAGGTCATCCACATTCATTGCATGCTCTGCCATCATGTCATCGCCGGTGTTGGATGAAAGGACTGGCTCCTTGCCGATCTCCAGCATCACCGGCACCGCCATTGGCGAAATGCGCTCCAGATTCTTATGCACGATTCGCCCCGGTATGCGAGCAAGCAGATCATTAAGCCGCTCCACATCCAAAAGGCCCGAACGCGCGTCATGGCGCGTTGCCTGCATGATAATGTGGTCGGGTTCATGCGAGCGAAGGACATCGTAGATGAGGTCTGTTGAGACAGTGACTTGGCGGCCTGATTTTTCCTTGCCCGGATGGCGTTTTTCAATCAGCCCGGCGATGAGCGCACAATAGCGGAAGGTACGTTTGAACACGAAGCTTTCATCGAGCCACGCTTCCAGATCATCACCCAGCATATCTTGTGAAAACAGGTCATTCAAAGACATCTGCCCGCGCTCCAGCATCGCGCCCATGTCCTTGCGCGACCAGATGGAGATCGCATAGTCCGAAGCCACATAACCGATCGGTTGAGCGCCGGCACGCTCCAGCCGGCGCGTGAGCAACATGCATAGCGTCTGATGGGCGAGGCGGCCTTCAAACGGGTAGGCGACCATGTAGAAACGTTCGCCGCGTGGAAAAGTCTCGACGAGTAGCTTGTCGCCACCCGGCATCACCGACTTCCAATTTTGATAGCCGAGCCAGTCGGAAACCTGCTTGGGCAAACGATCCCACTGCGTTTCATCGGCGAGCATCTTGCGCACTTCACCCGAAAGAAAAGTGGTCGTTGGAAACTTGCCACCTGCATAATAAGGGATCTTTGCTTCGCTTCCCTCTGCATATGAAACGTAGCATTCGTTTTCGCGAATGCCTTCAAAGCGCAACACTTTGCCTGCGAAGAGAAACGTATCGCCCGGCGTCAGGGTCTCCAAAAACAACTCTTCGATTTTACCCAGCACGCGTCCGCCGCGCATGGTGGCAGCTTGCGCCGGCTCGCCACGTTTCATTCGACCGGCGCCTTTACGAACAGCGCGGATCGCAAGCACCGGTGCTTCGATAATGGTGCCCGCATTCAGGCGATATTGTTGCGCCACTGAAGGATGAGTGAGGCGCCATAGCCCATCTTTACCCAGCCGGATTTTTGCATAGCGTTCGTACGATTGCAGCGCATATCCACCATTGGAGACAAAGCCGACCGCACGATCAAATGTCTCGCGAGGCAAGTCGGTGTAGATGCTCGCTGATCTGACTTCGGCATAAAGATCGTCGGCATCAAAAGGTTCCGAACATGCCATGCCGAGAATATGCTGGCACAAGACATCAAGCGCGCCTTGACCCACTGGAGGCGTATCCTGAAAGCCGAGATAATTGGCATCGAGCGCAGCTTGGCATTCCAAAACCTCAAACCGGTTGGCCGGAACGAGGATGGCTTTCGATGCCTCATCCATGCGGTGGTTCGCCCGTCCGATCCGCTGTGCGAGCCGCGACGCGCCCTTTGGCGACCCCACATGCACCACAAGATCAACGTCCCCCCAGTCAATCCCCAGATCGAGCGTGGAGGTGGCAACAACAGCGCGCAGCGCATTTTTGCCCATGGCCTGTTCGACTTTACGGCGCTGGCTGACATCCAGCGATCCATGATGAAGGGCGATGGGCAGCGAATCCTCATTGATTGACCACAGTTCCTGAAACAGGAGTTCGGCTTGGGAGCGGGTATTCACAAAGATGAGTGTTGTCTGGTGCGCCTGGATCGCCTCATACACATCTGGCATCGCATAGCGCGCAAAATGCCCGGACCATGGGATGCGGTTGTCGCCTTTGAGAATCGTGATGTTGGGCTTTGCCCCGCCACCAACTTCAATCAGCTCCGATAAACGCTCTTCATGCGGTGCTTGCGCGACAAGCCATCGCCGAAGATCATCTGGTTCGGCCACTGTCGCGGACAGTCCAATAAACTGCAGGTCGGGGACATAGCGACGCAAGCGCGCCAGCGCCAAAGCCAGCATATGGCCGCGCTTGGATGTGACGAGCGAATGCAACTCATCGAGAACTACATAGCGAAGATCACCAAAGAAACGCGGCGCATCCTTGTGCGACAGCAGTAGGGAGACCTGCTCGGGTGTTGTCAGCAAAATGTCCGGCGGATGGGTCTTTTGTCGCTGGCGCTTGGCTTGCGGCGTGTCTCCAGTGCGAGTTTCGATCCGAACCGGCAAGTCCATTTCATCGACCGGCTTGGTGAGGTTGCGCTCGATATCGACGGCCAGCGCCTTGAGCGGCGAGATGTAGAGCGTATGCACACCGGGCTTGATCATCCCAGGCTTGGGTTTGTCGCGCCGCTCCAAATCCACCAGCGCAGGCAGAAACCCTGCTAGCGTTTTTCCTGCACCAGTCGGCGCGATCAGCAGGGTGGAAAGACCCGCTTCGGCTTTCCCAAGCAGCTCCAATTGGTGCGCACGCGGTCGCCAGCCCTTTTCCGCAAACCAGCGCACAAACCGCGCAGGCAAGGACACCGGTGCGGCAGACTGCTCAGCAAATAGAGGCAGCGTTTCGGTCATTGCAAACAGATGTAGCGTTCCTGTCTTGTTCTGGAAAGCGTCTTGTTGAGCGGCGCGATGCCGCTATGTTGCAGACCATGCGCCCCGACCAGCTTCTACATCCAACCGACAAAGGTCTTTATTGCCCGCCCGGCGGTTTTTACATCGATCCCGTTCGGCCCGTGGAGCGTGCACTGATCACCCACGGCCATGCCGATCACGCCCGCGCGGGACACTCGCATGTCATGGCAACGCGTGAGACGCTCGACATTATGGGCATCCGCTATGGGGCGAACTTTGCAGGTGCAACCCAAGAAGCCGCGCTAGGAGACATGGTTGACATCAACGGCGTCACTGTCTCGTGGCATCCGGCCGGTCACGTGCTCGGTTCAGCACAAATTGCCGTCGAGCTCGATGGCACGCGGATTGTGGCTTCCGGTGATTACAAGCGTCGCCAAGATCCCACTTGCGCTAACTTTGAAGTGGTGCCATGCGATGTGTTCATCACGGAAGCAACGTTTGGTCTGCCGGTGTTTCGTCATCCCGATGATGCGGATGAAATCGCGCGGCTTTTGCAAAGCGTCAAACGTTTCCTGGAGCGCGCGCATCTGGTCGGTGCTTACGCGCTTGGTAAGGCACAGCGCGTTATCAAACTCATCCGCAATGCGGGCTATCATGACACCATCTACATCCACGGCGCGATGCAAAAGCTCTGTGATTATTATGAGAGCCAGGGTGTTGCGCTTGGACCACTTGCGCCCGCTACCATCGACAAGGGCGAAAAAGACAAATTCGCAGGCAAGATCATCGTCGGCCCGCCGTCCGCTTTTGCGGACAAATGGGCGCGGCGTTTTCCCGATCCGGTCTCCTGCTTTGCGTCTGGCTGGATGCGTGTGCGTCAACGCGCCAAGCAACGCGGTGTCGAACTGCCGCTGATCCTTAGCGATCATGCGGACTGGGACGAACTGACCCAAACGATCCGTGAAACCGGAGCCTCCGAAATCTGGGTGACCCATGGCCGCGAGGAGGCACTCGTGCGTTGGTGCGAACTCCATCAAATCAAGGCCAAACCGCTGAATTTAGTGGGCTATGAGGACGAGGCGGAGTGAGATGAAATTTTTGAGAGCGCAAAGGCTGAACGACAAGGTATGCAATTACGCGGACCTGCTACGCGACACTTTAGACCGCGACACCTACGAGGTGTTATGGATCGGCGCCCTGGCGACGCTGCGTGCGGTGGGCCACACCATCAAACACGAGGCAAAGTCAGATGAAAAGGCCAGAAGGATTGTAAGCGATCGACACAGACTGAGCGCAGATAACCCAAAAATGAACTGGCTACTTGAGAGCAGAAATTTGGCGCTTAAGGAAAACGACTTGCGCATAAATGTTGATGAGGCAAATGAGCTAGAAGTTGCCACCACGGCTGGAATTCGCCCAGCTGGCACATACAAAGAGTTGGGTGTTTTCGTTCAGAGTGCGGTAGGAATTTTTGACATTCCCTATCCTGAAGAAATCATCTGCGATTGTGTTTACATGTGGGATCAGGAAATCCTTGCGATCAGAGCCGATGAACGGTGGTAGATGAAACCCTTCGCCGAACTTCTAGACCGTCTCGTTCTCATGCCATCGCGCAACGGCAAGTTGCGGCTTTTGGTGGATTATGTGCGCACCACGCCGGACCCCGACCGAGGATACGCGATTGCGGCCATCACGCGTGATCTGGATATTCCGTCCGTGAAGCCTGCCATGATCCGCGGGCTGGTGGAAGAACGCGTCGACCCGGTGCTTTTTGGCTATTCCTATGATTTTGTCGGCGACATGGCCGAAACGATTTCGCTTATCTGGTCAGCCAAAGGGGACGGCGAAGAAGCCGTCGCGCTTCGCCTATCGGAAATTGTTGAAACGCTCCAAAATGCGTCGCGCTCGGAAGGCCCCAAGCTGGTCGAAGGCTGGCTCGATCAACTGGATGATCAAGGGCGTTATGCGCTGATTAAACTGATCACGGGAGGACTGCGCATTGGTGTGTCGTCCCGCCTTATCAAGCAGGCGCTTGCCGATTATGGCGACAAGGATGTCAACGAGATTGAAGAGCTTTGGCACGGTTTGGACGTGCCATTTTTGGAGCTTTTCGCGTGGCTTGATGGAAAAGCTGAAAAACCGGAAAGCGCGGCAGCTTCTCCGTTTCGCCCGGTCATGTTGGCCACCCCGACCGATGCCGATGAGCTGCAAAAATACACACCAGAAGACTACGCCGCAGAATGGAAGTGGGATGGCATCCGGGTACAAGTCACCTGCGAGCGTGGCGTGCCCCGGATTTATTCTCGCACCGGCGATGACATCTCTCATTCTTTCCCGGATTTGCTCTCTGCGATGGACTTTGAAGGGTCCCTTGATGGTGAGCTACTAGTCGGACGTTCAGGCGACGTTGGCATTGAGGTTGGTACATTCGGTGATCTTCAACAGCGGCTGAACCGCAAGACAGTCAGCGCCAAAAAGCAGGCTGAGTTTCCTGTGTTCGTACGCGCCTATGATTTGCTGCAGGATGGCGAAATGGACTTGCGGCCATCGACATTCAAAGAGCGCCGCGCGCGCCTTGAGGCGTTTGTACCCAATCTGGACCCTGAGCGGTTCGATGTTTCGCCGCTTGTCCGGTTTGAGAGCTGGGAAGAAATTGCCCAACTGCGCAACGATCCGCCCGATCCGATCATTGAAGGTCTGATGCTGAAGCGATGGGACTCCGTCTATGTGCCGGGACGTCCCAAGGGACCTTGGTTCAAATGGAAGCGTGACCCGTTTTTGGTCGATGCGGTGTTGATGTATGCGCAACGCGGTCACGGCAAACGCTCTTCATTTTACTCGGACTTTACATTCGGCGTCTGGACCGGGCCGGAAGATGATCCGCAGATTGTGCCAGTTGGCAAAGCCTATTTCGGCTTTACCGACGATGAGCTGAAGCAACTGGACAAATATGTGCGCGACAACACCATTGAGCGATTTGGCCCTGTCCGTTCTGTGCGTGCTGAGCCTGATCATGGCCTTGTTCTCGAAATCGCCTTTGAAGGATTGAACCGGTCTACGCGGCATAAGTCGGGTGTGGCCATGCGCTTCCCGCGTATCAGCCGTTTGCGCTGGGACAAGCCTGCCCGTGAAGCAGACCGGTTGGAAATGCTTGAAGCGATGATCGTTTGATCACAGCCGACCTGAGGCTTGACCCTAGCTTCTCTTTTACTTGTGTTTCATCGTCTTTGAACCTACCTGTGCAACCAAGGCGGAGGCGCACAAATGCAAAATCTTCTTGGCGATACAGTTGGCAGAACGATCATCAAACTGGTGGTCATCTCCATTCTTGTCGGCATGGTTATGAGCGTGTTTGGCTGGACGCCTGCCAGCATTGTCCAAGGCTTTGTCGACTTCTTCGCCAAGCTGTGGGCGCAGGGTTTTGCTGCATTGGGCCGTTTCGGTGACTGGTTGATTTTGGGCGCCAGCGTGGTCATCCCGGTCTTTGTCATCATGCGGTTGATGAACTATCGGCGTAGCTGATTAGACAAATTCGCTGGCGACGTGGAACAGGATTGCATGGCGTTTAGCAAGCGCCCTGACATCTCGAGAATAGCCGCCACCGATAACGCCGCAGACCGGGATGCCCCGGTGATGAAAATGCGAAAACACTAATCGTTCGCGCTTTTCGATGCCCTGATCTGTAAGGGCTAGTTTCCCAAGACGGTCGTCGGCGTGAACATCAACACCGGCGTTAAAAAAGACGATGTCGGGCGTTGGCGCCACCGCTCTTAACTCTTCAAGGGCAAGCGCGAGCGTTTTCAGATAGTGAATATCATCCAAACCATTTGGCAGGCCAAGATCAAAGTCTGAGGCTTTCTTGTCAGTCGGATAGTTGTTCTCGGCATGGATCGAAGCCGAAAACACCCGTGGATCATTTGCAAAAATGTCCGCGGTCCCGTCACCCTGATGCACGTCCAGATCCACGACCATGATTTGCCTGACGGCCTCTTCTGCCAGTAAATAATGAGCAGCCACGGCGACATCATTGAACGTGCAAAAGCCAGCACCATGAAGCCGGTGCGCATGATGGCTGCCACCGGCACTGTTGCAGGCAACTCCATGTTCCAAAGCAGCTCTTGCTGCAAGCACCGTTCCGGTCGTGGCACATTGAGCCCGCAAAATTGCTTTGTGTGTCAGCTCGAATCCGATGGCCTTTTGTATGTCGGTTGGCACGTTGAAGTCATATACTTGGTCAACATACTCATCAGCATGTGCACGTTTGACCCAGCTGGTTGGCGCTGGTTCCGGAACGATAAATGTGCCCGGCGATGCCAAACCATCTTCCACCAAAACGCGGGCCAATTCCGAATATTTGCCCATCGGAAAGCGATGTGCCGGATCAAAATCAGCATCATAGGCTGGGCTATGCACAATAGGTAAAACCATGAGTTGCCAAGTATGTGACACATTGAGAACCGCAAGTGGCTTGTAAAAGATCGCTCATGTGAAACGGTATGCCCATGAACAGCCAAAAGGGCGCGAATGACTTTGAGGTGACCAATCGCTTGGTTCTGCGTATTGCAGTACCAATGACGGTGTCATTTATGACGGTGCCGCTGCTCGGCTTGGTGGACACAGCGGTCGTTGGTCAGTTTGGCGACCCTGCCATGTTAGGCGGCCTGGCGGTTGGCGTTGTCATTTTTGAAGTCTTGTTCACAACGTTCAACTTTCTGCGCACCGGAACCACGGCATTTGTGGCCCAAGCAATGGGTCGGGGTGATGAACAAGAGCAGCAGGCTGTCTTCTGGCGCGCGCTCACCCTGGCAGCGGTCATTGGCCTTGCTGTGTTGCTTTTGTCGCCGGTTTTGAACCGGGTTGCCCTTTGGTTCATGAGCCCGACGCCTGATGTGTATGCCGCAGCATTGACCTATATCACCATACGTTTTTTTGGTGCGCCGTTTTCGCTTGCCAATTACGCCATGCTCGGATTGTTGCTCGGCCAAGGACGATCAATTCTTACCCTTGCGCTGCAATCGTTGATCAACGGTCTCAATATTGCATTGTCGATTGCATTGGGCCTTTGGCTCGGCTGGGGGATTGCTGGCGTTGCCTTGGCTACGGTTATCGGTGAGGCAATTGTGGCAATCGGTGCGTTGGTTTGGCTGCGCGGGCAGTTTGATCGATCAAAGGCGCCTGGCTGGTCAATCATATTGAACCGTACTGATTTTGCCCGGCTCATGGGTGTCAATGTTGACATCATGATCAGGTCATTTGCGCTGGTTGCAGCGTTCTTTCTGTTTACTCGTTTTGGCGCACAATTTGATGAAGTTACGTTGGCAGCGAACGCCATACTCATGAACTTCTTTTTGCTTTCTGCCTACTTCCTTGATGGCCTGGCCGCAGCATCAGAGCAGTTAGCGGGCCGGGCAGTTGGTGCAAAGGCAAAGGCCTCTTTTTGGGAAGTCGTAAAACGTACAGTTGGTTTTGGTTTCCTGATTTCTACGGTAGCGGCAGGTGTGCTTTTGGTGTTCGGCGACAACTTTATCGCACTTATGACAACTTCTACGGAGGTCCGTGCCGAAGCGCAGACCTATTTGGGATGGGCCGCACTGACAGCCCTGGCGGGCGTGCTTGCTTTCCAGATGGATGGTGTTTTCATCGGTGCAACATGGTCGCGGGAGATGCGCAATTTGATGCTGTTGGCTTTGGCCTGCTTCATTGTGTTCGCCTGGCTCTTGGTGCCGCCACTAGCTAACCACGGGCTATGGCTTGCGCTCAATCTTTGGCTTGTTATACGCGGTATAACAATGCTGGCAGTGCTTCCGCGAAAAGCCCGCCAGATTTTGACCTAGGCTGGAGCCGGCCGCGCCGCCCATTCGTCCAATTGACTGTCGCGCAAATCGCCAATGGAAGCCGCCTCGCCTGCATCCAACTCCCTAGTGAGTCCCGCGCAAATCTCCTGCGCGATATGAGGACCTTGATAAATCATCCCGGTGTAAAGCTGTACCAAATCTGCTCCTGCACGGATTTTGGAAAGTGCGGTCGCAGCATTCTCGACACCGCCAACGCCAACCAACGCCAAGTCTGGACCTACCCGTTGGCGAACCTTTGCGAGCATGATTGTTGAGCGTTCGAACAATGGGCGCCCGGAGAGGCCTCCAGCCTCATTAATGTCACGGGCGAGGTTCGCACGGCTAAGCGTTGTGTTGGATATGATCATACCATCAATCGCTTTTGCGAGAACCTCATCGCATATCTCGTCAAGATCTGCTTCGGTTACATCAGGCGCAATTTTCAGAAAAACGGGCACAGGGCGTTGTTGGCGTTGCATCGCTTCGGCGACGCGATCCAACAGTTCTGCGAGCTTCTCGCGGGTCTGCAGATCGCGCAAGCCGGGGGTGTTCGGCGATGAAATATTCACCGTGAAATAAGCGGCCAAGTCTGCAAATTTTTCAATACCGGCAACATAGTCGGCGATCCGGTCTTCGCTATCCTTGTTTGCGCCGATATTCACGCCAACAATGCCGGTTGGAGGCGCCAACCTGAGCCGATCGACGGCAGGGCCATGTCCATCATTGTTAAACCCCAAACGGTTGATCACACCATGATCGAGCGGAAGCCGAAACACGCGCGGTTGTGGATTGCCCGCCTGCGCTCTTGGCGTCAGTGTCCCTACCTCAGAAAACCCGAAGCCAAGCTTTAAGAGTGGCTCATAAACTTCCGCATTTTTGTCAAAGCCCGCTGCGACGCCGACCGGATTTGGAAATTTCAATCCTGCCAAGTCGACCGACAAACGGGTATCTTGGACAATTTGACGTGGCCCGAGCTGGCCGGTTTTTAGTCCGGCAATCGCAAGGCCATGTGCCTTTTCAGCTTCCATGCGGAAGGCCAGCCAACGCCCAATGCGATCCAGAAGCTTATGCACTACACGCCTGCCACGTCACTTGGAAAAGTATGAGTTCCATCAAAACCGATGGGAAGTGGTTGAACCTCTATTACCGCTGCCAATGGCAGCTCAGCATAAAGGTGAGGAAACAAGGCACCGCCACGAGACGTTTCATATCGGAGCGCATCCCCCAGAATTGAGGTTTCGATGGTCAAGAGTAACAAGTCTTCTTGACCTGCAAAGTGTTTCGCAGCTGTTTCACGCACCTGGTCCACGGTTGAAAAATGAATGTAGCCATCAGCGAGGTCGATGGGTGCACCGCGAAAGATGCCATCTACCCTGGCCTGATCCCATTGCTCAACTGTTGCGATTTTATAGATGTGCTTGTTCATATCGACGTCATTAGCGAAAACGTGCTTTCGAACAAGCGATGCGCGGCGTCCGCCACAATTTACTGCGCATTCATGTGCTATTATGCCAACAGCAACGGGGTTTGTGATGAGAAAGACAGCACTCATAGCATTGGCGGCAACCGGAACCGCTTTGCCGGCGACTGCCGAAACACAGAGATTTATCCTTGAACGTACTGCGACCGGTTATGTGCGCATGGACACCCAGACGGGCGATATGGCTTTTTGTACGGAAGACGGCAACCAGCTTATCTGTCGCGCTGCTGCGGACGAGCGCGCCGCGTTTCAAAAGCAGTTGAATTCGCTTCAGATGCGCGTCGACGAACTTGAAACAAAGTTGCAGAGCGGCTCAAGCCTTGGATCCCGCGAATGGTCTGAGGGCTTGCCGAGCCAAGAGGACTTCGATCAGGGTCTGGACTATATGGAGCAGTTCTTTAATCGTTTCCGTGGCGTGATTGAGGGCCAGGAAACGCCCAGCGACAACCGGACTTAAGGCTCATCGGTAAGGCCCTGTACCGGGTGCTCGACCGATCACCTGTTCGATGATCTCAAGCACATTGGCAGAGGTGCCAAGCGGCATATCGCTCACTTCAAGCTGACCGGCACGCAAGGCTGCATTCACGGCTTCTACCTGAAAGTTGAGGCCCGTTGTCTTTCGATTAGGGGCAAACACCGCGTCTGGTTTGTAGCGATATTTCGCCCATACGCGTTTAAGCTTGCTGCCCTCGATGAGCGGTAGCTGTTTGAGGGGGCGCTTCCAAACCATGACGCGGGGCGCAGCAACCATGGGGCGATCAAGCGCTACAACACCATTCTCGCAGTAGACGATAAAGCGGTTATCACCCTGTTCCTGCCGGGTTTCCCAAAAGCCAACCGCAGCATCGACGGGCACATCGCCGGCGGTGAACTCAAAGCGCGCATTGTGGTCAACGCCGGATGGCGCAGCCGCCCAGCGGGCATCATTTAGTTGCAAGTCGCCAAGCAGGAACTGCGCGATGGAAAGCGGGTAGACACCCAGATCGAGCATGGCACCCCCACCAAGCGCCGGGTCAAACAGGCGATGATTTGGCTGAAAAGGGCAGTAGAAGTGGAGGGTCGCTTCGGCGCGAACAGGCTTCCCCAAGTCTCCAGATAGAAGTATCGCCCGTGCCTGCTGAGTTGTTGGCAAAAAGCGGGTCCAGGTCGCTTCCATGGCCAAAACACCATGCTTCTTTGAGGCAGCTTCGATCTTTCTAGCTTCGGCCGCGTTCATCGCCAGCGGTTTTTCGACAAGCACCGGTTTTCCGCGTTCAATGGCTTTTATAGCCTGCTCGCAATGAAATATGTGTGGGCTGGCTATATAGACTGCGTCCAAATCGGGATCGTCGAGAAACCGGTCGTCGTCAAATGCCGCAACATTCCTCCCGTGCTTATCGCCAAAGGCTTTTGCGGATGCGACGTCCCGGGACCTGATACTGTGCAAAATGGCGTCACTCACCGCTGGCAAATCACGTGCAAATTTGCCTGCAATGTTGCCCGTGCTCCAAATCCCCCAACGGATTGGCTTTTCGTCTTCAATGGCCATGAGTTTCCCCGCATACCCGTGTTTGGTACATGGCGATCATTGAAACCAAACTCAATTGAAAAAAGCAGGTAAGGAGCGCTGGACAGTTGCTTCTTTGGTGATATAACCCGCGCACTCTGAGCGGCATAGCCGCCAACACAGCCCTTCAAAAGCTGTCAGACGTGCCCGGGTAGCTCAGGGGTAGAGCAGCGGATTGAAAATCCGCGTGTCGGTGGTTCAAATCCGCCCCCGGGCACCACACTCATTAAATCGTCGAGGATATTTGCCGCATTTGTTGGGCGCAATGCGCCGAAAACAGCGCTGGTGCTTTCAAAAAAGGATAAAAATAGATAATACAGTTCGGCTCCCAAAATGAAGGAAGCCAAACCATAGATCTACAGAAAGAATTTTACCACACAGGGCAGAGAAGTATGTCTCTGCAATAGGCCTTTGGTAGTACGCCATTGGCGCAGTAATAGCAGAAGTTATTCGCTTCCGCTTCGGCGCTAACCATAGCTGTTGTTACCAATCCAGCTGTTGCTGCGCCCATTATAGCCAGGCTGGGAGTATATATTTCAACTTTTTCATGTTAGTCTCCTAATTATGTATTTAATAGCTACAGTGAATTGAAAAGAATCAAATTGTAAACAAAGTAGCTAGATAGACATTATAGAAGCAGAAATAGAGTTTTCAAATAATTTATATCAAAAAATCTACAGATTCTTTCGTAATTTAAACTTAAAATTGAATTTCATATTTGTAAAACGGCGTGACTTTGGCCGCGAGATTTTCTTTTGAAGAAAATTACGCATTCTCGCTGATTGTGGATCATAAGTTGTAGAAAAAAAAGTGCGATTTTTCTCAAAAAATAAATAATACGTCGCGCTAGGGGCGTTTATTAGCGTATAGGTAGTATTTTCTAACAACTACACGTCCATTTTTCGTTATTTTCGCAATGACAAAAGCCCTCATGTTTAGATAGCGACTTTCAGTCATTAATTCTTAAGTCTTGTTCAGATTGTCAGCTCGGTGGCTGAATGCTTCAACCAGATCTACAAAGCTTGAAATGGGTGTTGGCGTTAAGCTCTTGTCAACAGTGACGTAGCAGATTGGCGACATGGTTTACCGCTGGTGAATCCAGCCACTAAAAAGCAACGGATCCATTTCATGTCTTCTGTCAATGGCAATGACACTGCCACTCAAAGTCTCTTTACTGAGGTTTCGGCCCGTTTTGGTCGTGACACTGCGCAAACCTTGAGCTTCGCCGATAGTGGATGGGTTTGGGAGAGCGATGCCAACCACTGCATGACATGGTTCTCAGAAACGTTTGAGACAATTACCGGATTTTCGCGTTACGAGCTTCTTGGCAAGAGCCGCGTTGAGATTTTAAATGCAGACCATCGCGATGATCTGCGCATTCTTTCACATATCAACGACTTGAAGGCGCACCGCCCTTTCCGAAATTTTCTTTACCATTTTGATGGCGACCACGGACACTCGCGTTGGTTGGTCGTCAGCGGTGACCCACGCTTTGATGCATCCGGTGAGTTTCTCGGATATGTCGGCATCGGTCGCGACGTCACTGAAATGTTTCAGGTTCGCAGTAGCCTCGAAGCCATTCAGAGTGAATTGGCAGAGAAGAACAAGATCATCCGATCCATTTGTGAACAAGTGGACACCGGCATCCTGGTTTTTGATAGCGAGAACAACCTCGTTATCGCAAATGCGCGCCAATGCGAGATATTTGGCATGAGCGAGGATGATGTACCTCCGGGGACACCGCTCATGACCTACCTTGATCGTCTTTATGACAGTGGTCACCGCGATGGTGGCAATGGCGCTGATCGCGATGCAAAGATAAAGCAATGGCGCGACAGCTTCGAACATGCGAGCCACAATTTTGAAGCCCACTTGAATGATGGTCGTGTCATCGCGATGCGAAATCAGCGTCTTGAAAACGGCTACTTTATCGGTATTCGCCGCGACATAACTGAACTCAAAAAGAGCAAGTCGGACCTCGCATTCTCTGAGAATGAAAACGCTCTGTTCCGCGAGATATTGGATAATGTCGAGGTTGCCATTTATGCCAAAGACAGCGACCTGAAGCTTACTTACGCCAATACATCGTGGGCGCGATTGTCTGGTGTGCCCGTCGATGAAGCCATTGGCAAGACTGACTTGGAGGTCTTTGGAGCCGCTGGCGATACAATGATGGCGGATGATCGCTCAATTCTCGAAACAGGAGATCCTATCCATCGCGACGAGGTGATCATGTCGAGCGAAGGGACGCCTCGACACTGCTTTGCGCGCAAAAGCCTTCTTCGGGGAAATGATGGCAATAAGTACCTCATTGGCTCGACCACAGATGTAACACACGTGCGCGAAATGCGCGCTGAGTTTGAGGCCGATATGGCCTCAATGCTCGACTCTATCGGCATGGGCGTTGTGCTGGCAAATGAAGAGGCTGAAGTTCTGTTCATCAACTCGGCGTTTCACGAAATATGGGGTACTTCGCCTGATAATTTCACGGATGGATGTCAGTTCCGGGCGCTGCTGGATGTAAACCGGGAAAACGGTGTTTACGATGTCGTCGATGAGCAGTGGGAAAAATACGTTGGCAACCGCGTAAAGGAAATCAATGCGGGCGAGGTGGCGCCACGCGAGTTTGTTAGAAGAGACGGCAAGACTTTAATCTATTCCGTCAGTGTTCTTTCTTCCGGCAAAAGAATGGTCACCTACTTCGACATTTCCGAGCAAAAACAACGCGAAGATGCATTGGCGGAAGCCGTCGAGCGCACCAAGCTGGCTGAGGAAATTCTAAACGCTCTGGACCAAGGCATATTGGTCAAGGATGAGACCCTAGAGATTATTTTTGCCAACAAGCGGTTCGCGGAATTGCACAAGGCCGACCCTGAGGACTTCATGGGCAAGCGGGCGTCGGAGTATTTTGGAGAAGAAGCCGAGTACTTTGAAAAGTCGGAGCGTGAGACGCTTACATCCGGAAATGTCGTCGAACTTCAGGAGGACTATGAAGAAGATGGCGAGCAACGCAGCCGCCTCGTGCACAAGTCACGTGTCGAGACGGATAGTGGCAAGCCATATGTGACCATTTCTCTGACTGATGTCACGGAAATTCGCAACCGCGAGCGGGCGCTGGAAGTAGCCGAACAGAAGGCTCAACTGTCCGACCGCGCCAAGTCAGAGTTTTTGGCCAACATGAGCCATGAAATCCGCACTCCCATGAATGGTGTCCTGGGCATGGCCGAGCTTCTTGCAAAGTCCGAGCTCGATCCAAAACAAAAGACTTTCACCGACATTATTGTCAAATCCGGCAATGCACTTTTGACAATCATCAATGATATTCTCGATTTCTCGAAGATTGATGCCGGGCAGCTTGTACTTGATCCCGCGCCGTTCAATTTGCGTGAATCAATTGAAGATGTCGCAACGCTGGTTTCCGCCAAGGCTAAAGAAAAGCAGCTGGAAATGATCGCGCGTGTCGCGCCTGACCTTCCAGATCGCTTCGTTGGCGACGTCGGCCGTTTCCGCCAAATCATCACCAATCTGATGGGAAATGCCGTCAAATTCACCGAAGAAGGCCATGTGCTGGTGGATGTGTCCGGCGATGTTACGGAAAAAGGCTTCCTGCTGAAATGCAAGGTGACGGATACGGGAATTGGTATCCCGCAGGACAAGCTGGAGACCATTTTCGAGAAGTTTTCTCAGGTTGATACATCGGCCAGCCGACGTCATGAGGGTACGGGCCTAGGCCTCGCCATCACGGCCAAGCTCGTTGACATGATGGGTGGTAAAGTTGGCGTGGAGAGCTCGGTCGGCAAGGGGTCAACCTTCTGGTTTGCAATCGAATTGCCGGTGGAAGAGGGTGCGATGCGCAAGGCCAAGACTATACCGGTTGACGTATCGGGTGCACGCGTACTCATCATCGACGATAACCCGGTCAACCGTGACATTTTGATGGAACAGATGACAGCATGGGCATTTGATGCGTTTGCCGTCGAGAGCGGACCAAAAGGTCTTGCGATGCTCAAACAGGCAGCACGTGCAGGACACAGCGCTGATATCGCCATTGTCGACTATCAAATGCCTGACATGACCGGCGATGAGGTCATTCGCCAAATCCGCGGGAACGAAGAGATCGGTGATATGCCGGTTATTCTGCTGACTTCCGTTGATCAGGCCCTGCAGCCTGCAATGTTGCGTGAGCTTGAAGTAGATCATCACCTTCTTAAGCCAGCGCGTTCATCGCACCTGCTCGAGTGCATTGTGAGCGCACTACAGTCTCGCTTGGGAATTGACCCGGAAAGCGCAACTGAATTTGGCGGTATAGAAGATCAAGCAGCATTGGCTTGGCTTTCGGGGACGAACGCCGGTGCCGCAGGTAAAACTGCCGACAAGCCTGTTGCTAAGAACAAGCATGCGGACGAAGGTCGAGGCAGCAGTGCAATGCGCGACAAGCCATCGACGGCCTCAGTTGAAGCGTCGAAAACCGAACATGTAGAAGTTTCAACGAGCCCTCAAACCGCAAGAGAGCCGAAGATTGACTTGCTGATTGCTGAGGACAATGAAGTCAATCAGCTTGTTTATGGACAAATATTTGCGCAGCTCGACTACACTTATGAGATTGTCGACAATGGTCAGAAAGCTGTCGATGCAGTGGAGCGGCTTAATCCAAAGATTGTGCTGATGGATGTCTCAATGCCTGTCATGAATGGCATTGAAGCGACCGAGGAAATTCGCGCAAGCGGACACAAGGATTTACCGATCATTGGTGTTACTGCACATGCGCTGAAAGGTGATCGCGACAAATGCTTGGAAGCGGGTATGTCAGATTACCTTCCAAAGCCCATCAGCCCCGACCGCCTTGCGGAAAAACTGTCACAATGGTGGCCGAAGGTGGATGCCAAGTTAGCTTCCAACGGCTGAGATTTTGACACTGAATGACTGACCGGTCTCGCCTGCAACAAGGGGAGGCCGGTCGCTGTTTTTAGGAAGCCTTGACGCGCAAAGCACCCCGGTAAGTGTCTCTCAGATATCCCAGCGTATCCATCTCATCGACTGGCTTACCAAAGTAATAGCCTTGGCCATTTGTACATCCGAATTCGACCAACCGGCTGACAATTGCTTCCTCTTCAATGCCTTCGGCAACGACATCCATGCCAAGGCCGTCACACATGGCCAAAATAGCTTTCACAATGTGTTCCGAAGGGCGGTCGCTTAAGAGTTCGGCGATAAAGGCGCGGTCAATTTTCAGCTTGTCAAACTTGATATCACGTAGACGGCCCAGCGATGACTGGCCAGTCCCGAAGTCATCCAGCGAAACGCGAATGCCGGCAGATCGTAGATCTTCGATAATTTTGGTTGCTGATGCCGGGTCCGTCATCACACCCGTTTCAGTGATCTCAATCTCAAGTCTTTGCGGCGCAAGACCGGACTTGTTCAAGATTGAAAGTATTTGCAGGCCGGTATTGGCATCCACCAATTGAGAGGGCGATAAATTGAAAGCCAAAAACATTTCTTCGGGCCATTGTGCAGCCGCTTCCGCAGCCTTGCGCAGAACCAGCTTCGACATGGCGGTGATGATCCCGCGTTCTTCAGCGATTGGAATGAACACAGCCGGTGAAACAAAACCAAGATCGCGATCAACCCAGCGTGCCAGGCATTCAAACCCGACTGTTTCGCGTGACTTGAGATCAACAATTGGCTGGAAGTGCGGTTCAATTTCTCCTGCAGAAACGGCGCGGCGCAATGCTTGCTCTATGATTGCGTTTTTACGCGCCGCCTCTTCCATCTCATAGGTGTAAACGACCGAGTTACCACGGCCATTCTTTTTCGAAGTATAAAGGGCAGCTTCTGCCTTTCCCGTCAGCGTTTCGACCGTATCGTCAGGATCGCTGAACACGGAAAGACCCACTGAGCATGCAAGCCGCGCCGTACGTTCCCCAACATCAAATGGCGCGGACAGAACTTCGGTGAGTGTCCGGCCAAAATCGCTTGCGGAGACTTCATGAAACATCATCGGTAATATCAAGCCGAACTCGTCACCACCAACACGTGCGACCGTCGCATTCTCACCGACAAGCGCGCCCAAACGAAGACCAATCTGTTTGAGTATTGCATCGCCCGCTGCCTTACCGAAGAGATCATTGATTGGTTTAAAGCCATCAATGTCGACCAAGGCCACGGTGAACGGGATGGGGTCTTCTCGTCGCTCTTCGAGCAAATGCTGTAACCGCTTCTGGAACCGTCGATGGTTCGCAATCCCGGTCAGTGGATCTGTAAAAGCAAGTTCATCCGGTTGGATGTCGAAATCGTCAACAAGTTGCATGTGTGCCCGTCCCAGTTACCCAGACCAAGCTTGCGCATAATCATTTTGACATCACGTTAGATGAATAGATCAAATTATACACATCTGCCGCCATCGACCTCCAGGGCAACGCCCGTAATGAACTCAGCTTCGTCGGAGACCAGCCAAAGCGCAGCATTGGCAATATCCAGTGGCGTTGAAAAACGACCCAGCGGAATGACGGATTGGAATTTGGCGCGTATCTCAGGCGTATCTTCGCCCATGAAAGTTGCAAGCATGCCGGTTTCCCCGGCAACAGGGCAGAGACAATTCACGCGAATGTTGTGCTCGGCCAGTTCAACTGCCATTGATTTGGTTGCGGTGATCGTCCAGCCCTTGGACGCATTGTACCAAGTCAATCCCGGCCTCGGTCGCAGGCCCGCAGTGGACGCCGTTGTCAGGATTGAGCCACCACCATTGGCGCGCATATGCGGAACGATTGCCTTGGTCGCAAGATAGATTGCCTTCATGTTCACATCGGCGATCCGATCAAACTCATCTTCAGTGACGTTGAGAAGCGAACCATTGCGGTGCGAGTAACCCGCATTGTTGACGAGGATATCAATCTTACCGAGACGGGAAATTGCTGCCTCAACCATCGAAGAAACATCATCAGATGATGAAACATCGGCACGGAAGGGCGTAGCTAGCTGTCCAGTTTCTGATGCCACTTTTTCCGCGCTAGCAAGATCAAGATCGACCACCAGAACCTGACACCCTTCTTGCGCAAATCGACGTGCCATGCCCTCGCCAAAGCCCGACCCGGCGCCCGTGATGATCGCTGCTTTGCCGGCAAGTCTGTCACTCATGTCCGCCTCTTATCCGTGATTGAAGATGATAGTTTTCATTGCGCTCATATCTTTGAGTGCCTCAAAACCTTTTTCGCGCCCGAAACCAGACTTTTTGAAGCCACCGAACGGCAGTTCGATGCCGCCACCCGCGCCATAGCCATTGATATAGACCTGGCCGGCGCGTACCCGTTTTGCGACCCTCAACTGGCGCGCACCATCAGCAGTCCAAACACCTGCAACAAGTCCATAGGGCGTGGCATTGGCTAATCGTATCGCATCGGCCTCATCGTCAAAGGGCGTCAGCGTCAGTACTGGTCCAAAGACTTCTTCGGAAAAGAGTTTGGTTTCAAAACCGACGTCACCAAACAAGACCGGAGCTTGGTAAAAACCGCCTGCTGGCGCATCCTGCGCAACCTGTCCCCTTGCTAAAACGTCTAGCCCCGAGGATGAAGCATCATCAATAAATGACTGAACACGCAGTTCCTGCTTTCCACTGATGAGAGCGCCAAGATCTCCGTCCTTCCAGTGCGGTTCGGCAACAAGGGCAGAAAACCGCTCTGCCAGAGCGTTAGAGACTTCAGCATAGACGGGTTTTTCGATGAGAATGCGTGATCCCGCAGAACAGGTTTGTCCGCCATTTTGTATAATAGCGTTGACGATAACGGGAACAGCCGCATCCAAATCCGCGTCAGCGAAAACCAGTTGTGGGGATTTGCCGCCAAGCTCCATTGTAACGCCGCGATTGTTGCCGGCAGCTGCACTTTGAATTGCCGTTCCCGTGGGCGGTGAGCCGGTAAAGGTCACATAATCAACATCATGGTGGCCGCTCAATGCAGCACCTGCCGTAGCGCCAAGTCCCGTGATAACGTTGAGCACGCCATCAGGGAATCCTGCCTCAAGCGCAAGTTCAGCAATGCGAAGCGACGTCAGTGATGCATCTTCTGCCGGCTTGATAACAAGTGTATTACCCATTGCCAGCGCGGCTCCTGCAACGCGGGCAAATATCTGCATGGGATAATTCCAGGGAATAATACCAGCAACCACGCCATGTGGTTCGCGCATCGTGATGGCCGTGTGGGTCGCCAAAAAGGGTATTGTATCACCATGCACCTTGTCGGCGGCACCGCCATAGTACTCAAAATAGCGGATTGTCGCTTGAGCGTCCGCCACGCCCTGGCGCACTGGCTTGCCCGTTTCGCGGCTCTCAGTGGCAGCCAGTTCATCAGCGTTTTTTTCGATCAAAAGGCCAAGCTTGGTGAGCAGCCGGCCTCGCTCGGTTGCGGTCATACGAGCCCATGGGCCTTTTTCCAAAGCGTGACGCGCTCCAGACACTGCCCTTTCCACATCCTGAACATCACTTGCCGGAATTTGCGTGAACACAACACCATCTGATGGGCAAATTACCGGAAGCATTTCTTCGGAAATCGATGCGCACTTTTCCCCATTGATTATGTTTAGCGCAGCATAGTCCTGTGCGATCGTTCGGCTCAGCGTTTCAATGTTCTTTTCCGCCATAGACGCCCTCCCAAGCGAAACATATCTTGTTGCAGGTGTCGCTTGAAAAGCAAGATGACTGCGCTTTGACGGAGCATGCGTTGAAGATCGGTCAACATTTTACTGGGTCCAGATATGTTCAGCTTACATTCATGACGCTACGCTTACCTTTGGGAACATAGCCGATAGCAGGGAGCTGGACATGGCCATCATCAAGACTTTTTTCGCCACACTTTTGGTCGCGGCCTCCAGCATGTTGGCTCATGCGGAGAGTTTCACCATCACCGCGGACCACAACGGATCTCTCATGGAAGTGCGTGTCAACAATGGTCAGGCGCAGATTGTCTATGCAAGGCCCAAAGCCAGTATCGCACGGGTCGGCGTGACACCGGGCACGGTGCTTTTCTCAGGCGTTCAAAGTGGCGGCAATTACTCCGGGCAAGCGCGCGTCTTCCGCAGCGGCTGTGCGCCTGCGCTTTACAATGTCAGTGGTTCGATCCGGGTTGTGGGTGAAGTTGGCCGTCGCCTGACGCTGACCGGTGCCGCGCCTGTTCGCAATGGATGTACAGTAACCGGCTACACCATGAATAGCGGCAACGCGCGCCTCGACTTCGATCTCTACATCGTTGATTAAAACCTGTATGACAATTGGCGCCTGAAAGAGGGAATGGGCTAGCTTTTTTAAATCGATTAGATTATAGCAACCAGCGATCCCAAGACACACTGAGACGCACCCCAATGTCCGCACAGATTATTCCCGTTGATCCGTTTGATCTGATCATTTTTGGCGGTACCGGTGACCTGGCCGAGCGCAAGCTGCTGCCCGCGCTTTATCATCGTCAAGTCGATGGCCAGCTTTCAGAGCCAACGAGTATTATCGCTGCTTCTCGCTCTGAAATGAGTGATGATGAGTATCGCGCTTTCGCTCAAAAGGCGCTTGAAGAACATGTCAAAGATGAGCTGGATAAAGATCAGCTAAAACTGTTCTTGCAAAGACTGAGTTACGTATCAGTTGACGCTAAGTCTGACCGGGGCTGGCCTGATCTAGCTAAAGCATTGCCGGACGAAGAGGGTCGCAAACGCGCATGCTACCTGGCTGTCGGCCCTTCGATTTTTGGCGATATTGCCACGAAGCTGCGCGACCATGACATTATCACAGAAGAGACCCGCATAATCGTTGAAAAGCCAATCGGCCGTGACTTGAAGTCCGCCAATGCACTCAACGACACGCTGGGTCAGGTCTTCCATGAACATCAGATTTTCCGGATTGATCACTATCTTGGTAAGGAAACGGTTCAAAACCTGATGGCGCTGCGCTTTGCCAATGCGCTTTATGAGCCACTGTGGAACTCTGCCCACATCGACCACGTTCAGATCACGGTTGCCGAGTCTGTCGGGCTTGAAGGCCGTGCAGGCTATTATGACAAAGCTGGCGCTCTGCGCGACATGGTGCAGAACCATTTGATGCAGCTTCTTTGTCTCGTTGCCATGGAGCCACCATCATCGATGGATGCTAACGCGGTGCGTGATGAAAAACTCAAAGTGTTACGCGCTTTGCAGCCCATTACCGCCGCCAATGTTGAGAAGCTGACAGTGCGTGGTCAGTACAAGGCAGGTGCGTCAGGCGGTGGCCCCGTCAAAGGCTACCTTGAAGAGCTGGAAGGCGGTAAATCTAACACTGAGACATTCGTCGCGCTTAAGGCCGAGATCGGAAGCTGGCGGTGGGCAGGCGTTCCATTTTACTTGCGGACAGGCAAACGTATGACGAGCCGCGTTTCTGAAATTGTTGTTGCCTTCAAGCCTGTCCCCCATTCGATTTTTGATACCGGCGCTGGCAAGGTTCAGTCCAACAATCTGGTGATACGCCTGCAGCCCGATGAAGGCGTCAAACAGTGGATTATGATCAAGGACCCAGGCCCTGGTGGCATGCGTCTCCGCCACGTTCCGCTCGACATGAGTTTTGCCGAAGAGTTCAGCGTACGCAACCCTGACGCTTATGAGCGCCTGATCATGGATGTTATTCGGGGCAACCAGACCCTGTTCATGCGCCGCGACGAGGTTGAGGCTGCTTGGCAGTGGGTAGACCCTATTTTGAGGGCATGGGAAGAAACCGGCATGCGGGTGCAGAACTATACGGCCGGGACTTGGGGCCCGTCATCTTCAATCGCGCTGATCGAGCGCGATGGCCGCACCTGGCACGAAAGCGTCTAGTTAATGAGTGACATCGAGTTTCACACTTACGATACCCGTGAGCAGCTCGCGGAAGCGTTGGCGATGGGCGTTGCCGGTGTTCTGGGTGGTGGCATTGCAACACGCGGCAGTGCCAACCTGGCTGTGTCAGGTGGTAGCACACCCAAGCTATTTTTTGAACATCTGTCGAAGACAGACATAGCTTGGGCAGATGTGAAAGTACGTCTCGTGGATGAACGCATCGTTCCACCAGATCACGAACGCTCCAATGCGGGACTTGCCACACGGCATCTAATACAAAACCGCGCTGCAGATGCAGAATTGGTGCCTTACGTGGTCGATGCGGCAACGCCGGAAGAGTGTGCCGCGCAGTCCGAACCTTTGATGGATATTAAAGATGGGCGGCTTGATGCTGTAATCCTTGGCATGGGAACTGATGGCCATACCGCGTCCTTTTTCCCAGAGGGTAGCCGTCTCCTCAGCGCCATTGATCTGGAAGACGAGCGCAACGTGATCGCCATGGAGGCACCCGGTGCTGGCGAGCCACGTCTGACGATGACTTTGCCTTACATTCTTGATGCACGCTTTATTGCGCTTCATATTGAAGGTGAAGAAAAGCGCCTCGTCTATGAAGAGGCTCTGGCGGGAACCGATCCTCTCGCCATGCCCGTGCGTGCAGTTCTTAAACAGAAAGTGGTGCCGATCCACGTTTTCTGGGCGCCCTAAACGACAAACAAATACCGCAAAAACACCATCAGGGAGTGTGTTTTGACCAGTGCCAAATTCGACGTGAACGCAACTGTTGCTGCCGTCACGAACCGTATCATTGAACGGTCCAAACCTGGGCGTGAAGTCTATTTGCAGCGCTTGGCAGATCGAGCTGCTCAAGGGCCCAAGCGCTCATCACTTTCTTGCGGCAATCTTGCTCATGGTTTTGCCGCATGCGGGCAGGCCGACAAAGATAATCTGAAGGCCGATGTTGTTGGAAATCTGGGTATCATAACAGCTTACAACGACATGCTGTCAGCTCACCAGCCGTTTGAAACGTTTCCAACGATGATCCGAGAAGCCGCTCGTGAAGCAGGCGGCGTTGCGCAAGTTGCCGGTGGCGTACCGGCCATGTGTGATGGTGTCACGCAAGGCCAAGCTGGCATGGAGCTATCACTTTTTTCTCGCGACGTTATAGCTATGGCAGCCGCAGTCGGTCTTTCTCATGACATGTTTGATGCTGCCGTCTATCTTGGCGTTTGTGACAAGATCGTACCCGGCCTGACAATCGCGGCGCTCACCTTTGGGCACTTGCCTGCGATATTCATACCTGCGGGTCCAATGACCACCGGCATCTCCAACGATGATAAAGCGAAGGTCCGCCAACTCTATGCTGAAGGCAAAGTGGGGCGAAAAGAACTGCTCGAAAGCGAAAGCGCTGCCTACCACGGACCAGGTACATGTACGTTTTACGGTACAGCCAACTCGAACCAAATGCTCATGGAGATCATGGGTTTGCACACACCGGGCGCGTCATTCGTCAACCCGAACACGCCACTTCGCGATGCCCTGACCAAAGAAGCTGCCAAACGTGCTTTGGCGATCACAGCGCTGGGCAATGAGTTCACACCGGCTGGAGAAATGATAGACGAACGCTCAGTCGTCAATGGCGTTGTCGGATTGCATGCAACTGGTGGCTCCACGAACCATACCATCCACCTGATTGCCATGGCGGCCGCAGCAGGCATTAAGCTAACCTGGCAGGACATCTCCGACTTGTCGGACGCAACGCCTTTGCTTGCGCGGGTCTATCCGAACGGGAAGGCCGATGTGAACCACTTTCAGGCAGCAGGCGGGCTTGGCTTCCTGATCCGCGAATTGGCATCCGGCGGTCATGTCCATACCGATGTCCGCACGGTTTGGGGCGAAGGGTTGGACGACTATATGGTCGAAGCCAAGCTGGATGGCGAAAGTCTAGTGCGGGTTCCGGCGCCAGAAAAATCCGGCGATGAAAGCGTACTGGCACCGCTGCCAAAAGCCTTCCAGTCAACTGGTGGTCTTAAAGTGCTGACCGGAAATCTTGGCCGCGCGGTGATCAAGACGTCTGCGGTGGCGCAAGAACGCCATATCATTGAAGCGCCGGCAAAAGTGTTCCACTCGCAAAATGCGATGCAGGACGCTTTTCGCAAAGGTGAACTAGAGGAAGACTTTGTTGCCGTCATCCGCTTCCAAGGCCCAAAGGCCAGCGGCATGCCGGAATTGCATAAACTGACGCCAAACTTGGGGATTCTACAGGACCGCGGTTACAAAGTGGCACTTGTTACAGATGGGCGCATGTCGGGCGCGTCCGGCAAAGTGCCTGCCGCGATCCATGTAACGCCTGAAGCGCTTGATGGTGGCCCGATTGGCAAGGTCCAAGATGGTGACATGGTGCGTGTTGATGCAATTGCCGGGACGCTGGAACTGTTGGTGGATGAAGCTGAACTGGCGAGCCGCGCGCAGGCCAGTGAAGACATGGAGCCCAACACTCACGGCGTGGGTCGCGAACTCTTCGACACGTTCCGCCGTGTGGCTGGACACGCTGACGCTGGCGCCAGCGTGTTTGGCTAAAGGTAAGGACTATTCCACGTTGATCGTGATCACATCCGACATGACCGGCGGATCATGCGGAATGTGGAACTGATCGCCGAGAACCAGCTGGAGCGTGTGTGATCCGGCTGGAAGGTCGAGCGTCACCTGTGTCTGCCCACCGCCAAAATGGCGATGATTGTCGTCTGCAGGGATCGCATAGGTCAGCTCTTCTGCTCCATCCGAACCTTCTCCCATTGGCGCGCGGTTAATCAGCAAGTGATGGTGACCGGTGTTTTCAAAATCGCCGCCCGCTGGGGCAACGCCCATGTTTTCCAGCCCGAACATTACGGTCACCGGCGAAGTGACGGTTGCGCCATTTTCAAGATTGGCAATGTAAACGCGCGCACCCTCTGGAGAAGGTGTTTCCTGTGCCGCCGACACGGCGGTGCTTGCTGCCAGTAATGCACCCGCAAGAATGAGTTTTTTCATGATCTCTCCTCCCTAAAGCAGTAGAAGTAGGCTTCATTGCTTTAGGGAAAAGGTTTCTCGTTTCACAAGCTGGTGACTTTATTCGGACTTATGCGAATGCCCATGACCATGATCATGGCCCGAATGGTCCTTCATCTGCATACCGTCGGCCATGTTTTCACGGATCGTTGCAAGGCTTTGAACATCGAGGCTCAGATCGACCGAACCTGCGTTTTCAAATGTTAATGTCACGTCCCGGGTTTCGCCTTCCAGCAGCTGCTCATTTAAACCCATGAACATGAGATGCAGGCCGCCCGGCATAAGCGTTACGCTCTCACCGGCGGGTAATTCGATGCCGCTTTCAAGCTCACGCATCTTCATCACGTCGCCATCCATCGCCATTTCATGGATCTCGCCACGTTCGGAGAAATCACTCTCTACCGCAATAAGGCGATCAGCCTGCGCGCCATTGTTTGTGATGGTCATGTAGCCGGCCGAGACCGGTGCATTGGCGGGCGTTGCCCGCGCGACCGGGTTCATGATTGATATGTCACCGACTTGAATAGCTTCAGCCATTGCCAGATTTGAGGATGCAGCAATCAATGCCGCTACAAGAACTGTTTTGTTCATGGTCCTACACCTTTAGAAAAGCAGGCGCGTTGATACGCCGCTAAAAAACTAACTTCGCTTTGGATTTGTGTTTTGAAGTTTAGCTCGCCGGTGGTGCGCGTGGCTGAAACGGTCTGCGTGCCGAGTTTTCCTGCGCGCCTTTTGGTGCAACAGATGACCAGTTTCTGGACAATCCTGGCTGGTTGGTAATGCTCGCAATTTGGGGGGTGTCCAGTGCGCCGAGTAAGCTTGCTACACACGCATCACAAAGGTGAAACCCAAGATGATCGTTTTCAGCTGAACCGCCAACACAAAGATCGGGAAGTTGTCCGTCTGGCGTCACATATTTCACGAACTCGACCAGACGTGTAAGGTCCGGCTTTCCCGCATGAGATTTGTGAAGGAGCGGGCCACTCCAGAACGCAACAAGCAGCAGGCCTAAAAAGACCTGTTTCCAGCGATCAATTTTTCTTGGCGAAGTGCCGCTCATGACCAACGATGTGGCACTTGAATATGGTTCACGCAAGTGAGCCCAAAGTCGCGGGGATCAGAATGTTGGCGGCGTTTTTCCAGCAGCACGGTAAGCTGACGTCACCGTGTTGACCATCAGCATTGCAATTGTCATCGGACCAACGCCGCCGGGCACCGGTGTTATCGCGCCAGCGGTTTCTGCGACATCATCAAAGTCGACATCACCAACGAGACGGGATTTGCCCTCGCCACGTTCTGGCGCGTCAATGCGGTTAATGCCGACATCAATGATGGTCGCACCGGGTTTCACCCAGTCTGATTTGACCATTTGCGGGCGTCCGACTGCCGCTACCAGAATATCTGCAGAGCGGCACAGCGCAGGTAAATCTGGTGTGCGGGAGTGGGCGACCGTCACAGTTGCGTTGGCTGCTAGCAGCAGGTTGAACATGGGTTTTCCGACGATGTTGGAACGCCCGACAACGACTGCCGTTTTACCGCTGAGGTCTGCGCCAAGGACATCGCGGATTAAGAGCATCGAGCCTGCCGGCGTGCACGGAACAAAGGCGTCAGTGACGGCACCGGTACCCAACTTGCCAACATTCATAAAGTGAAAGCCGTCGACATCTTTTTGTGGGTCAATGGTCTGTATCACGCTTGCTTCATCAATATGGGAAGGTAGCGGCAATTGCACCAAAATGCCGTTCACAGTCGGATCATTGTTAAGTGCGCTTACCGCCGCAAGAAGCTCTTGCTCAGAGGTTTCTTTTGGCAGGCGCCGCTCGGTCGACTTAAAGCCGCATGCAACGGCGGTCTTCGCTTTGTTGGCCACATAGACTTTTGATGCTGGATCATCACCGACGATGATCACGGCCAAGCCCGGTTGTGCGCCGCCGGAACTCACCAGCGCATCAGTCGCTTGTTTCACACTCGTTGTGATGTCTGCGGCTCTTGCCTTGCCGTCAATGATTTTAGTCATGCCACCTCTACCCGATCTGAGGTGGGCTTAAACAAAAAAGGTGCCATAGGCGACACCTTGTTGAGACGAAATCGGGTCGTAAACAGCTAACCGTAGCGACGGCCACGATTTGAGACCAAATGGTCGAGCACTTCACGAATATCACTGACGGATTGGCGAAGCTCATTGATCTCGGCTTCTTCTCGCAAGTCGGTCGTTTCCGTCGGTGCAATTGCGGTTGGCGCAGGCGCAGGAGCCGCCTGTTGTTGTGGTTGTGCCATCACAAAAACCGGTTGGGGCTGTGTTGGATAACCTGGTGCAGCCATCGGCTGGAAGGGCGCCATTATCGGCGCCGGCGGATAAAACGGTGCCGACTGCGGGGCGGCAGGATAAACAGCAACAGGCTGCGGCTGCATGCCGTGTGCATAAGCTGGCTGAGGTTGTGCGGCGGGATAGTATGGATATCCAGGATAATGCATGGGGTCTTTTGATCCCTCAGGTTTAGGGGCTTCGTTCTTTGGTTCGTCTTTGTTTTTGCGGCGTGGCGGCGGTGGTCCCTCAGGCGCGTTTGGGCCATCTTCAAAGCGTGTATGATTAGAGTGGCTCGCTCGTGCCCGGAAACTGTTGATGCAGCCAGCCAGAAAGGCGAGACCTGCACCAAACAAAAAACCACCCATGACGCCCAGCATAGTGATCACACGTCTAGATGCAGAAGATGGCTCCAACGCAGGTTCTGCCGGGGCAAGTATGGTGGCATTAACCGAACCGAGCGCACTGATCTCACCTGCTTCACGCGCTCGAACAAGGGCGTTCTGGTAAACGCCCTCGGCAGCAGCGACTTCGCTTTGCAAACGACGTAGTTCGCCAAGCAACTGGCCACTTGCGCCAAGGTCTGCATTAGACTGCGCCAGTTGTGCCTCGATTTCATTTTGCGACTGGATCGCGCGTTCCAACTCAGTTTGGGCGGCATCAACAATGCGCTGCAGTTCGCGCTCAATATCCTGGCGTGCGGCTTCCACCGACGCACGAGCCACCGACAGGCGAGGATGCCGCGGCCCCAGCGTTTCACCCAAGCCAGCCTCATTTTGGCGCAACGACGCGTATTGCGCGCGGAATGTTGTAAGGGCAGGTGTCGTCAGATCAGCAGGAACAGCGCCAGTGATGACGGAAGAAACGTTGATACCTTGAGCATTGCGCGCACGGGCTCTGGCATCGGCCGTTGCAGCTTTGGCATTTACCAGGGCGCCATTGAGTGCAGATACTTCTTCAATGCCGATCTCATCGCCTGCTTGGCCGAACAAATTGTTGTTTGCTTGAAAGTCGGCCAACTGTTTTCGAGCGCTGGCAACATCAGCTTCAAGCGATGCGAGCCGCTCCTGCAAGGCGTCGGATGCAACGCTGGCTGTATCGGCTTCAATGCTGGATTGGCGTTCAATAAATGCCCGCGCATGTTCATTGGCAAGACGCGCCGCTTTGCGAGGAGATTGCGACGTCACACCAAAATTGACGACAAAAGTGCTGCTGGAACGTTCGGTAACCAGCGCATCGCGCAGGCTTTCAATGGTCACGCGCTCACTGGTGTCAACGGGCGTTTCTTCATCAAAAAGCGAGCGGATCAAACCAATACCGTCCAACAGACCGATCCCGCCGCCAGCCGAGCCATTAAACTCCGGGTCTTGATCCAGGTTGGTACGTGCAACCACTTGCTCGAGAACAGCGGTTGATTGGGCAACTTCCAATTGGCTGTCGATAATCGCCAAGGCACCATCGTTGGAAAGAAACTCCGGTGTCAGGTCGCGCTCGATCAGGCGCAACTCACGAGGGTCAAGCAACACTTGAGCGAAGGACGTAAACTCTTTGGGTTGCGATAGCGCAACCATGGCGCCGAGCACACCTCCGCCCACGGCGCAGGCAAGAATTGGCCACCGCCACCGCCACATTGTTTGGCCGACAATTATGGGATCGAGAAGCGTTTCATGAACCGTTGAAGGCGTTTGATAGCCGCTACTGCCAAAAACTGGTTGAGCAGACCACATCGCGCCAGCTGGACCGCTTGTTGCGGTAGCGTAAGCTGGCTTAGAGATGTTTTGGGCGTCTTCCGCGATCTTATTCAATTCGCGCTCAATGGCATCGATATCGACGTCATTGGTTGATTTTGGATGTTCTTGGTTTCGAAACTGCTCGCCAAGCGCATCCATCAAAACGCCGGCACCGTGGTCGGAAACGGGGTTCGTTCGTCTGCGCTTCTTGGGGGCAGGCCGTTCATCATTATCCACGGCGAGTGTTAGCAGAGACCGACGCTCATTTTTGGCAGGCTTGTCGAACATGGGTTCCGCAGAATTGATCAGGGCATCATGCCCCAAAGGTAAAACGAAGCTAAATTTTTATGGGAAACAAAACGTTAATTTTCGCGCTCATTAGGACGCTTTTGCTTCGTCAAACCGCAAATTAAGGAAAAGCTGATACTGGCTTTCCCATGTCGGTCACAGATCTACAAATGACCCCAATTGCTGCGCCACGCGAGAGCCTTGCGGTTTTTGCAAACAAGTATCTGCGCGCAGTTTCCGGCGATGTCATCCGGGTTTTCATCCAACTCTTTTACTTCTATCTGGTCGCCAACACGCTAACGATCACCGAATTCGGCCTCTTTGCGACGGCTTCATCGGTTGGCATCGTGCTTTCGCGGGTATCGGGTTTCGGCTTCCTGTCGCCGCTCTATCGAATAGCGACGGTCAAGCCACAACTGATCGGGACATACACGTCCGGCTACTTGGTTGCAGTTATGATATCCCTGCCATTGGTTACGCTACTGGCGTTCGGGGTCCATGCACTGTTCTTTGCAGCATCAATGCTATTGCTCCCATTCATGCTGATCGTTCTATCGGAAGTGCTTATGTGGCGCTCCGTGGAAGCGGTGATCAATATCAATAAAGGGTTGGAACGCTTCGGCACAGCGAGCTTCATTATTGTCTTTGGCTTCGCGATGAAGGCAGTTGCCGCAGTGATTTTGGCGCTTCAAACAACGCCTGATCTAGCACAATGGGCCAGCATTTATTTTGTAGCACAGACTGTCGCTGCGCTGCTCGCAACAGCGTTCTTTTTTCCCAAACAGCGGCTAAGGTTCAGGCTATCTCTCTACAAGCGTCGATTGCCAGATGCGTTCTCCGTTTCCGGCGCAGAAGTGTTGTTTTATATCCAGTCAGAGCTCGACAAGCTGGCAGTCTTGGCGCTCGGGGGACCGGCAGCAGCGGGCGTCTATGCCATTATCATGCGGCTGGTCGATTTAACGGCGTTACCAGTGCGCACTTTTTCAACTCTGTTGACCCAGCGTTTGATGCGACGACCCGAAATCATGAGTAGATTCAGTGTGCGTGTCGGCTTTGAACTGGGCGTATTTGTGATCTCTACCGCTGCCATACTGGCGATGATAGTCGTTCTATGGATCAAGCCAGATATTCTTGGTGCCAACGTGGCGTCGACGGCATCCTTGCTCTCACTCGTGCTGCTCGTGCCTGCATTTCGAAACCTGATCGAGTATCAGGCTGAACTCCTCTACGGACGTGGGCAGACATTCATTCGTCTCGCCAACTATGGCCTTTTGGGCGTTGCAAAACTTGGTTTGATTTATGCGCTCCTGAGCACGAGAACTGATCCGATGGTTTGGTTGGTATGGACCAACGCCGTCTTTGGCAGCCTCTATCTGATCTCGGCTTCGGTCACATACTCCGTGTTGGATCGCCCGGCAAAGCCAGTCTGATCAAGCCGCTTGAGCAACATTGGGTGCAACACTACGCCTGAACATGTCTGGGGGTAGCGGTATGAACGACTGCACGCCGACGCCTACAGCTTCAGGGGCCAAGTTGGACACCATACTTGTCAGTTCCGCTTCACTTGGTGCCGGGTTGAACCATTTCATCGGGCACAGCTCATGAGTGGTGTTCCAATGATCAGCGCCACCGAGAACACCGTGTACATATGCGCCGTAGAGCATGCACTCGGAGAACTTTCGACTGGAAGCGACCGTTGCCACCCATGGTTTGCTGTGTGTGCGCTCGATATGGGCACACATATCTATGACTGTTTGCCGCCGCCACGTGACGAATGAACAAACAAAATTGTCGAGCACGCGCTCTCTTGCAGGGATTGAAAGAGCTTGAGCAGCATGCTCAGCCCAGTGCAGATGGTCGTTTTTCGCCGTCAATGCGCCCTCGGGCTCGGCCCAGAGCCGCATTCTTTCACCATGCCACATCTTGTTTAGGTCGTAGTCGCGTATGAATGCGGTGTCGGAATCGCAATAGAGCAGACCATCCTCGTCGAGCATGCTTGCAACTGCGATCCTCATGATTTGTTGAATGTGCCAGCCGTGCATCGGCATGGTTCTTGGCGAAAGCCAGACGCGTCTACCTTTGGGCGACATCGCTTTTGGCATCCGTTTCATCCACCACGGCAATAACTCAGTATCGGTGATGATTTTGCGCTTTGGGTTCGCAAGCTCAGCAAACAGGCCAACGTCGGGTGCATCCACTAAAATGTAATGGCAGGAATAGCCCGTCGCATAGCGGTCGATGCTCTCACACAAAATACGACAGCGCTCGAAATCTGGTGCGTATGAGGCGGTGATGATGGCGTTGCTTTTGCTCATATTGCCGGTCTCCCCCGCGTTCCCAGCAGCTTCTGATAGCATGCGCGTGCCAGAAAGATTGGGTTGCCCAAAACATATCGGCGCCACAAGCGGGATGGTTCGAGCGCGAGCCTATATGCCCATTCACTGCGCAAGGCTCGAACCCATTTCGGTGCGCGCGGTGCATTGCCTGCGACAAAGTCCAAAAGAGCGCCGACTGCAATCGGGACAGTGCAGTGCTCCGACGTTAGCTTGTCGGCGATCCATTTTTCTTGGCGCGGCGCGCCGAACGCGACCAATAATATGTCCGGCTGCCAGTCTGCCAAAGTCGTAATCAGCGCATCTTCAGCGTTTGCATCAAAAAAACCATGCGAGATCACCTGATAATCATGGCGACCGTCGATTTGTGCAAACCCTGCTCTTGCCTTTTCAGCGACACCCGGAGCAGCCCCCAGCAGGCCAACGCTTAGTGATCGTGAAGCACCTTTGAGTAATGCCGGAACAAAGTCTGTACCGTTCAAATTTGCTTGGAACTGAGAGCCGTGGAGCATACGTGCCGCTATATCGACACCAATGCCGTCAGAGAGAACAACGAATTGCTCAAAGGCCTGGGCTGCTTGCCTATCAGTCCAGGCAATATTGGCATTGTTAGCGTTTAAAAAGGCAATCGGCTGAAACCGCTTCTGATCAACGCACGCATGGATTAAGGCGAGCGCTTCGCTTTTGCTGTAATCAGCAACTTGCACACCCAAAATGTCCATCAACGCGACTGGCTTTGTTGAGATCGTCATTTCGCACCCGTTCGGTGCTGCCGATATAACACCACGCGATTGCGTTTGCCTTAACGGTCGGCAGACTTGGTAAATGGTGCTAGCAATGCGGCGATAGCGATATCCATCTGCGTTAGTTGTTGGTCGCGAAAGCTTGCCCCATCACCATCTTTCAAACGACCGGTACGCACGTCAACGATCATATTTTTAAGGGCATCGGCAAAGGCTTGTGGGTCATTGGCTTCCACAATTTGTTCCGGCAAAGGCTTTGATATGCCACGCAGCGAAGAGCTTGTGGCAACAGCTGGCAAACCCATTTCCATTGCTTCCAATGTCTTTAGCTGAATGCCAGTACCGGCGCGGGCGCACAGGATCGAGACGCGGCATGAACGTATGAATGACTTCGCGTCCAAGACACGCCCAAGAAATTTCACGCGCTTCTCGCGTTGCGGAAAATCGGGTGGCAGGGCACCGGCAACGGCGATTTGCGTGTGCTTGGGCAACAGCGGCATTACCTGTTGAAGAAACCACTCAAGGCCAATCCTGTTTTGTGTCCACGTCCATGTTCCAACCATACCGGCATCGAAGCCAATGGGCCTTAAGCCGCCTTTGGTCTCGCCCATTTCCGGCGTCACGAGTGGAATGACGTGCGCATTCGAATGTGCCCCAAAAAGCGCATCTAAGTCTTCACTGGTAAATGCAGCTACACCTGCAGCTGTTCTCGCTAAGCGCTTTTCCAGCTTCTCCAGTTGCGCTGCTTCGCGTCGATACATCAGTTTTTCGGTTATCGCTGCTGATGCTTCGGAAGCGTGGCGTGCGGCGACGGCTTCCTGATTGTGGGCAATGTAGATATGCGGGTAAGCGGTGAGCACTTCAAAAAATGCGCCAGCGATAGGCGCGCCATTGATGATGAGCACATCAAATGGCGCGAGCGCATCGATCTTGGCTTTGAGTTCGCTTGAAGTGACGAGATCAAGTTTTGCAGCTGCAAAGGTGGTGTTCTTGCGAACCGCTTTTGTCAGCCAGGACAGTTTTTGCTTGGTCCCGGCATTTGCAGTTTTTACGTCCAGCGTTCCCAAACTGTCGCTGCGTTCGGGAAACAAGCGCTCTCGATCTGGAAGCGCAAATCCAATGAGCTGGACATCATGTCCAGCGCGCAACAAACCTTCCACGACGGCGCGGTTCGCAATTTCAAATCCGCTATCGGTTGGCAGCGTCGGAATTAACGATGATGCAAAGACAATGCGCATGGTGGCTCCTGATGTGGCATTTTCTATGCGTGGAAGCTGAAGAGGCGATTAATCGAACCGTTCTTTAACGTTTCCATGCGACTGAATATGGTAACTGGAAAGTTAATTCCCATGAAACAGCGCCTTGCCGACAACATTTCCCTTATCGCGCAATCCCCGGGATTGGACAGGGATGCGGTCGAGGTTGTTGTAACAATCCCGACCTTTCGACGGCCTGAACATCTTTTGGCAACACTCCAAAGCGTGAAAGCGCAAAGAACGGGGCGTAAGTTTGCGATCATTGTCATGGAAAACGAGGCGCAAGAGCGTGTCGGTGCAAAAGCCGCTGCACCTCTTTTTGATGACGGCACGTTTACAGGTCAGCTGATCATTGCCCATGATCGCGGCAATTGTCATGCATACAATGCGGGTTGGTTCACCGCGCTGATGCAATTCGCGAACTTTCAATATGTCTGCGTAATTGATGATGATGAGCTGGCTGATCCAGACTGGATTGAACATGCTTGCGTAGCTTCAGAAAAATATGGAGCTGGCCTGATTGGTGGCCCACAAATACCCGTCTTTTCAGGTGAGCCGAACAGGAAGTGGCAGTCTCATCCCGTCTTCACTCCGCACTACGCAAATAGTGGAGTTGTCCCCGTAATTTATTCCTCGGGTAATCTGACCATAAGGCGCGATGTGTTGACCGCGATGCCACAGCCCTTTCTCGATTTGGCATTCAACTTCACAGGTGGTGGGGACGCTGATTTTATCCGCCGCGCGATTAAAGCTGGGTTCAAAACCGCTTGGAGCAATGAAGCCATTGTGCGTGAGACCATTCCGGAAAATCGCGTGACATGGAGTTGGATCCAAAAACGCGCACTACGCAATGGCCAACTATCAGCGCTTATCGAACAAAGGGACCGTGCAGATCAGTCATTTGGTCGAGTGGTAACAATTACGCGCACAATCGCCTTGCTTTTGCTCTCGCCTTTGCGTGCGGTTGCTGGAGGCTTGCGATCTGGTGCCATCTTGAACGCCTTATACCCGGTTCATGTCGCGCTCGGACGCGCCATGTCAGAGTTTGGATACGCCAATGAGCAGTATCGAAACCCAAGCGATTAATCTGGATCGCGAAAGGCTCGCGCATTTTGCCAGCGCTTGGCGCGCGGTCTTGATCACTATTGGCCTTGTTGTCCTATGGCTTTCGTTCGAACCCTTTAGTGGCGGGCAAGAATATGAGTCCGGTGGCTCCTTGATCAACCAGCTTGGGTACACCGGCCTGACGGGTCTGACGCTGTTGACCCTATTGACATGTTCCCATCCGGCATTTCTGTTCCGCTTGCTTTCAACGCCTTGGCTGCTGCTTTTTACCTGGGTTCTCATAGCCGGAATTGTGATCAGTCCGGAAGGTGACGACGCAGCGCGTGGCGCAGTTTTCTCAGTTATCGTGGCAATCATGGCAGCATGCTTGGTCGCATGTGCGCCATCGGAGAGAGCGCTGGTGAGGGCGCTGACCATCGCATCTGGTTTGCTCTTGTTCTTATCTTATGCAGGTCTCTTTGGCTTGCCGAACGCCTCGATTCATACAGCGGCGGAAGCAGAGCCACAGCATTCCGGCCTTTGGCGCGGCGTGTTCGTACACAAAAATGTCGCTGGCCCTGTAATGGCGAGCCTGTTGTTTGTTGGTCTTTACGTCATGCGCAGAGGTCAAGCCATCTTCGGTTTCATTATTGCGTTGGGCGCATTTGTCTTCGTTTACAAAACCGGCTCCAAAACAAGCCTTGCGCTTGCTCCATTGGTCATATTAGCGATCCTGGCCCCCGGTGTGTTGGGCCTTCGTAGCATTGTTCCGTTGATAGCCATTGCCGCCATTGTAAGCGCGCACGCTTTGACAATAGGAACCGTCTATTTTGATGATCTTGACGCCATTGTCCGTCTCATAAGTCCCGACACTACGTTCACCGGGCGCACTGAGATTTGGGCGTTTGCGAAAGACTATCTGTGGGAATACCCCATAACCGGGTTCGGCTTCGGTGGATTTTGGGGCACACCATTCGTTCTTGGTGCTGAGCAGCCCTTTGACAGGGTCTGGGACCCAAGAGGGATTGTCCACGGCCATAATGGCTTCCTCGATGCGCTTCTGCTCTTCGGCTTGCCTGGGCTCTTATTGCTTATTTGGGTCACCACTGTCGCACCCGCCATTCAATACGCGCGCGCGCCCCGCATGCCGGCCAATAATGCTCTCAATGATCTGCTGTTAATGATCGTTTTATTTGCGGTACTGAATGCGTCGCTGGAGAGTTTTTTCTTCAATCGTGCCGATCCCGTTTGGCTAACGCTGGTTTTCGCTCTCTTTGGGCTACGCATGTCTTCGCGCTTTTCGATCACCAGATAGTCGCCTTTCCATCGCGCGCCAGACTGTCTATTGGCGTGGCTTTATTGGATTGGGTTTGGGAACATCGCAATGAGCCTACAGGCGCAAATCATTCTGGTCGGTTGCGGGAATATGGGTTTTGCCATGTTGACCGGCTGGTTGGACAGACAAGCTGTTGAGCCAGGCGCTGTTTGGGTTGTTGAACCAACAGAAGAACTGCGTACAAGGGCTGATCAGTTGGGCGTTCACACTGTTGCTGATGAAGGTGAATTGCCCGCTGAATTGACCGCACGTATCTTGCTCTTTGCGGTCAAGCCACAGCTGATGGACAAGGTATTGCCTGCCTATGCCGGGCTTGTTGAGCGTTGTAATCCGGCAATTTCAAGCGTTGCAGCAGGAATTGGCATAAGCCGCTTCGAAGCCGCATACGGCAGCAACCGCGCCGTCATTCGTGTGATGCCAAATACACCATCTGCCATCGGTCAGGGCATGATGGTGATCTGTGCAAACGCGCAGGTAAGTCAGGCACAACTCGATTTCGTCCATTTGCTGATGGAAGCAAGTGGCAGAGCGGCAATCATCGACGATGAAGCGCTGATGGACGCGGTCACCGCTGTCTCAGGTTCCGGCCCTTCGTATCTTTTCCATATGATTGAAGCCTTGCGTGAGGCGGCCGTAAGGGCAGGACTGCCAAATGCGCTGGCTCATGAACTGGCGATGCAAACCATCGTTGGCGCAGCAAATTACGCCGAAGCCGCAAGTGATGATGTTGCAAAATTGCGCGAACAGGTGACCAGCCCTAATGGAACCACAGCGGCAGCACTTGATGTGCTGATGCGTGAACATGACGGCATGACCAGTCTGCTAACCGAGGCTGTAGAGGCCGCTCGGAAAAGATCAGAAGAACTCGGTGGTTGACCTGAGGCGTACGGCGTTGCACTAGCCCGCAAATTGCGCTTTGGTGAGCGTGGGTCTGGCGTTGGTTTGCAATGATTGAAGTTAAGTCGGTTTCTAAGAGTTTTGGCGGTGTGAAAGCGGTCAACGACACCTCGCTGACCATCGAAAAAGGCTCGATAACCGGTCTCATTGGTCCCAACGGCGCTGGAAAGACAACACTCTTCAACATCATCGCTGGAAATATCAAGCCGACAAGCGGGCAGATATTGCTGGACGGGGATGATGTTACCGGCTTTGATCCGCATGAGTTGTTCGCTGAAGGTCTTCTTCGCACATTCCAGTTGGCTCACGAATTTTCCACGCTCACCGTTCTTGAAAACCTGATGATGGTTCCGGGCGGCCAAGCCGGCGAAAGCCTTATGAGTGCTTGGCTATCGTGGGGTGAGGTGCGCAGGCAGGAACAGGAAATCCGCGGACGCGCGCAAGATGTGATTGATTTCTTGAACTTGACCCATCTGACCAATGAGCTTGCGGGCAATCTTTCGGGTGGTCAAAAAAAGCTTGTCGAGCTTGGTCGGACGATGATGGTCGATGCCAAAATAGTGTTGCTTGATGAAGTTGGGGCAGGGGTCAATCGCACGCTACTGAACGACATAGGCGACGCCATTGTGCGCCTCAACAAGGAGCGTGGCTACACATTTTGCATGATTGAGCACGATATGGATTTCATAGGACGTCTTTGCGATCCGGTAATCGTCATGGCGGAGGGATCGGTGCTGGCAACCGGCACCGCCGAAGAAGTGAAAAATAATGAGGCGGTCATCGAAGCCTATCTGGGGCGCGGTGTAAAAGCCAAGAAAACAGATGCGGAGGCAGTCAGCTAATGTATCTGGTCGGCGAAGGCATGACGGGTGGTTACGGTGCCCAGGACATTCTCCATGAATGTTCAATTGGCGTCGACAAAGGCGAGATCGTTGTGATTGTCGGGCCCAATGGTGCGGGCAAATCAACCGCCATGAAAGCCATGCTCGGCATGCTGACAGTTCGCATCGGTGCTGTGAAACTTAATGGCAAAGACATCACCAAGCTGACGCCCCAAGCGCGCGTAAATGAGGGTATCGCCTTCGTCCCACAAACCCACAATGTGTTCGCTGGCATGAGCGTTCAGGAAAATCTGGAGATGGGAGCCTATCTGCGTCGCGATGATTTTCGTGGAACGATGGAACAGGTCTTTGAACTATTTCCGATTCTGAAGGAAAAACGGAACCAATATGCTGGTGAACTTTCAGGGGGCCAACGCCAGCAGGTGGCCGTTGGTCGCGCCCTGATGACCCAGCCTTCGGTTCTGATGCTTGATGAACCAACCGCTGGTGTTTCTCCCATCGTGATGGATGAGCTTTTTGACCGCATTATCGAAGTTCGTAACACAGGCATCGCCATATTGATGGTCGAGCAAAACGCGCGTCAGGCACTTGAGATTGCTGACCGTGGCTACGTGTTGGTGGGTGGGCGCAATTGGCGCGAAGGCACAGGCGAGGAACTGCTGGCTAATCCCGAAGTGCGCAAGAGCTTTCTCGGAGGTTGACGCATGTTTGCTGGTAGCCGGTACATATGTGTAGTGTTGGGTGGCTTAGCTGTCGCGGTTGGCTCGTCTCATGCCCAAAGCAGCTTCTTGGGCATGACATGCGAGATGACCAAAATGTGTGACGGGCAAACCGAAAACTGCATGAATGCCGATTGGCGTTTCGACGTAAACGCCGGTGCCAGCGGCTTTCCAGAAACCATATCTTGGGGCGATGGCTATTTATTGCCCGATGTTGTGGAACCCGACATCAACGCAATCATGTTTGGCAGCACCGATGCAGGAACACGCACAAGCTACATGTTTGTTTTGGAGCGTTCCGGCAAAACATCCGGGGTCTATGTTTCAAAAGACCCACGTGACGAAGGTATGTTCAAACTGTCGAACATCTACTTTGGAAAATGCGAGGAACTGCGTTGATGGAGACCGGTGCTCTACCTGAATTGACCGATATCCTCAACGCGCTCGTTTTGATGACAAACTTTGTCTTTGTACCGGCGCTGACATACGGTTCTCAATTGGCGCTTGGCGCGCTTGGCGTTACACTCGTTTTCGGCATCTTGCGGTTTGCCAACTTCGCGCATGGTGACCTGATGGCCTTCGGTACAACGATGGTGATCTTGTTGACCTGGTTCTTGCAGGCGCAAGGCATCTCGGCTGGCCCGTTACCAACTGCACTGATCGCATTGGTTCCGGCGATCATCCTCACCGCGATTGCAGCGATTGCCATTGATAAATCGGTCTTCTCTTTCTACCGCAAGCGCCGCGCGGCACCTGTTGTTCTGGTGATCTCGTCGGTTGGCGTTATGTTCATGTTGTCAGCGATCGTCCGCTTTATCATGGGCACAGATGACCGTCGTTTTACCGACGGCGAACGCTTTCTTGTTCGCGCTCGCGATTTTCGAGAGTGGAGCGGATTGCAGGAAGTGCTGGCCATCCAGACAACGCAGGCAATCACTGTTGTTGTCGCCATTATCGTTGTGATCATGCTCTTCGCGTTCCTCAACTATTCCCGAATGGGCAAGGCGATGCGTGCCTACTCGGACAATGAGGATTTGGCGCTCCTGTCTGGTATCAATCCAGACCGCGTGGTACTGGTGACTTGGATCATTGCGGCTGCTCTTGCCACGATCGCTGGCGCCCTCTACGGGCTCGACAAGAGCTTCAAGCCGTTCACCTATTTCCAACTCTTACTACCCATCTTCGCCGCAGCTATTTTGGGCGGAATTGGCCAACCGGTAGGTGCAGTCGTTGGCGGCTATGTTGTGGCCTTTTCAGAGGTCATGGTGACTTACGCCTACAAGCGTTTTGTCACGCATCTTGTGCCAGAGGAGTTTGCACCACAGGGCCTGCTCCAGTTCCTTTCGACAGATTATAAATTTGCTGTCTCCTTTATCATCCTTGTGCTTGTCCTTCTTATAAGGCCAACCGGCATATTCCGCGGAAAGGTCATTTAGCACCATGGCTGATGCAACCATGAACGCTGCCCACGAGACCGAGGCATCAAAGGAAACCATGCCCAAGCCTGCTGCACGCGCGGAACAGCAGGTGTCGCCGTTGCGTGCGCCGATTGCTTTCTTGTTCATGGGCGCGGTGCTGGTGGCAACCGCATGGTTCCAGTCGCCAGCCGTGGCGCTCGCGATCCTCAATATGAGTCTTGTCTCAGCCGTCATGGCAATGGGTCTAAACCTGCAATGGGGTTATGCTGGTTTGTTTAATGCCGGCGTCATGGCGTTCACCGCTTTGGGTGGGGTATCCGCTGTTTTGATTTCGCACCCGCCTGTTGCGGAAGCCGTTTTTGCCGGTGGTCGCCCCATGGCGCTGGCCGTGTTGATTCTCATTGGCGTGATTGCAACGCTCGCTTTTGTTGCAAGCAACACACGCGGCAAGCTCAAAGGCTTTCTTGTATTTGCAACATTGATCGTTGCCTACTTTCTCCTGCGTCCCACATTTGGGGCAGGTACGTCTGCCATCGAAGCTGTGGATCCTGCGCGCACGGGCTTTATGGGCGGTTTGGGCCTGCCGATCACTTTTTCTTGGTTGGCTGGTGGTTTGCTTGCCGCTTGCGTTGCTTGGCTGATCGGCAAGATTTCGCTCGGATTACGCGCTGACTATCTAGCTATCGCAACGCTGGGCATTTCTGAAATCGTCATTGCCGTGTTGAAAAATGAGGATTGGCTCGCTCGCGGGGTCAAAAACGTTACTGGCTTGCCACGCTGGCCGGTGCCCTACGAAATTGAGATTCAGACTCAGCAGTGGTTTATCGACCTTACAGCGCAGGTATATGGAGGCCAGCTTGAGGGGCTTGAAGGTCCTGCGTTGGAGGAAGCTTTGCGGCCTTTGGTCATCGAGTTCTCCGGCCATTTCGTGAAGCTTTGCTATGCGGGCATGTTCACCATTGTCGTGCTGATCATTTTGGCGCTCCTGGTACGAGCGCTGAACTCCCCTTGGGGCCGTATGATGCGTGCCATTCGAGACAATGAAGAAGCCGCAGCAGCGATGGGCAAGAACATCAAGAAACGACACTTGCAAGTCTTCGTTCTCGGCTCTGCAATCATTGGCGTTGCCGGTGCGATGATGACGACGCTCGACGGTCAGTTTACTCCGGGTACTTACAACCCGCTCCGCTTTACCTTTTTGATTTGGGTAATGGTGATTGTTGGCGGTTCAGGCAACAATCTGGGCGCTGTTCTTGGCGGCTTTATCGTCTGGTTCACATGGGTTCAGGCTGAGCCTGCCGGCGCATGGATCGTCCAGCAGGTGACTGCCAACATGGATCCTGCCGATCCGCTGTATCAGCATCTGCAGGATATTGCGGCCCCATTCCGACTGTTCGTCATGGGGCTGGTTTTGTTGATCGTCTTGCGCTTCTCGCCCAAAGGCGTTCTGCCAGAGAAAGTCCGGCACAGCTGAGGCCTATTGTGCCGAACTGATTTCGCGCCTCCAGATCCCTTGTCCGAGCGCCTCGGCTTCGATCTCCTCAAAAATATACTGGTCTCCGATGGACCGGTCGGGCAAAGCCCAGCCCGTTCGTACCATGCGGGCGCCGATATCGCGTCCCTGAAAATCTCTGCAGCGGACTGCTTCCATGTCGCCATATTGGCCCATACGCATGCAGGTCAGAAAGCTGGATGCATAGAGTTCGAGAACGTCCCGTGCTTTTTCGGTGCATGCAACTTGCATCGTTGCTTCAATGCAGATGCGTTCGTCTTGCGGTGGCGAAATAGCAAAGACGCGAAACATCGTTCCCTTGCCATCTTGCAAGGTGGCACCATCCACGGCGTCTGGATGTGAAAGATAGAGTGTAGTGTCTTTTGCGCCTGCAACAGTGGCCACCAACAAGGCAGCAAATAAAACCGTCTGGCGCAGGACATCCCGTCCCTTTTTTATCATTTTGATCCTCCTTCAACCGCGCAGGCCCCCGGATGGATCATTTGACGCTCAGCCCTCCCAAACTGGGCGTCATGTAACTTTTGCAACGTAATTGACTCAAAAAGCGCTGCGCAGTTGTAACATAGATCAGCTTATTCGCTCGTTTCGTCAATCCTTCATGGTCGACACAAAATCATGCCCACAACATGACTTGCTGCAGTGCATGATCTTCAGCGGATCGAAAAGCGGCCACTCCACATGCCGTTTTTCCGAGCTTCAGCTTCCAGCTCTTCAAATACATAAACCTGGCTCATCTCGCGGTCAGGTACAGCCCAGCCAGCGCGAACGAGCCGTGATCCAAGATCACGGTTTGCAAAGTCGTAGCAGCGCACAAGCTCAATACCGTCTTCGTCGATACCGCCTTTCTGGCAATTAAGCATGCCGCTAGCGTAATGCTCCAAAGTGCTCCGAGCACGCTTCCCGCACTCATATTTTGTGCCATCTGCATCTTCACAGACAGCATCTATAGAAGGCGCCCGAACCGCAAAAAGACGATAAACGTTGCCTGAATCATCTTCGAGCGTCCGACCATCGACAACATCGGGGCTAGACATGAAAAGGTTGTTTGATTCAGCGGCACTACCGCTGGTGCCCAATGACAAAAGTACCACGCCAATGGTGAGGGAATACAAGGTGTTCTTTGGCAAAACAGTCTCCTTGGTGTGGCCGCTTTGGAATGTCAGACTGAATTGTCAGACACACGCGGAGCTCCAGAGACACGGACTAAAACGCTAAAATATTCCGATGCTTTGATGCACCTTCCGAAGCTTTTCCACAATATGACAGAACGATGACACACTTAATGTGACTGTCAACACCAATGGCCAAAAAAGATTAGTCGAATAATGATTAATCAAATGAAAAAATAAAACCGGCGCCCTAAGGCGCCGGTCGGATATTCCCAAGTTTTGCAGGAAATTAGCGGATTGACTGAGTTTCCCAAGCGCCATCCATGATCATCAACTCACGGTATGTGCCAGCAGCTTCTCCGACGTCTGTGAACTCAACGTTAGTCGCGCCGACATAGTCAATTTCTTCGCCTGCTGCGATCATCTCAAGGGCTTTACCCAATTCACCGGGCCCGATTGGCTCACCCGGCGCATTGGCAATGTCCATAATGTTGCCAGCAATATTGGCACGATCTGCATCGCCTGCTTTTTGCATGGCGAGGATCATCAATGCAGCAGCATCGTAGGATTCTCCGCGGTAAGGGCCAGAGCCTTCACCTGAGGATGCAGCAAACATTTCGTTGAACTTGTTGACATTGTCGCCTTCAGCACCCGGTACGGTGCCGACGACAGTCACGTCGCCCAGACCCGGAAGATCAAGCAGTGAGTCACCGATCATGCCGTCACCGAGATAGAAAGTCTCGAACGCAGCTGTGTCGATTGAACCTTGCATGATCCCGCGACCGCCTTGGTCAACATAACCAAGTACGACAAGCGCTTCACCGCCAGCAGCAGCAAGTGCACCAACCTCAGCAGAATAGTCACCTTTGCCATCTTCGTGAGCAGCCGAGATGGTCACTGTACCACCTTTACTCTCATAGGCGGCGGTGAAGGCGTCAGCGAAACCTTTGCCATAGTCATTGTTGGTATATGTCACAGCAACTGAGCGAGGGCCTTTTTCAAGAATGACGTCTGCGAGGATTTCACCCTGGCGCGCATCAGATGGGGCAGTGCGGAAGAACAGACCATTGTCTTCAATCGTTGTCAGTGCTGGCGACGTTGCAGATGGAGAGATCATTACAACGCCATTTGGAATGCCGACATTGTTGGCAATCGCCGTGGTTACGCCGGAACAGTCCGCGCCCATGATCGAAACAACATTGTCAGAAGTGATCAGACGCTCAGCTGCAGCTGTTGCAGCGGCGGCATCTACGCATGTTGAATCGGCACGAACTGGGGTGATCTTTTCACCGCCCAGGAACTGACCGCTCTCAGAAGCTTCAGTGATAGCCATTTCAGCGCCGGAAGCCATGTCTGGCGTCAGCGATTCAATGGGACCGGTAAAGCCAAGAATGATGCCCATTTTCACATCGAGGTGGCCACCAGCGTGGGCGCCTGCTGTCAGGGCAAGAACGCTTGCAGCGGCGAGGAATGTCTTCTTCATGATTTGGAACTCCCTAATAAATCACGCGCGAAAGCACACACAACAAAAGTGCCGTCGCCTGCATGCGACTTAAGCCGAAGCTTCCAATGAAAACAAGGAAAAGGTCACATCTTGCGCACTATGACGCTACCGGCAGAGTAGCCGGCACCAAACGAACAGATCACGCCAACATCGCCGCCTCTCAGGTCGTCATTGAAGTGCGAGAAGGCAATAATTGAACCTGCCGAAGATGTATTCGCATAGTCCTGCAAGATGTTGGGTTGCTCGCCATCAGCCGGTGTGCGCCCGAGCACTCTGTGCCCGATAAAGTCGTTCATCGACTTGTTGGCTTGGTGAAGCCAAAGGCGTTTCAAATCGGTCGCATTCAATCCATTGTCGCTAATGTGACTGGTAATCAGCGCGGCCACCATCGGTACGACTTCTTTAAACACCTTCCGCCCTTCCTGTTGGAAAAGCATGTCACGACGATCTTCCATATGGCCGGGGCGGGTTCTGCGCAGAAACCCGTTGCCGTTGCGAATATTGTTCGAGAACTTGGTGACGCAGCGTGTTGAGACCACTTCAAAGGCATGATCTGATTTCGCGTTTCCCGTGCTCTCGACAATCATCGCCGTGCACACATCGCCGAAAATAAAGTGGCAGTCGCGATCGCGCCACTCCAGGTGCGCAGAGCAAATTTCTGGATTGACGATCAAAACACTGCGCGCCGACCCATTTCTCACAGCATCAACTGCTGCTTGAAGCGCAAATGTTGCCGAGGAGCAAGCGACATTCATATCGTAAGCAAAACCATCGATCCCGAGCGCCTGCTGCACTTCGATCGCAATTGCAGGATAAGCGCGCTCATGATTGGAGGCCGCACAGATGACAGCATCGATATCAGCGGTTGATTTGTCGGCTTGAGCCATCGCCTTTTTAGCTGCATCGACCGCCATTTCGGCCATCAACGAAAGTTCGTCAGGTGCTCGTTCCGGTAGAATTGGATGCATGGTGTCGGGGTCGACGACGCCCGACTTGTTGAGTACATAACGGTTTTCAATACCCGAAGCTTTGACGATAAATGCCGATGATGAATGCTGAACCGGTTCGCGTTCACCGGAAGCAATAGCGTCTGCATATTTTTCGTTCTGCGCATCTGCCCATTTATTGAAAGTTGCAACCAACTCGTCATTGGTCACCCGCTCCTGGGGCGTGAACACACCGGTCCCCGATATTGCAACTCCCACCATGTCGTATTTCCCGTTTTTTTCTTTCTGTAGCCATTCACAATCATGATGGCCATCAGGGAAATAATTTTCCTACGCAAACTATGCGTCTTTGCCTTATTACCGCCATTGTTTATCTAAGTTCTGCCGCAAACAGGTTCGGGGCTATGCAAGAAGCACTTTTCGTACTCACCGTGTTGGGATGCAACGACGCGGCCACACAATGTCAACGCATGGAAACTGAGCAGGTGCAGTACGTTTCCTTGGAAGACTGCTATGCGGACTCAGAAGCAATGATGGTAGCAAATTCCGATGCTCCATTTCCGGTGTTTTTGGCCCGCTGTGACACGCTTGGTAGTCAGCCAACTGAAGCCGCGATCAATGATGTTGTCATGACCGGATCGCTCGAGCCTCCAGTTCTCGACGAGACTGAAACAGCGACCAGTCAGGAAAGCACACAGGCTGCTGAAGTACAGGAGCCCGTCAAACCTGGAGTTTGGTACCGCGTTCGTCCCCGCAATGTGATTTCAACGGTGACCAAACCGGCAAAAGGACTTGTTGAAGGAGCGGGCAACGTCGCTTCATCTGCTGTCGAAGGTGCCGGAAACGTGCTGAAGAAAACGGGTCAAACCATAAAACGGCTGAACCCGCTCAACTGATGCTAGAGCGGCCAAATCAATAAAATTGCCGGTGTAGCGACGGCAAGCACAATGATCTCCAGCACCAGGCCCATGCGCCAATAGTCCCCAAATTGGTAGCCGCCGGGCCCCATAATGATCGTATTGTTCTTATGCCCTATTGGCGTGAGGAACGCGCACGAGGCGGCTACCGCGACGCCCATCAAAAACGGATCAGGGTTCGCGCCAATGCTGTTGGCAACATTTACGGCTATCGGCGCGGCGATCAGGGCTGTTGCGACATTGTTCAAAAAGTCCGACAGCGTCATCGTCACGATCATGAGCGCTAAAAGGATAGCCCAAGGAGGCAGGCCTTCTGTTTGAGCAATGATGGCGTTGGCAATCAACTGTGTGCCGCCGGACGACTCCAGTGCCGCCGATAGCGGGATCAGGCACGCCAAGAGCACGATTACCTTCCATTCAATGAGCGCATAAAAATCATCGCCGCCAACCAGACCCATGGCCACATAGCAGATAACGGCAGCGCCGAGCGCTATCGTTAGTGGCATCAGTCCAGCGACCGCCAAAGCGATTGCCATGCCGAACAGTGCGATAGCGCCATAGGCTTTAGAGCGCTGGATCAAATCGGTTCGGCGGTCAGCAATCGGCAAAACGCCAAGCCACTGCGCCACCTGATCGATACGGTCATCGGGGCCGAGTAATAGCAGAACGTCTCCAGCCTTCACTTTGGTGCGCCTGACACGTTCGCGGGTGCGCCGCCCCTCGCGCGAAATGCCAAGCAACGTTATGCCGTGCCGATAGAGGAGCCGTAGATCCATAGCGGTCCGCCCTGCGATGCGCGATGTTTCCGGCACGACCGCTTCGATCAAGGTCAGGTTTTGTCCGCGCACACCGCCATGTTTTTCAGCGCCCGCAAAATCAAGTCCTGCGGCGCCCATCAGGGCTTCAATGGCCTTGGGCTCGCCCTCAAGGACGATGAAATCGCCTTTACGCAAAGTCTCGGTGCGTGCAAAGCCAGCCAAACGTTTGCCGTTACGAACCAAGCCTAAAACGCTGATATCCTGATCGTTTGCAATCGGGTAAAGATCACGAAGCACCGCACCGACAAACTGGCTTTCTTCTCGAACACGTGCTTCGGCGACATAAAGCCCCGCATCCCCCTCGATGGATGGCAGTTCACCGCGCGACGGCAAAAGCCGCCAGCCAATGAACATCACATAAAGGATGCCGATAGAGGCGACGATCAGGCCGACCGGGGTAAAGTCGAACATGGAAAAAGGTTGGCCCAGATTATCGCCGCGATATTGCGCAATGACGATGTTTGGCGGCGTACCGATCAGCGTGATCATGCCGCCGAGAATGGTCGCAAAGGAAAGCGGCATGAGAGTCTTCGACGCAGCGCGCTTGGCCTTTTTAGCCACGTCCAGATCGATGGACATGAGGAGCGCCAACGCAGCCACATTGTTGATGATGGCCGATAGACCAGCACCGATAACCGAAATGATGCCGATATGAACGGGCAAATTACGGTCAGGCTTCACCGCAACACGCGCGATCAGTTCAATGGCACCGGAGTTCATCAGGCCGCGCGAAACGATCAGCACCAGCGCGATGATAACGACCGCCGGGTGGCCAAAGCCTGCAAAGGCCGCATCAGCTTTCACAAGGTCAGCAATCACCGCGATGATCAGCGCGGCAAATGCCACGACGTCATAACGCACCTTGCCCCAGATCAGCATGGCGAAAACAATACCGAAGAGGCCGAAGAGGATGGTTTGCTCCGTGGTCATGTGCTTCGCCCCAGTTCAAAGCCGATCAAGCATTGAGTACCAAGTCAAAGCCAGCGTCAGCAACGGCTTTCTGAACCGCCGGCCGCCGGGGAAGGGTGGCACTTTCAGCTCTTTAAAGAGATGCAGGCGGTCGCGGTTGCCGCAAACGGCCTCGGCCCACATTTTACCGGTGAAATTCGAGAGCATGACGCCATGGCCGGAATAGCCGCCCATGGCCGTAATGCCCGGTTCCACTTCGCGCACAAAAGGTTCGCGTGGCAAAGTGATCCCCACATTGCCGCCCCAAGCATGGGTAATTTCGATATCTTTGAGTTGCGGGTAAATTTCACTCATCTGGCGGCGAATGCCGTCGATGAACTGGTTCGGTTGCGAAGATGAATAGGCCTCTCGCCCACCAAATAGCAGATGACCTTCGCGCGTCCGGCGGAAATAGCGCACGACAAAACGACTATCATCGACGCTGGCTCGATCCGGCAAAATCGTTGCGTCAAACTCACCATCAAGCGGTGGCGTCGCACCTATGAAGGATTGAATAGGCATGACGTGTGATGCCATCTTTGTGTTTAGCTTTTCATCGCCATAGGCATTGACCGCCAACAACACACGGCCCGCGGTGACTGTGCCACGATCGGTCTCAACTGCGATGCCGTCCGCTGCTTTGCGCGTGGTTTTCACCCGCGTGTTTTCAAAGATGGCCACGCCGCGCTCAGCCGTAACTTTCGCAGTGCCGACAATGAGTTTCAGCGGGTGAATATGACCTGTGTGGCTATCAAAGTTCCCACCAAAATAGCGGGTCGAGCCGATGCGTTCAGCCAGCGTCTTGGCATCCAAATATGTCACATGGGGGTAGTTGAAGTCATTGGCGATTTGCTCGGCATAGGCTTCATATTCAGAAAGGTAGGAACGTTTGTGCGCGGCAGAATAGTGTCCAGCGACATAGTCGATATCGATGCCATTTTCTTGGGCAAAGCCAAGCAAATGGGCTTTGGCTTCCTCGGCAAGATCGAACAGAGCGCGTGCACGTTCCAGTCCAAGCGTCTTGGCATGATCGGTTGCCCAAGAGCGCTGGCCGGTGTTGAGCTGCCCACCATTGCGCCCCGATGCGCCGTCGCCCAAGCGAGACCCTTCGAGCAGAACAACAGATGCACCGAGCTTTGCTGCTTCCGCCGCAGCTGAAAGCCCGGTGAAGCCGCCGCCAATGATGCAGATATCTGCTTTGCGGTCGCCATCCAACTGCGGGTAGATGGGCCTGTCGCCAACGGTTGCTTCATACCAGGAAAGGCCGGGCGCAATCGGGCTTTGGTGCACCATGCGCTACACGTTCAACAGCAGATATTCCCGCTCCCACGGGCTGATCACCTGCATAAAGGTTTCAAATTCGCCGCGCTTCACACCGGCATAATTGGCAATGAATTCGCGTCCCAAAACCCCGTCAAATGCATCTTCTTCTTCAAAAAGGGAAGCGGCTTCCAAAAGCCCACGCGGCAGATCCACATCCCCTTCATTCGCCGTTTCGGCGGTCGGGTTCGTCGGAAGGATACCGTTGACCATGCCGAGATAACCGCACGCCAGCGAAGCGGCGAGGCCAAGATAGGGGTTGCAGTCAGAACCGGGCAGGCGGTTTTCGATGCGCCGTCCTTGCGCGTCTGAATTGGGAACCCGCAGCGCCGTCGTGCGATTATCATAGCCCCACGCTGTGTTAACCGGCGCAGCCGCGTCCGGCGTCATCCGCCGGTATGAGTTCACATAAGGTGCCATCATCACTAAAGCCTTGGGCAGATAGTGCTGCATACCGCCGATGAATTGACGGAACAATTCATGCTCTGAGCCGTCAAGGTTCGAGAAGATGTTCTTGCCCGTCTTCGTATCGATAACCGATTGGTGCACGTGCATCGCGTTGCCAGGTGAACCCTGGATCGGCTTGGCCATGAAGGTGGCGTACATGTCGTGCTTGAGGGCAGCCTCCCGGATCGTACGCTTGAACATGAACACCTGATCTGCGAGCGCCAGCGGGTCGCCATGGCGCAGATTGATTTCCATCTGCGACGGGCCTTCTTCATGGATCAACGTATCAATTTCAAGGCCTTGCGCTTCGCAGAAATGGTAGATGTCGTCGATCAACTCATCGAACTCGTTGATGCCTGCAATTGAGTAGCTCTGGCCGCTTGTCAGGGGCCGTCCCGAACGACCGGTTGGTGGCTTCAGCGGATAGTCGGGATCGGTATTTTTGGCGACGAGATAAAACTCGATCTCTGGCGCAACCACCGGCTGCCAGCCTTTTTCGGCATAGGCGTCAACAACGCGTTTGAGCACTTGGCGCGGTGTTATCCATGATGGGTTGCCGTCTTGATCCACAAGATCGCAAATCACCTGCGCGGTGGGGTCGCTCTCCCAAGGCACGATAGAAAGTGTCGACAAGTCAGGCATCAGTTTCAGATCCCCGTCGCGTGGATCATATCGAAACTCACCAGTCTCATCGGGGTATTCGCCAGAAATGGTTTGTCGGAACAATGCAGATGGCAGAGCCAGCGACGTGTTGGAGGTGAATTTCGAAGACGGCATCATTTTGCCGCGCGGAACACCGGCAAGGTCTGGCGTGATACATTCAATATCTTCGACCGTGCGCGCAGCAAGCCACGGCCCGGCATCGGGCCAAGCTGGCACGCCTCTTATATTCTGCACGGATTTCGGAAGTGCTTTGGATTTGCGCTTCGTCTGTGAAGCTGTCTTGGTCGAGGGCATCGGTCACCTTTGATACCGAAAGTTATACCCGCATGTGCTACATTAGCCAAGATCGACCGCCGCCGAACCAATACTATCACTAACGCAAAAAAGCCCCGCTTATCGCGAGGCTTATTCTTGACCGTTACAGACAGGAGAAATTATGCTCAGCCCTTGGTGACAATGACCGGGATCAGCAGGTCGCCCCAGTTGCCGTCGCCACCATGATGGCGTGCAGAACGGACGAGCTCGACGGAGACACCGGCTTCAACGGCTTTCATGACAGATTGGTTCAACCGGTGCAGATCATTGGCGAGCATACGAATGGCAGCCTGCTGATCGCCGCCCATAGTTGATGATTGTTCTTCTGCCCGTTCCTTAACGTGGGTTTTGGGGCGCTCATGTTCAGACATTTTTGTTCCTCTCCATTGCGGTTAAGCGCATCTTGGTTGGTCTAACCGAGGCAATTTGGGTATTGCTTCGGCGTTTGCGTGACGCCTAACTCGCATTTGTTGCGTTGCAAAGCGACCATCCAAATTGCTGCGGGTTTTTTCGCGTCGCCTTGTCACTTATTTGACATCCACCTTGAGTCGTATTGTAAACTTTGTCACAAGATTTATGCGTTTATGACAGTTGAAATTTGTAAATTTTGTCGAAGGCGAGCCAAATCCCATGGCAGAACAAAAGATTTTCGCAGGGCCACGCATTCGCCGCATCCGCAATCACATGGAGCTTACGCAAACTGCCATGGCGGCGGATTTGGGCATTTCGCCGAGCTATTTGAACCTCATTGAGCGAAATCAACGCCCGCTGACAGTGCAGTTACTGCTCAAACTCGCATCCACTTACAAGGTGGATTTGGACGACCTACAAGGAACTGCTGAAACAACATTGCCGCAACTCAAACAGGTTTTTGCGGACCCGCTTTTGCAAGGTGAATTGCCGGGCGACAGCGAGTTGGTTGAGCTGTGCGATGCAGCGCCCAACGTCGCCAATGCCATTTTGATGCTCCACCGGGCCTATCGCGAAGGGTTGGATCGTCTGTCTGACCTCTCCGACATGCTGGCCAAAGAGGGGCGCGAGACGGCCCTTGCTGCTGCGCGACTGCCAATGGACGAGGTGCGTGATACGCTGGAAAAACGCGCGAACCACTATCCAAGGATAGAGGAAGAGGCGGAGGCATTCCTGCGACTGCTTGATTGCGGTGATGATTTGCGCGGCGGCTTACGCGAGTGGCTGCGTTCTGAGCGCAACATGTCAGTCAAAGTCTTGCCCGTCGCAACCATGCCCAACTGGCGGCGCAAGTTTGATCGCCATTCCAACCGATTGTTCGTGTCGGAACGCCTAAGCGCCGCAGATCAATTGCGCGAAATAGCTATGGAAGCCGCTTTGATACGCATGGACGTCGCTATTACTGCGGAAATTGAAGCGCTGAAATTGTCATCGCATGAAGCAGAGCGACTGATGCGTTTTGAGTTTGCCCGCTATGCCGCTCATGCGCTGATGATGCCGTATGAGGATTTCCTGAAAGCGTGCGAGCGGTCAAAGTACGATTTGGATGTTCTGCGTGCGCGGTTCTCGGTTTCCTTTGAGCATGTCGCCAACCGCCTTACTACCATGCAACGCCAGAGCCATCGCGGCATTCCGTTTTTCATGGCCGAGATAGATCATGCAGGGAACCGTTTCCGGCGGGCGGGCGCGCGTGGATATCCTCAAGCCCGATTTGGCGGGTCATGTCCCAAACTGCCGGTGCATGTTGCGTTCAATCAACCGGGACAAATTTTGGTGGAGGCAGTGCAGATGCCTGACGGGCACGAGTTTTTGGTCATCGCACGAACGCTTGATGGGCCCCAAGGCGGCTTTCATGAACGCCCGCGGCATACGGCTGTGCTTTTGGGTTGTGAAATTGCGCACCGCAATGACATCGTCTACGGCCATGCGCTGCGCAAGGAAACTGAGGACGTGTCGCGCATCGTGGCCACACCGGTTGGCCCTGCGTGCCGGATTTGCGAACGCATTGCTTGCATGGCGCGGGCCGAGCCACCCATTACGCGCCCACTTGGTTTGGATGATAGCCAAGTGGGTATGAGCGCTTTCGATTTCGTGTAATCTGCGCCGTAATATTTCTTTGCGAGTCTGTTTTGCCTGACCTTAAGCCCGCTGAAATCACCTCCTTTGCAGCCGCATTGGATTACGATGAATACCAAACTTTCATCGCCCGGAACCCGGATCTGGAAGCGGTTGAGTTCCTGCTCGTAGACCCCAATGGTGTTTTGCGCGGTAAGTGGGCTCCAGCCGCGTCTTTAGAAAAAGCGTTTACGACGGGGATCAATTTTCCTCAATCGCTGCACGGTCTGGATGTTTGGGGCAGGGAAGTACCCGCGACCGGCCTTCACATTGAAAGTGGTGATGTGGACGGTTTTTTCACGGCGGTTCCGGGCACGCTTAAGATAGTACCCTGGGCAAGTCGTAAAACAGCACAGGTTCTACTGCGCGGCTATTCTGCCGAGGGCGATCTCTTGCGCTTTGATTGCCGCAACGCGTTAGCGCGCATCACAAAGGCCATGGCCAAACGAGGCCAGTATCCCGTGGTAGCGTTCGAGCTCGAGTTTTATTTGCTTGACCCGTCTGATGATATGATTTTGGCCACACCCGCACCGGTTGGGTCTGCAACCGGTCCCGATCGCCAACGTATGTATGGGCTGAATCAGTTGGATGAGTTCTCAGCGTTTTTCGAAGAGCTACGACATGCCGCGAAGGTGCAGGACATACCCATCGACACCATTGTGTCGGAGGCAGCCCCTGGTCAGTTTGAAGTCAACCTGAACCATCGCTGCGATCCTTTGCGCGCTGCCGATGAAGCAGTGATGCTGCGCCGTGTCGTTGTGGCGCTGGCGCGCAAGCATGGGCTACGAGCCACCTTTATGCCCAAACCCTTCATGGAGCATGCCGGGAATGGCATGCACGTACACACCTCTATTATAGATGAACAGGGCAATAACATCTTCGCCTCCAAGTCCGATGGGCAAGAGGCTCTTGAGGGAGCCGTCGCCGAACTGATCGGCACGATGGCGGAAGGCCTGCTGCTGTTCATCAATTCCTGGAATGGTTTTAGACGCATTCAGCCGGGTTCTTATGCACCAACACGCGCCATATGGGGCGAGAATAATCGTTCTGTCGCAGTGCGTATTCCCGCATCGCCGCCCAAAGCCCGACGCATCGAACATCGTATAGCGGGCGCTGACGCAAACCCTTATCTAGTTATGTGCGCGATCCTCCAAGCGATCTATGACGGACTGGACAAGCGTGCGACACCACCACCGCCAGTGGCAGGCAATGCCTATGACGACGTGCGCGGAACTGAGCAGCTGCCAACGAGTATGAAAGCTGCGATCAAGCTGATGGATGATGGCGATTTTTGCAAGCGGGCACTCGGACCGGAACTGACAAAGATTTATGGTGATATCAAACGCGCGGAGACCGAAGCTTTCGAGCAGGAAATTACGCCGCTCGAGCGCACAACATATCTTTGATCAGCAAATTTGGCCCACGCGCGAAAGCCTCTTGTGCACCGCCCAAAAGCGCAATAACGTTTTGATCAACGACAGGAATTTACCTGTAGAGTAACCATCAATTTGGGAGTTTCATGATGCGTCTCGCCGCTCTTCTTGCGACAACCGCGATCACTGCTTTGGCAGCCACTGGCTTGGCCACAGCGCAGGAACGCACGGTCAATATTTACAACTGGTCCGACTATATCGACGAGGACATCCTTACCGAGTTTACCGAAGAAACGGGCATCAAGGTCGTCTATGATGTCTTTGACTCCAACGAAATCCTCGAAACCAAGTTGCTCGCCGGTGGAACCGGGTACGACATCGTTGTTCCAACGGGCACCTTCTTGGCCAACCAGATCAAGGCAGGTGTTTTCCAGCCGCTGGACAAAGCCAAGCTTCCTAATCTGGCCAATATGGACCCGGCGATTTCTGAGCGTCTCGCGCTTTATGACCCCGGCAACGAATATGCCATCAATTATATGTGGGGCACGACCGGCATCGGTGTGAATGTCGACATGGTCAAGGAGCGTCTTGGCGCAGACGCCAACATGAACACTTGGGACCTGGTGTTTGATCCTGAGACTGCTGCCAAGCTCGGCGATTGCGGCATCTTCCACTTGGATGCGCCAGCGGAGATGGTCCCAGCTGCGTTAAACTGGCTCGGTGACAACCCTGATCTAAAAGACCAGGTAAGTGTCGATAAGGCGAAAGACGCTATGCTGGCCGTGCGTGACACAGTGCGCAAGTATCACTCATCTGAATATATCAACGCTCTTGCCAATGGTGATATTTGCGTTGCCGTTGGTTGGTCAGGCGATGTGCTTCAGGCGCGTGATCGCGCCGCCGAAGCCGATGCAGGCGTTAATGTCGAATACATCATCCCACAGGAAGGCGCATTGATGTGGTTCGATAATATGGCGATCCCTGCGGATGCTCAAAATGTCGAAGAAGCACATATCTTCCTTGATTACATTATGCGCGCTGAAGTCATGGCGAAGGCATCCAACTATGTCTACTACGCCAATGGCAATCTGGCTTCCAAGCCGTTGCTGGAAGAGGATGTGATTGGTGATCCGGCGATTTATCCGGACGATGAAACTATCGCCCGCCTTTACACGGTGACACCCGACAATCCGCGTGAAAAACGAATTTTGAATCGGGCTTGGACAACGGTCAAAACCGGTCAGTAAAAACAAATCAAACGACCCCGTCTTTCACCATGAAGGCGGGGTCTTTCGCATTAGAGGGCGCCATGAAATCGCTCGGCTCCATCCGCAAATCCTTTGCGCCGTGGGATGACAGCGCATCCAAGCCATACATATCATTTGAAAATGTCACCAAGCGTTTTGGAGACTTTACGGCGGTCAATGATCTGACACTGCGTATCTATGAGCGCGAGTTCTTTTCCCTGCTTGGTCCTTCGGGCTGCGGCAAGACCACCTTGCTCAGAATGCTTGCAGGCTTTGAAGAACCAACATCGGGCCAGATATTGCTGGACGGTCAGGACTTGGCTGGCGTCGCACCGCACAAGCGCCCCGTCAACATGATGTTCCAATCCTACGCGCTCTTTCCGCATATGAGCGTGAAGGACAACATCGCGTTTGGATTGCGCAGAGACAAAATGCCGGAAAATGCAGTCGCCGAACGCGTTGGCGAAATGCTCAAGCTCACCAAGCTGGAAGAGTTTGCCCATCGCAAACCGCATCAGCTATCGGGCGGTCAGCGTCAGCGCGTCGCTTTGGCACGCGCGGTGGCCAAGCGGCCAAAGCTTCTCCTGTTGGATGAGCCCCTAGGCGCGCTTGATAAAAAACTTCGCGAAGAAACCCAGTTTGAGCTGATGGATTTGCAGCAGGAATTGGGCCTGACATTCATGATCGTCACGCACGATCAGGAAGAGGCAATGACCATGTCGGACCGCATAGCGGTGATGGACAAGGGCATCATCGAGCAAATTGGTACGCCTGCGGAAATATATGAAGCACCCAACTCGCGCTATGTCGCCGACTTCATCGGGTCGGTAAATATTTTTGAAGGCACCGTCGGCGCAACCTCCAAAGGCGCGGTGACGCTCGCTGGCGTTGATGATTTCAAGATCAAAGTTGAAACCGAAAGCGCGCTCAGCAAAGATCGGCAGGCATGGTTCGCCGTGCGCCCAGAGAAAGTGAAAGTGGCGCGCAAAAAACCGGCTGGTACAACGAACGCGGTTGAGGGTGAAGTCTGGGACATTGCCTATCTCGGTGACATGACGATCCTGAACGTCAAGCTCGACAGCGGCAAAATTGTCAAAGCATCAATGGTCAACGCATCTCGCATTTCTGACGATCCGATTGGCTATGAGGAGCGCGTCTGGCTCTCTTTTGCGCCTGACAGCGGCATCTTGTTGGAGCGCTGAGATGGTGACTGCGATCCGCAACCGCCTCGTTATCGCGATCCCTTACATCTGGTTGCTTTGCCTTTTCCTGCTGCCATTTGTGTTGGTGTTTCGGATCTCATTGTCGGTGCTGGAATTCGGCATGCCGCCTTACATGCCGCAATTCAGCTTTGCCGATGATTGGGCGACATTCACGGGCAAACTCGGGCAACTGAACTTCGAGAACTATGTCTTTCTTTTCGGTGACCCGCTTTATCGAAACGCGTACCTGTCGAGCGTTTGGATTGCGCTTGTCTCAACTTTGCTGACGCTCGGTATTGGCTACCCGCTTGCCTACGGTATGGCGAAAGCGCCGGAAGGTTTGCGACCAATCCTGCTAATGCTCGTCATCCTTCCGTTTTGGACATCGTTCCTGATCCGGGTCTATGCGTGGATTGGCATTTTGAAGCCGGAGGGTTTGCTCAACCAGTTCCTGCTCTGGCTTGGCATCATCGACACGCCGCTATCGATCCTTAACACCAATGTCGCCGTCTATATCGGTATCGTTTATTCGTACCTGCCGTTCATGGTGCTGCCTATCTATGCCGCACTGGAGCGCATGGATAATTCGCTTGTCGAGGCCGCCCGAGACCTTGGGTGCAGCGCCATCGAAGCCTTTTGGCGGGTTACCTTCCGCCTGTCGTTACCTGGCATTCTGGCAGGATGTTTGCTCGTCTTTATCCCCGCCGTTGGTGAATTTGTCATCCCTGATCTTTTGGGCGGTTCGCAAACTTTGATGATCGGCAAGGTGCTCTGGACAGAGTTCTTCAACAATGGTGACTGGACGATCTCCTCGGCACTCGCGATGATCCTTTTGGTCATTTTGGTTGTGCCCATCGTTCTGTTCCAGAACGCACAGGCAAAAGCACAAGGGGCGGACAAATGAACGCCCGTTGGAGCTGGTTTAACATCACATCGGTGGTGGTTGGGTTCGCTTTCCTGTATCTGCCGATTGTCCTGCTGGTCATCTACTCGTTCAATGAGTCACGCCTTGTGACCGTTTGGGCCGGCTTTTCAACCAAATGGTATGTCGAACTGTTCAACAATCAGGGCCTGTTGGACGCCGCTTGGGTTACCATACGGGTGGCTTTCGTTTCAGCGACCGTCGCGACTGTGCTTGGAACACTGGCTGCCGTCGCGTTGATCCGCTTTGTGCGTTTCAAAGGCCGCACGCTTTTTACTGGCATGGTCTATGCGCCCCTCGTTATGCCGGAAGTGATCACCGGGCTGTCACTCCTGCTGCTGTTCGTCTCCATCGAGATGTCACGCGGTTTCTGGACGGTCACGCTTGCGCACATCACGTTCTCCATGTGCTACGTGGCGGTCGTGGTGCAATCGCGCTTGGTATCATTCGACGCCTCGCTTGAGGAGGCAGCGCGTGATTTGGGGTGCCCACCCTTTGAAGCGTTTATGAGGGTTACATTGCCGGTGATTTTGCCTGCGGTTTTGGCCGGATGGATGCTGGCGTTTACGCTTTCGCTTGATGATTTGGTGATAGCCTCATTCACATCCGGGCCGGGAGCAACAACGCTGCCGATGAAAATCTACAGTCAGGTTCGCCTCGGCGTAACGCCTGAGATCAATGCGGTTTGCACGATCCTTATCGGTATTGTTGCAATTGGCGTGATTACTGCTTCATTGGTGCAAAAGCGTAAGGCCTTTTCAGCCGATTAGCCCCGTGGCGGTCGCAGGATAAAGATCACGCACCAGATCGGAACAATGATCATGGAGCCCAGGATCATATTGGGCAACGCCCATTCAACACCTTGTTGGAGCAGCTCTAAAACCCGCTCTGGCGTCATGCCGATTTTAGCCAGAACCTCTTGCGCCGTAATGTCGAACGCGCGTAGGCCCGCGCCGACCATGGTCGAGACGACGGCAAGTTTCCAAACGATGTTAAACACATGCCACACGGAGTTCGGCACTCAATTCTATTCAATCAGAGCCTAACATGCACTCAATAGGGTAAAAAACGCCTAAACTTTTAATGCCGCTTTTAAGGGTGCATTAACGCTAGTTAGCAGGCTGTTCGAAAGGGAACAAAATCTGGGTGGCATAGGGCTGGCGAAGTGTGCCGCCCACAAACACACGCGACGCAGCTTGGTCACTTGCGGGGTTTTGGAGCCGGCTTGTAAGGGCGACACTTCCGTTGATCGGCGAAATGATACCGTCAATCTGCAACGTACTCTGCGGGTAGGCGATGGATAACTGATCAACGATAAGCGCTGCATTCGAAAGATTAAAAGTTCCATTGAGCGTTTCATAACTGTCGCCTGCCGCATCATCAGCAGTCAGTGCCATGAACTGATTGCCATTGCTTGGTTCAAACACATTGCCCAATTCAACACCTGGAATGGCGCCATCTTGCGATGCAATCGTAAACTTGCCGGTGGCGCTGCGCCAGAACTGGTTCAGCGTTCCCGACGAGCCATTAAAGTCGCCCGTCATACTGACACGCCCACGCGGAAAGAGTGGTCCAAGCAAAAACTTGTCGGAAATAAGCGTTGAATCCACATCGTTGGCCCGGAACGAAATATAAGCGCCGCTCGCGTTTTCCTTATATTCATCCTTGTAGCGCAGTTGAACACTGCCACCCTCATAGGCGGCATCGCCAATATCAAACGATATTAGATCATCGCGGACGCTCAGCGCGCCAGCGAATTGAGTGAATTCGCCTTGCGTAAGACTGGCTGAGGAGGCCGATACCCGCAGATCAATGTCCATACCGGTCATTTGCGCGCGCAGGCCTCCATCCGGTTCGAATGAACGCTGCATGGCGCGCCATGCCGGTGTGGCAAGTCGTGCAAGGTCGAGCGCATCGAAAGCAAGCGTGGCAGTTAGAACACCCCGTCCAGAATCGCGCCGCAACAGTTCGACTGCGCCACTAGCGATGTCATCATTAATTGTGACATCGGCATCATCAATGCGCAGACGGTTTTGTGTGGCCGAGACTTCGCCAGAAACTCCAAGCTTCTCGATACCAGCCGTTAGCAAAGGTGCACTGTCAATCCATGCATTCACTGATCGCAAACCGTCCAGTTCAAAATCAAGAGTGCCATCGGCGTAGCGTGGCCGTGCCAAAGCTGCACGTCCTGCAAATGATATAAGCGCGCCATTGAACTGCAGAGAAGTATTTAGGTTGCCGCCCTCAACGGAGTAGATCTCGGAAACGGAATTGCTGGATAGGTCGAAACGCCCTTCGGATTGTTCACGGGAAAAACTGCTCTGCAGTGAGAACGCCCCATCTCGGTTTGGCCAGTTCAAAATCCCCTGAAGGTCGTTCAGATAGTCTGTCTCGGTTCCATCACGTTCAACAAACCGAATGCTTCCGTCAATGAAGCTAATACGTCCAATTGAAGAGGGAAGGTTCTCCAAGATACTGTTGGTCAAGTCGAGATTATCGGTCAACTCCGGCGGTGCGTCAGTCGCAGACAGCTGGCGCGCGACAGTTTCAATAGACGGCCACAGGACAATACCATTATCGTCTACGCCAAGCGTAATCCGAGGTGCCTGCATTCGAAACGCCGAGAAGGTCGGAATCGAACGAAACAGGGATAGTACGTCGAAGTCCGCCTCAACGCGTTCAATTTCAATTGTGGTTTGGTTAGCCTCACTGGCGACACGCACCCCGTTAAAGACCGCATAGGGTGCCGGAAACAAGTGTATTTCAGTGCGTCCTCGCAGGCGGATCGGAAGCCCGAGAATTTCACCCATTCGGCGTTCGATGGCGTTGCGCGCCGTATCACTCGATATACCTGCCGTTATCGCGAAAACGGAGCCGATGGCCACAATCATTCCGACGACGGCAAAGATCAGAAAATAACGAGCGCTTCTAACAATCAAGAAAATCAGTCCAGCGGAAAGCGTTGGCCATAGTCCCATACGTGGCGGGCATTATGACGTCCAGCGTTTGCTAGATGTTACCTGTGGCTATTGTGAGAGGACGCGTGGCGCCGGAAAAACTATTTCAACATCGGTGCCTTCACCTGGCGTCGAACTTATTTCGAAATCAGCGCGGTTTGCCTCGACCAAAGCGCGTGTCAGAGGTAGTCCGAGACCGGTGCCGTTGGCGCGCAGTTCCTCGGATGCACCCACTTGTTTAAATGGCCGCAGAGCCCCTTCCAGTTCCTCTTTTGTCATACCAACGCCAGTATCACGGAAACGAAGGGTCACTGAACCATCCGTCAAGTAGCGTGTGCTGACCACAACTTGTCCGCCCTCCGGCGTAAAGCGAATTGCGTTTGACAAAAGATTGATGGTGATCTGCTTAGCCGCACGTTGATCAGCAACAATGGCAGGTAAATCCGGATCGAGTGCGGCCCGGACAATAATACGGCTTCGATTTGCCTGGGGCCGCAGCATATCCACGACTTCAGACACGGTCTCATTGAGAGATACGCTCTCAAATTGAAGGTCCTGATTGCCCGACTCAATTTTTGAAATGTCGAGAAGATCATTGACGAGATCGACAACGTACCGGCCGGATTTCTTGATGTCCTCCAGATAGTCTTTGTACTTCTCGTTGCCGATAGGGCCGAACCGTTCCTCACCCATGATCTCGGAAAAGCCAATGATGGCGTTGAGCGGTGTGCGAATTTCGTGGCTTACCTTGGCAAGAAAGGCCGACTTCATTTCAGAGGCGGACTCAGCCTCGTGGCGCGCTTCTTCCAATGCTTCTTCGTTGCGTTTCCAGGCCGTGATGTCGCGCAGCACGGCACAAAGACCTTTTGAAGTCGCAAGTCTACCAAGCGTCATGAAGAGCTTGATTTCACCGCCTTTTGCCTCCTGGCCGGTAACCTCGCGCCCTTCATTGAGCACGTTGGCAACACCATTCGACACCATGGACTGGACGTAGTTGAGAACTTCCTTTTGGCTCTCATGCGCAAAAAGAATGGTGAAGGACTGACCGATGAGCGCATCATTTTCATAACCAAACAGCGCTGTCGCGGCTGCGTTCATTGAGCGTATATCGCCAAGTTCATCTATGGTGATGACACCGTCTGTGGCAGTATCCAATATGGCGCGCAGTTCAGCATTTTCCTCAGAAACCTGATCAGAAATGTCTGACGGTAGCGTATTCTCAGTAACAACGTGCTTTGACATTGGCTCTGCCAATGCTTGAGAAGTTAACGGAGGCAAGGGCTCAAATGCAAACATGAGCGCACTGCGCCCCATCCACGGCACCCGTTGAAGATGGCTGCGCGCGGCAATTTCATCGCCTGCCTGATCAACGATGGTGACGCCGTTGTCATTGCTGGCATCTGGCTGATCATTGGGAATTGAGACCGGTCCACCGAATAAGGCGCTCAGCCCTTTGTCGTTGAGCGCTTCGACATCATCAAAACCGGTCAACTCGCTGAATGCGCGATTGGTGTACAGCACTTGGTCATCGCGTGCGATCATCAGTGCCAATGGAAGGGAATCTAGTGCCTCTGGTCCCAACCCATAAGGTGGGTTTTCTGCCTCGGGCGGTGCAGGCAAATCAGCTTCGCCTTCGACCTCAGAACCTTTATCCTCATCACCTTCGCTAATTGTATTTGAGATTGGTGATAACTGCGCGCGGATACGCTCAAATGCGTCGCTTTCGCTGGAGGAAAGCGGATTGATGACCAACTCGTCTTTGTCGGCTGATGTATCATCATCGGTTACGCCATTGCCAGATCGTGGGAAATCATCGTCGCGCCTGAGAGGTGACATTGTGGACGCGCTTAATACGGGCGGTTCTCCCTGGAATGGGTCATCCTCCGCAGCTTCATTGTCGGTTACTGCAAATTGATCGGGCTCATTGGCAGGAATGCCGACGATCGCCTCTTCTTCATCCTCCCAGACCGTTTGCTCTTCTGGGTTAGAGCCTGTGTCGTTAACTACCAAGTCCGCCATGCGGGCGACCCCAAACCCACGATAGCCCTCAAAAGACCTATTGCGATCATAGTAGGGAAGTGCTGCCAGATCGACGGGCACACGAAAGTCTGTTTGGTCGATCGGCCACAAGACGGTCTTGCCGGACCAAGTTTGCTCTTTTCCGAGGGCGTCTTCGATTTCGCCGGTCGGATCGAGTGATAAACTATGAGCGACTTGCACAAATGGTTTACCGACGACGTTCGCCGATTGGGGGCCTACCGCTAATACAAACTCATCGGACATATCGACTATTACGCCGTCACGATCAGTCTTCCAAACAAAACGGACCGGAGCAGAACCCAGCTGCGTGGGAGACCAATCGCGATCAGCAGGCTTTATTGTCTCATCGTTTGGTTTGTCCCTATTTGGTTGATCCTCAAACTCCGGCGATGGAACGGGGACATCAACATTAGTGTTGTTGTCCATTGCGTGCGGGTGCTCAAGCGCCGCGTCTTCTACAGCGCTGAGCGAAGACGCTGAGGATACCGATGGCATCGATAGAAAAAGATACAATTCAGGTTCATCTGACAAACGGCCAACACCTACCGCATACTGCCCGCTTGACGTGGAAACGATACGCTTGACCATTCGGTCGTCTTCGGAAGCACAAATAGCGCATAACTCTGCGCGCTTTTCTTCACTCAATTGCGAGCCGCCAAAGCTCTTAGTTGTTTCCAGAACATGACCGCGAGCGTCAAGGATTGCAGCGCTGGCTTCGTCTTCATCCAGACCGCTGAGAGCACTTTTGAATTTTTCATCGTCCGCAATCAATTCTGACGGCGTGAATGCAACGACGGCGAAGTCATCCTCACGACGCCCTGCAAAATCAAACGGGTAAAGGTGCATTTGTGTGAGGGCTGGCATGCCACCATTAGTGCGAGCCGCTGCAACCCGCTTCCCTTGGAGCGGGCGTGCAAGTGCGGAAGTCAATTGTCGCGCACCGGGTCCTTCAACCAATACGACATCATCATTCTCGACGGCGCCGAGACCATGCAGACCCAGCCACCGCGCTGCAGCTCCGTTGGCCCAGCGCACGAGAAGTGTGGACCGCTCAACAATGGCCACGGCGTCGCCATCCAGAATATGGTCACGCACAAAGTCAGCGACCGCCACATCCAAATATGCAATTTCCGCCCAGTTCATGGGAGCGTCCTTGTCTCAGCAATTGGCCAAAGGCTTAACGATCTCTTAATGCCAGAAGCCTTGTCCTAGCGTCCAGCGCAAAAGGATAACGATAGCTGACGACCGCAAATTAGCGTTAACCGCGAAATCGGCCGCTACTGTGTCGGCGCGAGCGAATTGCACAAATAATGCAGTTCAGAGCTTAATTCTCACGACAAATGGCTCTCCCCATCTTGCAAATTATGCTGGCCGCCGATATTGCCTGCCTTCGCAATGCGGGCGTAGCTCAGTTGGTTAGAGCGCTGGATTGTGGCTCCAGAGGTCGGTGGTTCAAATCCACCCGCTCGTACCATTGCTTCCGTTCCCCCTGTTTGTATCACACAACTTCGAAACCGTAGTCTCGCTGGAAGTCCGAAGCGCCGCATGTAGTGATACGAACGAAAGTGAATGCGATAGCTCTGTGCAGATGCTTGAACAGCACCTGTTAGCTAGCTCGGCCATGTTATTTATTTCACAAAAGCGATCCTTGGCTTTGATCGCCCAGCTGCTTTTTCTTTTTGGTTTTTTTGAGTTCAGAAGCGGTGCTGCCTACAACAGCGCTGGTCCGGGTTTGATCACCAAATTCGATATCCAAGACAGCGCCAGCATCCAAACCCTTATTGCTGCGCACAGGCTGCCCATTTTCGTCGCGCACGAGCGAGAAGCCACGGGCCAAAACGCTTTTGTAGGAAAGCGTACGCAAAAGGCGTTGTATGCGCGTGGTGTCGGCGTTTGCTCTTTCAAAACGTCGCTCTAAGGCACGGTCAAGTCGTCCGACGGCGACGGCGATGCGCTCTCTTCCTTCCACGCTTTTGCGCGCGACCACCGTTGGTTTCAGCGCTGAAGCGCGTGTTTCGAGCGCCTGACGTTTGCCGGTGACGAACCGCCCAAATGATACGGGTAGGCCTTTCTCCATCTGCTGCAGCGTGCCCCTTGCCAAAGACAAACGCGCGCTCAAACGTTCAGGTGAAATCCGTGCCGCAGCTTCCGCAAATCGAATTCTTTTTTGCGCTGTTGCTCGATCCAACCCGGAGCCAAGTCGCATGGAGATGCCATCCAGCTTCTGCCGGGGCAGCGCCAGCAATGCATCGGCCGCAGGCAAACCGCGCGAGGATGCCCTTAAGCGTTCTCTTCTTTTGTCTGTCTCGCGGCTGATCGCAGCCTGTAGTCGTGCGCCAAGCTGGGCGACATAGGCTTGGAGCTCACCCTTGACCGGGACAGCCATTTCCGCTGCACCTGTCGGAGTGGGCGCGCGTCGGTCAGCCACATAGTCGATCAGTGTCGTGTCGGTCTCATGGCCGATCGCGGAGATAAGCGGGATATCGGACATGGCTGCCGCCCGCACGACAATCTCTTCGTTAAAGCCCCACAAATCTTCAACGCTGCCGCCGCCACGTGCAACGATCAATACATCAGGACGCATGATGAAGCCATCAGGTTCAAGCTCATTGAAGCCAACAATGCCGCGCGCGACTTCGCCAGCTGATGTTTCACCCTGAACCCGAACAGGCCAAACGATCACATGAAGGGGGTACCGATCATTCAGTCGATGCAAAATATCCCGGATGACCGATCCGGTGGGTGAAGTTACAACGCCAATGACCTTTGGCAGGTAGGGCAAGGGTTTTTTACGCTCATCGTCAAACAGCCCCTCAGCCGCCAAACGTTTTTTGCGCTCTTCCAGCAGAGCCATCAACGCGCCGGCGCCAGCTGGTTCAAGATGATCAATAACAATCTGGTACTTTGATTGGCCCGGGAACGTGGTGATCTTGCCGGTCGCGATCACCTCCAAGCCTTCTTCCGGTTTGATTGGAAGTTTTGAAGCTGCGCCCTTCCAAATCACGCCTGCGATAACGGCACGGTCATCTTTCAAGTCCAGATAGACGTGACCCGAAGCAGGGCGGCTTACTCGCCCCAGTTCACCGCGTACCCGCACCCGTCCAAAAGCATCTTCCACTGTCCGTTTTATCGCTCCGGACAGTCCCGAAACGGAGAACTCCGAAACGTTTGAATGCTCAGAATCGGCGTTTGCGAAAAAATCAGCCATCACCTACTAACACGCGATATTTGATAAAGGTCAACGCGTCTCTTCATGGCCAGCAGCTCCATACAAGAAAGCTCCAAGACGGGCGCATTCACTGCATTCGACTATGTTCTTTATGCGGTGACCGTCGGCAGTTGGTCGGTCTCCTGGTATGCGCTTTCCTTGCAGCCGGGCGCAGTCGCCAACGAGGTGTCGCTGGTCTACCGGTTTGTTATCGCAAGCGCGGTGATGCTGGTATGGTGTCTATTGAAAGGTGAAACCCTTTGGTTCGCTCCACGACAACATGTTAGCTTCATCGCCACGGGCATCTTTATTTTCTCAACCAACTTTCTGCTGTTTTACTACGGATCGAGCTATGTGGTCAGCGGCTTGTTGTCGGTCATTTTCTCACTAGCCTCGTTGACGAATATCTTTTTGGCGGCGCTTATTTTCCGAGAGCGACCCAACCTGCGTATCGTTGCCGCCGCTTGTCTTGGTGCATGTGGCATTGCCCTGCTGTTTTGGCCTGAGATGTCCAATCAAGGGTTGGAGAGCGGCGTTTTGATTGGCCTTGCGCTTTGTATGGCGGGTACCTTGTGTTTTTCCATTGGCAGCTTGCTGTCATCGCGCATGCAGGGCGGCCAATCTAAGGTGCCTTTGGTGGCGGCCAACACGTGGGGTATGATTTACGGTGCGCTCTGGTGTGCTTTACTGGCATTGGCGCAAGGCAAGTCGTTCAACTGGGATCCACGGCCAGAATATGCCTATTCGCTTGTTTTCCTGGCTTTGGTTTCCACAGTCCTGGCGTTTGCTGGCTATCTCACCTTGGTAAAGAGAATAGGGCCAGGCCGCGCCGGTTATGCGACGGTGGTTTTTCCAATATTTGCGCTTTTGGTCTCGACCTTTGTGGAAGACTATCAGTGGACGTTTGCAGCTTTCGCAGGGCTTGCCTTTGTGATTGTCGGCAATGTTGTTGTGATGCGTGGCCGCTAGGTCGAACAAAGCCTACCGGCGCATACCCTGCAGATATTTGTCAAAAATCTGTTCCATGGATTGCTGATAGGTCTCCTGCTGGCGACGACCGGTCTCAAACATATCACCAAATAGATCGCCATAAGGGTTTTGCGATTGGCGGTTGCGCGGCTGCGGTTCGGGCTGCTGGGCCTGCTCCAACATGTCGCGAAAGATTTTCCCCAAAGGATTATTGTCCGGGTTCATTGGATTGGGGATGCGGCCTCGATCATCCTGATCATCGCGTGCGACAGGCTCACCATTACCGAACATTTGTTCCAAAATCTTGCCGAGTGGGTTTTCCATCGGGTTGGAATTGCGAGGCGCCCGTTGCGATGTTGCGCCGCCCATGCCCATACTATCCATGCCCTGTTTCATCATCTGCTCGACGATCTGTCCGAACACGTTACCACCCGCGCCCGATGAAGCGTTAAACATGCTATTGTTTGTATTCTTGGCCATGCCGCCCATCAGTGTTGTCGCAATAACCGGCAACATCTGTTTTAAAACCTCTTGGCCAATACCGGTGGCGGCTTCTGCCTGTTTTGCCACAGCGCGACTCACATCCTTTGAACCGAAAAATTGCCCCAGCAATTCATTGCCTGCAGTCTTGCCATCCGGCGCAAAGGCTTTCGTAATATCGTCAAAAAAACCAGTTTGGCCTTGGGCTCTTGTCAGCGTCTCAAAAAACTCAGATACGCCGTCCGGTTCTGATGTCTTGCGCTTAAAACCGGTTGAGAAGGCGGGCATAAGTGCCTCAACGGCAGTTTCCACTGTCTTTTCATCCAAGCCGAATTGTCGCGCCATCACGCGCATGGCATCGCCATTTTGCGCTTGGCTGAAGATATCAAACATATTCACGGCTCACCCTCCCTATCTTACAGAACTCTAACCAAGCCAGCTTGGATCACAAGCGATTAGCGCACCTTGCTTCCTGGACTGGAAAGATATGTTTTTTTGCTTCGCACATTGAACTCTTGCCACACTATGGACATCTAGCAGTCAGAGGATGTCACCATGTCCATTGTTCATAAACTTATGCGAACCGTACTGATCATTGCTGGCGCTCTCATCGCCATACCTTTAGCTGTGTTCTTGGCCATCATCGCCTTGATTGTTACCCTGGCATGCATGGTTTTTGGAGCTCTAAGGGATGTCTTCAAAGGCAAGCCTCGATGGGACGATGCATTCAATGTCAACACCTACGAGGCAGAGGCTGTTCGCGTTGATAGTTCAAAAATGAACAAACGCCCGATCATCATAGACCACGAGTAGGTTGTGACCTTAGGCACGCGTTAATAGGCGTGCTCGAGAAACACGCGATCAATATCACCTTCCCAGACACTGTTGTACAGAGTGAGCATTTGCTCAGCACTGGTTGTGCCGCGCGCAACCGTTTCTTCGAGCGGAGCAAGGAAATGAGCTTCATCAAAGCCTTCGGCATTAGGTTTTTTGCGATCGATTAAACCTTGCCGCGCAATACCAAGCACCTCGTATGAAATATCGCGAACTGATTGGCCCTTCATCAAAGCGCCAAGACCGTCCCTTGGCACGGCATTGCGCAACGAAACGACATCTTCAAATGACCAGTCTTTCGTTAGCTGGTCGGCTGAATCCAGAGCCGTTTCTGCGTAGAGCAAGCCTACCCAAAATGCCGGCAAAGCGCAGATACGTCGCCACGGTCCACCGTCGGCGCCGCGCATCTCAATGAATTTTTTGAGCCTGACTTCAGGAAACACCGTAGACAGATGGTTTGTCCAATCGCCCTTGTTCGGGCGGGCATCCGCAATTTCGCCGTCCAATGCGCCATTCATGAACTGCCGGAATGTGACATGCGTGCAGTCATGATATTTGCCCTCGCGCAACACGAAATACATGGGCACGTCCAAAACCCATTCGACATAATCCAGAAAGCCGAAATCGTCTGCGAACACCATAGGTAGCACGCCAGTACGATAGGGATCTGTGTCGCGCCAAATGTCAGCACGCCATGATTGAAGCGTGTTTGGCTTGCCATCCGTGAATGGTGAGTTGGCAAATAGCGCCGTCGCAATCGGCTGTAGTTTGTATGCGACCTGCATCTTTTTGCGCATGTCAGCCTCCGATGAGAAATCGAGGTTGACCTGAATTGTCGATGTCCGGTGCATCATATCGAGGCCCTGGCTACCGACGGTCGGCATGTAGGCCCGCATAATATCGTATCGAGATTTGGGCATCCGTGGTGTTTCCGCCAAGGTCCACTTGGGGCTGCCACCCAAACCCAAAAACTTGATACCGAGCGGATCGGCAATTTGGCGCAATTGCGCCAAGTGCAGGTTTGATTCACGGCAGGTCTCATGGATGGTTTCCAGGGGCGCCCCTGAAAGCTCAAACTGCCCACCTGGCTCCAGCGAAATGGCACCCATTCCATTGGGTTCAAACAAGCCTATCAGGTTGCCTTCATCGATGATGGGTTGCCAACCAAGCCGTTTCTGCATGCCCTCAAGCAGCGCTTTGATCGAGCGTTCTCCATCATAGGGAACGGGACCATGATTGTCCGCAAAGAATGGAAACTTTTCATGCTCGGTACCGATGCGCCATTCTTCTTCCGGCTTACATCCAGACGCCAGATAGGCGGCCAATTCTTCCAAATCACCAATGGGTGTTTCGTCGGTGGTATCTCGAGCCATATTTGCGAGCGGCCTCCACAATAGTGTGCCGGTGGTGACTTATTCGCCGTTCGCTGACAAGGCAAAAGTATTGAACATTTGGATCAGCGAATGTGAACAATCACCTATCCTATCGCCAGTCACCAAGCTTAGCTTGGACGATTGCAAGCGCTGCTACAGCTGCTGTGTCAGCGCGCAGGATGCGTGGCCCTAAAGGAATAGACTGGACATATGATTTCGCGCGCAGGTTGGCGCGCTCCTCATCTGAAAACCCGCCTTCCGGTCCGATTAAAACGCCAATCTTCTCAGCATTCAGCGTTTCGAGCCGCGCCAGCGGATTGTTTGTCTCATGGTCTTCATCGCAGAAGATCAGGGCACGGTCTTCTTCCCAGTTGTCCAAAAGAGCTGAGAGCTTTACCGGATCACTGCAGTTTGGCAGTGCCAGAACCCCACATTGTTCGGCAGCTTCTACTGCCCATGCGCGGATCTTGTCCATGTTGAGACGATGGTTCTGTGTGAAATCGGTCAGTACAGGTTGGAGCACGCCAGCGCCCATCTCGACGCTCTTTTGGATCATGTAGTCCAGTCGTCCGGCTTTAAGGGGGGCAAAGCACATTAAAAGCGTTGAGGGAGGTGTTTGTGGGCGCTCCAGGGTCTGGCAAACCAACTGGGCTGCTCTTTTGCCATCCCGTTTTAGCCTGGCACGCCACTCGCCATCTCGCCCATTAAAGACCAGTAACTCCGAACCGCTCTGCAGGCGCAAGACGTTTAACAGATAGTTTGATTTCGCCTTGTCGAGCGAAACGCTCATGCCTTCATTTAAAGGCGAGTCTAGAAACAGGCGTTGCAATTTATAGTTGGCGCGCATGCCACCGCGTTACGCCATGTGCTGATAATTTCAAGTTTCTTTGGCAAGACGCTTTTCAAACGCTTCAAGCGATTTTTGATGAGCACGTTCAATATCTGGCCAGATGATATTTATGGTCGCTTGTGTGGGATTGAGAATGCAAACCCAACCCATCCATCCGTAAACGGGATGCGGCATTAAGCAGTCTTCTTGGGTAAAAATCCAAGTTCCTTCGATGACACCGCCCTTTGAGGGTCGGGCAGGTCTCGGTCCAAACAGCTCAGTGTAACGGTTTTGCGGTAGGCCGAAGTTGAACCGCCAAACGCCGGGTCTTGATAGTGCAGAAGCGCGATCATGTGGCCCGTCATTTTCTTTGATGGTGCAGAAATAGGTGCCCCGCTTTAACCTCTCGTGCGGATTGTAGTAAAAGGTCGCTTCTCCATAAGCCGACTGTATGGATACCGCCGGGAAGCTGGTCAACAGCAAGTCTGTCAGCTGCGTCTGGTTCATGCGTTGTCTTTAACGCGCCGCTCCTGACACCATTGTGTCAGCAATCGTCGGATCGAAGCCAGCTTGAATGACCGCCGCTATCGATGGCGGTGTAAGCAAGCTTGCCACTGTTAAATTAAGCTTTGAACTCGGCGTGTATCCATCTGCATGCCAAGCAAGCCAACCGTCCTTGGCAAACACAAAAGCCTGACCACCACAAGAAGCCATGATGCCATCAGCCAGGTTTCTCGGCATCGCATGAGTTCGCTTTTCCCGTGTCATCAATCGCTCCGAATGTAGTATCGCATCGACCGTTTGAACGCCCGGCCAATTTCCGAAGACATCCTTCCAGCTGTCACGAAATTCATTTGCCCTTGCGCGCTGGCAGTAAAAGCAAGGGCGATGACCAGCAGCCAAAGCGGTCGCTTCATCCAGAAAGAACAGATTTGTCCAGCCAGCGCTCCCATTGCGTCCATTGTAGCCGAACACGTCTCGCTTTCGGTTTTGAAAGTCACAGAGGCAGTAGATCCAGGCCTTTGATGACCAGCGACGGTTCGGAAGCAACTGTCTCAACTCAGGGTCGTGGATAATGCCACGGTTTCCCGTTAACATGCCTCGGGCAGGTGTGGCGATAATGTCACCAAAAGGCGTAACGCGGTTCCTTAGGGCCATTTTCACTTAACTTTCACGCTGAACGGCTTCCAATACCAGCCGAACTACCATAGGCGAAACGTAGGCGCTTAACGGGTGGGCGTCATATAATGACAAAATGAGCGACGGGGCCGTAATGCGTGCAGCACTTCTGGTATTTGGAACTGTAACAGCAATCTCTCTTTGGGGCATGGCTGTCTACACCGATGGTGCTGTTGCGTCGAACGTGCCGCTCGATGGTTACGGCGTTTCTGTCGCACAAAGTGACTGACAGTCTTAGCTTTCAGTCTATCTTTTCAAGAAACGATGAACTGAATATCACTTCTGCGATGCACGGGGAGTGAGCAATGTTTGGTGAACCACTGACAATCGAGGATTTGCGCAGGCGGGCTGAGTTCCGCGTCCCTCGCATGTTCTATGACTACGCGGATTCTGGTTCATGGACCGAAGGCACTTACCGCGACAATGAAGATGCTTTTCAGCGATTGAAAATACGGCAGCGTGTCGCGGTCGACATAGAGCACCGCTCCGTCAAGACTAAAATGCTTGGCCGCGAGGTGGCCATGCCCGTTGCATTGGCGCCGGTCGGTCTGACAGGCATGCAGCATCCGGACGGCGAAATCCAAGCGGCGTTAGCAGCTCAACGATTTGGCGTGCCTTTTACCCTATCCACAATGAGCGTCTGCTCCATCGAAGCGGTTGCAGAAGCAACGCATCAGCCGTTTTGGTTCCAGCTATATGTTATGCGCGATCGCGGCTTCGTTGAAGACTTGATCAATCGCGCCAAAAATGCGGGTTGCGACGCGTTGGTATTAACGCTCGATCTGCAGGTGCTCGGACAACGCCACAAGGACATCCGAAACGGCTTGTCCGCGCCACCGAAGGCGACAGTCAAATCCATATTGAACCTCATGACCAAACCGCAGTGGTGTCTTGGCATGTTGGGCACCAAGAACCGCTCATTTGGTAATATTGTCGGTCACGCACCGGGTGTCACCAACATGACAAGCCTGTCGGAATGGACACACGAGCAATTCGACCCTTCACTGAGTTGGGAGTCCATTGAGTGGATCAAGTCCGTTTGGGGCGGCAAGCTGATCCTTAAAGGAATCAATGATGTGGAGGATGCGGAAATCGCAGCCAAAACCGGTGCTGATGCCATTATCGTCTCAAACCATGGTGGCCGTCAGTTGGACGGGGCGGCAGCATCAATTGACGTGCTGGGACCGATTGTCGATGCCGTTGGCGACAAGCTCGAAGTCTATATGGATTCGGGTATTCGCTCTGGACAGGATGTTTTCAAAGCAATGGCGCTTGGTGCCAAGTCAACGTTCATTGGCCGCGCGTTTATCTACGGCTTGGGTGCGATGGGTGAAAAGGGCGTCCAAAAGGCGTTGGAGATCATTCATGGCGAATTGGACAAGACCATGGGATTTGCCGGGGAAACGGACATTGAAAACGTTGGGCGTCACAACTTGTTGTGACACCATTGCTAGCCGTTCGCTCGTTGAACCTGCCGTAGCCGCGAGACATGCTCCCAGGCTTTGGCCTTTTCAGCTTCACGTTTACACTTTTCGACAAACTCCATATGCGCCTGCGCGCTGATACGTGCCGCCTCAGGATCGCCATCCATAATCGAGCTGTAGATGGCTTCATGCTGCATAAGCAGCTTGTCGCGCGCGCCCGGAAAACCGTAGACAAGCGAGCGGGAGAAAAAGGCGCCATTTGCAAGTAGGCGATAACAAGAGCGCAACGTGTGCAGCAAAATCACGTTATGGGCGCACTCACAAATCGCCTGATGGAACTCAATGTCCAATGCAGCTTCTTCGCGATAGTCTGACTTTTCGTGCGCCGCGCGCATTCGGTTCATAATGTCGGTCAGGATATTGCGGTCATTGTCGGTCGCGCGCTGGGCAGCAAAAGTAGCGGCAATCCCTTCAACTTCGCGTCGATACTCCAGATAGTCTGCCGTCGCTTTGGGGTGCGCTGCGATTAGTTCGAGCATGGTTTTGGAGAAAACATCGCCGATTACATCGGCAACATGCGTGCCACCACCATGGCGCGTTGCCAGAAGACCTTTTGCTTCAAGTTCTTTCAAGGCGTCGCGCAGAACAGGGCGCGAAACGCTCAACTGGTCGGAGAGTTCACGTTCGCTGGGGAGTTTGTCGCCAACGCGTAGTACACCTTCAAGAATGAGCTCCTCAATCTGCGAACAGACTTCATTTGCCGTTCGCGCTTGGGAGATCGGCGAAAAGATGGCGGTTTCCATGATATTCCTCCGCAAGAAGAATAACCTGTGAGGGGCTAATTGGTCAATTCAGTTGACCAATACCGGAGGAAACGATGGGCTCAAAATAAAGCTGGTCGATGACAACTGCCGAACTATTTATTCCCCAGAGTAAAGGAATTGGTTCATTGACCCAACAAGTAAAGCTGAAAAGCAGTGCCAATGTGGATGTCAAAACTGAGACAACTGCACTGAGTACGCGGCCCGAAAAACCATCGGGATCATCCGTGCTTGGGTTCCCTGCGCACGCAGAGCGCGCTTTGGCATTGGGCGAGATTCATGCGCGACCGGCACCGGTGATTGAAAGCCCTCGATCTTTAATCAAGCTTTGCTTTATCACAGAAGGTGGTCACACCGTTGATCAGGCTGTGTTGGCGGAACTCTCGCGGGCAAACGGCATGGCCCCACCGTCAGATGGTGCCCGTCACCACCGTGTCATCACCGGAAAGGGAAGCATTTGGTGGGAGCGGCATACCGAAGCCTCAACCTACCTTTGGGAGGGACCCGCCGCTAAATCATTCAATCATCCAGTGCCCGGTCATCCGTTTGGCGACGCGTTTCCGGCACCAGGTTCTCTATTGGCGGGTGTTCGCATCGATATTGTCAAATACACAGATGACTTTGAAAGCGAGCTGTCCAATTTTGATCGGCGAACGCTCTGTTGTTCGGTGACGCGCAATGGATTGGGTGTGATTGCTTCTGATTTCCGTCAGGACGAGCATGGCCTGACGCGGATGATTGTTTTTGACAAAGGCATGGCTCCGCAACGTTTGGGCGCTGTTGCTCAACGGCTGTTTGATATCGAGATATATCGCACGATGGCGCTGCTTGGCCTTCCACTCGCGCAGCGATTGTCGCCTCGCATGCGGGCCGATGAGGATCGTCTCACCGAGCTAACGCATCGCATGCGTGGCATTGAGCCCGGCGGCGCTGAAGACTTGCTGGATGAAATGACAGGTTTGGCTGCGGAGTTGGAAGCCGATGCAGCATCAAGCCTCTATCGTTTTGGCGCCAGCCGAGCTTACCACAACATCGTCGTGGACCGATTGCAGGGTTTGGAGAGTGAACCACTGCCTGGCTACGACACTTTCACATTCTTCCTCGAAAAGCGGTTGGCGCCTGCGATGCGCACCTGCCGTGCGATCGAGGAGCGCCAGGTGAACCTTTCTCGCAAATTGGCGCGCGCTGCCAATCTTTTGAGAACGCGGATAGATGTGGAGGTAGAAAAGCAAAATAGGAACCTCCTGCGTTCAATGGACAAACGCGCCAAACTGCAACTGCGTCTCCAGCAGACGGTTGAAGGCCTCTCGGTTGCCGCCGTTTCCTACTATGTTGTTGGACTGGTGGCTTACATTTTAGGCGGTCTCGACACGACTAGCTTGGGAATCTCTTACCAAGCCATAGTTGCCGCAAGTGTGCCTGTTGTTGTCATTGGTATCTGGATGGTCGTTCGGCGTATTCGCCGAAAGCATCTTGAAAAGGACTAGATCGGTATTCCGCCACTAGGAAGCAGTTCGAGAGGAGCCATTAAAAGCAACTCGGTTCTTGTGCTCTCCATTCATCGCTGCGGCCCGCCCATTTGTCTCTCGTGATCGAAGCGATGAGACATCGGGTGTGACGCCACGCTCCCAATAGGGAACTGTTCCGAACAGCTCTGCCAGATAATCGATGAAGAGGCGAACTTTTGCGGGTAAAAACTGTCTCGAAGGATAGATTGCAAAGATCCCGATATTGGATGTGCCCTGATAGTCGTCCAATACGCGAACAAGCTTGCCGCTCGCCAAATCAGTGCCGATGTCCCACGTCGAGCGCAGCGCAATGCCGACGCCCGCGACCACTGCTTCGCGAATAACTTCTGAAGAGTTGGAGGTTAACGTCCCGTTCGGCCGGAAAGTCTCTATGCCCTCTGGTCCTTCCAACTTCCAGACGTCCGACACCGCATGGGTCAAACAATTATGGTCTGCCAATTCTGCAAGACTTGTTGGAGACCCATGCGCTTCAATGTAGGACGGTGTCGCGCAAAGTATGCGTCTGACAGGTGCCAGTTTGCGCGCCACCAGACTTGAATCAGCCAGTTCGCCAATGCGGATAGCGACGTCAAAGCCTTCGCCAACAATATCGACAAGATCATCCGACAGCAGCATGTTGACGGTAAGATCCTGGTTGTCCTCCATGAAGGTCGCGAGATAGGGCGCGATATGCATTCGACCAAATGAGGTTGGTGCACTCACCTTGAGTGTACCGCGCGCTAAAGCTGAACGTCTTGAAACGAACGATTCAGCCTCCTCGACGCCAGCAAGAATAGCTACAACACGCTCGTAAAACCCTTGACCGGCTTCTGTAAGCGCGATCTGACGCGTTGTTCTTTGTAGCAACCGCGTGCCTAATCGATCTTCCAATCGTCTTAGTCTCTTTGAAACGACAGCGGGCGACAGGCCAAGTTCTCTGCCTGCGGCAGACATGCTTCCTGCCGAGACCACACGCGCGAATATTTCCAGATCGCCAAAATTGCTCATCATTTGCCTGCGTGTTCCATTATCTCGAACTAGGGCGTTGGAACATATGAGTACCGCATAAATACGAAAAACTGGTGCGACATATGTTCTCTGTGAATGAAGATACCCAAAAAATCGAGCAATCGGTAGGGGGTAAGCACAATAAATGGTTAGCTTCAAAACGCTGACGGAGCCCGTAAGGCTTTACCTGGAAGCTGCCAACTGGTAAAGAAAGTTTACCAATTGGAGGGTTGGTCATGCATAACATCGAATTCTTGGAGCCCGACGCGCGGGTTATCGCGCAGCGTGAAAGTATCGTCTCGCGCCTTCGTGAAGCCTTGCCTGCGGACTGCGTCATTGACGATCCAAGGGAACTAACCCCGTTTGAAACTGATGCCTTCACCGCTTACAAGCGATTGCCTCTTGCTGTTGTGCTACCTGAAACCACCGCACAAGTGGCCAAAGCATTGAAGCTTTGTCACCAGATGGGCGTTCCAGTTGTGCCGCGCGGTGCCGGAACGTCTCTCGCGGGCGGTGCAATTCCTCAAGAGGACGCCGTTGTAATTGGTGTTTCCAAGATGATCCGCATTCTGGATGTGGATTATGCCAACCGTACAGCAACGGTAGAAGCTGGCGTCACAAATCTGGCCATTTCCGATGCCGTTTCCGCGGATGGTTTCTTTTATGCGCCCGATCCTTCATCTCAGCTCGCCTGCACCATTGGTGGCAATATTGGTATGAATTCCGGTGGCGCGCACTGCCTCAAATATGGTGTCACGACCAACAATCTGCTTGGCGCAAAACTGGTATTGCTCGATGGGACGATTATCGAATTGGGTGGCAAAGCGCTGGACGCGCCCGGATTGGACCTTTTGGGTCTTCTTTGTGGCTCCGAAGGCCAATTGGGGATGATCACGGAAGCAACCGTGCGATTGATCGCCAAGCCTGAAGGCGCGCGTCCGGTACTGTTCGGTTTCGATGACCCTGAAGTTGCCGGCGCTTGTGTCTCTGACATCATAGCTTCGGGCATAATTCCGGTCGCCATTGAGTTCATGGATAAGCCCGCCATCGATATTTGCGAAGCGTTCGCCAAGGCAGGCTATCCAATGGATGTTCAGGCACTTTTGATTGTGGAAGTCGAGGGTTCCGATGCCGAGATGGATGACATGCTCAAAAGCATCATCCGCATCGCCAAAAAGCACAATGTTAAGTCTGTAAGAGAAAGCCAGACCGCAACGGAAGCTGCGCAAATCTGGAAGGGCCGTAAATCTGCCTTTGGCGCTACCGGGCGTATCGCGGACTATATCTGTATGGATGGCACCGTACCGCTGGGGCAGCTCTCCTATGTTCTGCGCGAGACATACAAGATTATCGATAGCTACGGTTTGCAGGTCGCCAACGTGTTTCACGCAGGTGACGGAAACATGCATCCGCTCATACTCTATGATGTCAACGACCCGGACAAAGCCGAAAAAGCCGAAGCAGCAGGCATGGATATCTTGAAGCTCTGTGTAGACGCGGGTGGCTGCCTTACGGGCGAACATGGTGTGGGGATCGAGAAGCGCGATCTCATGCTTCATCAATTCAACGAAACCGATCTCAGTCAGCAGATGGCTGTGCGCGCGGCTTTTGACCCCGGTCACCTGCTTAATCCGTCCAAGGTGTTTCCACTTGAAATGACGGCTCGTGCAATTGAAACCAAGAGCGCGGCATGAGCGGTGAGATTCTGACACCGAAAACCGAAGAAGAGGCGGCTGCCATTGTCGCATCGAGCATCACTGCGGGACGCCGACTGCGCTTGTCTGGTACAGGAACGAAATCCAGCGGTTTTGCTGGCGAAAGCAGCGCGCTTTCCTCTCTCGGTCTCACGGGCATCCTTTCATATAATCCTGCAGAGCTGGTAATTACCGCGCGGGCCGGAACGCCAATGACCGAGATCAACGCCGCGCTTAATGAGCATAATCAGATGCTGGCTTTCGAACCTGGCAACTGGGGTGTTGCGCTGGGAGCGCCGGGTACGCAGACAATCGGTGGTATTGCTGCGACCAACCAATCAGGTTCGAGACGGTTTGTTTCAGGCGCAGCGCGAGACAGTTTGCTTGGCGTTCGTTTCGTCAACGGAAAGGGCGAAATAATCAAGAATGGCGGTCGCGTGATGAAGAATGTCACCGGCTTGGATTTGGTCAAGTTGCTTGCCGGTTCATGGGGCACGCTCGGATTTCTCACCGAAGTGTCGTTCAAAGTACTGCCGCGACCCGTTATGGAAAAGACGCTGGCTGTTCAGTTCTCGGATGACACTGCAGGCACACAGCTCCTGGCGTCCGCCATGGCCACTTCCGCAGATGTTACGGGTGCAGCTCATTTGCCCGCCAAGGCAGTCAAAGTTCTCGCTGAAGCCAAATTGGATGAGAAACCAACGAGCTTGCTGCGCTTTGAAGGGTTTGAGGCCAGCATTGATGAGCGAATAAAGCGCGTAAAGCCATATCTTTCCACCCAGAGCGGTCTCAGCGTTATCGCTCACGAGCATTCGCGCAGGCTCTGGGCTGACATGAATGATCTCGCACTCTTTTCAGGCACTGCGGATCGTCATTTGTGGAAGCTATCCCTGCCACCGTCAAAGGGGATCGAGACCGCTTTGGCCTTGAGCGAAAACTCTGAAACCAATTGGTTTGCAGACTGGCAAGGTGGACTTGTTTGGGTTGAATGCGCGCCAGAACAATCCGGTGTTCAATCGCTTGCTGCGCAAAGTGGCGCTCATGCAACGTTAATGCGAAAGGCAAGTGGCACTGGAGGCCAAAGCGCAATGTTTCAACCGTTGCCGCCAGCCGCAGCAGCTCTTAGTGAAGCAGTGCGTTCGTCGCTTGATCCGCACAATGTGTTTCTTTCGCCCATGAACTTTGCGTCGAGTAACGCGCTTGCTGCATGATGAGAGACGAGTAATGCAGACCAATTTCACTGACGCGCAATTGCAGGATCCCCATGTAGCGGTGTCTGAAAAGATTTTGCGCTCATGCGTCCATTGCGGTTTTTGTACCGCAACTTGCCCGACATATGTCACGCTGGGAAACGAGCTAGATAGCCCCCGTGGGCGCATTTACCTCATCAAGGACATGCTGGAGAACGACCGCCCGGCAGACGAAAAAACGGTGACACATATCGACCGTTGTCTTTCCTGCTTGGCTTGTATGACGACATGTCCATCCGGCGTTCATTACATGCATCTGGTTGATCATGCGCGAGCGCACATTCAAAAAACCTATCGCCGCCCTTTCTTTGATCGCCTGACGCGCTCGATATTGGCGCTGACGTTGCCGACACCGGCCACTTTCAAAGCCTCGCTATACTTGGCGAAGCTGGGTAAACCATTTGCTGGTCTTCTAAAGCGTATCCCACCGCTCAAGCCGTTTGGTGCGATGCTCGATTTGGCACCCGGCAAAATTCCTGCAGCGTCCCAAGCCGCCAAACCGGGCACACACGCGCCTGTTTCTGAGCGTAAAGCACGTGTGGCTATCCTGACCGGCTGCGCCCAGCCTGTGCTTAAGCCCGGCATCAATGAGGCAACTATTCGCCTGCTCAACCGGCTTGGCGTCGAAGTGGTGGTCCCGAAAGGTGAGGGCTGTTGTGGTGCGCTGGTTCATCACATGGGCCGCGAAGAGGATGCACTTGTTGCGGCACGACGCAATGTCGATGCCTGGTTCCGCCAGATCGATAATGGTGGGCTGGATGCAATCATCATCACGGCTTCCGGCTGCGGCACCACGATCAAGGATTATGGGCACATGCTGCGTCTTGATCCAGACTATGCGCAAAAAGCAGAGCGCGTTTCGGCGCTGGCCAAAGACATTACAGAATTTTTGGCTGACCGGGAATTGCCGCCGTCTGATCTTGGCGTAGTGTATCGCGTCGTTTATCATTCGGCTTGTTCCATGCAGCACGGCCAAAAGATCACCGAAGCGCCAAAACAACTACTGATGGCGGCCGGCTTCGATGTTCATACGCCCGCTGAAAGTCACCTTTGCTGCGGATCTGCGGGCACTTACAACATTTTGCAATCTGAGATTTCTGCGAAGCTGAAAGACCGCAAGGTTCGCAACATTGAGGCGGTTAATCCCGATATCATCGCCACCGGCAATATCGGGTGTATCACCCAGATCGCTTCCGGGACAAATATCCCGATTATTCACACCGTCGAGCTGCTGGACTGGGCGTATGGCGGGCCGAAGCCGGAAGGACTGCCGTCTCAACCGGCTGAGCGGAACGTTGTCTCCAATGGCAGAACCTCTCTGGAAGACCTCGTCGAAGCTGCTGAGTAATCGGTTCTACAGTACGATGACCCTGGCGCCCACCGACGCGCGTTGGTAAAGGTCCGTAACGTCCTCGTTGCGCATCCGGATACAGCCTGACGACACCGCCTGGCCGATTGTCCAAGGCTGATTTGTGCCGTGAATGCGATATAGCGTTGAGCCCAAATAAAGTGCACGCGCACCCAATGGGTTGTCAGGGCCGCCCGGCATGAAGGTTGGCAGAATGCGCCCCTTCTTCTTTTCCCGCGCGATCATGGATGCAGGCGGCCTCCATGATGGCCACTCAGCTTTGCGCGTGATTTTTTCGGTGCCCCGCCATTCAAAACCAGCTTTGCCTACACCCACGCCATAACGCTTGGCGGTGCCATCGCCGTTGACGAAATAAAGGAAACGATCACGCGTATCGACGATGATGGTGCCAGCCTTGTGGTTGCCATTGTAGGCGACAGTCTGCGGCAAGTAGATCGGATCAATCTGGCGGGCAGTAGGGCGTTGTTGTGGCGCAATCGCCGCTTGCTGAACCCGAGGTTGGGGTTGATAAACTTGGCGCTGTCCCGACTGTCGTTGAATGACAACTTGGCGTTGGGTTGCCACGCGTCGATTGGGTTGCAACTGCATGACCCAAGGTGCTGCAAGGTTGGGACTTAGTTGTACCGGTGGTGGTGTCACATAACGGTCATTGGCAATCGCCGCAGACGCCGTGATGCTTATAATGGTTGCTGTGGTCAAAGTGCGCAAAAAAGGTTTCATCGGCCTACTCACAAACAAAAGATACCGTCACTCCTGACATCAAGCGTCAGCAGTGTTTGGGTGTGAACATGACTCGGTCGGTGAAGCAATTTATGAATCAAAGCGCATAAAATGCCGATAAAACCGATAAGTTGTGGTTAGGGTTATCAAGGCGTTTGTCGGCGTGGTTAAGCATCGGAGTTAACAGATCATGACCAACACGAAGGGTCTAGTCACCGGCGAGGACGGATTGGTGCGCTGTTGGTGGCCGCAAGACAAGCCTGACTATCTTGCTTATCACGACAATGAATGGGGCCTGCCGGTTGTTGATGATAAGAGGCTGTTTGAGAAAATCTGCCTGGAGGGTTTTCAGTCCGGTCTGTCTTGGCTGACCATACTGCGAAAACGTGAGAATTTCCGCGTAGCATTTGATGGGTTTGATTTCGAAAAGATAGCTGAATATGGCGCCGATGATGTCGAGAGACTGGTCAGTGATGCGGGCATTGTCCGTCATCGTGGCAAGATCGAAAGTACAATCAACAATGCTCGGCGGGCGCTGGAGTTGCGCGAGGAGTTTGGCGCCCTCGCAACATATTTCTGGCGCCATGAGCCAGGTCCCGATGAGCGACCCAATCTCGTCACCTACGAATGGTCGATGGCAAATCCGACGAGCGAGACATCGACAAAGATTTCAAAAGATCTGAAAAAGCGCGGCTGGTCCTTTGTGGGCCCGACGACGATTTATGCGTTCATGCAGGCGATGGGATTGGTCAACGATCATCTGGAGGGATGTTGTTGCCGGGAAAAGGTTGAGGACGCACGCAATGCACTCCAGCGCCCGCTTTGAAGAACTGAGAAGCTTGATCATGCAGGCTGCAGCTGCGGCACCGGAAATTGGGACAGTCGTAGAAACATTAAAATGGGGGCAACCCAGCTTTGCGTCTGGCAAACCAAATATCGGCTCCTCGGTTCGAATTGAACAGCGTGACAATGGTCATTTTGCATTGATGTTCATTTGCACGAGCGGTGTCGTTGATGAGTTTCGGGAGATTTATCCAGATCAACTGGAGTTTGAAGGCAATCGTGCGATCAGTATCCCTGCAGGTGATCTGGAAAATAAAGCAGAACTCAAGCATTGCATTCAGTTGGCGCTGACAAGCAGACTGCGCAAACGGCAGCGCTTGAAGACTTGATCAAGATCGTCTTGCTTTAGCTATGATGGCCAGTGCAACGCCGCCAAGAATGAGCAATGAAGCAGCGCCGAATTTGAATGTCAGCTCTTCATCGGCGAAGATAACGCCAGCGGCTGCAGCGATCACGGGGACAGTCAACTGAACGATTGCGCCTTGCGTGGAACTTATCTGCGGCAGCACGCGATACCAAAGCGCATAACCTAGCCCCGATGTGACAGCGCCCGAAACAACCGCAAGAATGACACCAACGGTACTGGCAGATGCTCCATTGAGCGTGAAAAGCAGCAGGACAAGTGCAGCCGGAACACTCAAGGCAAAATTTCCTGCTGTTGCGGCAAGCGGGCTGTATGTTGAGCGACCCCGCACTGAGTAAATGCCCCAAGCGACCCCGGCGACGATCATCAACAAAGTGCCCAAGGGATCAGGCGCTTTAAGACCCGGTGACACAAGCCATACGAACGCAACAAATGCGACAACCAGACCAACCCATTCCAACAGCATGGGCTTGTCCCCTTTGGTCAGTGCCAATCCGATCATCGTTGCCTGCACCATTGCAAAAAGGATGAGTGCACCCATGCCGGTGTCCAGCGCGAGATAGGCGAAAGAGAATCCAGCGGCGTAGGTGAACAACGCCATCGCCGAGATCCAATTGCCCTCAGACAAGACGTTTTTGATTTTGGTGGCACTAAATCCAGTGGCCAAAACAATGAGGACGATGGCCCCCGACGCCAACCGCAAGAACGTATAGCTACCAGCATCAATCGCGCTTTCTGCCAATGCCAGTCTCGCGAGAAGCGAATTGGCGGCAAAAGCCACCATTGTAACTGCGATAAGTGCAAACAGTTTTAGAAATGATCGGGTCATCGCCGCGCTTAACCTCTAACGAGAACACATCCCAGTGCCGAAAGCGTGAGCCGAAGCAAATGTTTCATTTGGCGGCTCGTTAAAGATCGGTTAACCTTGGATGGAAGGGACTGAACGGGCGTCAAGGGAGGCTTCCATGAGACGCATAATCTTCTCAGCCATTGTTTCGACAATGGCCGCACTATTAGCTGCCACGAATACCGCCAGCGCTAAGCCATCGAACCCTGGCTTGATCATCGCCGAAAAACAGAGCCAAGCGGAATTGGTACACCACCGCCATTATCGCGGCCTCCACTTCGGATTTACACTGAGGTCCGGGCACGTCTACTTCCGCGGCTATCGCGGTTATGTGCATCCGCGCAAAGGGTATATCTTCCATCACGGCTACTACTTCCCGCACCATGTAGTTCGCCCAAAGGTGGTGCGTCCCAAACTAGTTCGCCCAAAGATCATTCATCCGGCGCCGATTGTCAGATTGAGTGCATCTCACGTGCGCTGGTGTTACGCACGGTACAAGACCTATCGCCATTACGATAACACTTATGCCTATAAGGTCGGCAAACGTACCTACTGCCGTTCGCCGTACAGCCACTGACTGCTTTATCGTCTTCGGCTGCCGCTCTATGCGTCAGCCCAAGGGCCATGATGCGCTCCATCCTCATCCAGACGCCCAAAGCTGTGGCGTCCAAAGAAATCGCGCTGCCCCTGTAGCATGTTCGCCGTTGAACGTGACACGCGAACCTGATCAAACCATGTGGTGGCTGCGACCAGCGCCGGACTTGCATGCCCGCTACTCAAGGTGAGCGCACTGAAGCTGCGTAAGGCGTATTCGTGCTTTGACAATAGGTCTGCGAAGTAATCATCGAAGATGAGATTATCGGCGCCTTTTTCCATGGCGTTTGCCATGTCATCGAGCATGGCAGAACGGATGATGCAGCCGGCGCGCCAGACACGCGCGACATCACCCAGTTTGATGTTCCAATCAAACGCCTTGGACGCAGCGGCGAGCATGTCAAAACCCTGTGCGTAGCAAATGATTTTGCCAGCGATCATGGCCTGCTCCATCATCGCGATGTCAGGCTCGCCTTCAAGCTTGTTGCGTGGAGAGCCGAAGCGGTCTTCACCGGCAGCCCGCATCTCGATCGCTGCCGATAGGTTCCTTGTGGCTACGGCAGCTTCAATAACCGGTATGGCAACACCCAGATGCTGCGCTTCGATGGCAGTCCATCGACCTGTGCCTTTTTGGCCTGCTTTGTCCAATATGATGTCTAACACCGGCTTGCTCGTTTTGGGGTCAATCGCAGCGGCCACCTCGGCAGAAATCTCGATCAAGTAGGATTTCAGTGGGCCTTCGTTCCATCGAGCAAAGAGCTCGGCAATTCTGCCAGCATCCCAGCCATAGCCATCACGCAGGACCCCGTACACTTCAGCGATCATCTGCATATCGGCATACTCGATGCCATTGTGAACCATCTTCACAAAGTGCCCCGCACCTTCCGGCCCGAGCCATGCAGCACAGGGCGACCCATCTGTGTGTTTGGCAGCAATAGCTGTCAGCACAGGTTCCAACGCAGACCAAGCGGATGCATCGCCTCCGGCCATCAAAGACGGGCCGAAACGCGCACCTTCTTCACCGCCGGAAACGCCAAGGCCGAAAAACGCGTAGGGCTCATCTTCAGCGGCTTTTGCCCGACGGTTGGTGTCATGAAAATTGGCATTACCACCATCGACGATGATGTCGCCTTTATCCAGCAATGGCGCGAGCGCTGCCATCTGATCATCAACAATGGGTCCTGCAGGTACCATCAAAACGATGCGCCGGGGCGGCTTAATCGCTCTTACAAAGTTGGCCAGCGTTTCAGTGGGCAACACTTTGGGCGCCAGATCACCAGCTTCCGTCTTGAGATCGTGTGCACGCGTGACCGTGCGATTAAAAACAGCAACCGAGAAACCGTTGTCCGCCATGTTGAGGACGAGCGCAGACCCCATTGTACCAAGTCCGATCAAGCCAATATCCGCAAGCGCCATCTCAACTCCCTAAAACCTTCTGACGATCTTTGTTATCGATAACATTCTTCATGTACGAGGCAAAGCTAAGTTAGGCGCTTCTCTCCAACAACTGAATGCATTGTGAACAGCCTGTTCAATGCTGGCTCAGACGCAATCGTCCAAAGGCCCGCTCGAAATAAATGAGCGAGGAAAAAGACGATGAAGCAATCGATAGCAAAAACACTCTTTGCAGCGGCGATGACCTTTGGGGCGATGGCCGCACCTTCAACTGCAATGGCGGGCAGTTGGGTGGAAAGCGTAAAGGTCGAGCGGGACGGTATTGATGTTGTCCCCATAGATGTCCGTGCCAACATGGGCGGCTACACGAGCGTCAAAACCAGCGCGCATCGTTTTGGTTTGCGCCTTTATGCGAGAGCCAAATCCGGCAAGCGCATTGCAGCAGGCATCGTTGGCTCAGATGCACCGGTTGCATACTTTGAATCAGCGGGTAATTCCAAATGGAACCGCAGGCTGTCTCACCGCGATGTAGGCAACGGCAAACTGCGCACCATGGACCGCACATTCAGCTACAACGTGCCGGTTTCGAAACTGACATGGCATGGGCGCGATCCGCTCTCTGCCTGCAACCACATGCTCTCGCAAAAGATGGCCCAGGGCATGACCCGTGCGGCGGTGCTGAGCCAACCGCGGATTGTAACCGCCCGCGTTTACTTTGAGTTTGAAGCCGTTGCCGCCAAAAAGAGCAAGGCGGCAAAGCCTTCCAAGATCAAGATCCAGAACACCTCTAAGAAGCGTGATTCCTACTTCTATGATGTGCGCGTGCGCTGCCTGTCGGGATTGAACAAGACTGGCTGATATGGGCAAACACGCGACGCTAACGAATGCGTGAAGCGGATTTGTACCAGCGTGTTTTGAACCCTTGTAGGGCAAGTACTACCTTTGGGCGTGGCGATAGCGCCACGTCAAAAGGAGTAAACAAATGCGACGCCTGACTGCATTCATTCTGGCACCATTAGTTGCTGGCATGGCTGCTAGCGCCTTTATTCCTGCAAGCGCAGCGCCAACGGGCATGTTGCTCAATCCATCTGCTCACGCAGCGCAATATGAGGAAGCTGGTTTCCGTTTTGGAACAAAAGGCGGTTACGCCAATCGGTCATCACGCAAGTCTGAAGCATTTGACCGGTTCGGGCGCTTTGGCAACGAAGCGCGCAACTATGAGCGTAGAAAACGTCTTGGCCTTATCTCGCCCAATAACGAGCCGGGTGCAGACCAACATTATTTCTCACCACTCAAGCCATAAAATCGCACACTTGCGACTTCACCGGCGCATCGCTAACAGGCGGGGAACAAAAACTGTCTCCCGCCGTTAAGCGATCCGATGTCTGAGAAAAAGAAAAACAAAAAACCGCAAAAACTCAAAGCGCGCCAGCCGCGCGGTTTTGTGGACCGCACCGCCGCCGACATTCGCGCGACCGACGAAATGGTCGCCAAAATCAAAGCTGTCTATGAGAAATATGGCTTTGACCCGGTGGAAACGCCGATGTTCGAGTATACCGACGCGCTCGGCAAATTTTTGCCCGACACGGATCGCCCGAACGCCGGTGTCTTCTCTGTGCAGGATGATGACGAACAATGGATGAGCCTGCGCTATGATCTGACCGCGCCGCTCGCCCGCCATGTGGCGCAAAACATCAATGAGATCGCGCTGCCCTACCGCACCTACCGCGCCGGATGGGTGTTCCGGAACGAAAAGCCTGGTCCCGGCCGCTTCCGCCAATTCATGCAGTTTGACGCTGATAGTGTCGGCGCGCCCGGCGTGCAGGCGGACGCTGAAATGTGCATGATGATGGCTGACACGATGGAAGCGCTTGGTATTGCGCGGGGCGACTATGTGATCCGCGTCAACAACCGCAAAGTGCTGGATGGTGTGATGGAAGCCATCGGCCTCGGCGGTGACGAAAATGCCGAGAGACGCCTCACCGTCCTTCGCGCCATCGACAAGCTGGATCGGCTGGGCATCGACGGCGTGCGGCAACTTTTGGGTGAAGGTCGCAAGGATGAGAGCGGGGATTTCACGCCGGGTGCTGGGTTGGATGAGGGGCAGGCTAGCCAAATCGAAGCATACCTGACGGATTCGGATTGGTATCCCTCCTCGCAGACGTTCGCTGATGGACAAGGCGAGCTGATGAAAATTGACGAGATTGCTCGCTCTTGCGGTTACTCTGAAACACAAATCGACATTGACCCGACCTGCGTCCGTGGCCTCGAATATTACACCGGCCCGGTCTACGAGGCGGAACTCCTCTTCGATGTCACCAATGAAAAAGGCGAAGTGGTGCAATTCGGCTCGGTCGGCGGCGGCGGTCGCTATGACGGTCTGGTCAAGCGCTTCACCGGACAGGATGTGCCCGCCACGGGCTTTTCCATCGGTGTCTCACGTCTGATGACGGCGCTGAAAAACCTTGGCAAGCTCGGTCAGGACGAGGTCAAAGCACCGGTGCTGGTCACCGTCATGGATGGCGATACGCAAGCTCTGGGCGCCTACCAAAAGATGGTTCAGGACTTGCGCAATGCGGGCATCCGCGCGGAAATGTACCAAGGCAATTGGAAGAAGTTCGGCAACCAACTCAAATATGCTGACCGGCGCGGTTGCCCCATCGCGATAATCCAAGGCTCCGATGAGCGCGAAAAGGGTGTCGTGCAGGTCAAGGACATGATCGAGGGCAGGGCACAGGCTGCCGCAATTGAATCCAACGAGGAATATCGCGAAGCCCGCCCTGGCCAGTTTGAGATCAACGCCAACGATCTGGTCGATGAGGTCAAGAAGCTGCTGGCTGCGCAGGCGTCTTAACCGGGTAGCAGGCCGCACATATGATGGTCACGTAGGCTGCCAAACCTGCAATGCCAATCACTATGAGATGAGCCCACTCTAGGCTTTCAAATGGACCGACGCCCAGCGCAGTAAGGACAATTGTCCCGACGACTGTTCCATTCAAAAAAAGAGCCGCCAGAGCTGTTCGCCGGGTGACCCGGTGCTGTTTGGGGTGCAAGCCGATCAAAGCGGCGTATAAAAAAGCAAGGGCAACGCCCGATCCTTCACGCATCAGCCATCCAAAGTCCTCAAATTTCACGTCATTGCCGTCCGAGCTTTCCCAATAATTTATTGTGGCGATGATGAGAGCGAGCACGACCGCAACTAGCAAAAAGATGACGGATATTCGTGTTTTTGATTGGCGATGGTAAAAATAAGCGACCGCCATGGGCGGATAATAGCCCATGAAAGCGCCCGTAATGAAAAGGTAGAGAGGAAGTGCCTCGTTGCCCAAAGCCGAGTGCCAGGAAACGGACACATAATCGGAAGCCAATTCGGTCGCGGCGAAAACGAAGAACGGTGCGATCGTCAAAACAGATAGCAGCAACAGCATTCCCTTATATGGCGAGTTTTGCATGAGTGTCTCCGCTGTGAACCTGGCTCAAACAACATGCCTGAACCGAAGGCGAAATGATGGCCGCCACCCGATCACAATTCCATGTACCTGCGCCAGCGCACATTGTCGGCTTTTCCAATAATGGTTGCGAAGCGCCAATCGATGGGCCAATAGGGCGGCGCCGATCCGTGTGCTTACGTCAACCCGTTGAAAGAACGAACCAATGTTCGATTCCACCATTGCCAAAACGCTAGGCCAGTCGGGTAATTTGTGATGAAGCAATTTGGTTCTTTCAGCGCACGGGCTTCAATCGAAGACCTTTTGGTAACCCGTGGTGCAAAGCTCGCGGTAGTCGATGTTTTGCAACCTGCTGAACCGTTTTTGGATACAGCGGGCGATGAGCTGCGCCGCCGTATCTTTATGGCGCGGGGCGTTGACGGTCGCAATGTGTGCCTCCGCCCCGAATTCACTATCCCGGTTTGTCTTGCCCATCTCAAAAACGGAACGCATCCCGCCCGCCATGCCTATGTGGGTGAGGTGTTTCGCCAAGGCCGTTCGGAAGGCATGGAGTTCCTGCAGGCCGGGATTGAAGACATTGGCGACGCGGATCGGAATGCCGCCGACGCGCGCATAATTCGGGATGCGTTCGAGACGCTTGATGCCCTTGGCGCTGCAAAGCCGCTCAAAGTGACGCTCGGAGATCAGTCGGTTTTTGATGCGGTGCTGCGTGCGCTGGAATTGCCCGCCGGTTGGCGCGTCCGGCTGGCCGATGCTTTTGGCGACGCCGATGCGATGGCGGCCCAGCTCGCGGCTTTGGCGGCACCTGCTCTCGTGCCGGAAATGCCAAGCCACATCGCTGATGCGACAGACAATATGGATATGCTGACCGCTGAGATTGAGACAAGCATGGAGGCGGCTGGCCTGCCGCAAAGTGGGGGCCGCACAGCCTCAGACATTGCCAATCGGTTGATCAGTAAGCTGAAAGAAGCACGCGCAACAGCTGCACCCGAACGCGTAGCGCAACTGGAGGCATTTTTGGCCATCAATGTGCCACTTGTCGAAGCGGTCGGCGCGCTTGAAGGTTTCGCAGACGCAGCGAACGTCGACTTGAATGCGGCGATTAACGCCTTCGGTAAACGTATCGACGCGCTTCAAGGAGAGGGACTCGATCCCGCCAACATTGAATATGCCGCATCCTTCGGCCGTGCATTGGACTATTACACAGGCCTTGTTTTCGAGGTAGTCGACAAAGACCGTGCAGTACTCGTCGGCGGTGGCCGGTATGACCGCCTGCTTGAAATGCTGGGCGCTGAAAAACCCGTGCCCGGTGTCGGGTTTTCCATTTGGCTTGATCGCATTGCGGGAGGGGCGACATGACGGTTACCCTCGCACTGCCCTCCAAAGGCCGCCTGCGCGAAAAGGCGATGCAATTGCTGATCGATGCCGGCTATGAAATTCAGGAGCCTGCCGACAAGCGCAGTTACCGCGCAACTGTTACCGGTGAAAAAGATCTGGAAGTTGCTTTTCTATCCGCTTCGGAGATTGCCCGCGAATTGGCGCTTGGCAACGTTGATGCGGGCATTACCGGTGAAGATCTGGTTCGAGAAAATGTTCCAGACAGCGAGGCCAAGCTGGAAATGGCCGTGAAGCTCGGATTTGGTGGTGCCGATGTCGTGGTTGCGGTGCCAGAGGCTTGGTATGATGTTGCGACCATGGCCGATCTTGGAGAAGTAGCGGCAAGTTTTCGCGCTCGCTATGGTCGGCGTTTACGCATTGCGACCAAATATTTCGAACTGACCCAGAAGCACTTTTCGGAACGCCACGGTATCCAGCTCTATCGCATCATTGAGAGTTTCGGTGCCACCGAAGGCGCGCCTGCAACCGGACAAGCCGACATCATAGTTGATATTACATCGAGTGGTGAAACGTTACGTGCCAACCATCTGAAAGTCTTGGATGATGGCGTTATCCTGAAATCCCAAGCATGCCTTTTTATGAGATCGAACGAAGATGACCAGACGATTGCTAGGTTGAGGGCAGCGCTTACGAAATTGGTTCGATTCTAAATGGGCAGGGACGGGCGATCGGGAAACCCGTCCCTGCGTGCCGGATAGCGGTCGATCGGGGGAACCAGTTCCAGCAAAGTGGTTACGTAGGGCACCCAAAGTGGATCACAAGTGGGAACTGATTTTTACCAGTGCGTTGTTCCTGGCGCGCCTTTTATGGAGCCGGTTATCCACGAATTGACCCATCCGCCGTAGAAGTTGCCGGGTTGCGGAACGATTTGTTCGCCATCGACGAAGCATGCATCCATCGGCTCTCCATAGACGGAGACATATCCAGTAATCGGTACGAATTGTGACGTTGGTTTTTTGTAGCACCATGCCGCTCGAGCAGCGCTTTTGCCGCCAACCACAATGTCAAAGTAGCTGGCCTGTCCTTTCCATTCGCACATAGAAGCCCCCTGTGCGGGGACGAGAACGCCATCTGCAAATGCAGCAAGCGGCAGATAGTAGGTGGGAGGATGGAAGGTCTCCAACACACGCCAAGCATCCTGCGTTTGCGCAATTGTTTCGCCCGCGAATAAAATTTTGATGGGTTTGGAAAATGACTCCAGCCTTGGAGGGCGCGGATAGTTCCCGACATCTTCTACCGGTGTTTCTGACATTTTATCTCTCTTCACCTTGGTGACGTCTTGTAGATCCAATTATTGGGCATATGTGCAACGATGGCACAAATGTCCACCGAGGGAACATTCTATGGCAAAAAAGACGTTAGCTGACTTTGAGATTAGCAATCACTGGGAGCCCAATAATCCAGACATAATCCAACTCTATTCGTTTCCCACACCCAACGGCGTAAAAGCATCGATCGCTTTGGAAGAATTGGGCGTTCCCTATGATCCCCATATGGTCAAACTGAACGAGACAACCACCCCAGCTTTCTTGTCTTTGAACCCAAACAATAAAATTCCGGCAATTGTCGATCCAGATGGTCCAAATGGCGAAGCATTTGGGCTTTGGGAGTCTGGTGCCATACTTATCTATTTGGCGGAAAAGTACGGTGCGCTTTTGCCATCAGACCCGGCCGCAAAAGCCGAGACCATTCAATGGCTGATGTTCCAAATGGGAGGCATTGGTCCAATGTTCGGCCAATATGGCTTTTTTGCTGTTTTCGGCGGCAAGGACATGGAAGATCCGACAGGGCGTGATCGCTACCGCAATGAAAGCAAACGTTTGTTGGGTGTGCTCGAACAGCGGTTTGCCGATGGGCGTCAATGGATTATGGGTGATCAGTATACCATCGCTGACATCGCCATCTTCCCATGGATAAGGGGCGCAAAGCTCTTTTATAAAGCAGAAGATGCCTTTGAAATGGCCACGCGTACCCACACGATGGCATGGGTTGATCGCTGCATTGCACGCCCGGCTTCAGAAAAGGGACTGAAGACACCTGCTGTTGAGTAAACCGCGTTGACGCCTCGCCGTCGCTAAGCCTACGATTGTTCGGTGGCGATGGCGTCGCCTTCCTGTTTGATCAATCACTTGTCCTGCACGCCCGGACGCTTTTGCAATGAAAAGCGCCGGACGGCGCTTGGGAGATATGATGGAAAGTCAGGACATTACAGTAAGGCCAGCGTTTTTCTCGCGCCATGATGGCGGCAAATCAGCTTTGCCTTTCTCCGAGCACGAGTATCAGCGTCGACTGGCTGGGTTACGTTCGATTATGAGCGAGCGGAACGTTGATGCTGTGCTCCTCACCTCCATGCACAACATAGCCTATTATTCTGGCTTTCTTTACTGCTCGTTTGGTCGCCCGTACGGATGCGTCGTTACGCATGATCGCTGTACAACGGTTTCTGCCAATATTGACGCCAGCCAACCTTGGCGCCGTTCAGTGGACGAAAATGTCATCTACACCGATTGGCAACGTGATAATTATTGGCGCGCCGTTCGAGATTTGGTTGCTGGTGCAAAATCGATTGGTATTGAAGGCGATCATTTAACGCTGCAACAGCGCGACAAGCTTTCCGAGTTTCTTGATACAGCGCAGGTTATTGATATAGCGCCCGAAACCATGAAGCAGCGCATGATCAAGTCACAAGAAGAGATTGCACTCATCACGCATGGCGCACAGGTGGCCGATATCGGTGGCATGGCAATCCGCGATGCCATAAAGCTTGGCGCCAAAGAGATCGACGTAGCAATGGCTGGACGTGATGCCATGGAGTTGGAAATTGCGCGCCGTTTTCCTCATGCCGAATATCGAGATACGTGGGTCTGGTTCCAGTCAGGCATCAATACGGATGGTGCTCATAATCCTGTCACAGCACGCCAGCTGGAAGCCGGTGACATACTCAGTCTGAATACATTTCCGATGATTTCAGGATACTACACGGCACTGGAAAGAACGCTATTTTTGGGTGAGCCGGACAGCGCTTCAATGCAAATGTGGGAAGCAAATGTCGCCGCGCATGAACTTGGAATTTCTCTCATCAAAGCTGGTGCAACTTGTTCGGGAATTTGTGCAGAAATAAACACGTTTTTTGCCGAAGAGAACCTGCTTCAGTATCGATCATTTGGGTACGGTCACTCCTTTGGCGTGCTTTCACACTATTACGGTCGCGAAGCTGGCCTGGAACTCAGAGAGGATATCGATACGGTTTTAGAGCCCGGCATGGTCGTATCCATGGAGCCGATGATATGGGTTCCGGAGGGGATACCGGGCGCCGGCGGTTACCGAGAACACGATATTCTTGTAATTGAAGAAGACGGTTCGGCACGCAATATCACTGGCTTTCCCTACGGCCCACGCCACAACATTGTTGCGGTTTGACGCAAGAACCGACGGTGGTGACCTGGCAATAGACTTTACTGAGTGGGATATTAAGCCGCAGTTTACTGTCTTTAACGTTTGACATCGAAAAACGTAAATCAAGTACCAGATGTTTACTCGGTCGGGCGCACTGTGATCCAAATTATGTAAGTGGGATCATATGCTTTCGTGGCTAGAGTACATTAATCGTTGGGTCGACAGGGGCACTGGACTCTCCGATTTGTCATCAGCACATCGTAAGCTGGTTAGAGGTGCGCAGTTGCAGTCGATTGCCGACATGCTGCCACTCGCGCTGGCTGGTACGACCGCTGTTGGTGTTTTGCTCCTGACATTCTCGGTCGACACCGATGTTTTTCCATATTTGATGGGCGTGATTACAGTCGCGACGCTTGTGCAAGGTTATTTCTGCGGTATTGGCGCATCTGATGTCATCTTGCGACCCAATAAAGCGCCACGCCCTGTTGGCGCATTGGGCACCCGTGTTTATCTGCTAATGACACTTGTTGCTGCATGTGTATGGAGCGCAACGCTGCTGAAGCTCGCGGGAACGACCGCAGCAGAGGGGTACGCGTTCACTTTGGGCATCATCGTGTGCGCCAGCCTCTTGATTTCGATTTACATTTTTGCAGCCTTTGTGCAGGCCGTCATTGTCTTCGCAGTAGTCACCGCCCTGGCCATGGGCTTTGTACTGGTGCCCAATCTGTCCGGCGCAGAAGCAACGGGAATTATCTCGCTGCTGACAGGGTATGTCATCGTTGTTCCGGGCATGACGCTGGTTAGCGCACGAAATTTCGTAAAACGAACCGCCAGCGAATTGGCCCAACGAGAGTCATCGGAACAGCTTGGCCAAAAGCTCTCTGACTTTGAAGAATCATCGCACGAGTGGTTTTGGGAAACCAACGAGCATGGCAATATCGTTAAGGCATCAGATGATCTTCTTGCCGCGCTTCGTGTGGAAGAAAAAAGCGAACTTGGGACACTCAGAGCGTTCCAACACATTTCCAGCGTCGTGGAAAAAAGTGCCAGCGACCTGGAGCGGTTCAAAGACGCAATTTTGCATCGCAAGCCTTTTCGCAAGCTCAATCTATGCATCAACCATACCGATGGCCCGGCTTGGATACAGGTAAGTGGCAAGCCGGTGTACCATAAATCCGGAAAGTTCAGCGGCTATATCGGTGTAGGTGCCGACGTGACGATTGAAAAGACTGCCGAGAGCCGCATCGTTGAAATGGCTCACTATGACGGTCTGACCGGGCTGTTGAACCGATCGAGCTTTGCATCACGGTTGGAAGCAGCATCCAAGGATTTGGCGCGCAACGAAACGCCGTTCATGCTGATGTTCCTCGACTTGGATAAGTTCAAACTTGTGAACGACACCTATGGCCACCACACCGGCGACGAGCTTTTGAAGATGGTTGCCAAACGGCTGTCGCAAATTGTTCGACAGGGAGATGCTGTTGCGCGTTTGGGCGGCGATGAGTTTGCTATCTTGTTTCACAACACAAATGATCCGATCGCCGCTGCATGTTTTGCATCTAGGATTGTGGAGTCCGTTTCACGACCCTACGATTTTGAAACGCATTTCGCTGTTGTCGGAACCAGCATTGGTGTCGCAATGGCACCTCAGCATGGCAAGGATCCAGATCAGCTACTGCGCAATGCTGATCTCGCGCTTTACCGAGCCAAGGAAGATGGCCGTGGTCTGTTCCGCTTTTTCGAAGACAGAATGGATACCGAGGAGCGCGAAAAGCGCACACTCGAACTGGATATGCGGACTGCGCTGGAAGAAGACAAGTTCGGCATGTACTTCCAACCAAAAGTCTGCACGGAAACAGGCCGTATCGTCTGTTTTGAAGCACTGATGCGTTGGGAGCACGAGACCCGCGGCCAGGTCACACCCGATGAGTTTATTCCGCTGGCCGAGCAATCAAACCTGATTGTCGATATCGGTCGCTGGACCCTCCGCAAGGCCTGCGAGATGGCAAGTAACTGGCCGCAAGACGTATGTGTTGCCGTCAACATTTCGGCCACTCACTTCATGCGGTCAGAAATTGTAGAAGATGTGAAATCTGCTCTTGATGAGTTCGGTTTCGATGCAAATCGCCTTGAAGTGGAAATCACCGAATCTCTGATGGTTGCCAACACGGCGGATGTGGCCGCGAACTTGGAAGGCCTGAAAGAGCTCGGTGTTTCGCTGGCTCTTGATGATTTTGGTACTGGCTATTCAAGTCTGTCCTATCTGACCAAGTTCCCGTTCGACCGCTTGAAGATAGATAAGTCCTTCATTCAGGATATCGAAACCGACCGTAAGTCCAAAGCGATCATGCGCGCCATTTCCACACTGAGCGAAGACCTTGATATCGCGATTACGGTGGAAGGGGTTGAAACCGAGGCCCAAGTTGAGTTTCTGAAAACAATCCACTGTGATCAGTTCCAAGGATATTTCTTCTCTTCAGCCATACCTCAGGAAGAAGTGAGCCCGCTTCTCCTGAAGAATATGGTCGAGACGGATCTAAAGAAGCCAGAACCAACTAGCAATGTCAGGCTTATCGGGTAAGCGCCATTCCTTGGCGTTCTCGACTTAGTGCCCGGCGCCGAAGCTACCTGTTCGGATACCATAGTGAACCGCAACGCCATAGTCCGGGTCATCGTCGCTGTCGATGATCAGCTGGCCCGCGCGGTTCAAGAGATAGTGGCAGTCGCGCGATAGGTGCTTCAGTTGAAGCGACTTTCCTTCAGCCTCATATTTCATGGCGATTGACTCAATAGCCTGCAAAGCTGACTGATCCGCGACGCGTGAATTCAGGAAATCGATGGTGACCACGGAAGGGTCATTTGTCGGATCAAAGAGCTCCGAAAATCCATCGGCTGAACCAAAGAACAAGGGCCCTTGCACGGCATAGACTTTAGCGCCTTCCGGTGTGACATGGGTGTTGGCTGAGATGCGTGTCGCGTTCTGCCAGGCATAGGCCAGCGCGGAGACAATCACCCCGACCACCACGGCCATCGCCAAGTCGGTCATCACGGTTACCACGGTCACGAGAATGATCACGAACGCATCGACGCGCGGGATTTTGCGCATGATGGTCAGTGAGTTCCACGCAAAGGTGCCGATCACCACCATGAACATGACGCCGACCAGCGCTGCCAATGGGATCTGCTCAATCAACGGCGAGGCAAACAGGATAAAGACCAAAAGGAACAGCGCCGCTGAAATGCCGGAAAGGCGCGTGCGCCCGCCTGACTTCACATTGATCATCGACTGGCCGATCATCGCGCAGCCGCCCATGCCGCCGAAGAAGCCGGTGACGCCATTGGCAAGGCCTTGCGCCCAACATTCTTTCGATGCGCCGCCGCGCTGACCGGTAATGTCGCCAACAAGGTTGAGCGTCAAAAGGCTTTCAATCAGCCCGATTGCCGCGAGGATCACCGCATAGGGCAGTATGATTTGCAGCGTTTCCAAGTTCAGCGGAACCGCCGGAATATGGAACATGGGCAGGCCGCCCTCGATAGAAGCCATGTCACCGACACGCGGCACATCCAGGCCGAACACAATGACGATCCCGGCGACAATCCCGATACCCATCAGCGGTGCGGGAACAGCATTGGTGATTTTGGGCGCGGCCCAGATGATCGCCATGGTTAGGCCGACGAGCGCGAGCATCACGATCAGCGGTATGCCGGAAAGCCACTCGCCATTGGCCATGCCGTGGCCTGCGCTTTCGGCCGTGCCGGGCACCTGGAACTGTGAAAGCTGCGCCAGGAAAATCACAATCGCCAGGCCGTTGACGAAGCCCAGCATGACCGGATGCGGCACCAGACGGATAAAGCGGCCCAAATGGAAGATACCGGCCAGAATTTGCAGGATGCCCATGAGGACGACGGTTGCGAAAAGATACTCAACACCGTGCTGCGCGACGAGCGCGACCATCACCACCGCCAGCGCGCCGGTCGCGCCGGAAATCATGCCGGGCCGCCCACCGAAAACAGCCGTGATGAGCCCGACCAGAAACGCCGCATAAAGCCCAACCAGCGGGTGAACCCCGGCCACAAAGGCAAACGCCACCGCTTCGGGTACCAGCGCCAAAGCGACCGTCAATCCCGCCAATAATTCAGTTTTCAGAACATCAGGCGTGAACTGGGCGATTGGTGAGCGTTGGTTGTCGGTAGACAAGTTGTCGGCAAATGCTGACAGGGCAGAACGGATCATGGGAGAGCTTTCGCGTTTGCTAGATTGCGCACACAAATAGAGGGATTTTTGTGCAATGCAACGAGGCAGTGTGCCGAAACCGGTATAGGCGCTCAAATGGCGCGCGCATGTGTTACCGCGCGCCACTTCGACGCCGGATTGTCCAAGGCTCACAAATGCGAGGCTTCGCCATGCGCAAAGCGCCAATGCCTTATAGTGTGCAAGGCCTGCGAAGCCCCGCGCGGAGATTTGATGTGATGGGTCGGGCATCTTCGGCACACTCAAGTCAAGCGAAGCGCCGACGTTGGCCGGCAAGCGTATTGCAAAGCAATCGCTGAGAGGCCGCCCCCGAGCCTTCGCGCGGCGTCGCGCTCCGGCGTTCATCACTCGAATTGATATCATCAATTCGCGGCCTTCGGCCACCGTTCTTCACCCTCTTCACCGAAACCGGACTTGTGTCCGATCCGGTGGCGAAAAGAGCCCGCAGCGTTGCTGGCTGCGCTTTGCTCCATCCGCATAAGCCGACCCCGTTGGTGCAACTGCCAACAAACCCGACCGCTCCGCTGCCAATCTTCCGGCGTTTTGACACGCCGTTGTGACGAAGATTGGTGCGGTGAGGGTAAGTGAGGGTTGGAAGGTGGTTGATAAGTTTTGTGTCGGGGCCGGGCGGGGAGCGGTCATTCGTTGCGGTTACCTGAAGTTCCGCTTTGCGTTCACGCTACGTTGCCTCTAAGTCAAAACGCTCGCGCCACTGTCGATTGATTTGGTTAGCAAGCCTGGCGGTCGGCGTAGGTATCCCGCTCGCGATTGTGCCGTCTGCCCCAAGTGCATCGAGTATCCGCTTTAACTGTTTTTGCGGTTCTCTTGCGAGAGCCTCATAGGAGACTTCAAGAGGCTCCACTGATTGCTCTTCGAACCAAGAGCGCCAAGCGACATCAAACTCGATGAACTCAGCCATCTGTGATCGTATGGCGTCCGGATCGTAACCTTCTTCCCTCCGAATATCTTGTCTTTCGAGAACATTTCCATCGGCTCTGCGGTGCCAAAGCCCGGTTTGCTCCGCGCGTATGTAGGAAATCGCTTGGTCGAGCTTGTCCCCTCGCGAAAGAAAGATGAATAGCGTCGGACCAAAAGCCGCTTGGATGCGATCTGCGTCTGACGTATGGTCAGGGTACATGAAGCGAAGCTGATCCGTGAAGAACGCGAAGCTGCCGCGCTGAAGTCTAAACCCAAAGACTTTGGTTTCGCCTTTCCCGCGAGCTTTCGCTGCTTCGAAAATGGCGTCCAACAACTCGCGTCTGGTAGCTATCTCGTTGGCTTTGAGGTCATAGTAATCCAGCCAAGCGTCAATCGACGGTTTGTGAAAAAGATAGCCGGGATTCCCGGCAACTTTGGTCTCGGCTAGCAGTTTACAGAGCATCGTGCTGCCGCTGCGGGGCGATGTGCAAACAACGTAAGACGTGAACGGTGGATTTGGCATGTTGTCTCTTCAAGAATGCTATCGGTGATCGTTAGCGGACTTTTGTGACAGCTGAAGCATCATGCGCTATGGGCCCGGAGCAGACGTTCGCGTTCGTGGCTGCCTAAAGCCGCCCTTACCAAGGATCATGGGAGTTTGACATTTCCGATGGCGCTCGATTTGGACGTAAAAAAAGCCGGGTCTTTGCCCGGCTTTTTTGTCTGCATATGTGAGGTCAATCAGAACTTCATGTCGTAGCTCGTTGGCCCGTCGGGATAGTTGGTCTGTCCAAGCCAGTCCGACGGATATCCCAGGGGGACAGCAGCGGAGTTTTGCGGGCTCTGCGGTGTGCCATTCACATAGCCATCGGAATATTTCGCAATCAGCGTGTCTGCCAAATGCCACCAACGCGCAACAAGAGCCTGCGAAAATCCAAAGGCCATCTCGGTCAATGCATCGCAGTCTTCTGATCCACTTGCAAAGACATCCCAATCCACCAGTGCATTCTCACCATCCAGCTCCAGTTCACTCTGAAGAGGGATAATATCAGCGTCGCACATGCGTTGGAAATTGAGCCTCGACCAATTGCCTACAAAGTCAAACGCCCACCATGCGCTATTGCGACTGAAGACTTGTGGGTCGCCACACTGGTATATTTCCGGCAGCTCCAGCATCTTGGTCGGGAAGGGCGCGAAACACGTTGTGTAAGCAACATCAGGACCGAACCAGCATACGCCTTTGGTTAGTTCCGGCGCATCGGGACGCACTTCGCAAACGGTCAGATAGCCTTGATAGAAGACTGAGATAGAGCGTTCCCATGCGCCGTACAATTTCTCGTGCGAGACATTGTTCTGTGCGCCATCATAGGGGCCAATGAAACGGTGCGGGTCGCCATAGGGTCCCGCAGCAATGCCCTTGGTGAGGTCAAACTCGGTTCCTTCATAATGATCCCGGTAGAGATCGAAAATCTCACGGCGTTGCAGCGGCCTACGCGGTGGGGCCGAAAACGGATAGTCCTTTGTGTAACCCCCGCCATTCACCCATGGCGAAAGACCAAGATCCGGATTGGCGCGATCAAAAACCCGCCATACGCGACGAAGCGAATAATAGGGATGTGAATACTCGCCGTCGCTGATCGTGGGCAACCAGTCGATGGGTCCGTTTGCTGGTTTCCACCATCCCAGTTTCTCCGCGCCGGGTTCCAGCAGTGGTGACCAGAGTAGATCGGGATTGCCCTTTTCTAGTTTCCGGATGCGAAATTCATTGGCCGCCACAAAAAGGTGACCATCGGGGACCCGTTGAGCTGCCCACGCCGAATGATAGGTCTCGTCGGGCAGCGCGCACATTTCGAACACCCACGCCTCCTCCTCATCTCCGACCAGTAGCGTTTCACCTGTAGAAAAATAGCCATACTCATCAATCAGCTGCCCCATAAGCTCGACTGCTTCGCGGGCCTTGGTACAACGCTCCAGCGCTATGCGTGAAAGCTCGGCGCTATAGAATAGACGGCATTGCTTGCCGGTTTTCTCGGCCTCGTCTTGAGACACAAAATTGGGTTGGTACTTGGCTCCATTGGTGCACTCCCCAAACATCAGATTGTGCTCATTCATAACGCCATAGCTGCCGTCGAAGTAGGCATAAGTGCGCTCGACCTGGGGAATGTGTCCGATGGCAGCGGTATCGGGATAACCCTCAAGCTCGTAGTTCGGACCGCGTTCCGAAGTTACCAGTCGAGGGTATGCATCGTTTGTTCCCGCTACCACAGCTCTTTTAGAGCCCGCCGCATGTTCCAGGGCCGGTACATAAATCAAGCGCTGATCGGAAAGCTCATTGTCGTCAGAATGAGTGACACGCATCGCACCGTCGGCGCACGCACCTTTGGTGAAAATCATTGTTGTACACATGAAATATACTCTCCAATCGCCGTTAGCGTGAATACCAGACGCCGATTTGCGAGCCGATATTGGTCACATTGCCGCCTGCGCCCGCGCTACTCGTCGCTGTTTGCGGCCGCTGCGGATAGTGTTTTCCTTCCGCATCCATGAAGACCAACTGCTTGTCCGGCAGATTTTCGTAAATGATGACAAATGATGAACCACCATAGTTGAACATGCCCATCTCCTGACCTTTGTTCACTTCGGCGCCCCGCACCATTTGTTCATTGAAGGTGATGGTTGAGACTTCGCTCATGCCGAGCGGAATACAGCAAACTCGGCCATAGTCTGGCGTTTCAAAGACTATGAGACCACGCGCGTTCACTTCAGTGAGGTAGGGCAGGGATGCTGTCGTTGCGCCACCAAAGTCAGGTAAAACCAGCTTGTTGAAATAGGCGCCATCGATGCAAAGCGGATCAAACATGACCCGGCCATTCACTGGCACCCACCAACGGTGAAAATTGTATGGGTTCAAGTAGGTTTGGAAGACATAACCACCTTCGAACATGTCAACCAGGCCGTGCTCTTCAATAATTTCCTGCTGATATGGGTTTGATGAACTCAGAATGTCGCGCAGCGAATAGTTCATGTCCTTGAACCAGAACGTATCGTCCTTCGAAACGTTCCAGTCCCAACGGAAGAGAGACCCATCATTTGGACAGATCACGATCTGGTTTGTATCCTTTCCGGCAATTGGTCGTGCGGCTTCTGGATCTTTGAAATTTCGAGTGAAGAATGAATTCCACGAGTTCCAATAGGGGAGCAGGGGATTGTCCTTTGCCCAAAGGTCGAAATCATAGGATTTTTTTGCTTTCGGCGAGAGCCACTGCTCACCTTCCACCATGAACCCACCAGCAGATTCGGGCGTGCCGAGGAACTCATGCCACTTGTTGAGAACCGCTTTCATGCGCGCGTTGAATTGTGGCAGACCAAGGAGCTGCGAACCTGACAGGGTCGGGTCAATGCCGACGGTGAAACCCGAGAATGGCAGCCCGACCAGATCGTCGTCGATATAATGCGGCCACCAGGTCAGCAGGTAGTTACAGACGGCAGCGAAATAATCGGCGTCCGGAATTGGCGGAATCGGTACACCATCGGTGTCCAGGTTTGGTGTGCGCAGCATCGTCAAATTCTGCTTGCAGGCCGATGCCATCAGGTAAGCGACAATCGGGTCTTCTTTCAGGAAATCCAGAAGTTCCCGCACGGCAGGATCAAGTTCTGAATCCATAGAAACATTTGCAGCCAGTTCCGCATGGAACTTGCTCCAGCTTTCACTGTCACGCGGTGGTAGCCAGCCGGAACGTACCGAACTGGACTCAAGGCGCACGTCTAGTGTCTGGTAAAGATAAGTCATATTTGCCCCTTTTATTGTTTGTTCGCAACATCGCGAAGCATACTTGCCAACGTCACCCTACGTAAAGCGTCTCATTTGGCAACAGGGGTTTGTGAAAAACAATTATATCGACCATCGTGCATGTGCGAATACTTGAATGCAAGCCTGGCGCCGATACAAAAAAAGGCCGCCCAAAGGCGGCCTTTCGTTCAACCAGTTTGCGCTGATTGGATT
>JBCBDX010000001.1:241966-532320 GCA_038529265.1 Pseudomonadota bacterium
ACATCATGCCCATGCCGCCTGTTTGGGCCGCTTGTCGGGCCAAACCATTCAAGAAACATGGGCGGGCGCTACAAACAAAAAAGGCCGCCCGGAGGCGGCCTTCGTTCAACCAGCTTGCGCTGATTGGATTACATCATGCCCATGCCGCCTGTTTGGGCCGCTTGTCGGGCCAAACCATTCAAGAAACATGGGCGGGCGCTACAAACAGAAAAGGCCGCCCGGAGGCGGCCTTCGTTCAACCAGCTTGCGCTGATTGGATTACATCATGCCCATGCCGCCCATGTCTGGCATGCCGCCACCTGGAGCAGGTGCATCTTTTTGCGGCAGTTCAGCAATCATGGCTTCGGTTGTGATCAGGAGGCCTGCAACAGAGGCAGCGTCCTGCAGAGCTGTACGAACCACTTTAACCGGGTCAACGATACCAAGGCCGATCATGTCACCAAACTCACCGGTCTGAGCGTTAAAGCCGTAGGTAGCTTTGTTCTCATCCATGATCTTGCCGACGATGACGGAAGCCTCTTCACCAGCGTTCGCAGCGATTTGGCGGGCAGGGGCCTGCAGTGCGCGACGAACGATGTTGATGCCTGCTTCCTGATCGTCATTTTCACCTTTTGCGTCGATGAACTTGGAAGCGCGGAGAAGAGCTGTACCACCACCAGGGACGATGCCTTCTTCAACGGCAGCGCGCGTTGCGTTCAACGCATCGTCGACACGGTCTTTCTTCTCTTTCACTTCAACTTCTGTGGCACCGCCAACGCGGATAACGGCAACACCACCAGCCAGCTTGGCCAAGCGCTCTTGCAGTTTTTCGCGGTCATAATCGGAAGATGTTTCTTCGATCTGAGCCTTGATCTGAGCCACGCGGCCTTCGATGTCAGACTTCTGGCCAGCACCATCAACGATTGTTGTGTTCTCTTTGGAGATTTCAACTTTCTTGGCTGTGCCAAGCATGTCGAGAGAAACATTCTCCAGCTTGATGCCGAGATCTTCAGAGATGACAGTACCACCAGTCAGGATCGCAATGTCTTCAAGCATCGCTTTACGACGGTCGCCAAAGCCCGGTGCTTTAACAGCAGCAATTTTCAGGCCACCGCGCAGCTTGTTGACAACGAGTGTCGCCAACGCTTCGCCTTCAACATCTTCTGCAATGATGAGCAGCGGACGTGAGGACTGAACAACGCTCTCAAGGATTGGGAGCATGGCTTGCAGGTTGGAGAGTTTTTTCTCGTGGATCAGGATGAACGGATCTTCCAGATCAGCGATCATTTTCTCCGGGTTTGTCACAAAGTAAGGTGAAAGGTAGCCGCGGTCGAACTGCATGCCTTCAACAACTTCCAGCTCGGTTTCAGCTGTTTTGGCTTCCTCGACAGTGATCACGCCTTCATTGCCAACTTTCTGCATGGCTTCGGCAATGTCTTCACCGATTTGCTTGTCGCCGTTTGCAGAGATTGTGCCGACCTGAGCAACTTCTTCAGATGTTTTGATTTTGGTCGCTTTAGCGAGCAGGTCTTTGACGACTTCGGCAACGGCCATGTCGATACCGCGCTTCAGGTCCATGGGGTTCATGCCGGCAGCAACAGCCTTGTGGCCTTCCTGAACGATGGATTGTGCCAGAACGGTTGCTGTTGTTGTGCCGTCACCAGCAATGTCGTTGGTCTTGGACGCAACTTCGCGCAGCATTTGTGCGCCCATATTTTCAAACTTGTCTTCAAGCTCGATTTCCTTGGCGACGGAAACACCATCTTTGGTGATGCGTGGTGCGCCGAATGATTTGTCCAGAACGACGTTACGGCCTTTTGGACCCAGTGTTACTTTTACAGCATCGGCGAGGATGTTGACGCCGGCCAGCATGCGTTCACGTGCGGAACGGGAGAAGATGACTTCTTTAGCTGCCATTTTTTATACTCCTTGGGGCGGGGCCCCGAATTTCATTGGATTGGTAAGCGGAAAAAGATGCGATAGGCAATCAGCCGATGATGCCCATAATATCGCTTTCTTTCATGATCAGCAGGTCTTCGCCATTCAGCTTTACTTCTGTGCCAGACCACTTGCCGAAGAGAACGCGATCGCCAGCTTTGACGTCCAGTGCGATCAGGTTGCCGCTATCGTCGCGCGCGCCATTGCCTGCTGCAACAACTTCACCTTCCTGCGGCTTTTCTTTCGCAGTATCTGGGATGATGATGCCACCAGAAGTCTTCTCTTCTGACTCAACGCGGCGAACGACTACGCGGTCGTGCAGCGGACGAAAATTCATCTCTGCCATTAGTTTTACCCTTGAATTGGTTGTTTCCCGTCACGCCCTTTCAGGCGCGTTAGCACTCGGTTTGCCTGAGTGCTAGCGAGGCGCAAATAGTAGCCGCGATATACCGTGTCAAGGTTGCGCAAGTGCGGCACAAACAAAAAAGCCCCGGGCAATGCTGCCCGGGGCCAATTGGCTCAAATAAGGGTTAAGATCATTCGTCGTCGAACGCGGTGAGGCGCAACTTGCCGATATCGTCACCAATTTTCTCGAACGCAGCGATCAGATCAGCTGAGTTGGTTGCTGAAATTGCTGTGTCATCGCGTGAAGCGCAATGGCTGGAAAGGGCATTGGCGCGCGAGCTGTTATTGTCAAACGACACGAAGTAGACGGTGACACCCTTTTGCTTGATCTCGGTGCAAAGCGCTTCAGTACCGTCATCAAACATGTCGATTGCTTTGGAGCTAGAGAAGTTGCCATCAATAAGGTCGAACACGTCATCCTTCGGATATTGCAGCGACGAATAGGAGTCATCCCATTGCGTGGAGTTGGCCGGCACGTTGTCACCATCGGTGATAACAACGAGAACCTTCTGTGTTTCGTCAAACTCACCACCGCTCGCAATCGGCTCCCAAGGTGTCAGCGTGTTCATCGCCCATAACAGTCCAAGTGTGACATCAGTGTTACCGCCGTGATACATGCTATCGATCGCTTGTTTGACAACGCCATTTTGTCCCTGCGTTGAAGCGGTCAAGCCAGCAATATCGTCACTCAATGGCAATACTGGCGCAATGTCACACTTTCCGTTTGGACCTTTATCACTTCGTGTGCGAATATCGTGACTGGCAGGGTTGTGGTACTTTGCGCTATTGAAAAGACGCGCAGCTTCTCGATATCCGTTTTGCCAATCGCCATCGAGCTCATCATCATCTTGATTAGGAGCAGCGGTTTGACCTTGAACGTGATCACTGCTGCCACCTTGATCGTTAAGATAGCTGTTAGCGCTACTATAAATCCTGCTTTGAATATTAACAGTATTTGAAGTAGTGTACTCATCACTGGAACCATTATGAATATCGGCCTCATCCGGCGCCATAATCGGGACATACAGTGAGTCGCCATCGAAGTCCGGATCAAGCGACGGATTGGACCAATTTGAGACGCTTGGAGCATCAACTTTGTAGCGGTATTTGCCTGCGCGGTGTTCAAAGCACCCTTTGAATACGGTGTTGGTCACGGAAAAAACATCCTTTCTTGTGACCAGTCCAATGCCCGGTTGGGCTGCAAGTTGTTGAACATTGACGCCATTTCCGTCATTCTCCAACATACCATTGTTATCGAGAATATCGACTAGCTTCGTGGGGTGATACAAGCGCCATTCATCACAGTTGCCATCGGTGCAACCTTCGTAAATATTATAGTACATGTCGCCTTGATTTAATCTGAACGGCGCAAGATAATTGAAGTGGCTGGTAGAGTGGCCGTCCCAATCGATCCAGTCCTCCCAAGTGCCGCTATTGACACCAGCAGTCGCAGAGGCACCACTGCGCATCTCATCATTGGGCAAGGACACCATGTTGTCCCAAGGCACAATTGAAAACTTGACCGTCGCGTTGGTTTGGCCACTCACGGCAGCGGATGCAGCATCAATCAACGCATAAGCAGCCTGCTTGGCGGCCTGGATTTTCGTCAGGCTGTTTCCATCAGCATCTGTTCCGCCAGAGCCGCCCATTGAACCTGAATTATCGATTGCGATAGCGACTTCCACATCCTGACGACCGAACTGCGCTTGGGTTTTTACCGTTGGAGATACAATATCGTATCCAAACATGTGCATGAAGTGCGTTTCGATATCCGTCTTGGCAACAATTTGAACCTTGCCTGATGTCATATCGACTGTGAACTTGCCGCCATCTTGCGGATCGGTGGTCACGTCCAAATCGGTAACAGCATTCATTAAGTTGCGACCTTCCAGAACAAGATCGTCGCCGTCCATGTCCGGGTTTAGCGCCACTCGCTTGGCAACGTGTAGAGCGACCATCTGTGTCGTCGTTTCCAAGTCGGTTTTGGCTCGGTCAATATTGGAATAGTCAATCGCCAACGCAGCAAACCCAAACATCGGTACAACGGCAATTGATGCCATGATGTACGCTGTGCCTTGCTCTTCGCGCAGGAAACGTTTGATAATACTTTTCTTCATGATGAGTTCCGCCAAACGAAAATTCTATAATTCCGTTATGGCAGGTCTGGCTTACTCGACGGTTATTTCATTCATTCAAATTTGACCGATCTGAAAAACGGTTCCGCAACCAGAAGCGGATATGGTTCGCCCAAAGATGTTGAGGCGGAATTATGTCAACCATGCTTCGAAAGCTGTTGCGCTCAAAAGACGGAGTGTCGTCCATCGAATTTGCGATCCTGTCGCCGATGTTTTTTGCGCTGCTGACAGCAGTTTTTGAAATCAGTAATTTTGTGTACCAGAACGCTTCTGTCCAGCGGGCTATTGAAGATGTCATTTACGACATCCGCACCAAGCAGATTTACAACATATTCGCGCAGGACGAATATTCCGATTACTCGGTTGAAGATTTCCTGAAGGCGGAAATCTGCAAAGGCGTTTCGGTTCCAAACTGCAAACAGAACACTGAGGTATCCGTTCAGACGTTTGACGTCGATTACGATAGCTATTCTGACTCCAATAATGGTGACGAGCTCTCCCTGGGATCACCAGAAATACTGATGCGCGTCGAGGCGGCGGTCACCTTTCCCAATATTCTTTTTACTGAGGCCATTTTCGGCAAGGAAGATCTAACGATCACGGCCGGACTGACCTTTATGACGGAGCCTTGATCATGTCTTTTGGATTGTCACTTTTACGCTTTCGCACTTTCTTGAAGGGCCGTCTGTTTCGCTTTGGTGCGAGCAACCGTGCATCTGTGTCTGTTGAGATGGCTTTTATCCTGCCGACTTTTGCGGCCATGGCGTTTCTGACTTGGGACGCCGGGACCGTTTATACCCAATACAAGCGCGGGGCTCGCCACTATTATGCAATGGGCGATATTATGTCGGCGCAGACGACTGACATGACGTGTAGCCGTCTCGATAAAATCTCCGAATTGGTCTACGATTCATACGCCGCCGGTAACTGGGCGCGTCGCCCGGAAAAAGGTTCTGGTGTCGCATTTGACCAAAACGGCGCCTTGGATTTCCGCTTCATAATTTATGCTGTTCGGGTCGAACAGCGGCCTAACGGCAGGTACAGAGGTCGAGTTCAATGGGGTTACTACCGTGACCATCGCGACATGGAATCCAACGGTGGTAAAAAGCCCGGAGACCTGTTGTCGGTACCCAACGGCATGCGCATAGATGGGCTTGAATACATCATGGTGGACGGCAACTTGTTTATTGCTCCGGCCATCAACTATCTCGGCATCTTTGACTACGCACCCAACAACAACAATCAGGTGCACAAGCAGGTTCCGATCAACCGGTATTTCCCGTTGCGCTTCCTGCCATCGCTGAACCTTGTTGAAACAGTTGATGATCCGTTCACCGACAAATGTTCTGACGGATCGAACTACAGCACTTAAGGCAAGCCACTATGGCTCGTGATCAGGCCGCTTCGCGTAATTTGCGAGGCGGCCCGAAATACGGGCCTGATCCATGCTTTGCCATGAGGTCAATGGCATCAGCAGCATCACCTTCTGAAACGATGTTGTTGATTAACAGCATGATCTTTTCGCGTTGAATAAACTGAAAGGCTTCGATTGCCGCGGGTTCGGCGAGATCAGGTGTACTAGCCGCACGAAAAGCATCTTCAAAGCTGCTGACAACGCACTCCAAGTCCTGCAACAGTTCCAGATCGTTTCGCTCGATGTTCAGGTTTAGTCCACGACATGCGATTGTTGCGCCTTGCTGATGTAGCTGCGTGAGCCGATCAAACGACTTGCTCTGCGTGTGGTTGAAAGTTGTGTCGTCTGCCAAGAAGATCAGCCCACTAAGAAGCGATTTTTGCGCGGCAAACAGTTTTTCAAGCGCCAGCCAATGCTCATCGTTTTGCAGCAGACTTTCGCCGCAAGGCACCAATAGGTAGCATTCGTCTCCAAGGGTTGAAAACACTTGTCGCGATGCCGCAATGGTTCGTTCAATCAGGTTTCGGTCGAAATTGGCTGATGTTTCGTTGTCAGAACCATCTACCGATTTTACGTAAGAAGCATTGTCGTCGCCCGCCGCCTTCTGCCTCAGACATACTTGATAGTAAGCAACCCGACCACTCTCCAGATTGGCGTAGGGCTCAAAGTAGATGTCTTCTTCAAAGTCAAACGGTGTTGGCGGTACGCTGGACTTTTCAAGTGCGGTAAGCTGCGGGTTGGGCACCTGAACTTCTTCAACATCTGGAACAACATTGTTGTCGCGCCGCATAGGTGCCTGTCCAAAGTGACTTGGCGCTGTGGGTACAGTGTTTGATTGTGCTTTCTCGCGGCCATTCGCTTGCGGTCTGGTCTTCTCAAGCGCCTGTTTAGCTCGCGCATCTTCAACCGCGCGGGTTGCCAGGCGCAGGCTATTGCTCGTCGACAAGTCGGCCGGTTGATGGGCGACCGTTTTTCGCTTGGCCATCAACGCGCCGATGACGACAACTACACCCGCCGCGGCTACGGTTGCGTAGCTTTGACTGTCTGTCAGTGCGGGTAAGCCAAAACCAGCCAGCGCATCCGGCATTGTCAACAAAACTGCCGCGCACACCCCCATGGCGAGGCCTGCCAACATTAGCAAAGTACCGATAATACGAATCATCCCAACCTACAGCCTGTCCCGCAAACTCAATACGAGTAAAATGTTGACGTCTGGTACCCAAAACTCGTGACACAGTGAAAGCGTTAGGTTAACCGCAAGCCGCGCACGAACCGAGGAAGCAAAAAATGAACTTTATCGACGATCTGGGCGATGTTTCGTCGAGCTATGACGTCATTTTGTGCGATGTATGGGGCGTGTTACATAATGGCCAGACTGCATGGCCAGCAGCCTCCAAGGCGCTGATCGCGGCGCGCGATGCTGGAAAAACAGTCGTTCTTCTCACAAATTCGCCGCGACCCAACAAAGGTGTACGTCAACAACTGGGCCTTTTGGGTGTGCCAGAGGATGCCTACGACGCTATCGCCACATCAGGCGACGTGACGCGTACTTTAATCGCTGAAGCACCAAGACGGCAGTTTCATCTCGGGCCCGACAGAGATTTGGCAATTTTTGACGGGCTGGATGTCGAGCTTGTCGATGAGTTTGAAGCCAGCGTTATTGTCTGTACGGGTTTGTTTGATGACGACAACGAGACGCCGGATAACTATGAGGAAATGCTGATGCGCATGCGCGGCCGCAATCTTCCTTTCATATGCGCCAATCCGGATATCGTTGTCGAACGCGGCGATCGGCTGGTGTACTGTGCCGGCGCGCTCGCACGCCGGTATGGCTTAATGGGTGGGCGTACATTGATCGCTGGCAAGCCGCATCGGCCCATTTACGAACTGGCGATGAGCTTGGCATCTGAAGTGCGTGGTGCCGAAGTGACAAAAGCGCAAACGATTGTCATTGGCGATGGTATCACCACCGACGTAAAAGGTGCCATGGATAATGAGTTTGATTTGCTTTTTGTGACCGATGGTATCCATGCCCGCGAGTATGGAGAGCATGGTGCGCCAGACCCGCAAAGACTACGCGCATTTCTGGATGATTTCGGTGCTGAACCTGTTGCAATGATGACCAAGTTGGCCTGATCGACGGATAATGGAAATCACCCGCCTTTCAGCTTTCGACCGGCTTCCAAACACGCTTCGCGGCGGAGTAGTCGCAATCGGTAACTTCGATGGTGTGCATTTGGGGCACCAAGCAGTGTTGGCGCAGGCCATCAACGCAGAAACACTGGGGCCACGTATCGCGCTTACTTTTGAACCGCACCCTCGCCAGTTCTTTCAGCCCGATGTGCTGCTGCCGCGCATCACACCGGCGGATCAAAAAGCGCATCTGTTGGCAGCGATGGGATTTGATGCAGTTGTCGAACAGCCATTTACAAAGGACTTCTCCACGCTGACCGCAGAAGAGTTTGTGACGGATATTTTAATCAAAGGTTTTGGGTCAAAACACGTGGTAACGGGCTTTGATTTCCATTTCGGAACCAAGCGTAGCGGTGGCCCTGCTTTTATGCTCGATGCTGGCAAACGCCATGTCTTTGAGGTCACACTGGTTGACGCTTTTCGCGATGATCAGGCCGAAGTGATCTCATCCAGCCGTATTCGAGACGCGCTTTTGAGCGGTAATCTGGATATGGCAAACTGCTTGCTTGGTTACCGCCACCGTGTAACGGCGGAAATCAGCGCTGGAAAGCAACTCGGGCGCACATTGGGTTACCCCACCGCTAACATGGCACTGCCAGAGGGTACGCCCCTAGCGCATGGTATTTATGCCGTACGTTTTCACCGCGCAGATGGCTCGGTCCACGATGGAGTGGCAAGCTTTGGCCGCCGACCTACGGTGGATGAGGATGGCGCGCCGCTGCTCGAGGCATTCGTTTTTGACTTTGACGGCGACCTTTACGGCGAGCTTTGCACAGTCTCCTTTGTCGCTTACCTGCGCGGTGAAGAAAAGTTTGATGGCCTGGATGCCTTGGTTGCCCAAATGGACAGGGACTCCCAAAATGCGCGTCAGATTTTGGCGCTATTGCAGCCTCTATCGTCCCTCGACAACAAGCTAACCTTTTCGGGAGACGCTTAGATTGGGACAGCGCAGAAAAATCCTGATCACCGGCGCGACGGGCGGGATTGGTCTGGCACTCGTCAAGCGCTTATCAACCCGTCACGATATCCTTGCAGTAGGTAGACGCAGCGAGGATGAGGCATCTGATTTATTGCCCGAAAATGCGGCCTATATTCGCGCAGATCATGCTGAGCCAACCAAATGTGCGACTGGTATTGCACAAGGCCTTTTGAAACTTGGTTGGTTAAAGCTCGATAATGTAGTTTTGAACGCTGGTATCGGCACCGTCGTGGACGGCGCCGTGGAGGGCGTAGATCTCATCCGCGAAACGCTTGATACAAACCTGAGCGCGCCACTTCTGATAAGTCGGGCGCTTTATCCTTGGCTGTCGAAAGCAAATGGCACGCTGACTTTGGTTGGTTCGGTGGCGCACAAAGGGCAGGGCATGTTCCCGACCTACGCAGCATCAAAGGCCGGGCTCAATGGGTTGGGTCGCGCTTTGCGTTCAGAGTGGCGCGGATCGGTAAACGTTCAGGTCGTGCATCCGGGCCCCACTAAAACGGAGATGCATGCAAAAGCCGGCTATGATCCTGGCAAGGCCGGCGCGCTTTTTGTTGGTGCAGACCAAATGGCTGCAATGCTCGAGGGCGCCATGGCCAATGGCCGATCGCCGCAGTCTTTGGCTTTCGTTCGAGCTTGGACGGGGGGTCCTCAAACCGCAGGGCGATTGCGATGACCAAACGGGCGCTGGTCACAGGTGCATATCAAGGGCTCGGACGCGCAATTGCCGATGCATTGCAAGCGCAGGGCTACGCCGTCACGACGATTGACCGTTCACGCATGGAAGTGGGCGCGCCATTCCATCATCATACATGCGACTTTGCCAATCGGCAGGAAGTTGATGCGCTGATGGCAGTATTGGCAAGAGAAGAGCCGTTCGATGTTTTGGTCTTCAATGCGGGCATCTCAGCAACGGGGAAGTTTGAGGAGATTGAGCCGGATGCGCACGCTCGTGTGCTGGAGGTCAATGCGGTCGCGCCGATGACGCTGTGTGCGGCGCTGAAAGCATCAGACAAGATAGCGGACGGGGCGCAAATCTGCTTTGTGTCGTCGCTCTCGCATTTCACCGGCTATCCCGGTGCGGCAAGCTATGGGGCCTCTAAGGATGCGGTTGCCGTTTATGCAAAGTCTGTCGGAAAAGTCTGGAAGAAGGCCAACAACGTCAATGTCACCGTCGCTTATCCCGGGCCATTGCAAACAGACCATGCAGCACGCCACGCGCCCGAAGGTGCCAGCGCTGAAAAACGTATGAAGCCGAAGGATGCTGCGGCATTAATCTTGAAGGATGTTCAGGCCGGTAAAGCTACATCGCTACCGGGCGGTGCGGCGAAGACTTTTGCCTTTCTCGGACGGCTTTTTCCGGGATCAATCACCAGGGTCATGCGCAAGGTGATCTACCAAAAACTGGATCGTCGCGTAGAGGATTAAAACTGGAAGCGCGGATCCACGGTAAAGCGCTCTGCACCATCGACTTCAATTTTACCCGCGTCCTCGTGCCTAGGATTGATGAGAATATTGAAGCTGTGCGGCAAAATCACAGAGTGCACTTGAAGCAGGCAGGCTTTGTTGCGTCGAAGGAATGCTTGCCAATAATCTCGCCTGTTGGGCACATCGACCGGTGCCCGCTGAAGTGATGTTTCATCGGGGATTTTTATCTTCAATAGTTGAAGGGTTTCGGGCAATTCGTCGATATCAAAATGGACTAAAACCTCCAGCATCGCCAGCGCGGGATGTTCGGCGCAATAGACGATCTTGTCGCCCAAATGGTTCCATCGCCCCGAATAGAGTTCACCGCCACGCCCGGACAAGTCCGGATATTCGGAAATGCGCCAGACAAACATGCCCTATGAATACATGCCGAACTGGATACGCCCGAGCACTTCCTGAACTTTGTAGGCTCCGGTTTCACTCACCAACAAATCAATCGGCTTGGCACCGTCAAGAGCGCGGTTGGGCTTGCGAAGCCAGCGTTGCGCTTTTTCCCGGTTGCCGAAAACGATGTCGGTCAATTGGGAGATGCGTTTGAGGCGCTCAAACCGGTCGCTTTCCTCCAAGTTCAAAAGCGCGTCATTTTTGATGCGACGCTGCAAAGTCCGGCGCGGGGCGACAATGTTGAAGATCTCGGCCTTGTCAAAACCCAAGGCAAAGAGCTCCTCTATTTTGCTGCTTGGTATCCTGAAATTGGACACAACGCTGATATCAGCTGCACTCACCTTCTTATCCTCAAACTGGCCAACTGCCCGTCAATATAGGTGCAAATGGCGCCGCAATCAAATCACTTCCCTTTGCATGGTTGGCTTGCTACACGCCGACCTGTGATGAAACTGATACGCATCAACCGAATTATGGGCCCGGCCCGCCGCTTCAATTAAGCGCTGCGGGGCCGGGATTTCGCGCTTGCTTAACGGGCGCACTTTCTCCATCAGACAGCAATGATTTCACCGCAGTGAATGCGGCCGCACGGACCCTTTAGATGACCGACGCCACCGAAAACAAAATCGACTATTCCAAGACGCTCAACCTGCCGCGCACGGACTTCCCAATGCGCGCTGGATTGCCAAAAAAAGAACCTGAAATCATTGCGCGCTGGCAGGAGATGGACCTCTACCAAGCGCTGCGTGATGATGCGAAAGGCCGTGAAAAATATGTGCTGCATGACGGCCCACCCTACGCCAATGGCAATCTGCACATCGGCCATGCGCTCAATAAGATTCTGAAAGATTTGATCACGCGCTCGTTTCAGATGCGCGGCTACGATTCCAATTATGTGCCGGGCTGGGACTGTCATGGCCTGCCCATCGAGTGGAAGATCGAGGAACAGTATCGCGCCAAGGGCCGCGACAAGGACGAAGTGCCGATCAACGAGTTCCGCAAAGAATGCCGCGATTTCGCGACCCACTGGGTCGCTGTGCAAACGGAAGAATTCCAGCGCCTCGGCGTGACCGGTGACTTCAAAAACCCTTATCTGACCATGGCCTATGAGGCTGAAGCGATCATCGCAGGTGAACTGATGAAGTTTGCCTCCTCCGGCCAACTCTATCGTGGCTCCAAGCCGATCATGTGGTCTGTCGTCGAGCAAACCGCCTTGGCCGAGGCCGAAGTTGAGTATGCGATCCACGAAAGTGATACCATCTGGACGAAGTTCCCGATTGTAGCCGGTTCTGACGAACTGAGTGGTGCTTCGGTTGTTATCTGGACCACAACCCCGTGGACCATTCCGGGCAACCGCGCTGTCTGTTTCTCATCGAAGATCAGTTATGGCCTATACGAGGTAACCGCGGCGGAAAACGACTTTGGCCCGCAAGCTGGTGACAAGCTGATCTTCGCAGACCGTCTCGCGCCGGAGTGCTTTGACAAAGCCAAGCTGGAATTCAAACGCGTGCGCGATTTGAAGGGCGACGAGCTTGCGGCGATCACGCTGGCCCACCCGCTGCGCGGCCAAGGCTATGAGTTTGACGTCCCGCTGCTCGACGGTGACCACGTCACCGATGATGCTGGTACGGGCTTTGTGCATACAGCGCCCGGCCATGGCCGCGATGACTTTGAAATCTGGATGGCCAAAGCCCGCGATCTTGAAGAACGCGGCATCGATACGGCGATCCCGTTCACGGTCGATGACAGAGGCTTTTACACCGCTGACGCGCCCGGTTTTGATGGCGCGCAAGTCATCGATCACAAGGGCAAGAAAGGTGACGCCAATAAGCGCGTCATCGAAGCCTTGATCAACGCCAATAACCTTTTTGCGCGCGGTCGCCTGAAGCATGAGTACCCACACTCGTGGCGTTCCAAAAAGCCGGTCATCTTCCGCAACACACCGCAATGGTTTGTGTACATGGACAAGGATGGCGTCGTCGGAGGCAAGGGTTCACAGATGGGGACGCTGCGCCAGACCGCGCTCGCTGCCATTGATGAGACCCGCTTTGTACCCGCCCAGGGCCAAAACCGATTGCGCGCGATGATCGAACAGCGCCCGGACTGGGTCTTGAGCCGTCAACGTGCTTGGGGTGTACCAATCTCGGTCTTCCGCCACACGGAGACCGGCCAGATCATTCCGGGCACTGACTTTGACCGATCCGAAGAATTATCGGCGCGCATTATGGATGCCTTCAAAGCCGAAGGCGCTGACGCCTGGTACAAGGACGGCGCGAAAGAGCGTTTCCTTGACGGGTTTGTTGAAGACATATCAGCTTGGGAGAAGATCGACGATATTCTTGATGTCTGGTTTGACTCCGGCTCGACGCACGCCTTTTGCCTTGAAATGCGCGATGATCTGAAATGGCCGGCAGACCTTTATCTGGAAGGGTCGGACCAGCACCGCGGGTGGTTCCATTCATCGCTTTTGGAAAGCGCGGGTACGCGCGGCCGTGCGCCTTACAACGCTGTATTGACGCATGGTTTTGTCATGGCCGAAGACGGGCGTAAAATGTCCAAATCCGAGGGTAATGTCGTCACCCCGCAAGACGTAATCAAAAAGTCCGGCGCTGACATTTTGCGCCTGTGGGTCGCAACGTCGGATTATTCCGAAGATCTGCGGCTCGGCGAAACAATCCTGCAAACCAACATCGATAGCTACCGAAAGCTGCGCAACACGATCCGCTGGATGCTCGGCACACTTGCCCATGATGAAGGCGAAAGCATCGACTATGCCGATATGCCCGAACTGGAGCGCTTGATGCTTCACAGGCTTTGGGAGCTGGAGAGCGTCGTCACCGAAGGTTACGACAATTTCGATTTCAAGCGCATCACTCGCCAGATGCTGGACTTCATGGTACTGGAATTGTCAGCGTTCTACTTCGATATCCGCAAAGACACGCTCTATTGCGAAGCGCCATCATCGGTAAAGCGCAAGGCGGCTCTTCAAGTCGTAAGCCAATTGTTTGACCGCATCGTCACCTGGATGGCGCCGATCCTGCCCTTCACCATGGAAGAGGCGTGGCTGGAGCGCTATCCCGATGCCAAATCCGTACATTTGGAGCAGTTCAAAGGCTGCCCTGACCATTGGCGCGATGAAGAGTTGGCTGCCAAGTGGAAAAAAGTACGCACTGTCCGCCGTGTGGTGACGGGTGCGCTTGAGATCGAGCGAAAGGAAAAGCGGATTGGCTCATCTTTAGAGGCCGCACCCTTTGTGCACGTGACTGACTCGGACCTGCTGGTGGCGATTGAGGGACTGGATATGGCAGAAATCTGCATCACGTCCGATATCCACATTTCGCAAAAACCGGCCCATCAGGCTGGCTTCACGTTGCCGGATGTTGATGGCGTGATTGTCATTCCTGCCATGGCAGAGGGCAAGAAATGTGCCCGTTCTTGGCGTGTGACCAATGATGTCGGGTCTGATCCCCGGTTCCCGGATATTTCGGCGCGCGACGCACTGGTGTTGAAGGAGCTTGAAAAAATGGGCCGCCTTTCCGAAATCATATGAGGAAAAGGGGCCGCTCGGGGCAAACGTGGACGTTTGGCCCCGGGCTGTGATATAGGCTCCAAGAAATTGCCGCATTGTGCGCACAATAGGCGCAAAACAGGGATACTGGATTTGGGCATTCGACATTCAAAACTGATGATCGCATCGGCGCTGACAGCAACTTTGGCTTTAGGCGGTTGCTTTGGCCCCACCTATGGTACGAATGAGACTCAGATTGACGCCTTGGTGAGCGACCTGGGCAACTCGATATCGCTTGGCAAAAAGGGTGGTAACGAGCCGATTAATTATTCGCCGCGCCCGGATATTGTTCAACCGACAACGACAACCACGCTTCCAACGCCTCAGGAGAACATCGTTTCTTCCTCTGAGGCTTGGCCGGAATCGCCAGAAGAGCTGCGCGCACGCGTTCGGACTGATATCGAGAACGATCGCCGTGATCCCAATTTCATATCAAGCCAAAGCGAGGCAGAAGCTTTGGGTGCTTCCCGTGGCCCAAATCAGCGAGCATTGGGCACGGGTACCCGTCGCTTCTTGACGGACCCGCCTTCAGAATATCGGATTCCGGCTGAAACCGCGGCAACCGACGATCTAGGGAAAAGCGAAGCTCAGAAAGAGCGCGAGTTGAAAGCCGCTCAGAATGAGGGTGGTTTTCTGCGTAACCTTATTCCCTGGTTATAATCTCAGGGTTTAGCTCTGCGCTCTTCAAAAAATGATTTTAGCAGCGCTGATGCTTTGGTTTCGTTCAGCCCGGAGTAGACGTCAGGCGCATGGTGGCATGTTGCTTGATTGAAGAAACGCCCACCGTTTAGGACGCCGCCTGACTTTGGGTCAGATGCTCCAAAATATAGGCGTCTAATGCGCGCAAACGAAATCGCCGCGGCGCACATGGCGCAGGGCTCAAGCGTCACGTACAGATCGCAGTCTACCAGCCGTTGAGACGAGAGTGTTTCGCAAGCTTTACGGATAGCCAAAATCTCAGCATGTGCTGTTGGGTCGTGGAGTTCTAGCGTACGGTTGCCAGCGCTGGCGACAATATTGTTGTCTCGCACCAAAACTGCGCCGACGGGCACTTCACCGCGGCGGCCAGCCAACACAGCTTGTTCCAGCGCGCGTTCCATGAATGTTGCCGTTTGTGTCTTCAAGGTGATTTCTCTCGCAACAGACGCCATCACCTGATACGTCGCGCAGCAAAAGTCAAAGAAGAGTGATCCGATAATGAGCGGTGAAAAACCCGGTCGACCATCAAGGGGCCAAGGGCCGAACCGAAAGCCAAGTGAGGCATGGTCAAACCGAAGCCGGGGCGACGGCAAAGGTAACGGCCAAGAACTGAAGAGCCGGGGCTTCAAAGGCAAGCCGAAGGGTGCACCAAGCGGCGAGGGACGCTCGCGCGGTTTTAAAAGCCACAATGACAAACGCGAAGGTGCCAGGTTTGACAATAAAAGATCGCCCAAGCCCGACTTTAAAAACCCAAAGCCAGATTTGGTGGAGAGTGAAGAAGAGCGGCCGGTTGCAGAAGAGCGTATAGCCAAACGGCTGGCAAGAGCTGGCGTAGCATCACGTCGCGAAGCCGAAGCACTGATTGTTGACGGGCGCATTTCGCTGAACGGCACGGTGCTCAAGTCGCCCGCCATTAATGTTGGTCCTGCCGACGAAATTCTAATCGACGGAAAACCTATCCCCACCATCGAGCGCACACGCCTGTGGCTTTATCACAAGCCAGCCGGCTTGGTTACATCCAACAGTGACCCGGAAGGTCGGCCAACGGTCTTCCAAAATCTGCCAACGGATCTGCCACGGGTCATTAGCGTGGGCCGATTGGACATGAACACAGAAGGTCTTCTGCTACTAACCAATGATGGTGGGCTGGCACGTGTGTTGGAGTTGCCGCAAACCGGTTGGTTGCGTCGCTATCGTGTGCGCGCTCATGGCCGTATCACTCAAGGAAAGCTGGATACACTCAAGGATGGGATTGCCGTTGATGGCGTTTTCTACGGCGCTATTGATGCCGTTCTTGAGCGCGAACAAGGCGCAAATGTTTGGATTGAGATGGGGTTGCGCGAAGGCAAAAACCGGGAAGTTCGCAATGTCCTTGGCGCCTTGGGCTTGCAAGTCAACCGATTGATCCGAGTTTCCTACGGCCCCTTCCAGCTTGGCGAATTGCCGGAAGGCTCCGTTATGGAAATAAAGGGCAAGACACTGCGCGATCAGTTGGGCAAACGCTTGGTTGAGGAATCTGGCGCGAACTTTGAAGCCCCTATTTTGAACGCGTTTCCAAATCGTCCAGTGAAAGCTGAAAAGGCAAGCGATAAGACCGATCGAGCTGAAAAGCCAAAGTCTGACTGGGTTTCATCGTCAGCAGGTCGCAGAGGTAAACCATCGTCTCTCGACCGACTGTCAACGCAAAAACCGGAGCCTCCCAAGCACCGCTCCGCGGATGGTTCGCGTGCCTCCAACGTATGGATGGCAAGCGGTGCGCGGCCTACAGGTGGCGGAGCGAAGCGCGGCAGCAAGCCAAAACTTGGCTTTAAATCAGACCGCAAAAATCCAAAGCGCTGATGCGAATAGTGGCCGGCACAAAAAGGGGACGTCCAATCAAGACGCCGGCCCGGTCGGATCAGTCCATTCGACCGACCTCAGATCGCGTACGAGAAAGCCTTTTCAATATTCTGGCGCACCGGTTTGGGTCTCCCTATGAAGGTGGACGTGTGCTCGATCTATTTGCGGGAACGGGCGCTTTGGGGCTGGAGGCGTTATCACGCGGCGCTTCGTTTGCTTTGTTTGTCGACAATGGGGCAACCGCTCGGGGTCTTATTCGCGAGAACATTCAAGCGATGGGCTGGCAAGGCAATGCGAAGCTGTTCCGCCGCGATGCGTCCGGTTTAGGCCCAATCGGCACCATGAAACCTTTTGATATCGTTTTCCTCGATCCACCTTATGGTCGTGGCCTTGGAGAAAAAGCACTGACCTCGCTCACGGAGGGGCAGTGGCTGCGAGACGAAGCGATTGTGGTTTTGGAAGAAGGTGCAACTGCTGGCTTTTGCCTTCCACAAAACTATGTTTTGGAAGATGAGCGGCGTACCGGTGACACAATTACCCGCATACTCGTATGCGTTTCTGAAACGCCAATGGAGACATATCCATGAGTGCCGCAGCAAAAGATAGCCGACAAAAGGGACAGCCAACCGTCGCGCTTGCACTAGGCGGTGGAGGAGCGCGCGGGTTTTCGCATATTCATATTCTCGAAGCACTCGATGAGCTTGGTGTTCGTCCCTCTATCATCGCAGGCTCGTCTATCGGCTCTTTGATGGGTGCTGCCTATGCTTCTGGCATGTCCGGCCGCGAGCTTCACGAGTACACGCTTGCACTCGTTGGAAACCGCAAGGAGGTATTGGCCAAGTTTTGGCAAACGCGGCCAGCCAAGTTCAGCGATATCGTCGATGGCGGCTTTCGATTTGGCCAGTTCAATGTGGAGAAGATCGTCAAGGCATTCATGCCCGAGACCTTCAAGGACACATTTGAAGAGCTTGATATCCCGTTGCTTGTTTCCGCGACGGACTTTTACGGACACCAGTGCAGCTTCTTTGATAGCGGCGATCTCTACTCCGCAGTTGGTGCATCGTCTGCAATTCCCGCCGTGTTCAAGCCTGTCACGCGCGATGGACGTGTTTACATTGACGGCGGGATTTTCAATCCTGTCCCCTATGACGTTTTGGTTGGTAAGGCCGATATCGTCGTCGGCGTCGATGTTATTGGTGCACCCATTGGGAACCCGTCCGCAACGCCAACAGCTATCGAAAGCTTGTACGGCTCTTCGCAATTGATGATGCAGTCGATGATGCAATTGAAGCTCGCCCAATCGCCTCCGGACGTGTTTGTTCGACCACCTGTATCGTCGTTCCGAGTGATGGATTTCTTCAAAGCCAAGATGATTTTGGAAGCAACAAGGTCGGTTAAAGACGACTTCAAGTATAAGCTGGAAGCGGCGATCGAGATGGAGCGCGCAGATCCGGCGGTAACAACTGCTTGACCGGGGTTAGCCGAGGCCTGCTGCCTTGCCGCTGGAAAGCGCATTGGTTGGCAAGTCGGTATGAAGCTTCACCTTGGGGCTCTCCTTGTCATCATCGGCAAGGTGTTCAATTTTTCCGATTACCCGGAAGCATACAATCACCGCGCCAAGCCCGAAAACGACGGCGCCCAAACCCCAGCCCGCAACTGCGCCCTGCGCGCCATACCACTGACTGCCCAGCCAGACGAATGGGATAACGCCGAGCGTTGACCGGCCCCAGTTGAACAAGGTTGAATAAAGCGCAAACCCAAGATTGTTGAAGCCGGCATTGGCCACAAAGAGTGCGCCGTTAAAGAGAAATGTAATGGCGATGAAGCGACAGAAGAAAATGATGAGCTCACGCGCTTCGCCTTCGGCTTGGAACAAATCAGCAAGCGGCCCGGCAAAAATGAACAGGATCGCGCAAACAAACAGCACATAACCAAGCGTGAAAATCAGAGCATCACGCATCGTCTCGCGCAAGCGGTCGTAAAGCTTGGCGCCATAGTTCTGGCCGAGAATAGGGCCAACTGCTCCAGAAAGCGCAAAGATGACACCAAAGGCAACCGGGACCAAGCGACCGATTACTGCCCATGCTGCCACCGCATCATCGCCATATCGTGCAATTTCTGCCGTCACATATGCATTGCCAATTGGGGTCGCGAGTTGGGTCATAACTGCAGGGCCTGCAATGAGCGAAAATGGTATCAATATCCGCTGAAAGGTTTTGATATCCGGGATCGCTACCAAGCCATGAACTATTGCGGCGCCGTAAAGGCCAACACCACCGATTACGCACCTCGAGATGACTGTAGAAATGGCCGCGCCTGTAACGCCCAAATCAAAGGCAAAGATAAAAATAGGATCCAGAACCGCGGATACCGCGCCGCCGATCAGCGTTACATACATGGCACGTTTTGCATCGCCCACACCGCGTAAAATACCTGAGGCGCCCATGCCGACAGCCATGATGGTTGTCGATGGCAGAACGATCTTCAGAAAATGGTCAGCGATATCAAGCGTGTCGCCGGTCGCGCCAAGCAAACCCAGTAATGGCCTGGTGTTGAACCAAACCAGCGCCACGAGCGCTGAAATGATGATCACAATTAGAAGAAGTGCCGTGCCGCCGTCTTTTGCTGCCTCATCCCGGTCACCCGCACCCAAATGGCGAGAGACGAGGGCACCTGCTCCGATGGTCATGCCAATAGCAGTTGAGATCAGGAAGAATTGAAGCGTGCCCGCATAGCCAATGGCAGCGGCCAACTCTTTCTCACCCAATAGCGAGATGTAGAACAGGTTCAGCGCGTCAACCAGAAAGATTGCAACAAGTCCGATAGAAGCCGTCATCGTCATGACAACGACGTGGCGCATCGGCGAGCCCGTAGTGAACTTACCTTGTTCGGCTTTCTGGCTCATTTGGCAAAAATCTCGTTTCTGTCGGCAAAGCCTTTGAACTCGAGCGCATTGCCTGACGGATCGCGGATGAAAAGCGTCGCTTGCTCGCCGGGTTGCCCCTTGAACCGTTTGCCGGGCCTGATCACCCAGTCGATGTCAGTTGCAGCTTCTAGCCGCTCGGCAAGCGTGTCCCAGTCGGCCATGGATAGCGCAACACCAAAGTGTGGAATTGGCACTTCAGTTCCGTCGACAATACCCTTTGCCGCAGGACCACTTTGGGAGCCCAAATGTGCTGACATTTGATGTCCAAAAAGCGAAAAATCTGTCCAAGTATCAGATGACCGGCCTTGTTTGCATCCCAGAACACCAATGTAGAAAGCACGGGTTTCCTCAAGGTCGCGTACTGGAAACGCAAGGTGGAAGGGCGATATTTCGGCGCTCATGAGGTGGCTGGTTCTTGGTTCAACTTCTCCTCAATACCATCCCTATCTGGATTGAGGATTTCTGCTTCCCGTTGCGGCTCCATGAGAGGTTCGGGCGAAACAGGTTTGTTCAATAACATATGCGTTCCCGCGAAAATGCCGTCGGCGGCTTGAATGGCGAGGCGCTGCTCATCTCGCTTGCGTACATCGTTGCGAATAGTCTTGGCAAGTGCCTCGCTGGCACCGAGCGCTTCCAACGTTTGTTGGCCAAATTTCAAACCACTTTCAAAGGTCTCGCGCACTTCAAAGTCGACACCTTTTGCGCGTAGTTCCAGCGTGTGCGCCCGGTCATAAGCTCGCACAAACAGACGGGACTCTGGGAACTCCCGTTGGATTAGGTCAACGACCCGCGTGGTGATGAACTTTCGCTGTGTAACGATGGCCACAATTTTGGCGTTGCGGATGCCAGCAGCTTCAAGCACCTCCTTACGGGTGCCATCTCCGAAGTAAATTCGAAAGCCAAACTTCTGTGCTGACCGCACACGCTCGGCGCTGTTGTCAATCACCGTGACCGAATTCCCGCCAGCTAGCAGCATTTGCGCAGCAATCTGCCCGAGGCGAGAGAAACCAATCATCAAAACATCGGCACCCTCTTTGACGTCGGCAAAGTCCTCATCCAACTCTTCTGGTTTGTCATCGCCGATTAAGAGCTGGGACAGCATTACCGATAGCGGTGTCAAGGCCATCGATGCAGTGACGATTGCGATAAGCAACGAAGCAATGGATGCCTCAAATATGGCAAGGCTTGTCGCGGCAGAAAACATCACAAATCCAAACTCACCGGCCTGCGGCAGGAATAGCGATGTGCGAATGCTGAGCTGGTGGCCGTTCCCGAAGGCCCTGCAAAGTAGGTAAATCAGAATGGCTTTGATCAGCATCAGCAGAGGCGCTGCAATCAGGATGATCGGCCAGTTTTCAATGAGCACCGCCAAGTTAAGGCTCAGGCCGATTGCCATGAAAAACAGGCCCAACAAGAGGCCGCGGAAGGGTTCAATATTGGCTTCCAGTTCATGCCGGAAGGAGCTTTCAGCCAGCATGACGCCAGCAATAAAGGCGCCCAGTGCCATGGACACACCCGCCGTTTGCATAAGGACCGCGGAACCCAGAACAATAAAAAGCGCTGTGGCGATCATCGCTTCTTTAGCACCCGTGTTGCCGATTATGCGGAACAGCGGATTCAATCCATAACGTCCAATTGCTATGAGAAGCCCGATTGCAGCCAGCGCAATGCCGAAATCCGTCCAGCCACTGCCCAAATCGCTTTGTGCGCTGCTCGCCAACAAAGGGATGACTGCTAGTAGCGGTACGATTGCAATGTCTTGAAACAGCAAGATGGCAAATGACTTTTGGCCGTGCGGTCTGCCGCGCTCGCCGCGTTCATCCAGGATTTGCAAAGCAAACGCTGTTGAAGAAAGCGCCAAACCGAAGCCTATGACTGCGCTCGCAGCAAAGCTGAAGCCTCCAATGAACAAGGTTAACGCCATCAGCACGGCCCCGGTGATCATCACCTGGAGGAAACCCAAGCCGAAAATGTCTCGCCTGAGCGCCCAAAGCCGCTTGGGATTAAGCTCAAGTCCAATGACAAAAAGAAGAAAAACGACGCCAAGCTCGGAGACCTGCAATATAGCCTCAGCATCAGTAATGAGACCGAGCATCGGACCGATGACGACCCCAGCGCTCAGATAACCAAGAACGGTACCAAGTCCGATACGTTTGAACAAAGGTGCAGCAACAACCGCACCGCCTAATAGAATGACAGCTTCATTCAGGATGCCGCTTGCCTCTCCACCGGCCATGTTCAACTCCATAGTTCATTTGCCACACAGGCTTGATGGTCGCCCTTGGCAGGCTTAGATCACGCTAAGCATTCTTCTCTAACGCAAGCATGCGCCTCATTTAATCACAAGTCGGAAGTCGTCATGTCAGATCAAAACCAGCTACTTTTAGACCGCGCCGCAGCGTTGGTCGAAGCAGCCGCTCGAGCGGGAGCCGATGCGTCGGACGCGGTCAGCGTTCTATCGCGCTCACGTAGCGTGAGCGTCCGTAACGGCGTGGTTGAAAACACTGACGCTTCTGAAGGTGACAGTTTATCGCTGCGCGTTTTCGTGGATGGCTGCGTCGCTTCGGTAGCAGCCGACGTTTCAACGCCGGTGGATATGCTTGCGCAACGCGCGGTTTCGATGGCGCGGGTATCGCCACAAGACAAATACAATATACTCCCTGATGCATCCATGTTGGCAAAAGAGTTTGCCGACTTGGACAAGAACGATCCAACCGAGATTCTGACCGAAAAACTTGTCGAAAATGCGTTAGCTGTTGAAGCGGCTGCTTTGGATGTAGCGGGGGTAACAGGCTCCATGGGTGGCAGCGCGTCAGCTGGCAGTAGCGGTATGGTGCTCGCTTCATCAAATGGCTTTAGCGGATATTACGAAGGCACTGGCTTCGGGTTCTCAGTGTCTGTTATCGCTGGTGAAGGCACCAAGATGGAGCGTGACTATGATTTTTCATCCGCTTCTCATTTTGCCGATTTGAAAGGGCCGGAAGAAGTCGGAAAGTCAGCTGGTGAACGCGCCGTCAAACGTTTGAACCCGCGCAAGGTAGATACTCAGTCGGTCATGGCGGTTTATGATCCCAGAGTGGCGCGAGGCGTCCTTGGCCATCTGACCGGCGCCATTAATGGCGGCGCAGTTGCGCGTAAAAGCACTTTCCTGCGGGATGCGATGGGACAGAAAATCGCCAATAGCTCGGTCACAGTCGTGGATGATCCTTTCATCAAGCGCAATAGCGGATCGCGCCCGTTTGACGGTGAAGGGATTGCTGGTGAGCGCATGACCATGGTGGAAGAGGGTGTTCTGCAAAACTGGTACCTTTCAACACCGATTGCCAATGAGCTGGGTTTGACAACAAATGGTCGCGGTCGTCGGTCGGGCACACAGGTGGGTGCCGGTCCAACCAATGTGTTTATTGAGCCCGGTGACAAAACACCCGAGGAGCTCATCGCGGAAATGGGTACAGGTTTATACGTCACCGAGATGATTGGCTCAGGCGTGAACATGGTCACCGGCGAGTATAGCCGCGGTGTTTCGGGTTATTGGGTGGAAAATGGCGAGCTGACTTTCCCTGTTTCGGAAGTGACACTGGCATCCAACCTCAAAGACATGTTCTTGCGGATGGTTCCTGCGAACGATCTGGATCGCAAATATGCGACTGCGGCACCAACACTGATCTTTGAAAACATGATGTTGGCGGGCACCTGACCGAATGAGTTTGCGCGCCATAGCTGCAGATGCTGATCTGCTTGTCGAAGCAGTGCGTGAAGCATCAGAAATCGCATTGTACTACTTCAAACGTGATTCGCTGCGCGTTGATTTTAAGGAAAACGACTCGCCCGTGAGCGAGGGCGACTACGCCGTCGACAAGTTTCTGCGTGAGACACTTACCGCTGCGCGTCCGGAATATGGTTGGTTATCTGAAGAGACGGTTGACGATGAACCGTTGGCGAGAATGGCAGCGCCCCGTACTTTTATCGTTGATCCGATAGATGGCACACGCGCCTACGTGTCCGGGCAAAAAACCTGGTGCATTAGTGCTGCTGTTGTGGAGGATGGTAGACCGATCGCAGGTATCCTTGGATGCCCTGCCTTGGGTGAAGTTCTCTTGGCCAATGCCGATCAAGAAAGCGCCTGCATGGAAGGCGCGGAGAACTCAACCCATGATGCTGTTATTGGCGGTCGCAGGGCTTATGTTGAGCAGTTGAGAAGCGCGCTTCCAACTTTGAACATTACAGAATCGCGTTACGTGCCATCGCTCGCCTACCGCATTGCCATGGTCGCCGATGGTCGGCTCGCTGGCACATTTATTCGCAAGCATGCCCATGAATGGGACCTTGCCGCCGCAGACCTGATTGTGTCCAAAGCCGGTATGAAGCTAGTTGACGCTGATGGAGCGCCGATAAGCTATAATCGCCAAAATCCGAAGCTTGGCGAGTTGGTTTGTGCAAAACCTGCCCTTATTGAGCCAATGTTGAATGTTGTGACTGGCAGAAGCATTCGATAAAGGGGCAAAGACGTATTTCCTGGGAGACAAAGATGGCTGACGCCGCCCAAGACAAGCAGTTGCTTCACCTCGTTTTTGGTGGAGAGCTAGAAACACCCGAAGAAATGAGATTTCGCGATCTGAGTGAGTTGGATATTGTCGGTATATTTCCGGACTATGCGAGCGCTGCAGCGGCATGGAAATCCAAAGCTCAACTGACCGTCGATAATGCACATATGCGGTATTTTGTGGTTCATCTTCATCGACTGCTTGAACCAACCGAAAACTGACCCAGTAACCGAGTGAAGTGCTGCCGCGGCCTTAAAGGCCCGTACTGCTGACTAGAAAAGAGCAACAATGAGCGAGCGTTGGGCACGCACAGCAATGCAGGCCTACCGATGGGTTGGTGTCGCCGCCTACCCGTTGGTAGGCACGTATATACGTGTGCGCGCATCGCAAGGCAAAGAACAGGCCTCGCGTCGTGGTGAACGGTTTGGCCACGCGTCAATGCCGCGTCCTTCTGGTCCGCTCGTTTGGGTGCATGCAGCAAGTCTCGGCGAGACGAGTGCTGTCATTGCGTTGATCCGCCGTTTGAAGGCGGCGAACGTGAATGTGGTTCTCACCACCGGAACGGTTACATCGGCCATCATGGCCAAAGAGCGTTTGGGTGACCTGATTATCCACCAATATGTACCTTTGGATTTAAAGCCCGCCGTCAGCCGCTTCTTGGGTTATTGGCGGCCCGATTTGGCGATTTTTGCCGAAAGCGAAATCTGGCCAATGACTATTTTGGAACTGGCGTCCCGCCGCATTCCACAAGTATTGATCAACGGGCGGATGTCTGATCGCTCGTTTGCTCGATGGCACAAACGCCTCCCGTTGGCAGAATCCCTGTTTGAGAACTTTGCTGCAGTGGCCGCCCAGTCTGAAGTGGATGCGCAACGGTTTTCCGCCCTTGGAGCACGGCCGGTGGTTACGACAGGCAATTTGAAAGTCGATGTGCCTGTTCCTGCTGTTGATCCGGGTGTTGCTGAACAAATTGGCCAGAGCATTAAAAATCGTCCGGTTTGGGCGGCAATATCAACCCATGAAGGCGAAGAGGTGATGGCTGGGCGTGTTCATCGCGCGCTCAAATCGAAGTGGCCAAATCTGCTCACCGTCGTGGTGCCGCGCCATCCAGACCGTTCGCCCGAGCTACACAAAGCGTTTGAAGCCAACGGCTTGAAAGTTGCAACACGCAGCCAATCGGGATTTCCACCACCCGACACCGATATATTCCTTGGCGATACCATTGGCGAAATGGGACTATATCTGCGCATGGCACCCATAGCGTTTGTAGGCCGATCACTAGCCGTCAAAGCGAAGGGTGGGCAAAACCCTCTGGAACCGGCAGTACTCGACACAGCGATCCTGACGGGCCCCAATATCTCAAACTTTGAAGACCCCTATCGTCGCCTTATTGAAAACAAAGGCGCGCGTATTGTCAGTGATGAAAAAGAACTGGCGAAGATCGTTCATATGCTTTTGTCAAAGCCAGAGGCCCGCAGCATGATAGCCCGCTCGGCAATGCGGGTCGTATCAGATATGGAAGGTGCGTTTGAGCGCACTTGGCAAACGTTACGGCCCTATGTGAACCCGCTTGTCGTTTCTGTCGGTCTAAATGAGACCGGTGATCGGGGTGCGCCGATGGAGCTAGACGGCCTGGCAGATGGCAACCGGTAAAACCGCACCAGAATATTGGTTCCGACCGTTTTCGTGGCAGAGTCTGGCTCTTTCACCAATTGCATTGGCTTATGGTGCAATTGCTGGGCGTGGTATGGCGCGCGCCAAGCCCGCAAGCGTCGATGCACCCGTTTTATGTGTCGGCAATTTTACCGTGGGTGGTACAGGAAAAACACCGGCAACGCTGGCTCTGGCACAGATTGCTAAGGAAAGAGGGTTCCGCCCTGGCGTTGTATTGCGAGGCTATGGTGGCAGTAAGCGGCGGGCACATCGGGTTGATCCGGCGATTGATAGTACCAGAGAAGTTGGTGATGAGGCGTTGATGTATGCCGCGCGCTTTCCAACAATGGTCGGGACTGATCGACGTGATAGCGCAGCGCGTCTTTGCGAAGAAGGTTGCAATTTCATATTCATGGATGATGGTTTTCAAAGCCGTCGATTGTACTATGACTTTGCATTGTCGGTCGTCGATGCGCGCCGCGGATTTGGCAACGGGAGATCGCTCCCGGCGGGCCCTTTGCGCGCGCCATTGAATGTCCAGCTGCCCTACGCTGACATGCTGCTGCTGGTGGGTGAGGGCGAAAAGGGCGAAGAAGCTATCCGCCATGCAGCGCGCGCCGCCAAACCCGTCGTGCGTGCTAAATTTTTACCGGTTCAAGCCAAAACGATGCTTCGCAAAAAGCATATCGCATTTAGCGGGATTGGAGATCCGGAAAAGTTCTTCGACACAATCCGCCGCCATGGCGGAAATCTGATCCACACCCAACCTTTTCCAGATCACCATGAGTATTCCGAACTCGACGCTTCGGGTTTGCTCGATGCCGCAACGCGCAAAAAGCTGGCTTTGATCACAACCGAAAAAGACCATGTGCGCCTGAAAGGAAAGGGCGGTTTACGTGAGCAGCTTGCTGACAAGGCATCTGTTCTGCGCGTTGAACTTGTATTCAGTGATCCGGCAAGATCGGCCCAAATTATTGATAATAGTGTCGAAAACTTTCAGGCACGTCGCGTACGCGAACTCAGCTAGGGGCCTTATACGTTCCCTGCGTTCCGCTCTGCTGTCAGGGACGCACTAACGTCAATGTAAGCCTCCTGGCGCGCAACGCTCCAATACTTCAATTCATCTAACGGAATGGGTTTACCGGTAACGGCACAGCGCACAAAACTGCCGGGCGACAAGACGCGGAAATCCGCATCGAGATATTTCACCTTCGCTTCGCTTATTCCTGAGAGATCATGAATATTCATCAGTTTGCTATATTCCATCTGCTACAGAACGTCTATCGCTACCGTCGCCCAAACAGACTTTCAATTTTTGCAACTGACAAGGATATGAAAGTTGGCCTGCCATGATTGCAGGTTCCCGATCCTGGCGTCGCCTCCATTTGCCGAAGTAAGGCGTTCATCTCCTCCAGCTTCATTCGTCTCCCGGCACGTACTGAACCATGACAGGCCATCGTCGAAGCTACCGCTTTCAAGCTGTCCTCTAGTCGTAAAACGCCGTCACCAACTGATAAATCATTGGCTAACTCGCGGATGAGATTCGTGGAATCTACTTCTCCGAGCATAGAGGGTGTTGCGTTGACAGCGACAGCACCTGAACCGAATGCCTCAATTTCAAGGCCAAAGCGTGACAGCACATCCTTTTGTGCCAGCAGCTGGTTTGCGCTGTCAGCACCAACATCCACTATTTCGGGCACGAGTAGCATTTGTGACGGCATCTGGCGCGTTGCCATTGCCGCCTTGAGCGCTTCGTAGACTATGCGCTCATGGGCTGCATGTTGGTCTACAAGGAGAATGCCATCTTCCGTTTGTGCCACAATAAAGGCGTCGTGGATTTGTGTACGCGCTGCCCCCAACGGGTGTTTGGTTGGTGTTTCGGATGCATCGATATCATCAGGCTGATAATTTGCCGGCGCCGATGGCGCGAAGGCGTCAAAGCCTGCCTGTGACTGTTCAGCAAACGAAAATCTTGGCGTTGTTGCGGTGTTATGGTCTCGTTCGCTGTATGCCGGTGTTTGAAATGCTTCCGCCATCTGCCGTGATGCCGAAGTGGCAGCTTGCATGGTGTTAGCCGCAAGCGCATTGCGTAGACCGCCGACAATCAAAGTGCGTATATTGCCCGGATCACGAAAGCGCACGTCAGACTTTGCGGGATGCACATTCACATCCACAAGCGCCGGATCAAGCGTCAGATAGATCACCGCAATCGGATATCGGTTGCGCTCCATCATGTCGGCATAAGCTGCGCGGATGGCGCCGAGGATTTGTCTGTCTTTAACAGGGCGCCCATTGACGAACGCGAACTGCAGATTGGACTGACCTCGATGAACCGACGGCAGGCTCACCAACCCATCCAGCGACACACCTTCTCGATCATGGCTAACGACCACAGCATCATCAACAAAGTCCTGCCCCAGCACCTGCCCGACGCGTGCTACGATGCGCTCGCTTGAACTGTCTTGTGTGCAGGCGGGATAGTTCAGGCTTTGCCGGTCTTCACCATTGAGCCAGAAACCGACATGTGGAAATGCCATCGCAATTCTTTTGATCGTGTCGCTGATCGCTGAGTTTTCAGCCCGATCGCTCTTCATGAACTTCAAGCGTGCCGGTGTCGCATAAAAAAGATCGCGTACATCAACTGTTGTGCCGGCATTGGCCGCTGCCGGTGTTACGTCAGAAACCTGTCCACCTTCCACGTGAATAATATTGGCATGAGGATCATCAGTCCGCCGCGACGTGACGGACAGGCGCGCAACCGAACCGATGGATGGAAGCGCTTCGCCGCGAAAGCCGAGCATGTCGATCGCGTCGAGGCCATTTTCAAGTTTGGACGTACAGTGGCGCGATATTGCCAACGGTAACTCACGACCGGCCATACCATGGCCATTGTCTGCCACGCGGATAAAGCTCTTCCCGCCATTGGCGGTTGAAATATCAATACGTGTCGCACCGGCATCAATTGCGTTTTCGACCAACTCCTTGATAACCGAGGCGGGCCGTTCGACAACTTCGCCGGCCGCGATCTGGTTGATTGTCGTTTGATCGAGTTGGCGCAAAGACATGTGCTGAAGATAATTGTTCAGCATGCAAAAGCCGATAGCTGAGATCGGCAAGTCCACACTAAATCACAGCGACATCGAGCCGGATGAATTCTTGTCCGCGAAGGCACACTTGTTTAAAACCGCGCTGACCGCAAAGGATTGTACCATGAACACACAGCCGTCTACGCCTCTTGAATTCCGCCGGATTTCTCAGGACTTTGCGGTTTCTGGTCAAATTTGGCCGGAACAAGTGGCCGACATCGCAGCGGCCGGCTTTAAGGCGATAATTTGCAATCGCCCCGATGAGGAAGCCCCTGATCAGCCTGCATTTGCGGCGCTTGAAGCGGCTGCAAAAGAAGCTGGACTATCCTTTTATAATATCCCGGTAAGCCCCGCTGGCATGACCTATGAAAACGTTGATCAAACAAAGGCTGCGTTGGCAGAAGTAAGCGGGCCTGTTTTCGCCTACTGCCGTTCCGGCGCACGTTCAACGAACCTCTGGCAGTTTGTGCAGCAGCAAAACGAAAGCTAGTCAGGTTCCGCAAAACGTTGCTTTGACAACCTCATCTGGTTGAGGCGCCAACGCAAAACTATCGTCAGACGGCCGATCAGCAAATGGTTCCTTTAACGCAGTATTGAGTGCGTTAAGCGGCTTGAAATCGCCTACATACCCGGCAGCAATGACGGCTTCCACCTGATGGTTGCGTGGAATAATCATCGGGTTGATACTTTTCATCGAAGCCTGGCGGGCGTCGTCTTCAGCATTTTCCTGCGCCAGTCTTTGCCGCCAGGCAATCAGCCACATGGCCACGCTGGCTGGCTCATCAAACTCTCGCAGAAACGTTTCATCAGCACTCGTTTCTTCAACTTCCAGATTGGAGAGGGCTCGAAACGTACGCGTGTAATCGGCTCGCTGCGCCGCCATAGTCCTCAACAAGTCTTGCGCAAGTGCAGCGTCACCGCTTTCCTGATTGGCCAAACCCAGTTTCGCGCGCATGCCGGTTTCATAGGCTTCGGTGAAAATGGGAGCATAAGCGTCGAGCGCTTCCTTGGCGATTTCAACAGCCTTTTCGTGGTCATCATCCAAAAGAGGGAGAAGCGTTTGCGCAAAATTGCTCAAGTTCCATTGGCCAATCCCGGGCTGGCTAGCAAACGCATAGCGACCGAACTGATCGATTGATGAAAACACTTTGCCGGGATCATAATCGTCCAAAAAGGCGCAAGGGCCATAGTCAATCGTTTCACCGCTGATCGTCATATTGTCAGTGTTCATGACCCCGTGGATGAAACCGATCGTCAGCCAGCGTGCGATCAGCTTTGCTTGGCGTTCGATGACACCCTCCAACAGCCCTTTGGCACCTTGTCCCGCGCGGTCCGGGTAATGCCGCCCAACTGCATGGTCGACAAGCAATTGCAGCGCCTCAACATCCTCGCGCGCGTAGAAATATTGAAACGTGCCAACACGTATGTGGCTGGATGCCACCCGCACGACGATGCCACCGGCAAGCGGTGCTTCCCGGATCACGGTTTCGCCCGTTGATAAAACTGCTAGCGCTCGTGTTGTCGGAACGTCCAGCGCATGCATGGCTTCAGACATCAGATATTCGCGGATGGCAGGCCCAAGCGCAGCCCGACCGTCACCGCCGCGGGAAAACGGTGTGCGTCCCGAACCTTTGAGTTGAATGTCAAAACGTTGACCGTCTTTGGCAATGACTTCGCCCACCATCAACGCCCGTCCGTCACCCAGTTGCGGGACCCAATTGCCAAACTGGTGACCTGCATAAGCCTGAGCGATTGACGCGGCACCAGCAGGAAACTGGTTGCCCGCCAGCATGGCGACACCGTCTCTGGTGTGCAGCCAATCCACGTCCAAGCCAATATGTTTGGCTAGCGGCGCATTGAGCGCAATCAGCTCGGGCGAGGGAGACTTTTGTGCGTCCTGTTTGGCATAAAAGCGGCTCGGTAAACGGGCGTATGAGTTGTCAAAGGCAATAGCAGGCATGAGCACTCTCTATCTTGGTGCTAGCATGTAAGGCATAAGCCGTAACGCACAAGCCGCGACTGCGGCGAGAGCAAATCAGAGTGGCTTTTGTAGCGTATGGATAATCTGATGCGCGCTACCCCACCAGAAGGCCGGGTGGTTGAAGTTGTTGTACTCCTGCGGCCAGTTCACCCAATAGGTTTGGTTGTAGGGCAAAAGTACCGGATCTTGAACGACAGGGGTGAACGGAACTTCATCGACAAGAATTTCGTAGGCCGAGATCATGGGCTTCATGGCGGCCGGATCCCATAGTTTCAATGATCCAAGTTCATCAATCAGGTCGTTAAATTTCTCAGCCTTCGAAGATGATAGGACACCGCTGTACCGCTGCATCGATGTCCAGGGCTCGTTGATGGAGCCGCAAGTCTGATTGTGGAATGCGATGTTGAAATCATCGTTTCGCATACGCTCAGCAAACGCCTTCGAGTTCGCAACGGAAACTGGATCAGTTTTGATGCCCGCAGCACTTAGTTGATCAACGATCTCTTTAACGCCCAGCTTTCCGCTATTGGAACTGGCATCAAAAAGGATTGACGCTGTCAGTGGTTCGCCATCCTTTTCAAAGAACCCTTCCGCACTTTTATGCCAACCACCGGCATCAAGCAGCGCTGCAGCTGTTTTGATTTGCGCGTTCACAGACGTCGACAAACCGGCGTCTTCCAGCGCCTCAATAAAGGGGAACATGCCGCCGTGCTCGACAAATATGGTGCGCGAGGGAATTGTTTTCCCATCAAAGGCGGTCTTTGCGAGTTGAGCGCGATCAATCAATAGCGACACCGCATTGCGCAATTCCTTGGCATCCCAAGGGGCATTGTTTGTATTGAAATCCAGCTGCCATCCGCAGGGTCCAAACCAGGAAAACGGAGCCTCCTCGCGCCAGACAATCACATTCGGGTTTTCCGCGCTGATCTCTTTGAACTGTTTGAACGAAACGCTGTGTGCCGCGTCGATTTCATTGGAAGCGATCCGCGCCAAGCGTTCTTCCGCGCTGCTGGAACTAACATAAACGACCCTTTTTGGCTCGGGTAAGTCCATAAAGCCGGTCTTCGCGCCCCACCAATTATCATTGCGGTCCCAGACCGCGCGCCCTTCGATGGTCTCCGTTAATGTGTACGGCCCGGTGCCAATAGGCTGTTTAAACGTAAAGCTTTCGAGGTCTTCGTCGCCCCACACATGTTCAGGCATGATCAAGAACGAGCTGAAGTGTTGAACCGCGAAGTTCTCAACAATAAAGCGTGGATTGCCTTGTTTAAGCGTGAAGACAAGCTGTGTTGGTGATTTCGCCTCAACGCTCTGAACCTGCGCGCGAATTCGTGCCGCTTCCAGCGCGTTGAGCGATGCGTTGTTGAGTGCAGAATTGATGGTGAATAGAACGTCGTTGGCGTCAAAAACCTCACCATCGGACCATTCAACGCCACCGCGTAGATTAATCGTCCATTCGGTGGCGTCTTCGTTTGAGGCAAAGTCTGTCGCCAGCCAAGGTTCGATCTGTCCGGCTTCATAGTTGAGGATGAACAGCGGCTCCCACATGAGTTGGTGCGCGCCGTGCTGGCGGTTAATGTCATCGGCAAGCCAATTGTAGCTTTGTGAGGTAGCGATCGGTCGGTCGGTATCGAAGATTAGCGTGTCTTCACGAGCCACATCCAGTGCAACCCCATGGAGTGCAGTGGCACTCCAAATGGAAGCGATAAACAGGATGCGTTTCAAACTGCGAAGCATGGCTGGTTCCTTCTGAACAACAGTCCGTCAGGTAGCCGAAAATTTGCTAAAATTTTACTAGGATTGTTCCTATGTGGCCCGTTTAGCGCACATAGTCCAAGACAAGAACGCGCGTTTTGTCTGGCATGTCGGATACATTGAGATTGACGGTGTGATCACAAGCAAAATCTATCTGCTCGTCTTTGAAATATAACAGAAAACTCTCGATCCATTTCATGTTGCGGTATTTGAATGTCAGCGTTCTGAAATGCATCGGCACAACCAGTTTCGGTTGGACGGTATGTATCATTTTCATGAGATCCGGCAGCTCAATGGTAAGATAGCCACCTGCCAGTGCTAAAAGAACATCAACATCTTCAAAAAAAGCGATTTGCTTGTCGGTTAGCGGATTGCCCACGTCACCCATGTGAGCGAAACGAATGCCATCGATCTCAAATCGGTACATTCCGTTTTGACCGGGAATGCCGCGAGGATGGTTCACCCATTCGGCAGCTTCGATGGCGCTAAGTGTTATTCCGCTGTTTGAAGTCTTTTGTCCGCCATCAAGCGCTACGTCTAGAGCGTTGATGATTTCTGGTTTGCCCGTAATCAAATCAGCGCGACAATGGGATGTGTCATCATCAGAAGAGATGACGACGATGTCAGCACTATCCCGGATGGGTGCGTAACCGACTTCTTCCGGCGTATAGGGGTCCGTGATGATTGATGTGCCGTTTTCCGCCACGAGACGAAAGGCGGCATGCCCATACCATTTTAGTTCCACACAATCCTCACCAACATCAAGTCTCACCGATGCTGGCCATGAAAAGCGGTAGCACACGCGACCGTCAAGGCCACGTGGCAGAACAATCAAGCGCAGCGCTTTTAGCTGTTGGCCAGCTCCAAATTGCCGGTAATGATCGTGTTTTCCGGTGCGAGCGCTTGCGCTTCTTGCAGTAACGGGCGCGCTTTATTCATGTCACCGCGCAAAATGTACGAATAGGCTTGATTGTTCAGGATCGAAGCCTTGCGACCTTCCTGTTTGAGAAGATGTGCGTAAGCGCGGTCCGCAAGTTCATAGCGGCCCAGCTGATCGTAAGCTGCTGCAAGACCAAGCCATGCACGGCTGTTTGCGGGTGTTGCTTCCACTGCAGCACGGAAGCTCTTTTCCGCTAGGCCGAAGTTGCCTGCCGCATAGTGCTTGCTACCGGTTACGATGGCATTTTGCCCGACAAAACCTTGATATGTCGGTGAGTTACTCGCCGTGGAATCAACTTCAGAAAGGCTCTGGCAACCAGCCAAACCAAGTGCAAGTACACCAGCAAAAATGGCGTTAAGGTTAGATCGTCCCATAATAACTACCCTGCATATCCCGGCCGTTTTCGGCTCTTGTAAAAACGCTATCACGCGGGTGGTAAAAAGCGCGTGCGCAAACAAGGTAAAATTTCAATGATAATGCTGGGGCCGGATTAACCGCTGAGTTACCTAGCCACTCATCATCGACACGACCGTCGGAATGATCGCGATCAGCAACACCGTTGGCAGAATGAACATGGTAACTGGAATAGTCATCTTGGCAGGCAATTGATGCGCCTTTTCTTCCGCGTTTGTCATGCGCTTGTGGCGCATCTCATCGGAAAAGACTTTGAGCGTTTGCGACAAGCTCGTTCCCAGTTCTTTTGACTGGCGAAGCAGCGTTGCAAACGCACGCACTTCATCGATGCCAAGGCGATCAGCCAGTGCCTTGAGTGTTTCGTCCATCGTACGGCCAGCACGCAGTTCGAGTGTTACAAGGGTCAAATTTGCCGCCATGGCAGGGTAGGTGTTTCGGATTTCTTTTGTCACCCGATCAACAGATGCTTCAATAGACAGTCCCGCATCACAGCAAACAATCATCAAGTCCATAAAGTCTGGAAAGCCATTGCGGTACTCCGACATGCGCTTACTGACTATTTGTTGCAGATAAAGGGCAGGTGCCATGTACCCCACAATCAGCGCACCGCCAATGATGGTTACGCCCTGCGTTGTGAAGATGCCATACCCCATAAACACCGAAACAATCAGGCCGCCAATTATGCCGATGCCCAAGCCGATGAAGCGAGCAAGAAAATAGCGTCCCACTGCATCAGGGCTCAGGAAGCCAGCGCGCATAAGTTTCTGACGCAGTCGAACAACATTTTCCGCATCCGTTGATGCGTAAAAATCGGCCGCTTTCTTGGCGGCGAGTTCGGCCAGGTCGTTTTCATGATTTTCCGATGTTGCGGCAGTCTCTTCTTCCTCTTCTTCATCAGGATCAGAGACCTTCAACCTTGCCAGTGTCTGCTTCTTTGCTTTGCGACTTTCCGCAAAAGAGTAGGCGACGGCGCCTCCACCCAAAAGCAAGATCGCCAGAGCCGAAATGATAATGATGAGACCGCTGCCACCCAACATGCCGCTGCCAGTCACATCTTGAAGCTGGCAAGCTTGAACATGATCAAGTTGCCAACGCCCAGCAGCGACACAGCGCCGCCGATAAAGTACCATGTCAACGGCAGGTGAATGACATCGCCATAGTAGTCAGGAGAGAATACCAAAAGCATCAAAACGAAAACCGCTGGTACTGCTGAAAGGATATAGGCTGACATGCGCCCTTCAGCGGAAATCGCTTTCACTTTCCGCCGCAATTTGCCGCGCTGACGGATGACGTCGGCCAAGCCCTCAAGCGTTTCGCGCAGATTGCCGCCTGTTGAAGACTGGATTGAGATCGCCGTGACGAACAGGCCAAGGTCTTCATGGCCTACGCGATCATAAAGCGCTTCCAGCGCAGTCACCATTTTTGAGCCATAGGTAACTTCATCGGAAAGGATACCAAACTCTGTCCCAATCGGGTCTTTCATCTCATCGGCTACCATGGCGACGGCGATAGGCACGGGGTGTCCTGCTTTGAGGCCGCGTGTGATCAAGTCGAGTGCTTCAGGCAATTGGTTGCCAAAGGCCTTGAGGCGCCCTGCGCGCTTGCGGCGTAGAACAAAAATCGGGACAATGGGCATCAGCACGGCTGAAACAGCCAGACCAATTGTGGTCGCGCCGAAATAGATGCCGCCACCAATGCCGATAGCAGCGCAAATCAAAGTTGTGATCGTTAGAAATTGCGACAATGGCATCCGCATCGCAGCTTGAGTGCGCAGGGTTTGCAAATAGCGTGTTAAAGACGTTGTTTTCGCATCCAGACCGCGCTCTTTGCGCAATTGGATCAACACATCATGCTGCGTCGTGGAATCTTCGCGCAGGATCATGCGTCGGTTGATGGAGCGCCGCCCCGATACGCGCGGCGCCACCAGCATATAGGCCGCTTCGGCCAATATAATGCCGGTTATACCCGCAAAGGCATATACGACGTAACGTATGAGATCGGCATCAGCCATCTTCAGACCTCAGTGCGCGACGACGGATCAAAATATTCGCCAGGAAATTCGACACCGGTTGCCTTCAGCTCTTCCAAGAACCGCGGACGAACACCCGTTGGCGCATAATAGCCTTTTATGGAGCCATCTTCCTCGATGCCGGTGCGATAGAATTTGAAAATCTCCTGCATCTGGATGACGTCGCCTTCCATGCCGGTCACTTCCGCAACACTTGTGACGCGGCGCTTGCCATCCGACAGGCGCGTAAGCTGTAGGATCAAACCGATAGCGCTGGAGATCTGGCTACGAATGGATGAAACCGTCATCGGCATGCCGGTCATGCCGAGCATCTGCTCCAAACGTGAAATCGCATCGCGCGGCGTGTTGGAGTGAATGGTCGCCATCGAACCTTCGTGGCCGGTGTTCATCGCCTGCAGCATGTCAAAGGCTTCTTCGCCGCGACACTCACCAAGGATTACGCGGTCTGGACGCATACGCAGAGCGTTCTTTACCAGATCGCGCTGTTTGATCTCACCGACACCTTCTGAGTTGGTGGGCCGCGTTTCCATGCGCGCAACATGTGGCTGTTGAAGTTGCAGTTCGGCAGCATCCTCGATGGTAATCAGACGTTCATGCTCTGAAATAAAAGCGGACAAGGCGTTCAGCATCGTGGTTTTACCGGTGCCTGTACCGCCCGAGATCAGGGTCGTTACCCGCGCAAATACGGCAGCTGCCACGACTTCCGCCATTGGTTGAGTAAGCGCCCCAAACCCAACCAACTTATGAAGACCAAGCTTGTTCTTTGAGAACTTACGAATGGAAACCAGTGGCCCATCAACGCCAATCGGGCGTATGGCAGCATTAAAGCGCGAACCGTCAAGCATGCGGGCATCGCACATGGGCGAGGATTCGTCGATCCGACGGCCCACGGCGGCAACGATCTTGTTGACCACGCGCAGCAGATGATCCTCGTCTTTGAAGGGTATATGCTCTTGGATCAGCTTACCGGACCGCTCAACGAAACAGTTTTCATGGCCATTGATCAGAATATCACTGACAGTCGGATCTTCCATGAGCGGCTGCAAAGGGCCAAGGCCGACCATTTCGTCCATGATGTCATCGACGAGGCGGCTTATTTCCGATGTATTGAGCGGCGTGCGTTCGTTGCGCACGTGCTCGTCAACGAACTCGGCGACCTCATCACGGATCCGGTCTTCCGGGAGGTTTTCAAGCTGACTGAGGTTCACCTCATCCAAAAACAGTTTGTGAATCCGCACGCGTGCGTCAGCGGTGCGGTCATTGCCCCGCTTGGGTGGTTCAACTTTGGGCGCTGGCGCGGGCCGTGGACGTTTGGAAGGGATGACCACTTCCTGTTCGACAACCGCTGGGCCGGCACTCGCTTTGCTGTTGGGTTCTAATAGTGCTGCAAAACGGCTGCTCATAACTTGCTCACGATGCCTTGCGTTTAAAGACGGATCCCAAAGAGATCACGCTTGGTTTGCGTGTTTCTTCAATGGATGCTTCTTCTGGTAGAATGATCCGGCGTAAATCATTGATAACGTTGGCCTGAGGGTCGATCGTATCAAGCGGTACACCCTGATCGACGGCGCGACGCACAAGCTGATAATTGTTGGAAATGCCGCCAACCAGCCGGTCACCCAGAACGGCCTTGGCATCGCTTTTTTCGAGTGCCTCTTCTGTGACTTTGGAAGCAAAGCGGTTGATCATCACCCGTGGTTTCACGGCGCGCTCAGTTTCCGCTTCAATTGATTTGATGAGACGCTGGGTATGACGAATGCAGGGAACCGTCATCTCCGCTGTAATGAAAACATGGTTGGAGCCGCGAAGAATAGCGGCGGTCCATGGGAACCACGTACGCGGTAGATCAAGAACAACATTGTCGAAATAGGCCGATGCGAGATCGAGCACGCGCAAAACCACTTTTGGGTCAAACGTTTTTTGTTCGGCTGGCTTGTTCGGCGCTGCCAAAACCGCAAGTCCGCTCTCATGCTTTGACATCATGGCATCAAGCAGTTGGTGGTCGAGGCGATCGGCGTCGTTCTCCACCTCCGACATCTCGAACCGTGGCTCGAGATCGAGGTATTCCGCGCATGATCCATGCTGAAAGTTCAGGTCAACAACACAGGTGGAAGCAGCGCCACGCGCTGATTTGTGCAGGAGGAACGCCGCCTGCAAGGCAAGCACCGTGTTTCCAACGCCGCCTGCGGCCGGAACGAACGAGTAAATCTCAGCCTCATCATTATCGAGGCTGGCCGGACCGCGAAGCGCACGCAAACATGCTCGAACGAGATCGGCAGTTGATACCGGTTTCATCAAGAAGTCGGCAATCTGCATTTGAACGAGGATGCGCATCACCGATGGTTCGCAAGTGCGCAGCACGGCAACGATGGGAACTACTTCGCCACAACGGCGTTTTAAGCGCTGAAGAGCTTCCAGTGTTTCCAGGTTTGCATCATCCAGATCCACAACCACCACGCCGGTTGCATCAGTAACCACGCTGCCTGTGACCTCTGTCACCGCGCTGTCAACACTGACGAGTTCGATGGTCTTGGAACTGCTAAACGCAGTTTGGGCGGTGGCCATGAACTCGCGATCAGGTGATACAAGAGTGATCGCGTTTCTTGGAACTTCTGTCTTTGCCATGGTGGACCTCAGCTATCGTCCGCAGCCGGATCGGCTGGTGCAGGCGCAGGTGCTGGAGGCGTTGGAGCTACTCCCGTTCCTGCAGTGCCACCGCCGCGGTTCGCTGGGACGATCAAATTGGTATCCTGAACACCACCCGGCCAAGGATCAACGACCTGCAATGCGGTGTTGTGGGCAACGGCGTTACCGGCTCCGAATGTGACACCGTCATTTGCTTGGAAAATCTGGGTGCAACCGCTCAGCGTAATGGCGGAAATGCTGACCAATAATGTTGAAGTCATGGTTCTCATGGCGCCCATCCTCACTCAATATCCAACGTCAAAATGTGACCCGACGTGCGACCGGGAGCAGCGGCTCCGGTTGCAGATGTATTCACTTCGTCAATGCCAAGAAGCACGGCTTCGGCAACGCTTGCAGTACGCGCATCGTCCGTTGGCACTGCCATAGGCGTGGTCGGGTCAACCGGTTTGACCAGATGTGGGGTAACCAGCATCACCAAGTCGGTCTCGTTGCGAGCAAACTCTTTCGATGAGAACAGTGCGCCAAGAACGGGGACGCGACCGATCCCCGGAACGTCTTTGGCATTTACGGTATTTTCCGCAGAGTACATGCCGGCGATCATGAATGTTTGCCCCGACTTCAGGTCGACGCTCGTTTTTGCGCGACGCGTCAGGAACGTCGGGAAGTTACTGCCAGCTGATGTGTCGACGGATGAGACTTCCGGCTCAATGTCGAGGCTGATCAGGCCGTGTTTGAGGACCGTTGGTTTGAACTTCAGGCCAATGCCGAACTCGCGATACTCGACGACAGGGATGCCATCCTGAACACCAAGCGTGATCGGCACTTCACCGCCGGCAAGGAATTCAGCTTCTTCGCCCGAACGGGTAACCAGATTTGGCTCTGCAAGACGACGCGCAACGCCACGCTCTTCCAAAGCTCTGATCGTATAGTCAATGTTCAGACCATTGCTTACAATCTGGCCAAACAGCTGAGCTGCATTGTCAAGAATGCCGGAACTCTGATTGAAGCTGACGGCTGAACCGGGATTTGAGGCGAAGTCGACACCCAATTGGTTGCCTGCATCGCGGTTGACCTCGACAAAGCGCACGTTCAACTGAACTTGCTGAGAAGAGGTGATGTTGACCGAGTTGATGATGGCATCATCATCATCAGTAAAGCGGGTCGCTATCTCATTGGCGAGGTCTGCGGAAACAGCATCTGGCGCGGACCCGGACAGGACGACCTGACCGTTTGTGGTGCGAACCTCAATATCGGCATCTGGCACGTTTTGGCGAATTGCCGTTTTGAGGCGTGATGTGTCGACGCTAACTTCAAGGTCAATAGAGCCAACAAGACGTTGATTTTCATCGAAAAAAGCGATTCCGGTCGTGCCTTCGGTATTGCCGATGACATAAAAAGAACGGTTGGTTAGTGGCTGAACCGTTGCGATTTCGGGATCGCCAACCACCACTTCATAGTAGGCACGGCCTGTACGGATGGTTTTCGGTTTACCTTTTTCGACAGTCAGTGGTGCTTCGCGACCACTTGAAATGTTCACAATACCATCACTGGCGCTTGCGATTGTCATGCTGGCAAGTGGCACAGCGCAAGCCAGGGCAAGTGCAGTCAGCGTTTTCAATAAAGGTTTCATCAGCGCGTTCCTCCCTCAGCCGGAACCGAGACGGTTTTAGCATCTGCGCGGTGGCGCACGATGATATCTACTTTGTTGCTTTGAATGGTTTGAGCGCCGGTGGGCGAAAAGGCAGCTGTGGGCGTCGGATCGATAGATGGCTGCGCTTCCGATACAACGTCTGTGTCCCCACTACCACGCAAATGCAGGTGCAAAGTGCCAGCAGAGGCGGCAGCTGTAACAGTCTTGGCCTGTGCCGGAGTTAGCTCGAGCGTGACGGTTGCTACCATTTGTGGGTCGCTAAGCGTCTCATCAACAGTCTGGTCGATGGTCAGAACGCGAACGTCTGCCAGGATGGTTGTGGCCACTGATACCTGCGAGCCTTCGGCGCGCACTTGTGTGTCAATCGGTGACAACCAACTGGTTTCTTCTGAGCGCGGATCAATTTCCGCATATCTATGCAGCACAATGTCCACACGATCCCCTGGCAGGACGAAGCCAGCGACGCCTGTAGTAGCATCAACATTGATCGTAACGGCCCGGGTGCCGGTATCCAGCAATCGCGAAAGGCCACCCTTGTCGCCAGAGCCCGTCACTTTGGTATCAAGGATTGGCTCGTTGGCAGCCATCGGACGCAGTACGATGCGCTTTCCCTCGTCCAGAAGATCTTCCGTCGTTTTGAACGAACCTTCAGGCAGCGAACCTTCGGGCCAAGGTATTTCCTTCACGACCGATGCAGAAAGCTCTTCACCGTAGCGAAGTGGCTGTGACGCAACAGCGATGGTTGCGAATTTCACCTGGGGCTCAACTTCAACCGTTTTTTCCACCACAACGGTCTCAATGTTATTGCGCAACCACCAATCGGCGGCGGTAATTGTCGTTCCGGCAAACGCGACGGCAAGTGCGCCGAGTATCAAAAGACGCTTGTTCATATTTCGCCCAGTAAGTTTGTTTCACCACGCACCAGCTTCCCCATCCGCAAACACGCTCGAAGGCGTTGTAAGCGGGAAGTGATGAATATTGGTGAAATTACCGGGCAGTAACGAGCGTCAATTCAATCCATGGTTAGCACGGTGTAAATTGGTTTACGGCGCCTTAATCGATCCTTTTAAGCACTTCGCCAAGTGTCTCAAATATGAAATCGATCTCGGACTTCTCGATAATCAGTGGCGGGGACAAGGCGATGATATCACCTGTGGTCCGGATTAAGAGGTTGTGTTCATATGCATCCAGGAAGGCGGAAAATGCCCGCTTGGTTGGGTGCCCTGCGATGGGCTCCAGTTCAATCGCCCCGATCAAACCGATGTTGCGCGTATCAATGACGTGTGGATGTTCTTTGAGCGAGTGAACACCATCGGCCCAATAGTCTGCAATCTCTGCTGTTCGCGTCAGGAGGCCTTCTTCTTGATAAGTGTCCAGCGTTCCGATGCCCGCAGCAGACGCAACCGGGTTACCTGAATATGTATAGCCATGGAAGAACTCGATAAGATGCTCAGGGCCATTCATGAAGGTCTCGTAGATTTCTGACGTGACAAACACTGCGCCCATGGGGATCACACCGTTTGTCAGCCCTTTGGCCGTGATCATGATGTCGGGCTTCACGTCAAAATAGTCAGCGGCGAACGGTGTGCCGAGCCTGCCATAGCCGGTAATCACTTCATCAAAGATGAGCAGAATCCCGTGTTCGTCGCAGATTTGGCGCAAGCGCTTCAGATAGCCTTTAGGTGGCGGAAGTACGCCGGTTGAACCGGCAACCGGCTCAACGATCACCGCTGCAATCGTGGCCGGATCGTGCAATTGGGCAATGCGCAGCAAATCATCGGCCAGCTCTACGCCATGTTCTGGCTCGTCTCTGGAAAATGCGTTCCGCTCAATGTCATGTGTGTGGCGCATATGATCGACGCCGGTTAGCAAAGTGCCGAACATTTTCCGGTTTGCTACGATACCACCGACGGAAATCCCGCCAAAGTTGACACCATGGTAGCCCCGCTCGCGCCCGATCAGCCTAAAACGCCCGCCATCTCCTTTCGCCCGATGATAGGCTAGCGCGGTTTTCAGCGCTGTTTCCACTGACTCTGAGCCGGAGTTGGTAAAAAATACATGATCAAGGCCCTGCGGCGCTATGGCTGTAAGACGCGCTGCCAGTTCAAAGGCTTTGGGGTGTCCCATTTGAAAAGCGGGAGCATAGTCCAACTGCTCGACTTGGGTCTGTATAGCCTCGACAATCTTTGGCCGTTTGTGTCCCGCATTGACACACCATAGCCCAGCGGTGCCGTCCAGTACCTGCCGGCCATCGGCTGTTTCATAGTGCATACGGTCTGCACCGACGAACATCCGCGGGTTTTTCTTGAATTGCCGATTTGCCGTAAAGGGCATCCAGAACGCATCCAGATTGTTAGGCTTGGGATTTGTAGCGATATTCATCAGGGGCACCGTCGTATTTCCAGTCAAGCGACGACGCTAAGGATAGAAATCAGGAATGGCAAGAAGTCAGGCGGGCAGGAAAAAAGCCGAACCGCTGGGAGGAGGAGTGCGGTTCGGCTTGATCTGCTTTGAAAGAGTGGGAGGAGGATACTCTTTCAAATGTTGAGCTAGCAGCTGGGAGGAGGATAGCTGCGTCGCTTTCAATAAAATGGAAAAAATACACCCAATGTACAACCGCCAATTGTGCAATGCACACATGCAAAATTGCATGGCTCTTTGGTGATCCAGTTTGCCGTTTTTGCCTTCAATATTTCCAATTTCGCGCTTTTGAGAACAAGAAGTCCCGAAAGGCCTGCAATTTTGCAGCTGAGCGCATGTTTTGAGCGTAGACAAAAAAAGTATCGAAAGAAGGCAACTGGACGTCTTCAATTACGCGCATGAGCCCTGCGTCACGTTCAACAGCGTAGTCTGGCAGCAATGCAACGCCAACGCCACGCTGAACAGCCCGCTTCACCGCCATGATGGAGTTGATCTCAAGAACCGGCTGTCTGGGCTCTTGTCCGTCACGCCCAAGATGCAGGAGTGCGTCAAGTCCACGCAAATAGTTCGGAATTGGTTCGCCGAATGCGACGATGCGATGCTTGTCCAGATCGTTGATGCTGTTGGGATTACCGAATTGTGCAATATAATTTGGCGATGCGTAGACATGTAAATGCACTGTAAACAGTCTGCGCTGAATGAGATCGGCCTGCTGAGGCTGTTGCAACCTGATGGCGCAATCGGCTTGGCGCATCGCCAAATCCAATTCCTCATTCGATAAGACCATCTGCACTTGAACGTCGGGATATAGCTCAAGGAACTCTTGCACCCGGTAGGTCAACCATCCTGCCCCAAGGCCAACGGTCGTCGTGACCCGTAATGTGCCAGTCGGTTTCGACGTCTGTTCGGTTAGTTGGCTTTTGACGTTTTCCAGCTTGAGAAAAACATCATGCGCTGTGTCCAACAGCTGCTCGCCCTGTTCGGTTAATACAAGACCACGAGCGTGCCTGCTGAAAAGCGGTACGCCGATCTCTGATTCGAGCGCCGATATCTGGCGGCTGACCGCCGATTGGGAAATATGCAGCGCTTCTGCCGCTCCGGTGAACGAACCGGCATTTGCAGCGGCGTGGAAAATCCGAACTTTATCCCAATCGAGCGCCATGGTGAGAGTTTCTCAAATGGATGCGGCTATTCTGCCGCTTCCATATGCACTTCCTGTTCAGCAAGAAAGCGCTCCGCTTCGAGCGCTGCCATGCAACCCATACCTGCTGCCGTAACGGCTTGCCGATAAATGTCGTCGGTAACGTCACCCGCTGCGAATACGCCTGGCATAGAGGTCACAGTCGAATCTGGCGCGGTCCATAGATAACCATTCGACTTCTGCTTCAGCTTGCCTTCAAACAGGGAAACGGAAGGCGCATGACCGATGGCAATGAAAATGCCATGGACATCCAAGCGTGTCGTCTCGTCCGTATTTCGGTTCTTGATAACGGCATGCGTCACCGCGGCCGGAAGCGCCGGATTGGTTTTTTCGCCTTCAATGTCGACCAGTTCGCTGTCCCAAACCATGTTGACGTTGGGCTTGTTGAACAGTCTGTCCTGAAGGATTTTTTCTGCACGTAGCTCATCGCGTCGGTGCACGACAGTCACGGTCTTGGCGAGATTGGATAGGTAAAGTGCTTCCTCTACAGCGGTGTTACCGCCGCCTACGACCAGAACGTCTTTGTCGCGATAGAAGAAGCCGTCACAGGTTGCGCAAGCTGAAACGCCAAATCCCATGAACTTTTGTTCGCCCTCAATACCCAGCCACTTGGCTTGTGCCCCTGTGCAGATCACCAAAGTATCGCCCGTATACACCGTTCCGCTGTCACCAACGGCACGAAAAGGACGAACATTGAGATCGACCTCAGTGATGATGTCATTCTTGATATCGGTGCCAACATTTTCTGCCTGCTGGCGCATTTGATCCATCATCCATGGTCCTTGAACAGCCTCTGCATAGCCTGGATAGTTCTCAACCTCTGTGGTGATCATCAATTGGCCGCCTTGCTGTAGGCCAGCCACCATCACCGGTTTGAGCATCGCACGCGCTGCATATATCGCTGCAGTGTAGCCTGCCGGCCCTGACCCGATAATCAAAACCGGTGTGTGAATGTGTGCTTTGTCCGTCATGGGATGGTCCACCAAGATATCGAAACTGTTTGATGCATAAGTAAACATCGATCAGGCATTCGCCAACCGCAAGCTTGGTCAAATTGACGTTTGCTCACTTGAAATGAGCAAGCTGACTCTCAACCTGCTTTTCGATGACCGAATAATCAATTGATGGATCGGCTTGTCGTGGCTGTGCAGAAAGGCCATCCATGTTGATTGAGAACAATGCTTCGATTGCTTCGCGTTGTTGATGATCGGATCTTAATGCATCCAAGTTTATCGAAACATCCGCCACATGGCTGGCGCTTTCGCGTGACACCAACCACACAAGGTAAAAGAGCGCATATCGTTCCGCTGGCGAGATCGCCTCTAGCAGTCGTGTCGTATACGCATTGAGCGGTTCATAACGACGGAAACTGATTGCACGTCGAAAATGCTCGCGCGGTTGGAGCTTTACCGGAAAACGATCCAGATGATGATGAAGCTTTCTTGAATGGCACAATTGAGCGATTGTTTGCGGTAGGAAGTACCGATTGTTGGGCCAATCGTATGAGGCAAATTGAGTGCGCGGTTCTCGCCACAAATGAATGTGGACAGCCGCATCGACACCCTTCAGCTTCGGTGTCTGGGTGCCGGACCGACAAAAGCCGAAAAACGGTGTCTTTCCGTGTTCAAACGCATGTTCCTGGCATGCCTTGATATAGGCGACCGTACGTTTGCTGGGCTTGTTAAGAACACAGCGAACCGACGCTTCGTACGGAAAGATTGGAATAAGGTCGCGTTGCGCATCCTGCGAATGGAACGCGTAGAAATTAGAACCAGCCCCTACTGGGTGACGCAGCCTTGCAGCGCGAATTTCTGCTTGCTCGCGCTCTCGTGCCAGCGCTCGTTTTGACCCAATATATTCGTGAAACGGTTCGTAGAAACAAAGATAGGAATCTTGGTTTCTAAACGCATTAAACAAAAATGTGCTGCCGGTACGCCACATGGCGTGGCAAAACACTGCTTTTCTCATACTCGACGATCGCGCCAGAACAACCCCTCAACAAGCATACAGTGTTGATTTGTTTCAAGCCTATCTCAAGCGCGCAAGGTCGAAAGGACACAGTTTTCGAACGCACCAGCACGTGTTTCATCGAAATTTCGCGCTGTTATTTGATATACATTCAAACTGTCGCCGTCTGTGATCCATGAGGATATCTGATCGGTCCAGGCCCCAAGATCCCGGTTTGGTAGCGAAGGCATCAGACTGTGCCCGGCCTCATTAAGCTGTGGGGTATCGGTATGTATGACGGGTTTTCCAAATCGAAGCGCTTCTGTAACGCCGATGCCCCAGCCTTCCGCCGAGGATGGGAAAACGACAAACGTACAACTCTGATAAGCCCAGCGCAGCATCTCATTGGAGACTGAACCTAGATTGTGCACTTTTGATGCCGCGTGCGGATGTTTTTCCAGCGCTGCTTTGAAGCTCTTATAGGGCTTGTCGCGGCCGATAAGAACGAGTTCCGGTACGGTTTCTAAGCCAAGCCGATTGATGAGTTCAGACCAAACCTCTACGATAAAGTCATGGTTTTTGCGTGTGTTGAATGTTGAGACGTAAAGCGCAAACTGCTTGCCAGAAAGCGCGTTGGCAGGCTCCGTAGGTCCGTCAACAGGTAGGCCAACACCCGTTAAAGCGCATACACCGACCGAAGCTGGAAAAGGGCGATTTGGCTGCTCGCCATACCAGCTGGCGACATCGTTAGCCGTTCCTTGTGAAACGCAAACCAGCTTTGCGTTTTCATCAGCCGCGCGGAGCAACCAGCGCTTGAACCCAGCGACCATTCGCGCCGGATGTGTCTCCGGTTCCTTCAGTGGAATAATATCGTGAACCATGTATCGCGTTTGCAGTTTTTGTTCAGTTATGGCGTTCCTGCAGACATCACGGCGGTCGACTATGTGTGAAATCAACAAACGACTGCCGTCCGGAACTGCCTTGTTTACCCGCCCAGCAAACGGGAGCCACCCGGTCGCGCGGTATGTTAGCTTCGCGCCATTGACCAGCATTCGAACCAAGGTCTTAGTCGTTTGATACAAGAGCCCTTTACGCTTTGGTGTTCGGGTCAAAAGCGCACTTACATTCCGGCCGGTTTCCGCCTCAAAGTTCTTGATTACTGATGCACGATTTCGCCAGTAGAAAGCTAAATCTGCGGAAGTTTGCGGCGCTTCGAAGATGTCGATCAGCTCACGCAAATGCTGATTGTCCTGCTCCGTACATGGCCGATAAATACCAAAGGTACGATCAAGATAGGCAAGCTTGAAGTCCGGTTGTGACATGGCTGCTGCCACAATCTTCATTTCAACGCGTGGAACGCCAGTGGGGTTTTGCGGTCCCCAGCGCAGGCATCCTGTCGCGTCGATCCAATGATCGGGCTCTGATTGAGATGCCATCAACTCACTCACTTAAACGGTATGATGCCGGTCTTTCGCCCGCGCGCTCTGTCTGTCAGCTTTCCTGACGCAATTGTCCAGCGCTTGCCAAGCGAATGAGCAAGTTTCATCCTTAGCTGCGTTAGTCCCTTTCGCGCACCCTTGCGCGTTGCGGCAATCATGCTGCGATGGGCCGCAGTAGCCCCACCCATCCGCTCATAAATATCTTCTTGGACAAAGGGTGCAGGAACAACCTGCAAAACAGGAAGCTTTGAAAAGGCATTGTGAGGCGCCGGCATGAACAAAAACTCATCCGGGACATTGTTCAAATCAGAGCTGGCGGCAAGCGCATCCTCTGCGGTGTCGCGGTGAATAAGATAGGCGGCAGACCCATGATGCAGTCGATGCATCACATGGACTTTATGGCTCCCTGGTGATGCGATCGGTTCATCTTCGATCACCGTCACACGACCAAATGTCTCCAAATGCACGACGCACTTCTCATGCGTTAAAGGTAGCCAGTCAGAACTTTGCAGAAACTGAACACTGTCTTCGCCGAAGAGCAGGTCATCCTCTAAAACCAAAGCATGCTTGTGGTCGCTCTCGACCAATCGGCGCCAACATGCACGATGTGTCATAAAGGACCCGATTGAACCGGGGTCTTGATGCACCCGTGCGCTGTTTGCATACACATCATCAACGAAACCGTCCTCGAACTCGCGGCAATCGAACGCTGGAACACGCTCCCAGTCCACCCCGCGCTTGGTCAGCTCGGCTTCCATATGCGCGCGTCGATCGACTGCCCTGTCGAGATTAATGAGAAGACGTAACATTGCTCTGACCTGCAATCAGCTTCGAGTATGCATCTTGTCCCAAGGCGCGGGCTGTTAACGCTAAGACGGTTTCGTTTGTGGGCGCCTTTCGATCCCCAGGGATGAGAAAGCGATTGAATACAAAGCGGATGAACTTTTCGCGTCTTTCTGCATCGGGTGTCCAATTATAAAGCATAGCAAACTTGGAATGAAGCATCGCGCTGTCGTCTGCTTGCAGGACGAGGCCATCGATGGCGTAGTGTGCGTTGCCCAGCGTGATAACCTTTTTGCCTAAAACCAATGCCTCAAGACCGACGGTTGAATTGACCGTGACGACGGCATCTGACTTATCAAGCAAATCTCGCGTAACAGCATGGTTGGCAAAATGGATATTGGGTAGCGTCTGGACTTGCCCTTGAATTGACAAGGGAAAGCTCGGGTGTTCCTTGATCACGAAATGCTGTGACGGGTTTGCTGAAGCAAGCTCATGGATTTGCGCGTACAACGCCTTCATATCGTCAATCCATGGCGACAAGGCCAGGATTTGCATGTCGCTAGGCACTTGAAACGGCACAAACACATATCGCTCGGGTAGCGCTCCGTCCGCTTCCTTTTCTTGAAGCTTTGACTGCCGAACTTCAAAGTCCGCTGGCCAATCGTGGCCCGCATTCGTTTCGCTTAATGCGTCATAAAACGCAGCGTCACGGGGCAGAGAGCTCAAGCCGTTGATGCCTGAGCGATCTGCTTGCAGCGTTCCTGGAAAGAAGCCGTTCTCGACATACAAGCAGTTCATGCCAAGCGATTGTGCGGCCAAGTCTACCAACGCATTTGGTGCAAGAAAACCATTAAAAATCAATGCAGTGCGAGAAGTGTCCGCGGCAAGTTGGCTGTAAAGTGCCCCATATTGGCGACTGATTTTCCGCTTATATATCAATTTGTAAGCGGACTTGATGAACGCGTTACCAAAAAATTTCGGATATCGAATAGCCCGCCGCATCGCATTGCGTTCTGCTATGTATGTCAGTGCATCAAGAGCCTGGATTGCGCCTGTCGCTTCAACCTTCAAGACATCGCAATCACTACCCATTGCTGCAATGAGTGGGGCTGTATTCTCCGTTTCGATCACAGCAAACCGCGTCATGGCCGGTTCTCATGGAAAACGTCATTAATCGATCGTCCTGAGACTTGAGCATAGACTTGTGCCAATTGTTGAACTTCCCTGATGATAGGGAAATCCTTGATCATGTGATGACGCGACGCTTTGGACATAGAGCTACGCGCTTCGCGATCATCCATAAGTCTGCCCGATATGTCTGCCATCGTTGCCGCTTCCAGATCGGGCAGGATGTGGCCGGTCCTATCCTCTTCGATCAACTCCGCAAACGCACCGACATCAGTTGCAATAACTGGCACACCGCAGGCCATGGCCTCCAAGGGCGTTAGACCAAAACCCTCCCAACGCTGGGGTGCTAAAAAGAGATCAAGCGCTTGATACCACCGCTCGATATCGGTGTGCTCGCCAACAAAAAGTACCCGTTCGCCCATATCTGCATCAGATATGTGCCGCTTCAGATCGTCCTGAAACTGTTGATGTGCCTCGGTTGCCCGTCCAGCGATGATGGCAATCCAGTCGGGTCTCGTCTTCAGCGCCAATATCATCGCATTTACAAACAGATCTGTGCCTTTTTGCGCGCGTACGCGTCCAAAGCAGCCAACAATTTTCTTGTTTTTTGGCAGCTGTACCGCCTGTTTTGCAGCCGCTTTGTTAGCTGGTGGGCAAAATCGGTCAGTATCGATGCCATGCATGATGACGCTACTTGGCACTTGCAGATAGTCGGCGGTTTTTTGGCTGGTTGCGATGACCGCATCCATGCGGTTGATCAGCCATTTGGTGTAGATGGTGTGCTTGCGTTGCGATGCCGAAGTGAATACCAGTTTCAACGGCATACGGAGAATATGGCGCAAGAACAGTCCACCAAGCATCTCGGTGTTACGTCGTGCATGCCAAACACGAGGCTTGCCGTCTCGGGGTAGCCGATAAAGTCGCAACAATGAAGAAATGGACAGTTTCGGTAAGTCAGCCGGCAGCCCAGCACCCGCAGTTGCAATCCCAAGGCCAGTTCTGCGTTGCAACGGTATGAGCTGCACGATGGTTGAAGTGACGCCGGACAAGCGCTTTTTGAAGTTGGGAGCAATGACGATTAGTTCGTCAAAGTTGATGGGTTGTACCACGGGACAGCCTGTTGGTTCGTGTAGCCGGTGCGTGCAACGCACCGACGCACTTGTCAAACAAACTTCACAGCTTCGATTTCATAGGCGCGGGAACCGCCAGGCGCCTGAACCTCAATGGAGTCACCTGTTTCTTTGCCAATCATCGCGCGTGCAATCGGAGATGAGATGGAAATCTTCCCAGACTTTACATCAGCTTCTTGATCTCCAACAATCTGGTAAACCTTTGTTTCCTCGGTATCTTCATCGATCAAAGTCACGGTTGCGCCAAACTTGACGGTATCGCCGGACATGGCTGTTACATCGATCACCTGTGCCCGGGAAATAAGGCCTTCCAGTTCGGAAACGCGGCCTTCATTGTGCCCCTGTGCCTCCTTGGCAGCATGATATTCTGCATTTTCTGAAAGATCGCCGTGTGCACGCGCTTCCGCAATGGCTTCGATGATGCGTGGACGCTCATCCTGCGTGCGCCAGCGAAACTCTTCCTGCAACTGTGCATAGCCGTTGCGTGTCATGGGAACCTTTTCCATGGTCCTACCTTCTTTTCATTCTTGCGGTGCTTTGGTGCTTGCACCGATGAAATAAAAACGGTTCCCGACAATCAATTGCACGAGAACCGCAGCAAGTTTGCGACAGATTATGCCAAACGGAACCCTTTGCAAGAGGCACGGTCGGCCTGATCAAACAAAAAAGGCGATCCGAAGACCGCCTTTAAAACATCATTTCGGCGGAAATTTAGGCGGCCGAGAGGTTAGCGGCGGCGAATTTTCCTGACCGTTTATCTTGTTCCAGATCATAGTTCACCTTCTGGCCTTCCGTCAGGCCGGTCATGCCTGAACGTTCAACGGCGGAAATGTGAACGAAAACATCATTGCCGCCTTCAGCGGGCTCGATGAAGCCAAAACCCTTCGTTGGATTGAACCATTTAACTGTACCTTGTGCCATGTCGCGTATCCTTTTTATCGCGTAAGTGACGTGCACCAAACCGTGGCGCTTCTGATCGATAAAGAGGGTAGAGACGGTCACGTTGCACACCTTCGTCCGGGTGCGCTGATCGATGGGTCGTTGGGCCTATTGTCGATGCCCTTAAGTAAGAAAAGAAGATCGCTTTCGCAAGAGTCTGAAACGATACTTACTTATTTTATCTATTCATCCAAACAAGCCCGACATTTTGCCAAGCATCCAGATCGCCATACCAATCATCATGAGGTTCTCAAGCAGTGAAACAAAGCCAAGCGGTACTTTGCTGTCGCCGCCCACGCACGCACATTTGAGTTCGCGCTTGTCGATATAGACCGCTTTGAAAACCGACACCGCCCCGATACCGGCGGCAAAAAGCGCTGCAGGCGCCGATATCCAAGTAAGCACGCCCGCAAACATCATAAGTCCAGCGCCTGTCTCGATGAATGGATATACATAACCGTAGCGCACCCAGCGCTGCGCGAGCAGGTCGTAGTTCAGAAACATCGTTGCAAACCTGTCGATGTCTTTGAGCTTTTGCAGGCCAAGCAGCACCATTGATATGGAAATGAACCAAGGCAGCGTTTGCCAGGCCACTGGTTCGCCCAAAACCAGCCAAGTTACGGCAATCGCCAGCAAGGCAGCGACCGAAAACAACGCAATAACCGGTTGGTAGGTGGTTTGATCAGCCGACTTTGGCTTCGCACCAAAGAAGACCGATAAATCGTCAAACCCGCCAATTCGCGTGCCATTAATGAAAGCTTGCGGTGTCGTTTTTACACCTTGCTCTTGTTTGAAAGCATCGATCTCTTTGCGCGATGTTAGATGATGATCTTCGACCGAGTAACCCTTGCGCTCCAAGAGTGCCTTTGCCTTCAAGCCATGAGGACACATGTGGTCTGCCATCACCATCCGATAGAGGGTCGCCTTTTTGGGCTCGTTTAAAGTCTGTAACATTGCGCTTTTCCGACCACCGCTTCCTGGGACTTGAACCGTTTCTGATCAGAACCTAATCTTTCCAGTAACTGGAAGGTCAAGAGCTGAAACATGAACATATCCGAAGTATCAAATCGTGCTCAGTTGCCCACAAAGACGGTGCGCTATTACGCTGACATCGATTTGGTTGCCCCACTTGGGCGATCAGAAGCCGGCTATCGAACCTATAGCGACATTGAACTGAGAAAACTGGTCTTTGTCCGTCGAGCCCGCGAATCGGGTTTTTCAATTGAAGAGTGCCGAGAACTTTTGGGACTTTACGAAAACGCAGACCGCAATAGTGCTGACGTGAAAGCAATCGCTGCGAGGAAGTTGGAAGAGATCGAAGCGAAGCAACGCGAGCTACAAATGCTACATGATGAGCTTTACTATGTAGTTCACACCTGCAACGGCGATGATCGTCCCAACTGTCCGATCATCGATTATCTCAGCTAGTTCAAGCAAAGTAGCTCTGCAAAGGCTTCACCTCCAGCTTGCCGTGCGCCAGAGCCTCTATGGCCTGACCAGCGGCAACTGCGCCTGCAACAGTGGTGAAATATGGGAGTTTTTGCTCCAGCGCCGCACGACGGATCGACTTGGAGTCAGAAATTGCCTTGCTGCCAGATGTGGTGTTGATGACGATCTGGACCTCGCGGTTGCGGATCGCATCTTCAACATGAGGCCGGCCTTCCAAAACCTTGTTGATCCGCACAGCATCGACCCCATTGTCCTTCAGGAACGTTTGAGTGCCGCCTGTTGCCATGACACGGAAACCCAGTTCGGAAAACCGTTTGGCTGTCTCCAAAACCGCAGCCTTGTCTTCATCTTTGACGGAGATGAACACGGTGCCAGACTTTGGTAGTTCGCTTCCCGCACCCATCTGTGCCTTGGCAAACGCCATGGCATAGTCAGTGTCGAGGCCCATAACTTCTCCGGTCGAGCGCATCTCAGGTCCCAGCAGCGTGTCCACCCCTGGGAACTTGGAAAATGGAAAAACGGCTTCCTTGATCGCGATATGTTTGAGCGAAGCCGTATCAACCGGCTCGCCATAGTGACCCACAGCACCGTCAAGGCCTTCACCTGCCATGATCCGCGCAGCGATCTTCGCAATTGGCAAGCCGACAGTCTTGGCCACAAAAGGCACGGTTCGTGATGCGCGTGGGTTCACTTCAAGAATGAAGATTTCGCCGTCTTTTATGGCATACTGGACATTCATCAGGCCGCCGACATTCAATGCTTTGGCCAGTTGTACCGTTTGCGCTTTCAGTTCAGCGACGATGTCATCGCTAAGCGAGTGCACGGGTAGCGAACAGGCGCTGTCGCCGGAGTGAATACCGGCTTCCTCGATATGCTCCATCACGCCACAGACGTAGACATCTTCGCCATCGCAAAGACAGTCGACATCCACCTCGGCCGCACCGGACAAATAGGTGTCAAACAAGAGCGGATTGGTACCGAGCAGCGTGTTGATCTGCCCGGTTTTGTCATTGGGATACCGCGCCTTTATGTCTTCGGGGATCAGCTCCGGCACCGTCGACAAAAGGTAACTGTCCAGCGCTTTGTCATCGCGAACAATTTGCATCGCCCGGCCACCCAGAACATAGGATGGGCGGACAACCAGCGGGAAACCAAGATCATGCGCAACCAGCCGCGCCTGCTCAACTGAATGGGCAATGCCGTTTTTCGGCTGCGTCAAATCCAGCTTGATCAGGAGCTTTTGGAAACGGTCGCGATCTTCCGCAAGATCAATTGCGTCAGGTGAAGTACCCAAAATTGGAATGCCGGCCTCCTGCAGCGCCTCGGCCAGCTTGAGTGGTGTCTGGCCACCGAATTGAACGATGACGCCAACAAGCTCACCCCTGGCTTGCTCGACGGCCAGGATTTCCAGCACATCTTCCGCCGTCAGTGGTTCAAAATAAAGCCGATCGGACGTGTCATAGTCGGTGGAGACCGTTTCGGGGTTACAATTGATCATAATGGCTTCAAAGCCCGCATCGCGCAGCGCAAAGGCCGCGTGACAACAGCAATAGTCAAACTCAATGCCTTGGCCGATGCGGTTAGGGCCACCACCGAGGATCACGATTTTCTTGCGGTCGGACACTTCCGCCTCGGACCGCAGCACGCCATCAAACGGCACCTCATAGGTGGAGTACATATAGGCTGTTGGCGATGCGAACTCTGCTGCGCATGTATCAATCCGTTTGTAGACGGGAACGATATCCAGCGCATGGCGTGCCACCCGTACCTCGTCCACGTCCTTGCCTGTCAAACTGGCCAATCGTTGGTCGGAAAAGCCTGCCGCTTTGAGCATGCGCATATTGTCGGCATCAGCCGGTAAGCCGTGCGCGCGAACGCGGTCTTCCAACGCGATGATCTCGGACATGCGTTCCAGAAACCACATATCAATCTTGCAGCCCGCGTGGATTTGCTCATTGGTGAAACCAAGCCGCATGGCCTGCGCCACCATGCGAAGGCGATCAGGCGTTGGTGTGCCAATTGCGGCCTTGATGGCGTTTTCATCATCGCCTTCGCCAAGGCCCGGAATTTCGATTTCATCCAAACCGGTGAGGCCGGTCTCCAAGCCACGCAAGGCCTTTTGCAACGATTCAGCAAACGTCCGACCAATCGCCATCACCTCGCCGACAGACTTCATGGCCGTTGTCAGATAGGGTTCCGCGCCGGGGAACTTTTCAAATGCAAAGCGCGGGATTTTCGTGACCACATAATCGATACTGGGCTCGAACGATGCGGGTGTCGCGCCGCCGGTAATGTCATTCTCCAGCTCATCAAGCGTGTAGCCACAAGCGAGTTTCGCCGCGACTTTCGCAATCGGAAAGCCGGTCGCTTTCGAGGCCAGCGCGGAAGAGCGCGAGACACGCGGGTTCATCTCGATGACGACCAAACGCCCGTCTGCCGGATTGACCGCGAACTGGACATTCGAGCCGCCCGTTTCAACGCCAATCTCACGCAGCACCGCAATCGAAGCATTGCGCATGATCTGATATTCTTTATCCGTCAGCGTCAGGGCAGGGGCGACGGTTATGGAATCGCCCGTGTGAACGCCCATCGGATCGACATTTTCGATCGAGCAGATGATGATGCAATTGTCCGCCTTGTCGCGCACAACTTCCATCTCATATTCTTTCCAGCCGACGACGCTCTCATCGATCAGAACTTCGGTTGTTGGCGAAGCATCAAGGCCGCGCTCGACAATCGCCATAAACTCTGACGCATTGTAGGCGATGCCACCGCCCGTACCGCCAAGCGTGAATGAGGGGCGGATCACGGCGGGCACACCGATTTCATCGAGCGCAATCGCCGCTTGGGCCATGGCGTGACGCATATAACGCTGTTTGCGATCCGATGTGCCGTCGCGCCATTCCTGCTCCAGGACTTCGAGCGCCTCATCAAGCGCGTCACCGCTTTGTGTTTCCAGAAGCTTTTGGCGGCGCGCTTCATGCGCCTTGCGGTCAGCGTCTTTGATGTCGGAAGCGTTGACCAGCATGGAGCGCGGGCTTTCAAGGCCGATCCGGTCCATTGCCTCGCGGAACAATTTGCGGTCTTCGGCCTTGTCGATGGCTTCCGGTGTCGCGCCGATCATCTCGACATCCAGCTTGTCGAGCACGCCCATTGCTTTCAAGGAAAGAGCCGTGTTGAGCGCTGTCTGGCCGCCCATGGTCGGCAGCACGACGAGCTTTTCATCAGGCCGCTCGGCGCGTTCTTTTTCGATGATTTTGGCGACAACTTCCGGTGTGATGGGTTCAATGTAAGTCGCGTCCGCCAACTCCGGGTCGGTCATAATCGTCGCCGGGTTGGAATTCACCAGAACGATCCGGTAGCCCTCATCTTTAAGCGCCTTACAGGCCTGTGTGCCGGAATAATCAAACTCGCAGGCTTGTCCGATAATAATCGGCCCCGCGCCGATGATCAGGACGGTGTCGATATCTGTACGTTTGGGCATGGGCGCGGCTTCTGTTTTCTTTGCACGAAAAGGCCGGAAGGAAGGGTCCCGCCGGCTGATCGCACATGACTTGTCTGGCTAAGCGCCCGCTATAGCGAAGCTGCGCGAGAATGTAACCCCGTGAGTTGTGGAAAAGAGGGGTTAGTAGCTAGCCACTTTTCGAATAAAGGTCGCTAGGGAGGGGTAATTTGAAACTGCCAACGATGGGCAGTAGTTATGCGGGGTGTAATTCACTTCCCCAGCTTGCCAAAAGCCTGGCGTCTTGGTCTTGCAACGGGTCTAAATGGTTGGGGGTCGGGAGGTTGTTGGGTTTGTGTTGCTTGCGGCTGACGTGAGACAATTTTGTTTTCATCAACCCGGTACGCAGAAAGCACCTGATCGCGCTTGTGCTTCTTTGAAATCCGGGCAGGGCCGGTGAATTCCACGCCGACAAAATTCGCGCGCGACCAGACGATTTTACAAGGCCGAATGGTACCATCCACCGGAACCGTCAGCTCAAATGCGCTGGGCAAGGTGCCGACATCCTTGAACTCAAGCTTGGCGCCGCTTTCGCTCATGTCGCGAACAATGCATTCCACCACTGCGTGGAGTTCAGTCCATCCGGCGAAACCCTGCTTTAAGGTACGAAGCCGCGGCTCTCGTGCCGCTTGTTCGTCCTGTTCGTCCGGAATGATGCGCTCTGCCATCATGCGCTGCTGCCCCGTCATGTTTGCCCGCAATGATTGTACCTGAAATGGGGAATACAATCATGAAGAATGGCAGTTAATAGCGGCTAATATAATTACTAAACTTTTGGTTGTAGCGAGGATGTAAGGGTGCCTATGCCAAGAATGCGCTTGAAGTGAATGAATCGTTGGGCGAATATTTTCTCGTCCAAGATGGGGGAGGTTGCCATGCGCCTTGAGGGCAGAAGACGCTCGACAAATATTCAGGATCTGCGTGGGTCATCTTCGCGAGGGCGATCCAGAACGGGGTTCGGCCTGCCGAGCGGCCAGCGCCGCGTTCGCATTCCCTCTTCGCGTCGTTCACCAGTTCGCTCCTCCGGCGGTGGCATTGGTAGCATTGTTTTGCTGGTCGTTATCTTCTTTGCTCTGCGCTCTTGCGGTATCGATCCTCTCCAAATTCTGGCTGGTGGCGGCGTACCAGGTGGCTCGGCGTTCGATCAGCTGGTGCCGCAAACGCAAACCAGTCGTGCGCCAACGCCAAGCGTCACCCGCAATGACGAGCAGACCGTCTTCATCTCGCGCGTATTGGCCGAAACTGAAGATGTCTGGAATGGCGTTTTTCAGGCTGAAGGTGGGAACTACCCCGAGCCGACCTTGGTACTTTTCGAACGGCAGGTGGCGTCTGCGTGTGGGCGTGCCAGTTCCTCGTCTGGGCCTTTCTACTGTCCGGCTGATCGAAAAATTTACATTGACCTGAACTTTTTTGATCAACTGGCCGACCGCTTCAATGCATCAGGCGATTTTGCCCAAGCTTACGTGGTGGCGCATGAAGTAGGCCACCACATCCAGAACATCATAGGAGTGCTGCCGCGCTTCAATCAAATGCGACGTCAGATGAGCCAAGCTGAGCAGAATGCCATGTCGGTTAGGGTGGAACTGCAGGCTGACTGCTTCGCGGGTATCTGGGGCCACTTTACAGAGCAGAAGGGTCTATTGGAACGCGGTGACTTGGAGGAAGCATTGAACGCCGCTGCGCAGATTGGTGATGATGCGATTCAGATGCGCACCCGCGGCTTTATTGTGCCGGAAAGCTTCTCGCACGGTACCTCTGAACAGCGTCACGATTGGTTTCTGCGTGGGTTTGAGACCGGCCGTTTTGCCGCTTGCGATACATTCAATAATCCGGTTTGAGCGACAAGATAGAAAAGCCCAAAGAAGCCGACCTCTACCCACCGATCAAGGCGCTTCTTGAGTCGCAGGGCTATGAGGTGAAGGCCGAAGTGGCATCTGCTGATGTGGTGGCAAAACGCGGCGATGAACCACCGATTGTTGTAGAGATGAAAACCGGTTTCTCACTGGCGCTTTTTCATCAGGCAGTGGAACGATTGGGTGTCGTCGATCAGGTCTATGTTGCCGTACCTCGCGGAACTGGTGCAGGCTTTTGGAAAGCGCTGAAAGCCAACACTCGGCTTTGCCGCCGTCTCGGTTTGGGCATGATCACAGTGCGTCTAAAAGATGGTTTTTCAGAAGTTCACTGCGATCCAACCCCTTACGCGCCACGCAAGAACAAACGTAAATCGCAGGCACTTCTGCGTGAGTTTCAAAAACGAAAGGGCGACCCAAATGTTGGCGGCGTGACCAGGACAACTATCGTCACAGCGTACCGGCAGGATGCGCAAAAGATCGCGGACTATTTGAAAGAGAACGGCCCCACTAAAGCCTCAACTGTCGCCAAAGAAACTGGCGTCGACCGCGCCCGGGTGATCATGGCAGACAATCACTATGGTTGGTTTGAGAAGGTCGAGCGAGGCGTTTATGGCGTCGGTACTAGCCCTTCGTCTCAGCAATCAAATCGAAAAACCGCTTGAATAAATAGTGCGAGTCTTGCGGGCCCGGCGATGCTTCCGGGTGATGCTGTACTGAGAAAACCGGCTTCCCATCAACGGCAATGCCACAGTTGGAACCATCAAACAGTGACACATGCGTTTCGGTCACACCGTCGGGCAGCGTTGATGCATCAACGGCAAAGCCGTGGTTCATGGAAACGATCTCGACTTTACCGGTCGTGTGGTCTTTCACCGGATGGTTCGCACCATGGTGACCTTGGTGCATTTTGACTGTCTTGGCACCAAGGGCTAGCGCGAGCATTTGGTGGCCCAAACAGATACCGAAGACCGGAATACCGGAGTCGATTAGTGCTTGGATGGTCGGCACTGCATAGTCGCCGGTTGCGGCCGGATCACCCGGGCCGTTGGATAAGAAAATCCCATCGGGCTTTTGTGCCAACACATCTTCGGCACTTGTGCTGGCTGGCATCACCGTGACCCGGGCACCAAGGCCGGACATCAAGCGCAAAATGTTCCGTTTGACACCAAAATCCAAAGCGACAATGTGAGTTTGGTCGGCTGCGTTGTCAGTGTAGCCTTCGTTCCAAACCCAGGGCTTTTGCGTCCAGTGTGAGGATTGGCCCGATGTGACGTCTTTGGCCAAGTCCAGATCTTCAAGTCCACTCCAGGCCTCGGCGCGAGCAATCAACGCATCTTCATCAAACTGACCAGATGGATCATGGGCGATTACTGCGTTGGCCAGTCCTTTATCGCGGATATGAGCAGTCAAAGCCCGGGTGTCCACGCCGCTCAGCGCAATGACGCCGCGTTGCTCCAGCCAGTTCGAAAAGTGCTCGGCGTGGCGGTAGTTCGAGGGTGCTGTAATCGGCGCCTTGAAGATCGCACCCACCGCGCCGGCGCGGTTGACAGGAATCAAATCCTCAATGTCTTCGTCATTCGTGCCAACATTACCAATATGAGGAAACGTGAAGGTGACGATTTGGCCAGCATAGGAAGGGTCGGTCAGAATCTCCTGATAGCCGGTGAGGGCAGTATTAAAGCAGACTTCAGCCTCAATCGTTCCAATCGCGCCAAAGCCTTTGCCGCGCAACACTGTTCCATCTGCAAGCACCAATATGGCGGTGGCCAATTCGGGCTCCCAAGGAGCAGGCGCGACTTTTTGTGCCTCGGAAGGGCTTGGCATGGCTGGCCTCGATGAGCATCGGAACATGGTGTTGTGATTTGAGTGCAAAACACTATATAGGCGGGGAAATCAAGCTTACGATGCTGACTGCCGAACGAGCCAACAGTTAAAATTCTGCAACCTTTTCCACAGCCTCATCGTTGACCAATTTTCATGCACAGTGTTCGCGTTAATCCGGTTGCCAACCGCATAAAGGGCAACTAGCTTTTCGCGACGCACAAGGAGCGACACATGCGTGATGCAATCCAAACCGCGTTGAAAGCAGCACAGAAATCAGGTGACAAATGTCGTGTCTCGACACTTCGTCTTATCTGCGCGGCGATCAAGGATCGCGACATCGCCAACCGAACCGCCGGAAAAGATCCCGTTTCAACCGACGACATCAACGAAATTCTGGTCAAAATGGTCAAGCAGCGCAAAGAAGCCGCTGTGACCTATGAAGAAGCAAACCGCCTCGAATTGGCTGAGCAGGAGCGAAAAGAAGCTTCGATCATCGCTGAATTCATGCCTGAACAGCTGTGTGAGGACGATATCAAGAAAGCCGTTGTTAAAGTTGTCGAGGAAACCGGTGCTGAAGGCCTTCGCGACATGGGCAAATGCATGGGCGCCTTGAAAGAAAACTATCAAGGCCAGATGGATTTCACCAAAGCGTCCGGCATCGTGCGCGATTTGCTGCGTTAGCGCAATTCCGCCGCCGCATGGGAAATGAAGAGATAGAAAACGCGGTCAAACGAAGTTTGAGGCAGCGATTTCCGTCTCCATCTGAATCGGAAATGCGCCGCTTCTAACCAAAAAACAGGCGCCAGGCGATCGGGAGCAAGATTGAGGTTGCAATCGCATTTAGCCCCATCGCGATCCCGGCAAAGGCTCCAGCCACCTCATTAACTTGCAGCGCTCGCGCCGTGCCGATGCCGTGTGATGCGGTGCCCATTGCAAAACCCCGCGCTTCCCACCGCTTTATGCGTGCCAGATCCATGGCTAGTGGCCCAAGCGCCGCGCCAATAATGCCCGTCAGAATCACCAGAACTGCTGTTAGTGACGGCAGTCCGCCAAACTGTTCCGTTATGCCCATTGCAATGGGTGCCGTTACTGATTTTGGCGCCATTGCCAGGACAATGTCGTCCGCTGCTCCGAGGAGCCAAGCCATGCCGACAGCGCTCGCCGATGCGAATGCGGATCCCGCCACGATGCTGAAAAGCAAGGTCGGCGCGTGGCGTCGAACCTTGCCAAACTGTCGGTAAAGCGGGACGGCGAGAGCGACGGTGGCGGGCCCCAACAGAAAGTGAACGAACTGCGCGCCTTCAAAGAAAGTGTCATAGTCCGTATTCGTAATCGTCAGCATTGCAACAAGCAGAACCACCGAAATTGCAACCGGATTAAGGAGCGGTGAGCGGCCTGCGGCTTGGTATATTGCATTGCCGATCTGATAGGCGATTAAAACGAGTGTGAGGTGTAGAAGAGGCGATGTCGAAAGATAAACCCAGACATCGCGTACATTACCGGTTTCGATCGTATCAATCATCGGCTGGCTCACGTTTTTCACTTACGTTCATGAGCGTTTGGGCGATGAAGCCGGTGACGAGGACCGCTGCGATTGTGGAGATGATCAATGTAGCGCTGATGGACAAAAGATCGGCTTCCAAAAGACCAAGATGCACGATGATGCCGGTGCCAGCGGGCACAAAAAGCAAGGACAAATTCTTTAAAAGTGTATCAGCAACCGTTCCCAGATCGTCGGGCACCGACCCTTTGATGATGAGGCCGACTAACAAAATCACCATCCCCGCGACCGGACCGGGCATGGGCAGGCCGAAAAAGGCCACAATTGCCTCGCCAATGAGTTGGCAGGAAAAAATAATGGTGATCCACAAAAGCATGCGCGACTCGCTTTCCAAAACTTGTGCACATGCTTAGCACGCTTCTGCATATGGCAGTCTTGTGTAGTCGCTAACGAATAGGCATTTTCCGGTCATGCGCTTCTCACCCGGTTTTTTAGATGAAATTCGTGACCGCGTCCCGATCTCGGACGTGATCGCCTCGCGTGTGACGTGGGACAAGCGCAAGACTAATGCGCCGCGCGGCGACTATTGGGCCTGCTGCCCTTTTCATGGTGAGAGCACACCGTCTTTCCACTGCGAGGATAAAAAGGGCCGTTACTATTGTTTCGGTTGCGGCGCGTCAGGCGATCACTTTCGTTTCTTGACCGAGCAGGAAGGGATTTCATTTCCTGAAGCCGTGGAACGGATAGCCAATATGGCGGGTGTTTCCATGCCCGCGCCCGACCCGGAAGCGGCCAAGCGTGAGCAACAGCGGGCAACGCTCTACGATGTGGCAGATGAGGCGGCCAAGTTCTTTGAAGCCCAATTGCAGATGCAATCGGGTAGCGCAGCCCGCGCCTATTTGCGCGACCGTGGCCTTAGTGCTGCGACCATCGCCAAGTTTCGCCTGGGCTTTGCGCCAGCCAGCCGCTCTGCGTTGAAAGAACATCTGGCAGCAAAGGGCGCTACAAAAGAGCAGATTGAGCAATGCGGCTTGGTGGTTCACGGAAACGACATTCCTGTTTCCTACGACCGATTTCGTGATCGTATCATGTTTCCGATTGAAGATGCGCAGGGTCGTGTGATCGCCTTTGGTGGTCGCGCCATGTCGAAGGATGTGCCCGCCAAATATTTAAATTCGCCGGAAGGCCCGCTCTTCCACAAGTCTGATGTGCTCTACAATTTCAAGAGAGCACGCACCTCTGCTGGCAAGGATGGCTCCATCACGGTGGTCGAAGGCTATATGGATGTGATCGCGCTGGATCAGGCAGGTTTTCCAAATGCCGTTGCGCCCTTGGGAACCGCACTGACAGAAAGTCAGTTAGCCAAGCTTTGGCGCGTAACCCAAGAGCCCACGCTATGCTTTGATGGGGACCAAGCCGGTCTGCGCGCAGCGTATAGGTCGTTGGATTTGGCGTTGCCAGAGCTGAAGCCGGGTAAATCGGTTCGATTTGCGCTGCTTCCGGACGGTAAAGACCCAGATGATCTGGTTAAAGAAGACGGGCCCCCGGCTTTCCAAGCGCTCATTACTCAATCTAAGTCAGCCGCAGATTTGCTCTGGCTGCGCGAGACCGGTGGACGATCTTTCGATACGCCGGAACGACGTGCTCAGCTTGAGGCGGAACTGAAGACTGCCGCTGATCTGATCCAAGACCCTGCGGTACGTCGACACTACGCGCAGGAAATGCGCGACCGAGCCAACGCCTTTTTCGGGGTTCCTGAAAAACAAAATGGCAATCGAGCCAGTGGCAAGACTTACGGAAAGGTAAGTCGAAAGAGCGCGGTTGCGGTCAGTGACAGATTGACAAAATCACGTTTGCTCTCCTCGACACCAGCGCCACAGGCTTCAGCAGACTTGCCAGTACGTGAAGCTGCTTTGCTCACCGCTGTTATCGAGCACCCCGATTTGATTGGCGAGTATTTCGACCTCTTCAGTACACTCGACTTCTCAAGCACGTCGGCCAAACGGGTGCGTGGGGCTTTGTTAGAGGCTTATGCCGATACCAGCGCCCGCGATAGAGAAACGCTAACTGCTCACAACGCTTGCCAGAAAGTTGGAGATGCGATTGAACTTGCAACCGCGATCGTTCAACGCCAGCGCCTTTGGGTGTTCACGTCACAGGCGGCGCTTGAAGATGCCCGAGAAGCATTTGCGCAGGCCATTGAGCTGCACCAGCGTGCAGGGGGACTCTCGCGCGAGTTGCGGGCGGCGGAGCAGGCTCTCGCAGATGATACAAGCGAAATCAATTTCAACCGGCTGGTCTCGATCCAGGAGAAAATCCGTCGCGAGCAGGGCTTGGAAGCTCTGATCGACGGCTTTGGCCAGCTCTCTGGTCGCCCGTCGCGCTCATTTTGAGGCCAAAACCGAAGCAAAAATGCAACGATTTCAGCTAGCGGAAAGATTCTCGCATGAATCTGCCCGAATCACCCTTTATTGGCTTGGAAAAGCGAAAATCGGCACCTATTTGCGCTCATCAAGATATTTGTATTGCGCGCCAGCTCTCTATTTAGAGTTAATTGCCGGTTAAGGCGAAGCGGTTATGCGCGATATTGGAATGGTCCGCGCGACACGGGGAAATTGCGGCACGTGAGAGATCGGGGTCTCACATGATGCTGCCGGAGTAGCAAAACGCATGGCGACAAAAGTCAAAGAAAACAAAGAAGCCGAAGCAGACGGTGAAACAACAACCGATGGTCCTCTGCTTGATCTAAGCGATGATAGCGTTAAAAAACTGATCAAGGCCGCCAAGAAGCGCGGCTATGTGACGATGGACGAGATCAATGCTGTTCTACCATCTGATCAGACTGATCCCGACAAGATTGAAGATGTCATGGCCATGTTCTCTGACATGGGTATCAACGTCGTTGAAGATGACGATGCAGAGAACAATGACAATGAAGGCGAGGCCGCTTCCACTTCGACCGAAGTAACGACCGCTGCTGGTTCTGCCGTTACAGCAACAGGCAAGAAAAAAGAGCCAACTGATCGAACCGATGATCCTGTCCGCATGTACTTGCGCGAGATGGGTCAGGTTGAGCTGTTGTCACGCGAAGGCGAAATCGCGATTGCCAAGCGCATTGAAGCTGGCCGCGAGACCATGATTGCTGGCCTTTGCGAAAGCCCGCTGACATTCCAGGCGATCATCATCTGGCGCGACGAGCTTTTGGAAGAAAACATCCTTTTGCGCGATATCATCGATCTGGAAGCCACTTACGCTGGCCCGGAAGCCAAGCAGGCACCCAAAGTGCCAACGCCCGAAGAGATCGAGCAGGCCCGCCGCGAACGCGAGGAAAAAGAACGCGCGCTGCGCCGCCCGCGCAACCATGATGACATCACCGATGTTGGTCCGAACGGCCAGCAAGAGGAAGAAGACGACGAAGACGAGGCCAACCTGTCGCTCGCTGCGATGGAAGCTGAGCTCCGCGACGATGTCATGCAGACGTTTGACGATATCGCAAATGTTTATGCCAAGCTGCGCAAGCTGCAGGATCAGCAGGTTGAAAACGCGCTGGTTGACGGCAAGGAAAGCCTCTCACCCGCCCAGAAAACGCGCTACACCGAACTGCGCGATGAGCTGGTCACCTTCGTTAAATCACTGTCGCTGAACAATCAGCGGATCGACCAACTGGTTGAGCAGCTCTATGCGATCAACAAGGACATGGTTCAGTGCGAAGGCCGTCTGCTGCGCCTTGCTGAAAGCTATGGCGTTGGCCGCGAGGAATTCCTTAAGCAGTATCAGGGCACGGAATTGGACCCGAACTGGGTGGAAAATCTTGCCACTTCGGAATCCAAGGCTTGGGCTGACTTTGGCAAGAAAGAGAGCAAACGCATCGGCGAGTTGCGCTCCGACATTCAGGAAATCGCGTCTGTTACGGGTATTTCGATCCCGGAATTCCGCCGCATCGTAACCCAGGTGCAAAAAGGCGAGCGCGAAGCGCGTATCGCCAAGAAGGAGATGGTCGAAGCGAACCTGCGCCTCGTGATCTCCATTGCAAAAAAATACACCAACCGTGGTTTGCAGTTCCTCGATCTTATTCAGGAAGGCAATATCGGCCTGATGAAAGCCGTCGATAAGTTTGAATATCGGCGCGGTTACAAATTCTCCACTTATGCAACCTGGTGGATCCGTCAGGCGATCACCCGTTCAATTGCTGACCAGGCGCGCACCATTCGTATTCCGGTCCATATGATCGAAACGATCAACAAGATCGTGCGTACATCACGCCAGATGCTCCATGAGATCGGCCGCGAGCCAACGCCGGAAGAGTTGTCCGACAAGTTGGCAATGCCGCTCGAAAAAGTGCGCAAGGTGCTGAAAATCGCAAAAGAGCCGATCTCACTTGAAACGCCTGTGGGCGACGAGGAAGATTCGCATCTCGGTGATTTCATCGAGGACAAGAACGCGATCTTGCCGATTGATGCGGCCATTCAGGCCAATTTGCGTGAGACGACAACGCGCGTTCTGGCATCGCTCACACCGCGTGAAGAACGTGTCCTGCGCATGCGCTTCGGCATCGGCATGAACACCGACCACACGCTGGAAGAAGTGGGCCAGCAGTTCTCCGTGACGCGCGAACGTATCCGCCAGATTGAAGCCAAGGCGCTGCGAAAGCTCAAGCACCCGAGCCGCTCTCGTAAACTGCGCAGCTTCCTCGATCAGTAATCCTAAAAACCCGCCAAACGGCGGGTTTTTGCTTTTACTGCCCAACGCCTTTTTCACGCTGGCACCGCTTGCCTGAATTGATTGTCCTTGCGAACGTGCTGGCGACAAAGGGCAAATTGTGGGGTAGGGCTGATGGATACGAGGACATCCGCAGATTTTGAAAAGGTTGGCAGGGATTCCCGTGAGATCTCATCGCCAGAAGTGCTTGAGAAGTGGCTTGCAGAAAAGCCAATGGAATGGGCGCAAGTTATTGCGGTTAGGTCAGCACTTCGCGTTTTCCCAATGGTGTTAAAAGCTATAGAAAACCGTCACCTACATCCTGAAAGCTGGAATGCGGCTGAACTTGTGCTTCAAACTTGGAGGGCATCTATATTTGCCATAAGTGTTGCTCGTAGTAATGATAAAAGCCTAACAATTGAGTTGGCGAAAGCTGCGGAAGCAGTCAAAGGACCTCCAACCGGCGAAGCACCTCGAGTTGCACTATACGCTGCTGACTCGATTCATCACGCGGGCATGACCCTGGTCGACGTTCCACTTCGCAACTTGGCTGAGGTGATGGATAACTCCCTTAAAGCTGCCGCTGATGCCGTAGAGCGGATCGCTGAGGTTTCTCGCCCAGAGGCACGCGGACACGTCTCGCGAGCAATAAATGTCGATTTTGGTTATTTGGAATTATCCCCTAATAGGAGCTCTGCTAGTGGATTGGGTAGTGTTCTTCTGAGTGAGGCATCTAACGCCTTGATGGAACTCCCTCTCTGGCCCATCGATATTGAAGGCGTCGGAGCAATGGAGCCATCCATTCCGCGTTGGGCCGCTGATCCGCTCGATGAGTTCGAACGACAGGAACAAAGCTCAAACTGGAAATTGATTGTCGATTGGTACCGTGCGCTTCTGCCCGATCCGCCCGACCAAAAGCCATATGATTATCTTGGCGAAAAAGCCTCCATCGCTATTGCCAGCCTGCCTAATGAATTTTGGACGGTGAGCGATGAGCGTTCGCCAGACGATATTATGGATGCAGTTGTAGATGAGGCGCGCAAGAACGGTGCTGAGTGGGACCCGATTGGCGGTGTCCGGTTTGTTAAGACGGAGGTGCCAGATACGCCCACACCTGATCCGGACCTTGAGCAAGTTACGCATAAAACCAATCTGACCGACGACCGCCCGCAAGGCGACGAGGATCATCTGGGGCGGGCGGACATTGCCTTCATGCTCGCCAACCGCCTCCAACAGATTTGGGACAATCAAAATAACGGTGTCGGCGATGGCCCAACACCATCCTTTGTGGTTCATGTTGATGCGCCATGGGGCGGCGGTAAAACCACCTTTGCCAACTATCTTCTGCGCATCCTGAATCCGCACAAAAATGGCGATGGAAACGAGCCTTGGAAGGATGAACTGCCACAAGCCCAACTGGATTATTGGGCCGATAAAAATCCGTGGCACACAGTCTGGTTCAACGCTTGGCAGAAGCAGCATGTGCGCCCACCCTGGTGGACGTTTTACAATGGCTTTTTGCAAAGCACGCTCAATGCTGTCTGGCATGCGGGCTTTGCCAAGGTCTTTGTCGGCAAGGACTATCTGCCGGGCGACCGCCGCTGGTTGCCGGACATCGTTCGCAACAAGTATGAATATGTTGAAATCTGGTTCCGCGAATATCTCTGGCGCTTGGTCGCACCGGGTAACCGCACCCGCATCATTGTCGCTATTCTGTCAGCGCTCGCGTTCCTGACACTTTATTTGATTGGCGCTTTGGAGTTTCAGCCGCCGGAAGGCGAGGAGAGTGGCGGCTGGCAATGGGCGGGTGATGCTGCCGGTTTAATCGCCATTGCAACATTTGCCTGGTCCACTTTTGGCGCCTTTGCAAAGTCGCTCTTTATCGGAACGCCCGACGCAGCCAACAATTATTCGCTTGGTGCAGAAGACCCGTACCAGCACTTCAAAAAGCACTACGACCGCTATTGCCGGGAACTGGGGCGACCCATTCTGGTCGTGGTCGACGATCTTGATCGCTGCGACCCCGACTATGTCACCGAGTTGCTGTCCGGTTTTCAGACCATCCTCGCGAGCCCGCGCGTTCTCATCCTGCTTTTGGGCGACAAGGATTGGCTTGAGGAATCCTTTGCCCAATCCAAGAAGGAAATGAAGGAAATCGATGTCGGTCCCGAACACACATTCGGGGGTCGATTTGTCGAAAAGGTGATCCAACTTTCTATCACGCTGCCGGAGATCGACGAGGATACGCGCGGTGTCTATTTAAGGGAGCTTTTGGGCGTTGGTGATGAGGCAGCGCCTGAAACCGCGCAGGAAAGTGAAACCGGTTCAGTGTTCAAATCCGCACTGGCAGAACATGCATTGACCAAGGACGACTTTGAAAAGATTGATCGCGCCGTCCTTCAATCATCCATCGAAAACCGCGAGTTTGCTGCGTTTAGCACCGTTGATGAAATTGTCGCCAACAATGCTGCTGTGGACGAAAAAAAGCTTCGGCGATCCGTTGCGCGTGTCGTCGCCATGCAGGCGTCGACGGATGAAGAAAAGGAAGAACGCATCCGGCATCAGCTTTCCGGTTTGGCCTATGTTCTGCCGCCCAACCCGCGGCAAATCAAACGCATCATCAATACAGTGGCTATTATCTCGGGTGTAGCGCTTTCGGAGCAGGAAGTACGTGAAGGCACCACCGAATGGCGCAAGCTTGCGCGCTGGATAGTGCTGATGATCGAATGGCCGCAGACTTGGTTTACCTTGACCCAAAACCCGGATGTCGCCGAGACGCTGAACCAAATTTGGAACAGTCAGGATCCTGACAAGATCAAAGAGGGTTTACCTGACACCAAAGCTTCCAAATGGGCGATGAAGATCGACAGTAACGAGGAAGCCAAAAACCTGCTCCGTTTCAAGCTGAGCAATGATCAGAGCGATTGGCCAGCAACCGAACCGATTGAAAAAGAAGATATAGAAATGTTCGCTGACATCATGCCCGCGACCAGCGGTTCGCTGTTGGAACTTCCCAAGCCGAAAAAGCCGGAAGCGGCCGGAGCGGCAAGTTAAGGACATCACGATTTCTTGTCTGCCAAATGCGACATGACAGTCTAAAGAAGTTTGATGAGGTCACTCCGTTTTCTATCGTCGTTCTTTCTTGTAACCGCCTTTTGGGGGAGCAGCGCCTTTTCCCAGATTGCGGCGGAAAACCTTGTTTCGCGTATGCCGGAAGGTTTCCACGTGGTCCATTCGGAGACCAAGAACCGAGATACTATCGTCGAGATGGTGCCGCTGACCGAGACGCGCGAGCAATGGCAGACGCTCTTAAAGGTCAATATTCTGCGCCGCACCTCCCTTTCGGCCCGTGAATTTCAAGTTCAGTTGATAGCGGGTTGGGGCCGCGCATGTCCGGTCAGTAACCGTACACCGGTCAATGCGGGTCTGGAAAATGGCTATGAGTTCGCCGTCGACCTTTTGATGTGTGCCAATGCGCCGGAAACAGACGCGCCGACCGCGGTGTTGGTGAAATCGATCCGCGGTCATGATGCGCTTTATTCGCTCCAGGTCTCAATGCGCGGAGACATCGATCTTGATGAAACGTTCCAATGGGTCAGCTATATGCGCGGTATCCAGGTTTGCGACACACGCAAGCCTCGTCACCCATGTCCCGAAGGTTGGTGATCAGTCGAGTTGCCAATCAATAGGCTCAAGCCCGTGGCTTATCAGAAAATCATTGGCTTTTGAAAACGGCTTGGTGCCGAAGAACCCGTTATGCGCCGAAAGCGGCGAAGGGTGCGGCGCTTTCAAGACCAAATGCTTTTTCGCGTCCACAAATGCTGCTTTCTTTTGGGCATAAGACCCCCACAAAATGAAAACCGTTGGCATGTCACGGCTTTCAACCAGCCTGACGATGGAATCGGTAAATTGCTCCCAACCCTGCCCGCGGTGCGATGCGGCTTGGTGCGCTTCAACCGTCAGGACCGAGTTCAGCAACAAAACGCCTTGCTCTGCCCACGTTTCCAAATTGCCATGACTGGCGGGTGCAATGCCAAGGTCGCTGTGCATTTCCTTGTATATGTTGACGAGTGAAGGCGGGGTGCGCACACCACGTGGCACTGAAAAACTCAAACCATGGGCCTGTCCCGGTCCGTGATAAGGGTCTTGGCCGAGGATCAGCACCTTTACTTTGTCCAGTGGTGTTGAGTCCAACGCATGAAACCATTGGCTGGATGGCGGAAATACACGCTTTCCGGCTTCCCGCTCTTTGACGAGGAAGTTGCGCAACGCTTTCATATACGGCGCATCAAATTCATGGCGCAGCGGTTCCAGCCAACTGGGATGCAGTCGAATCGTAGTCATGCAGCATTTTGCAGACCGAATGTGCTGTGGTTCAAGGCGTCATGAGGCGTGCCGGGCGCAAAATGGCGTATGTGGCAACAGGTTGAGACGTTCTTCGGAGATTTTTTCGCCGCTGACAACGCAAATGCCGTAGCTGCCATCTTCAATGCGTTTGAGCGCTGCATCTATTGCCTTGATCTCATCTTGACCAGACAAACCAAGGTCCTCCAAAACCTCATGTTGTTCGTTTTCGGTCGCATCATCGTCCCAATTGCGATTATGAGGCTGATCGAGCTCATCCTCGATGTTTTCAAGACGCGTGACGAGATATTTGCGTCGATTTTCCAGTCGCTTACGGTATTTTTCAAATTCAGGCATAGCGTCGGCCTTTCTAATGTTTGTGGCAGACATCGTAAATCCTGGCTCGGATTTTTGCCTTGACCTAAGTCAAGCGCGGACAGCCCTGCTTATCGTTCAACGAAATATCGCCAGATTGTCTCTGTAACACTATGAGGCGGCGCGTATGGGTGGCCTTCTTTCGTGAAGCTGCGATGCGCACCAGCATTTGTACCTGTTTTTGATCGGACGGCCCTCCGGGCGATCCGCTTGATGTTTTGACGACAAATTAATTTGGATGACACTTATGATTTCCCGCAGAAACTTTGTCGGCTTAGCGCTGACTAGCGCAGTTACCGCATGCGGCACGCTCCCGCGACGGGATTACGATCCGTTGGAGCTAACCCCGAGCCTACCGCTTGCCGGCACTCAAGAGCCCCTGATGCCTTTGTTCTACGGACCGATGCCTTTGGAGCAATTTCCCATTCCGGCGGTGCCGCGGGACACTGTGCCCCAGAAATATTGGCGTACACAGATCATCAATCCCTACCCACAATATTCGGTCGGGTCGCTTATCGTCGATCCCCAAAACTTTCATCTCTATGCAGTTGAAAGTGGGGGCAGAGCTACACGATATGGGATCGGCGTTGGTCGGCAGGGATTTGCGTGGTCCGGCAACGCCGTGGTTCAATTCAAACGTAAATGGCCACGATGGAAACCGCCTGCGAGCATGATTGCGCGCCAACCTGAATTGGAGAAATACTCCGTTGAAAATGGCGGTATGGATCCGGGGTTGAATAATCCGCTGGGTGCGCGTGCACTCTACCTGTTTGAGAATGGCGTGGACACATTGTACCGCATTCACGGTACACCGGAAGCTGAATCGATTGGCAAGGCCGTTTCATCAGGTTGTATTCGAATGTTGAACCAAGATGTGATTCATCTTTATGAGCGTGTGCCAAATGGTTCACCGGTGATTGTATTAAACGCATCCCTCCCGCCAGCTTTTGCGTGGTGATGGAGCCAACGATTTTGTTATCTGGAAAACGTTGGAACATGGCGCCAATTACACTACGAAGAAATCAAATGAACCTCAAAGAGGAACGAATGATGCCGCGTCAGATCAACATTTCCCGCCGCCATGCCTTGCGCATGGGCACCGCTTTATCGATTTCCGCCATGCTGCCTGCCGCAGCTTTTGCGCAGTCTTTGCCGCGACCGTCTGGTTCGGTCGATATGGAAGAACTGCTCGCGGCCAATGCTTTGCCCGACATGGTCAAGGGCGATGAAAACGCGCCAGTTACTGTGGTCGAATACGCTTCCATGACCTGCGGCTTTTGTGCGTTGTTCCACAATGATGTGTGGCCAACCATCAAAGAGAACTATGTCGATACCGGCAAGGTAAAGTTCATTGTTCGCGAGTTCCCGCTTGACCCAAGAGCCGCGGCGGCCGCAATGCTTGCCCGTTGTGCGCCAAATGATGCCTATTTCGCGATGGTTGACGTGTTGTTCAAACAACAGACAGCTTGGGCCAGGGCAGAAGATGCACGCGCACCGCTTGAAAATATCGCAAAATTGGCCGGTTTTACACAAGAGAGCTTCGAAGCCTGCTTGACCGACCAAAAGCTTCTGGATGATGTCAATGCGATACGGGTGCGCGGCGCTGAAGAGTTTGGTGTAAGCTCTACGCCAACATTCTTTATCGACGGGGATAGATATTCCGGAGTGCTATCGGTTGAACAAATGTCAGCCATTCTCGATTCAAAACTTTAAAGCCGCATATCTTATATGCGGCTATCAAGCGGGCGCGCGCCTATCGCTTAGAAAGCGCCCGCTATGAAGTTTGAGAAGCTGCGCCTCCTCGGTTTCAAATCGTTTGTTGAGCCGACTGAATTTATAATTGAAAAAGGTCTGACCGGCGTTGTTGGGCCCAATGGCTGCGGCAAGTCCAATCTTGTTGAAGCGCTACGTTGGGTGATGGGCGAAAGCTCCTACAAGAACATGCGCGCGTCCGGTATGGATGATGTCATCTTTTCCGGCTCTGCGACGCGTCCGTCGCGCAATATGGCCGAAGTTGCGCTGTTTCTCGATAACAAGGATCGTACAGCGCCAGCCAGCTTTAATGATGCAGAAAGCCTTCAGGTTGCCCGCCGTATAGAACGGGACGCTGGCTCTGCCTATAAGATCAACGGAAAGGACGCTCGCGCCAAAGATGTGCAACTGCTTTTTGCAGATCAGTCTACAGGCGCAAGGTCTCCATCCATGGTGGGGCAGGGTCGCATTGGTGAACTCATCCAGGCAAAGCCACAGGCGCGACGGGCATTACTAGAAGAAGCCGCTGGGATCTCCGGATTACATTCGCGCCGACATGAGGCGGAGCTGCGTCTGCGGGCAGCCGAAACCAACCTGGAACGTTTGGACGATGTTGTCGCAGAACTGGAGAGCCAAATCGAAAGCCTGAAGCGTCAAGCGCGTCAGGCAAACAGGTTTAAAACACTATCGCGCGACATTCGCTCCGCAGAGGCGATCTTGCTGCACTTGAAATGGGCTCAAGCAAAAGACGCGGAAGGCGAGGCGCAATCTGTCCTTTCCGGCGCGACCGCTTCCGTAGCAGCCAGCGCCCAGACGCAAATGCAGGCGGCCAAGGATCAAGCTGCTGCTCAGCATCACCTGCCGCCGCTCCGGCAAAAAGAAGCTGAGGCAGCAGCTGCGCTTCAACGGTTGACGATCGCGCGTGAACAAATCGATGCTGAAACCCAGCGGATCGAAGCGCGTCGTAAAGAGTACGAGGAACGTATCCGGCAACTTGGTCTGGATATTGAGCGCGAAGAGACCATGCGCGTTGAAAACGCTAACTTTCTTAGCGCGCTCAATGAAGAAGAAGCGCAGTTAAAAGCGAATGAAAGTGGCTCAGCCGAACGAGCGCTCGAACTTGAGAAGGCGCGCGATGATAGCGCGTCGGCGCTTGCAAAAAGCGAAGCATCGCTGGCGGAAGTTACGGAACTGCGTGCCGAGACACTGGCGCTGCGCTCACAACTGGAGCGGCGTATTCGTGAAGCCTCTGAGCGCAAAGCGCGGCTGGAAGCGCAGCATGAGGCAAACAGTTCAGATATCGCCAGCGTGATCGCGCAAATTGCCCAATTGCCTGATCCGCAAGCAAAAGCCAATGCGCTCGCAGAAGCTGAACAGAACATACATCGGGCAGAAGCATCGGCCCGCCAGGCTGAAACGGTTGTTGCAAAAGCGCGCGAGAGCGAGGTGCAGCTGCGCCCGGTTTTGAGCCAGGCTCGGGATATTCTCGGCGCGCTGGAAGCCGAGGCTCGCACAATTGCAAAGCTTTTGAATGTTGAGGCAGCCGATTTGTTCGCGCCCATTGTTGAAAGCTTCAAAGTCACTAAAGGATATGAGACGGCATTAGGCGCTGCTTTGGGTGATGATCTCGAAGTGCCCGCCGATCCGGCATCACCGGTACACTGGGCGGGTACTGGCGTTGAGGAAAGCGATCCAAAACTGCCTGACGGTGTGGAGCCGCTTTCAGCGTTTGTCACAGGTGCAGATGCAATTGAACGCCGTTTGAACCAAATTGGTGTTGTTGCAGATGACGCCACCGGCGAGCGATTGAGCGCATTGCTGCACGTCGGTCAGCGGCTTGTCACCAAAGAAGGGGCGTTGTGGCGATGGGACGGCTATAGAGCTCAGGCTGATGCTCCTTCAGCAGCAGCACTGCGCTTGGCCCAAAAAAACCGCTTGGCGGAGCTGGACGCTGAAATAGTCTCGGCAACCAAGGCGAAGACCGAAGCGGAAAACGCGGTTATTGCCGCAGAGACCGCTACCAGTGATGCGCAAAAGGCTGAAATTGGGGCTCGGGAGCAGGCACGTGCTGCTCAGGCTGCCGCTCAAAGCGCAAGGCAGGATTTGGCGGCAGCTGAGCGCGCGACCGGCGAGCTATCTCGCAAACGAGCAGTGCTTGAAGAGGCAGAACAGCGCCTTGGCGCCGACTTGAAAGAAAACACGACGGTGTTGACGGAAGCGCAGGCGGCGCTTGCCGCAGAGCCGGAAACGCAAACATATGATACGCGTCTTAGCGAGGCGCAAACGCTGGTGGCGCAGGACCGTGCAAAAGCTGCCGAGGCGCGTGCAGCTTTTGAGGGCGTCGCGCGCGAGCGTGAGCAGCGATTGAAGCGTATCGAAGCGATCGGGCGTGAACGGGAAAACTGGGTCCGGCGGGCGGAAAATGCCAAAACCCAAATTGAAACGCTGACCGGTCGCAGGAGCGATGCTGAAGAGGCTTTGAAGCTCATTGCTGGCACACCTGAAGAGCTGCAGATCAAGCGTCGTGACTTGGTGCGCGAAATTGAACAAGCTGAAAAAGTGCGTCAGGAGGCCGCCGACAATTTGGTCAAAGCAGAAACCAGTGCACGCGAAGCCGACAAGGCGGCCAATGACGCCGTGACGGAATTGGCGCAGATGAGAGAAAGCCGCGCGCGTGCCGAAGAAAGACTGCTTGCGCTGACGGCACGCCGCGAGGATGTTGAAGCGCGTATCCAAGAAGCACTGCAATGCGCGCCGCATCAAGCATTGGCCAAAGCGGAACTCGCCGAAGGCGAAAGCTTGCCCGATCTGATCCCAACGGAAAAGAGATTGGAACGCCTGAAGATCGAACGGGAGCGGCTTGGCGCTGTGAACCTTCGTGCCGAAGAAGAGCAGGCAGAATTGATCGAGCGGCTCGAAACCATCACCACCGAGCGAGACGACGTCATTGCAGCAATTGCCGAGCTTCGAGGCGGCATTTCAAGCTTGAATAAAGAGGGTCGCGAACGCCTCTTGTCAGCCTTTGAAGACGTGCAAACCCATTTTACAAAGCTGTTCACGCACTTGTTCGGCGGGGGCACTGCCGAGCTTCAATTAATTGAAAGCGACGACCCGCTGGAGGCCGGGCTTGAGATCATCGCGCGGCCGCCCGGCAAAAAGCCACAGACCATGACCTTGCTTTCTGGCGGTGAACAAGCACTGACAGCGATGGCGTTAATCTTCGCCGTGTTTCTAACCAACCCCGCTCCCATCTGTGTCTTGGATGAGGTTGATGCGCCGCTCGATGACTACAATGTCGAACGTTTTTGCGATTTGATGGACGAGATGACGCGTCAGACGGATACGCGCTTCGTCATCATCACCCACAATCCGATCACCATGGCGCGTATGGATCGCTTGTTTGGCGTTACGATGGCTGAGCAGGGCGTTTCCCAACTTGTGTCTGTGGATCTACACCGCGCTGAAGAGCTTCGCGAAGCAAGCTAGAGTTGGCTAACATTACACGATGGCGTGCAAAGCAAGTGGTGACTATGCTAGTGCGGATCGCCAAGGGCTAACCGATGCTGGATACAACTGAAACGCACATATTTTCATTTGGGCGCGGCGATGCTGATCCGTGCGCGGATGATCTGCGGCGCTTGGGCGGTAAAGGCGCCAATCTAGCCGAAATGAGCCGCATTGGCTTACCGGTTCCGCCCGGCTTTACCATTTCAACCGACATGTGTGCGGCGTTCTTCAAGAACGGTCGGGAACTGCCCGATGCTTTGCGAGAAGAGGTTTTGGCAGCACTCACTAAGCTGGAAACCGTCACCAAGCACAAGTTTGGTGATCTTGAGAAACCGCTGCTGGTCTCGGTTCGATCGGGTGCCCAGGTCTCCATGCCCGGGATGATGGATACGGTTCTCAACTTGGGACTGAATGACGAAACGGTCGAAGTGCTTGCCAAGCGAACCAACGATCCAAAATTTGCATATGACAGCTATAGACGCTTCATCCAGATGTACGCGACCGTGGTTATCGGCGTTCCTTATTCCCTGTTCGAAGAACGATTGGAAGCTGCGCGCGAAAAGGCGGGTGTCGAGCGAGATCAGGATCTGGGGGTCGAAGACCTGAAGAGACTGATTGTCGGCTATCTTATCGACATAGAAGCGGACATGGACGAGCCGTTCCCACAAGACCCGTATGAGCAATTGTGGGGCGCCATCGAAGCGGTTTTTGCAAGCTGGAGAAACGCACGTGCGCTAACTTATCGTGCTTTGCACGCGATCCCGGACGAGTGGGGTACTGCCGTTACGGTCCAGATGATGGTGTTTGGCAATTCGGGCATGGAATCGGCAACTGGTGTTGCTTTTACGCGCGACCCATCAACTGGCGATAAACGCTTTTTCGGGGAGTATCTGCTGAACGCGCAGGGCGAAGACATTGTCTCCGGGACCCGGACGCCCGATCCACTGGCGCCGGATTCTGCCTCAAAACGCCGCTCTATGCGCGAGACGCTACCCCATTCATTTAGCCAATTGCAGCAATTGGCAACGATGTTGGAAAAGCACTTCGGTGACATGCAGGATATCGAGTTTACGGTCGACAATGGCTCTCTATGGATTTTGCAGACGCGTAGCGGCAAACGAACCGTCAATGCAGGCATCAAAATCGCCGTCGATCTGGCCAATGAGAAGCTCATCTCAAAGGCGGATGCGGTTCTGCGTGTCGACCCGGCTTCTGTCGATCAGTTGATCCACCCGATGGTCGCGCCCGACGCGCCGCGCAAAAGACTGGCCGCCGGCTTGCCCGCATCACCGGGTGCGGCAACGGGCGCGGTCGTGTTTACCGCTGAAGCGGCGGTTGCTGCAAAAGAAAAGGATCAGGATGTTATTTTGCTGCGCCCGGAAACCAGCCCGGACGATATCCACGGCATGGTCGCAGCTCGCGGTATTGTCACATCGCGAGGCGGCATGACATCTCATGCGGCTGTTGTTGCGCGTGGCATGGGTCGCCCTTGTATCACGAGCGTCAACAGTCTCCACATAGATCACGATGCCGGTGTGGCACGCTTCGGCAAAATGAAAGTCCATGAAGGCGAAACAATAACGGTCGACGGCAGCGCCGGTGAAGTGCTGCTAGGCAAAGTTCCGACGATACAGCGGGAAGTCTCCGGAGATTTTGCAACGCTGCTCGGTTGGGCTGATGAAATTCGTCAGATGAATGTGCGGGCCAATGTCGACAAGGCCGAAGATGCCGAAATTGCACGTAGTTTCGGTGCGGAAGGGATTGGCCTTTGCCGTACCGAAAACATGCTGACCAGCGATCATGCAATGCATCTGATCCGCAAAATGATCATGTCTTCCAGTGAACGCGACCGCCGGGCCATTCTCGATGAACTCTTTCCAGTGCAGCGCTCTGCGCTGGTCAGCCTTTTTGAGCACATGCCCGGACAGCCTGTATGTGTTCGACTGCTTGATCCGCCCCTTGAAGATTTTTTACCCAGTGATCCTGGCAAGCTCGCCGCATTTGCAAAGAAAATGAAGCTCCAAGCTGAAGAGGTTGAGCTGAGGGCCGAAGAGCTTCGAGAACTCAATCCGATGCTGGGGAACAGGGGCGTCCGTCTGGCCATCTGCTACCCCGAAATCGCGGAAATGCAGACGCGCGCCATTATTGAGGCGGCCATTGAAGCTGGCCAGAAAAGTGGCGCACCGGTCGTCCCGGAGATTGTAGTTCCGCTTGTCTCCTACTTCAAAGAGCTGCGATATTTGCGCGATAAACTGGATGAAATCGCGGCTGAAACCATGCGCCGGCACAAGGCAAAGATCCGATTTTCAGTCGGATGCATTATTGAAGTGCCTCGCGCGGCAATTCGTGCTGATTTAATTGCCGGTGCTGCTGACTTTTTCTCATTTGGCACAAACGATCTTACCCAAACAACGCTGGGTATATCGCGAGATGATGCCTCACATTTTTTGTCTAAGTACCTTCAGCTGGGTCTGATTGATCACGATCCTTTCATAACCTTGGACCGCGAAGGTGTCGGCGAAGTTATTGCGCAGGCCATTGAAAAGGGTCGCAGGACCAACCCCGACCTGCTTTCGGGGGTTACCGGAGAACATGGTGGCGATCCCAAATCCATCGGCATTTTTGAAGAGCTCGGCATCAGCTATGTCTCCTGCTCGCCATACCGCATTCCGGTCGCTCGGTTAGCCGCTGCCCAAGCAACTGTTCGCAACGGAGGTGAAGCTTAGGTGCGCACTGTTCGTGATCTGCCGGAGCGAAGGAACTCTGTCACTGCAACTGTCGCGCTGCGGCTTGCAGTTTTTACGCCGGTATTTGCGTTGGTGAGCATCATCGCTCACCGCGCAGGTCTCGTAGATGTGCCGGCCTTTGGCAATTTGATGATAGCAACGGTTGCCTTATCGCTCCTGACGGCTCTCTTGATCGTGATCGGGCTCATGCGGCTGTGGACATACGGCAAGAAGGGCGGGCGACGCCTGATCTTTGCTATCGTTGCTCTTTCAATAGTTGGGCTGCCAATTTGCAATGCCGCCTATCAGGCATTCAGGTATCCGGCAATGATCGACGTCAGTACCGACCTCGTGAGTCCCCCTGTCTTTCGCGCCGAACTGCGTGAGCTAGGGACCGCTGCCAGTGTTATTGTCGCTGGTTCGCTGAGCGACGGTTATCCCGGCCTCGTTGGCCGCCGCTATAACACGCCAGCCGATACAATTGAGCAAACCGTTCGCGATACCGGCGAGTCGCTCGGATGGCGATATGAGCGCACACGAGGTCGTGTCGGAGCCAACGATGAAATCACCATCGAGTTTTCCGCAACCTCGCTGATCCTGGCGCTACCCAGCACCGTTGCGGTTCGAATGTTGGATGAGGGCGACACCACATTCGTGGATGTTCGCTCCAAATGGCGCTACTTTGATCATGACCTCGGCGCCAATGCGCGGACTATTGAACGCTATTTGGACACGCTGGACTTCAACTTGATTGGCGTTGCGCAGCCCTAGTTCAGACCGGCGTGAAAATGCCGTCCAATGCTGCTGGGCCAATTGTTGCCACAATGCTGCGCGCCACCAAGTCTTCCAAATGAGCGAGCACCGAGAGTGCGGCAGCGCCATGCAAACGCGGGTCTGTATCGCGGTATATCTGCTCCACCATTGCAGCGATGGTCCGATCCCCTTTTTTGATCCGCTCAACAATCGCTCGTTCTCGCATTTTCCTATGGCCTCGAAGGCCGCGCAGAAACGCGTCGGGGCTTTCAACAGGACCACCATGCCCCGGCAAATAAATGTCGTGGCCCAGGCCCTCCAACTTGTCCAAAGAAGCCATGTAGTCTGCCATGGCGCCGTCGGGCGGCGCAACGATGCTGGTTGCCCAAGCCATCACATGGTCAGCAGAAAAAAGTACACGCGTTCCGACCAGCTCAAAAGCGAGATGATTGGCGCAATGGCCCGGCGTTTCAATGGCTTTGATTGCCCAGCCATCGCCTTGCATCATTTGCCCATCTACCATTTCTTCGTCAGCGACATGCATATAATCTGCGGCAGCATCGAGTGGGTTAACTTCGCCGATGTTGAGGGGTCTTGCAGGCCGATGTGCGCCGGCCCCAACGATCTTTGCGCCGGTTATGTCTTTCAATTCGCGCGCCAGCGGTGAATGATCAGCGTGTGTGTGGCTGACAAAAATATGGGAAACCGGACGCTCTGCGATGACGGCCAGTAACGCTGCCAAATGGGCTTCGTCAGATGGCCCCGGATCGATAATTGCCAGCGTGTCCCTGCCGACGACATAGCTGTTGGTGCCGTAAAAGGTAAAAGCGGACGGGTTTTTACAAGTAACACGCTGCACTTCGGGCGCTACAACCACGCCACTACCATAGTTGGGTTCAAATATCTGCGAAAAGCGTGGATTGGTGGACAATGGCAGCACCTTTCGACCTGCTTACAACTTGCTGATGGCGCGGCTCGCCGTTATACGCGCCAAACCAGCGCAGAAAAGCGCTTTTCTTCTCGAGGAGTAATTTATGGCTCTGTCTACTGCCCAACAACCACTCGTTTATCGCGCTTTGGCCGATACGCCCACAATGCGCACTTTGGGGTTTGTCCTGCTCGCCTTGGCGGGATCGCTGATCATTGCTGTCGCCGGTCAAGTCAAAGTGCCTTTCTGGCCTGTTCCGGTGACCATGCAGACATTGGCAATTTTCACAATTGCTGCTGCTTACGGTAGCCGTTTGGCTGTTGCTACTTTGCTTTTATACCTCGCTGAAGGAGCGGTCGGTCTTCCTGTTTTCACCAATGGCGGTGGGTTGGGCTACTTCGCGACCAGTGCAACAACGGGTTATCTGATAGCGTTTGTAATTGCTGCGGGTCTGACTGGTTATGCTGCTGACAAGGGCTTGGCGCGTAATCCGCTGGCGCTGTTTGGCGTCAATCTTGTCGGTACCCTCATCATCCTGGCCTTGGGCTTTGCGTGGATTGCACTGCATCCCGCCTATGGCATCGACAAAGCATTTGCATGGGGCGTCGGGCCATTCATTTGGTCTGATATATTGAAAGCCGGCATCGCAGCCTGCTTGATCCCGGCAGCATCCGCGCTTCTTCCGCGAGAGTAAGAATAGCAATCTCCGCCTTTTGAGCGCCAGCGGCACAGTGCCGCTGGCGTTTTTTGTGCTTGCTGCTTTTTGTGCTCAAAGTACACTTCGATGTAATGTAACCATTGGCGTGCGCAGGGAGCACACATGAAATCGGTGACCAGTTTCTTGCTGAATGGTGAGGAAACCAGCGTTTCAGTCAGGCCCGATACAACCGTTTTGGATCTGTTGCGGGACCATTTGGGTCACAAAGGCACAAAGGAGGGCTGCGCCGAGGGTGATTGCGGCGCATGCACTATTCTACTCCGCCGATCAGATGATCGAGACGCTTATCCGAAGCCTGCAAATGCTTGCATCATGTCGGTTGCACAGATTCAAGCCAGCGAGATCACAACCGTTGAAGGTATTGGTAATGGGGCACTCAGTGATTTGCAGGCCCGCATGGCTGAAAATGGTTCGTCTCAATGTGGATACTGCACGCCCGGTATAGTTATGGCCTTATCGGGATTGCTGGCACGCAACAGCCATCCCACCGAAGACGATATTCATGATGCGATGGCCGGAAATCTGTGCCGTTGTACCGGCTATAAGCCGATTGTTGCCGCAGCCAAAGCCGCCCTTGTCAATGGCGTTCCTCAACCGACGCATGAGCAGCAGTTCGAAATCCAATCAGCTGTGTCTGCCGATGGATCGACGGTCATAAAGCCAGCAACGGTAGAAGACCTACTGGCTGCAAAAAAAGATCACCCTGCTGCAATTCTATTGGCTGGTGGAACCGATTTGGCGGTTCCTCTCGCTGCTTATGAAACACAATGGCCGCATATTATTCTGACAAGTAGTGTTACCGCGTTACGCGAATTGAAACTGACGGATGATGCGTTTGAAATAGGCGCGGCTGTAACATGGGAAGAATTGATGCACGCGGTAGGTGAAGAGTACCCGTCTTTTGCCACGCTCATCAAGAGGTTTGGCTCTACACAGATCCGCTCCATGGGCACCGTGGGTGGTAATGTTGGTACCGCCAGCCCAATTGGCGATGGCCCTCCAGCCATGATTGCCATGGGTGCGATGGTGAAACTGCAGTCGTTGGAGCGTGGAGCCCGTACCATGCCTCTGGAGAATTTCTTTCTCGACTATCGCAAAACCGAGCTTGCCGATGATGAGATCATCAGCGGCTTTTCACTGCCGCGCGTTGGAGCCAATCAGTTTTTCCGGAGCTATAAAGTATCCAAACGTTATGATCAGGATATCTCAACAGTATGCGGCGCGTTCAATCTGATGCTCGATGGCGATCTGATCAATCAAGCACGCATTGCCTATGGTGGCATGGCTGCAACGCCCAAGCGGGCCACACACGCGGAAGCGGCGATTACGGGAAAAGCGCTGAACGATCAAACTGCGGCAGAGTTTGCGGAGGCGCTCTTGCGAGATTTCACGCCGCTTTCTGATTGGCGTGGCACTGACACTTACCGCATGCGCGTTGCTCAGGGGCTGTTTGCGCGGTTGATCGCTGATCATGCGGGCGAACGCGTCGAGGTCATGGAGCGATGAACAAACATGTCGCAAATCTGGAACGCGCCATTGTTGGCAAAGGGATCGCCCACGATAGCGCACGCAAACATGTCCGCGGTGAGGCTATTTATATCGATGATATGCCTCAAGTGCCGGGTACACTTCATGCCGCGCTTATTTTGTCACCGGTTGCACATGGCACGTTGAAAGGCATCGATACGTCCCCAGCTTTGGCAATGGAAGGCGTTGTGGATTTTGCCTCTGCCTCCGACATAAAGGGCCACAATGACATTGCACCAATTTTGCCGGGCGAAGAACTGTTTGCAACGCAAACACTTGAATATCTTGGTCAGCCAATCGGCGTAATTTGCGCCACGACTTACAAGCGTGCGGTTGAAGCGGCTCATGCCGTCAAAGTCGATTTCGAGGCGTTGGAACCAGTTCTCGACATTGAACAGGCGCATGCCGGTGAAAGCTATGTTCTTCCTGCTCAAAAGCTCATCAGCGGTGATGTTGATGCAGCGTTCGCCGGGGCCGAACGCATAATCGAAGGTCGATTGGAAATCGGCGGCCAGGATCATTTCTATCTGGAAACGCAGATCGCGTTGGCGGTGCCCGGCGAAGACCAGGACATGACCGTTTATTCGTCAACGCAGCACCCGACCGAAGTGCAGCACCATGTTGCTCATGTGCTTGGGCGCTATGCCAATGCGATTGACGTTCAGGTCCGGCGTATGGGCGGCGGTTTTGGCGGGAAAGAAAGTCAGGCAACGATAATCGCCGCAGCCGCCGCTATTCTTGCAGATAGAACCGGCAAGCCTGTCAAACTCCGCTTGAAGCGATCCGCTGACATGACCGCTACGGGCAAGCGTCATGATATGGTTTCGCGTTGGAAAGTTGGCGTCACCAAAGAGGGCAGAATTGTTGGCGCTGATGTCGAGTATCTGGCCCGTACAGGCAACTCTCCCGACTTGAGTGGCCCGGTGTTGACGCGCTCGCTAACCCATACTGACAATGCCTATCACATCCCGGCAGCACGTTTTGTCGGCCATGCCTGCAAGACCAATACCGTATCCAATACGGCCTTTCGCGGCTTTGGGGGGCCGCAGGGCGTTGTGACATCCGAGGCAATGATTGACCAGATTGCGCGTGAATTATCGCTTGATCCCAATACGGTGCGTGCGATCAACTATTACGGCCCGGACACCGGTGAGACCACACCGTACGATCAGCCGGTTGAGCACAACCGCTTGATTGAAGTGACCGAAACTCTTCTGGCCTCTGCCGAATGGGAGAGGCGACGCAAAGCGGTTGATGATCACAACGCGTCCAATCCCATTATCCGTCGCGGCCTGGCCATGATGCCGGTCAAGTTCGGTATTTCCTTTAACTTGCCGTCGCTTAATCAGGCTGGCGCTTTGGTTCACGTTTATCAGGACGGTTCCGTCCATCTGAACCATGGTGGTACTGAAATGGGGCAGGGCCTTTTTATGAAGGTGGCTCAAGTTGTGGCTGAAGTATTTCAACTTGATATCGATCGTATCAAGATCACAGCCACCCACACCGGCAAAGTGCCCAACACATCGCCGACCGCAGCATCAACCGGTTCGGATTTGAATGGCATGGCTGCGTTTATTGCAGCCTCGGCTGTCAAAACACGCATGATCCCGGTTGCGGCGGAGCACTTTGATGTCGAAGAGGATGAGATCATCTTCCGCGAAAACCGCGTGCATGCCGACAATCGCTCCATGGAGTTTAGCGAACTGGCCAAGATGAGCTGGGCAAAGCGCGTGTCGCTGTCGGAGGCTGGCCACTATGCCACCCCGAAAATTCACTGGGACGCCAAAAACATGAAAGGCCGCCCCTTCTTTTATTTCACCTATGGCGCGGCGATTTCGGAAGTTGAGGTTGATACGATCACCGGTGAGAACCGCTGCATCCGCACCGACATTCTCCAGGACTGCGGCCAATCGCTGAACTCGGCCATCGATCTGGGGCAGATCGAGGGTGCGTTCGTACAAGGCATGGGTTGGTTGACTTGCGAGGAACTATGGTGGGACAAGTCTGGTCGCCTGCGCACAATCGGGCCATCGACTTACAAAATCCCAGGTTCGCGCGATGTGCCGCCAATCTTCAATGTTGCATTGCTCCATGATGCTCCCAATGGTGAGGAAACCGTCTTCCGATCAAAGGCAGTTGGTGAACCCCCATTAATGCTGGCGGTCTCTGTTTTCCTCGCGCTTCGCGATGCGGTGGCTTCCATGGCGCCGTCTGGCTATTCACCCAAACTGATGACACCCTGCACACCCGAGCGCGTGTTGGACGCGATTTTGGACGCAAAAGGCGCAAAAAGCACCTCATAAGGCTCATCGCGGTTCGGAAATTTTCATCATTGTCATTTGGCAATCGACTGATACAGTCTCGGTAACATCAATCTTTTAAGACGGCAGCGCCGAACCATCTGGCTGCGCCGCTTTGGAGCGTAACGTGAAAAAGCCCGACGGTGGGGACACTCCCCGAACCGCGGCTTCCACGTCCGGTGTGGCGCAGGCCATCGGAAATGGTAATGCGCCCGAACTCTCCGGTGGGCCAATTGCGCAGCCCAACGGACATTCGCAGACACCGGACGGGAATCCGTCCAATAAAAAACGGCGTCGCAAGCGCCGACGCAGAAAAAACCAAGCAGGCTCAACGCCGCCGGTTTTTCAAGCAGATCAGCTCCCGCCCGTTGACCCCCCCGCGCCGGTTGCAGCACGGCCGAATGTGCCAGAGCGCGCCCTTTATGCTGCGCTTGACTTGGGAACCAACAATTGCCGCTTGTTGATTGCGACACCAACCAAACCAGGACAGTTCAGGGTGGTCGATGCGTTTTCGCGGATTGTACGCTTGGGTGAGGGTTTAGGGCATTCAGGACGCCTGTCAGAAAACGCGATGCAGCGCGCGCTTGAGGCGCTTGCCGTTTGCAGCGAGAAGCTCGAACGGAGGATGATCAAGCGGGCTCGATTGATCGCAACTGAAGCATGTCGTTCTGCCGACAATGGCGCCGCGTTTCTTAGCCAAGTCAAGGCAACGACAGGTTTGAATCTGGAGGTTGTCGACCGCGAAACTGAAGCGCGTTTGGCGGTTTCCGGCTGCGGGTCGCTCGTGGATCGCGAAGCCAAGTCCACGGTTCTGTTCGATATTGGCGGTGGTTCGTCTGAAATAGCTGTTATCAACCTCAATGAACCTAAACCGCGCCGATTGGCCGATGGGATCGTCGATTGGACATCATTACCGATCGGCGTTGTGACAATGTCGGAAAAGTTCGGCGGTAAGCATGTCGATCCGGCAGTCTTTGCTGCAATGAAAGAACATGCCGCCGAATTGCTTGCCGAATTCGCCGCGAAACACGCTGCCATTGGTCGCCATGATGGCGCTTTTCACTTGATTGGAACCTCCGGAACGGTGACGACGCTCGCCGGTATTCATTTGGATTTACCTCGATATGACCGTCGTCGCGTGGACGGGTTATGGATCAATTCAAGGCAGGTCGGTGACATCAACAATCGAATTCTAGGCTGGTCGTTTGATCAGCGAAAAGCCAATGCCTGCATCGGTGAAGATCGGGCTGACCTCGTGTTGGCAGGCTGTGCAATTTTGGAGGCCATTCGCGAAGCATGGCCCGCTAAGCGGTTGCGGGTTGCTGATCGCGGTTTGCGCGAAGGCTTGCTTACCGAGATGATGAGCGAAGATGGCGCTTGGCGTTCGCGGCGGCGTCGGTCCCGAAACCGCAGAAGACGAAACGGCCCTCATGAGCAGAAATAAGCGCTATGGTGGCGGTGCTGGTTCCGGCAGATCGGTTAACCAGCATGTGCGTCGCAAGCAGAAATTGAAACCGTCATCGCGTCGATGGATCGAGCGGCAGCTGAATGACCCTTATGTGCAGCGGGCAAAGCGCGAGGGCATGCGCTCAAGGGCTGCTTACAAGCTGACCGAAATTGATGACAAACACAATTTACTGAAGCCGGGAATGCGGGTCATCGATCTGGGCGCGGCGCCTGGTGGTTGGTGCCAAGTTGCTGCCCAACGTGTCGAATCGCTCGATGATGAAATTCGGGTAGTCGGCATCGACTATCTAGGCATGGATGGCATGGCGGGCGTTACGATCCTGGAAATGGACTTTCTCGACGATGAGGCGCCACAGGCACTCATGGACGCGCTCGGTGGCAAACCAGATATCGTTTTGTCGGATATGGCAGCGCCGACTGTCGGTCACCGGAAAACCGATCATATGCGCACAATGCATCTGGTAGAAGTTGCAGCTGACTTTGCGTTGAAGGTCCTAAAACCCGGCGGGCATTTCCTGTCAAAAACGTTCCAAGGCGGCACTGAAAAGAGCCTTCTCGATTTGCTGAAAGCAAATTTCAAATCCGTCATTCACGTCAAACCGCCTGCAAGCCGGGCGGAAAGTGTGGAACTCTATCTGTTGGCAAAGGACTTCAAGGGCGGCGCTCAAGCCGATCATTGAACAGTCTGTTCAATGACAGTTCGGTGAAGCTGATTGCCGATCGGTGCGCGCGCCCCATGTTTGGGGCATAGAGCAAACCTCAGGAGGTCTCCATGCCGATTTCTCTCTCTCGCCGAACACTTTTCAAATCGACGGCTGTTGCTGGTGCTGCATTGGCGGCGCCACAAGTGATGACCCGCGCCGCTTTTGCCGATGGTCATGCATCAGCTGAACCTTCTGGCTTCAATCCGATCCAACTGGGCGATCTGAAAGTAACGGTCATCTCCGATGGCTTTGCAATCCGGGAAAACCCGCAATCGATCTTTGGAACAAACACGACCGTCGAAGAGGTCGAGGGTCTGCTGACTGACAATTACCTGCCGACAAACAAAATGCAGTTTACGTTTGCCCCGACAGTGGTTGAAGCGGGCGACAACGTCATCCTGTTCGACACGGGCATTGGTGCAGGTGGTCGCGCTGGCGGTACTGGTAAAACGCGTGCCAACCTCGAGTCAGCGGGTTATGCGCCCGATGCCATTACCCATGTCGTCATCACACATATGCACCCTGACCATATTGGCGGTCTTTCTGAAGACGGCGCGCCTGCCTATCCAAATGCTGTCTATGTGACGGGCGAGGCAGAGTATGGCTTCTGGTTAGATGAGGCACGCATGGGCACCGGCGCAGAGGGAATCCACACGCAGGTTGTCGATTTCTTCGGTGGCATGGAAGACAAGTTGACACTGATCGGTGGCGATACCGAAATAGCACCGGGCGTTACCAGCATGGCCGCTTTTGGGCACACCCCAGGTCACATGATTTACATGCTTTCATCCGGCGATAAGTCCTTGGCTATCACCGCCGACACTGCCAACCACTTTGTTTTGTCTTTGCAGCGCCCCGATTGGGAAGTGCGCTTTGACGCCGACAAGGGTGCCGCTGCGCAGACCCGCAAGGATGTGTTTGGCATGCTCGCAGCCGACCGCATTCCCTTCGTCGGTTACCACATGCCGTTCCCGTCAGTTGGCTATGTGGAAGCCATGGGAGAAGGTTTCCGCTGGATCCCCGAGACCTATCAGCTCGATATTTGATTGGCCGTTCAAGCCGCCTTCGATGATGTGGCTTCGGTCGCATCATCGCTCTTACTAAAGATGCTGATGTCGGCAGGTTCGCATCCACCCTCGCCGTCAACCCATATCGCCTCACCCAACAGTTTCATGTCATGAATGGCAAGCGCTGGAAACGAGTGCCCCATGGAGTGGGCAAGCGCAACGCGGTGACCGGGCTTGGGGTTCAAGCCGCAGCAAATGTCGCGCGTGCCGAGCTTTAGATGATGTGCAATATCCCATTCAAGCGTCACGCCCGCATGGCGCGTTACAACCCAGCAATGCCCATCATTGGCGTGACCGCCTTTTTCTTTCGGAAAGAAATAGCCGTAAACATATCCGGCCTCGAAGCCTGCTGATCGCAACGCGGCGATCAAATAGGCATTGATATCGACACATGATCCGGCTGTGGTGCCGCATCCCAAATGGGGTATTTCATCAAAGCCCTCGTAGTAGCGCTTTTCGGGATGGCCATAAGTGAAGCGCTCAGCGGTATCGCGGGCTATCGCTTGGATGGCGGCGTGCCCATCGACGGCGCTGTCAGCGATTTTGCGGGCATCATTCACCAACTCGTTGGCGGCGCGCGTAAAGCGGTTAGGGCGGTGTTTGAACATAGCCTCAGGATAAGCGCCTGCGCGATTGGACGCTTGATATTGCAGGATGACATTGTCTCCGGTTGGCGCGATCAGAGCGGCAGCTTGGCCCGTGTTGGCCTCAAAAATGAACTCGACTGTACCGCCTGTCGCGGAAAAGCCGTCCGGCATTTGGTAGGGTGTCGTCATGCCTGTTGGTGCCAATAGTCTGCGGCCATTGGCTTTTGCCGTATCAATTGTAACGCTGATCCTTGTGTGCATTGTCGCCTCAAACGAACAGTTGAAAGATGATGCCGGATGCGATCGCGCCCGTCACGCCAAGCGCAAGGTAAGTCGCAAACACTGACGGTTTCACCAGTGACCAAACAGCCGCCGCAGCCGGGATGGAGCTGACGGCACCCGCTACGATGAACGCCATAGCAGCACCATCGCTCATACCTTGTTCAATCAAGCCGGCCAGCACTGGCGGGGCGACATAGGAGTTCAAGTAGGCAGGCATGCCAACCACTGCCGCTGTTGCGATAGGCACGATCCCTTCGCCACCGACGACAGCTGCGATGGCGCTTGCAGGGACGTAGGTCACGAGAAGAGCTTCCAGCACATAGGCGAGCGTCAGCCATTTGATCAGGAAAGAGGCATTGTCGCGCATTTCTGTTCCGAATGCGTCTACCCGCGTTTCCTCTCGCCATATTGCCCAGACCGGGCGACCATTGAACGGGTTGGGTCCGCAGCCACAGCCACTCTTTTTCACGCCGCGCGACGGATTGGCAAAGGCGCCCGCGCTCGTGAGCGCCTTGACCGCAAAACCGCCAGCCAGTCCGATACCCACAGCAGCAACCGCCTTACCGATGGCGAAAGGCCAGCCCAGCGCCGCAGCAGTGATGAGCAAGGTTGGCGGGTCGATAAGCGGGGAAGCCAACCAAAAAGCCATGATCGCAGATAGCGGTGCTCCAATGGCCAGCAGCCCGGCGATAAAAGGTATTACTTCACAGGAACAAAATGGTGCCAGCCCACCAAACAAAGCGGCTAGCACAATCATGCGATTTTCCCGACCTTCAAACGCGCGACCAACAGCTGCTTCTGCGCCTGCTGCCTTAAGCCAGGCAATCAAGATGACCGCAAAGGCGATGTAGGGAAGCGTGTTGAGAAAGGCCTTTGCGGCAAAGCCAACCACCGGTTCGAACGAAGGTTGGTCGAAGAACAGCACCAAAAGCGGCGCTGCAATCACGACAACCCACGGCGTTGCGATCAACTTGGAAAATGGCCGCCATATCTGCGCTGAAGACGTCGTTTGATCAATTGCAGGCGCGCTCATGCTACATCGCCTTTCTTGGTCTCGATGGTTTCGTTGGCACAACATTCGCGCAGCAAATAGCTGCCCAGTGTTTCCAGATGATCGAAATTTGCGCGGTTGATCACCGTTCGCCCGTCGCGGCGTTGTGTGATGAGTTCACCATCGGCCAGCATGCGCAAATGGTGCGCCAGCGTGGATGCTGCCATGCCGCTCTGTTCCTGAATTTGACCGACGCTCATGCCTAGCCGTCCCGCTTTAACGAGCATCAGCAAAACACTCAAACGCTGCGGTGAACCGATGGCCGCAAAACCAAGAGCAGCATTCTCTATATCCATAACAGCTCCATATAACTAGAAAACTAGTTATTTAGAATAAAATGATCTGTCAACTTCATTTTTGGTGGTTCCGCTGTTCTATTTCCCATGATAGCAGCAACCGCCAACGCACAGTGGGTTTTGCATTGCAAGCAAAGCCAATCATGGGAAATGGGCAATGGCAAAAATCATAGAAACGGCAACCGGTGAACTGGCCCTGACATTTGACGATGTTCTGCTTCAGCCGGGGCACTCTGAGGTTCTGCCTGCCCAGACCGATATCTGCACTTCAATTGCCCAGGACATACATCTGAACTTGCCGATCCTTTCTGCGGCAATGGACACGGTCACCGAATCAGGTCTTGCCATCGCCATGGCTCAAGCAGGCGGCATGGGGATCGTACACCGAAATCTGACGCCCGATGAGCAGGCCGAGGAAGTGCGACAGGTGAAAAAATTTGAAAGTGGTATGGTGGTCAACCCGGTTTGTATCGGGCCGGAGGCAACGCTGGCTGATGCAAAACAGTTGATGCGTGCCCACAAGATCTCTGGGATTCCCGTTGTAGAAGATGGTGGCACCGGCACCCAAAAACCCGGACGCCTCGTTGGGATTTTGACCAACCGCGATGTGCGTTTTGCATCTGATCCCGAGCAAAAAGTCTACGAGTTGATGACCCGTGAAAATTTGGTGACGGTCACTGAAAGCGTGGAGCAGGACGAAGCAAAACGCTTGCTGCATCAGCATCGCATCGAAAAGCTGCTTGTCACGGATAAACGCGGCTACTGTGTGGGTCTGATCACCGTCAAGGATATGGAGAAGTCCAAGCTCAACCCAAATGCCACCAAGGATGTACAGGGACGTTTGCGCGTCGGTGCCGCTGTGAGCGTAGGCGCTGATGCGATGGAGCGCGCCGAGAAGTTGACGGAGGCAGGCGTCGACGTGATTGTTATCGACACGGCGCACGGTCATTCGCAACGTGTGTTGGAGTCCGTCGCTCAGGTTAAAAAGCTTTCCAATTCAGTGCGGATCGTTGCAGGCAACGTCGCGACGGCAGATGGCACCAAAGCATTGATAGATGCGGGCGCTGATTGTGTGAAGGTTGGTATCGGCCCAGGTTCCATCTGCACGACCCGTGTGGTCGCTGGTGTTGGTGTTCCACAGTTTTCAGCTGTTATGTCAGCAGCCGAAGAAGGCCTTAAAGCCGGTGTGCCCGTCATAGCAGATGGCGGTATCAAACTATCCGGTGACTTGGCCAAGGCGATGGCCGCTGGTGCTTCTGCGGTGATGGTTGGTTCACTGCTGGCTGGAACGGATGAAAGCCCGGGCGAAGTCTACTTGCATCAGGGCCGGTCATACAAAGCTTACCGTGGCATGGGGTCCGTGGGTGCCATGGCGCGGGGTTCTGCTGACCGTTATTTCCAAGCGGAAGTACGCGATACGTTGAAGCTTGTGCCTGAAGGGATTGAGGGGCAGGTGCCGTATAAAGGCCCGGTGCACCAGGTGCTGCACCAATTGGCTGGAGGCCTCAAAGCAGCCATGGGTTATACCGGCTGCGCCAACCTCGAAGACTTTCGGCAGAATGCCCGCTTTGTCAGAATCTCGAATGCTGGCTTGCGCGAAAGCCATGCACATGACGTGACAATCACCCGCGAGAGCCCCAACTATCCCGGCGGCGGGCGGTAGCTTTTGACTGTCACCAACCGCGAACGGCTTTTTGTCTATTTAACCGCCGCATGGTTTGCTGTGCTGGCGGGCGTTGACGTTCTCATATTTGAGTCCATGGCGGACGGTCAAAAAGCGCCGGACACGCAGCCGTTCGGGTATTCATTCGACAGTTTCGCAGGTTGGGCTTCCGCACTGGATGCTGGTGAACGAAGCGCGTTCGTTTTTTGGCACAGTAGCATATTGGACTTCGTTTTCCCGTTATTGTTGATGGCGGCGCTGTATATCCTGATCAATGCCGCTTTGCGTACCTTTGAGCGGTTTCGTACCCAGCCATCCTGGATACGGATTGCGGTTCCGTTGGCACTGGTCGCTCCATATGGGCTCTTTGACTTCCTTGAAAATGGATTGGTCGCGGACATGTTGCGTGGCGTAGTACCCATAGATCAGGCAACGGTTGGCTTGGCTTCATCTTACACCGTGCTCAAGTTCAGCTTCTTGGTTTTGGCCGCAGCTGCGCTCGGTGTTTTTTGGCTGGCGGCTAGGCGCGCGAAAAGCGCTTAGAGTAACCCAAGAGCGGCTCTGCAGCCGCTTTTATTGTTTCTGCCAAAGCTTCAAAGTTCGTCATGCGTGCGCTGGTCGAGCGATAGAACAACCCGATGGATCGGGACGGTACTGGTGCGATAAACGACGCTATTTCAATTGTATCGAGTTTTTGGGTTTCTGCTTCTACAGCAATGGCGGGTATGAGCGTCACACCCAGGCCGTTTGCCACCAACTGCAACAGAGTTGTCATGGATGTAGCGCCCAAATTCACCAACTGATAGGGACCCGCTGCCTCACACACTGTCAGCGCTTGGTCACGCAAGCAATGCCCATCCTCCAGCAACAAAAGGCGTTCCATCACCAGGTGATCAGGCGCTACCGGTGATGACAAGACGTCCGCGCTGTTGCGTCCGGCGGCCATGAAGAACGGATCTTCAAACAGATCGATGGAACGAACATTGCGCCCTTCGATGGGTTTGGCGGCAATCACCGCCGCCAAATTGCCAGCGATGAGTTCTTGAACCAAACGCTCTGTCTTTGCCTCTTGGACTTTTAGTTCCAGGGAGGGAAAAGCCGCGCGGAGCACCGGCAACAACTTTGGAAGTAGGTAGGGCGCAACAGTTGGAATGACGCCGATCTCGAGTGTTCCGGAAAGCGTGTCGGTCTGCGGCGTTGCCAATTCTTCAAGCGCTTCCAGCTGTTGCAGGATTGCACGTGCTTTCGGCAGAAGCCGTTTACCAGTTGGGGTCAGTGTAATGCCGCCGCGGTTCCGCTCAACAAGGTCGGTACCAAGCTTCCCCTCCATATCCATAATCTGTGCAGATAGCGCTGGTTGGGTCACATTCATGTTCTCAGCGGCGCGCCTGAAGTGTCTTTCGCGCGCAAGCGCATCAAAAAAAAGCAATTGTCGAACGGTGAACATGATAAGAAAAACTAATCGGAAAGATTGGAATTTGCAATTTGAAATTATTCTAAACTGCGCCATTTTCAGCGTCAGTTCCAAGAAATCGGGAGACAATTCTCATGGATGTAAAAGTCGACGGCGCTATCGGCAAATGCCCAGTTATGCACGGTTCAATCACCTCAATGGAAACAAGTGTGACCGCTTGGTGGCCGCGCACATTGAATCTGGGCATCCTTCACCAAAACGGCACCAGCCCATCGCCAATGGGCAAGGCGTTCAACTACCGCGAAGAAGTCAAAAAGCTTGATGTGGATGCACTAAAGGCCGACCTGCACAAGATGCTCCATGAGAGCCAACCGTGGTGGCCCGCAGACTATGGCACCTATGCCGGTCTGATGGTGCGCTTGGCTTGGCATGCAGCGGGCACCTACCGCACGCAAGATGGTCGTGGTGGCGCGGGTTCCGGCAACATCCGCTTTGCACCGTTGAACTCTTGGCCAGACAATACGTCGCTTGATAAAGCGCGTCGCCTGCTTTGGCCGATCAAGAAAAAGTACGGCAACAAGCTCTCTTGGGCCGACTTGATTATTCTGGCCGGTAACGTCGCCTACGAATCTGCCGGTCTAAAAACCTTCGGCTTTTCTTTCGGACGCGAGGATATATGGGCACCCGAAGAAGACGTTTACTGGGGTGCGGAAGATGAATGGTTGGCACCATCTGAAAACCGCTACGAGAGCGTGGAAAAAGCCGACACACTGGAGAACCCGCTGGCAGCGGTTCATATGGGCCTCATCTACGTCAATCCTGAGGGCATCAACGGAAATCCAAACCCCGAACTGACCGCGACGCACGTGCGCGAAACATTTGCCCGGATGGCGATGAATGACGAAGAAACAGCAGCGCTAACGGCGGGCGGACACACCATCGGTAAAGCGCACGGCAATGGCGATGCTTCCATGCTCAGCGCTGAGCCTGAAGGTGGTGCGATGGAGGATCAGGGCTTTGGCTGGATGAACCCGAACCAGAAAGGCAAGGCCAGCCAGGCGATCACATCAGGCATCGAGGGTGCGTGGACGACGAACCCAACAAAATGGGACGGCGGCTACATGAAGCTATTGCTGGGCTATGATTGGGAACTGACCAAATCACCTGCGGGCGCCAACCAATACCAGCCGATTGGGATAACTCAAGAAGATATGCCTATCGATGCCGATGATCCATCTGTGCGTCGCATGCCCATGATGACTGACGCAGATATGGCTATGAAGGTCGATCCAACGTATCGCGAATACATGGAAAAGTTCCATGCGGATCACGACTATTTTTCCGACACGTTTGCGCGTGCTTGGTTCAAGCTGACCCACCGCGATATGGGCCCCAAAGTCCGCTATATCGGACCGGAAGTGCCGCAAGAAGATCTGATCTGGCAGGACCCGATCCCAGCTGGCTCAACCAACTATGATGTTGATGCTGTCAAAGAAAAAATTGCAGCTGGCGGTCTTTCTATTGCTGAGCTCGTTGCAACGGCATGGGACTCAGCACGTACATTCCGCGGTTCGGATTTGCGCGGCGGTGCCAATGGTGCCCGCGTTCGCCTGGCCCCGCAAAACGAATGGGCGGGCAACGAGCCAGATCGTCTGGCGAAGGTACTGGGTGTGCTGGAGCCAATTGCTGCTGAAACCGGCGCGTCTATTGCTGACGTCATCGTATTGGCGGGCAATGTGGGCATCGAACAGGCTGCCACAGCCGCTGGCTACGATGTAACCGTTCCTTTCGAGCCGGGCCGTGGTGATGCAACGCAGGAACAGACGGACATCGATTCGTTTGAATATCTGGAACCGCTCGCAGATGGCTTCCGCAACTGGGAAAAGACCAAGTTCGTCGCCGAACCGGAAGAGATGATGCTCGACCGCGCGCAGTTGATGGGTCTGACCGGACCTGAAATGACTGTGTTGCTGGGCGGTTTGCGCGCGCTTGATGCAAACTATGGTGGCGCAAAACACGGTGTCTTCACCGATCGTCCCGGCCAATTGACAAACGACTTCTTCGTCAATCTGACTGATATGGGCAATGAGTGGAAACCGGTGAAAGGCGGCACCTACGAGATCGTGGATCGCGTTAGCGGCAACGTTAAATGGACGGCAACGCGTGCTGATCTCGTTTTCGGTTCAAACTCAATCCTGCGCGCCTACGCGGAGGTGTATGCACAAGACGACGCCGGCGAGAAGTTCGTCATGGACTTCGTGAACGCATGGGCAAAAGTCATGCATGCGGATCGCTTTGATCTGATTGGCTAGAGTTTGTTGAAACAGATAAAAAACGGGCGCCATGTAGCGCCCGTTTTTTGTTTTGATGTCAGTCGTTCATGGCGATGCGACCGCGTGGACCATCCCAGACAAACGAGCGCGGGCTTGATACCTTCATAGTTGAGTTATCGGCTGCCCGGTACAAATTATCGCCTTGATCAACATAGAAGACCTGCCCTCCATTTCGACCGGTTAGCGTTTGTAACGTGTAACCGTTTCCGGCAGCTCGAATGCGTACGCGTTGGCGTTTGCCCGAGCCGTCGAAGCCTTTAAATTCGCCAGGGCTAAGCGTGATGGTGCTAGGTGGCGTTTCTTGAACCGGCGGTGGTGGTGGTGGCGTGATGCCGCCATTGCTCGGTGGTGCGTCGACGGTGACGCAGCCGGTAACAAGTAGGCCACAAAAGACTGCGATAGCGCCGCGGCGCGTAAGTTTAGAATTGGACATTGTAATTTCCCCGCTAGGTTTGGCTTTTGTGCTTAGTCGTTCAGCGCGATGCGGCCGAGCCAACCGTTCCAGATCGCACTACGGCGACCGGTCACTTCCAATGTCGTACCGTCTTGGGCGCGGAAAATGTTGCCACCTTGATGAACATAGAACACCTGTCCACTGTTTCGGCCTGTCAGTGTTTGCAAAGTGTAACCATTGCCCGCTGTGCGAATGCGAACGCGTTGGCGTTTGCCCGATGTGTCAAAGCCTTTGAAATCGCCCGGATCAAGGTAGAATTGAGCTGATTGAATTTGAACAATGTTTGTGTCGACCGACATCTGAGGCACTACTGGAAAAGTTGAGGCCGGGGTGGCGGTGAAGATAGTTGCCAAGGCAAGTGCGCCAGCAGCGGTGGTTGATTTGATAGTCATGTTAGTCTCCTCGTGGATGCCCCCCTCAGGGCGATGACGAGAACATGCCGGAGACCATTGGGGATGCACATGAGGGAAATCCCTCATTTGCCGTAACGTCAATTTTATGCAGTCTTAGGATCGTAATTCGCGCTGTGCGTCGAGTAATCCCTCTCGCAGCGCGTAAGCTAGGAGCTCGGCGACGGAGTGAACGTCGAGTTTGCGCATGAGGTTGGTACGATGATTGTCGATGGTTTTGGCGCTGACACCAAGACGTTCACCGATTTCCCGGTTTGCATACCCACGCGCGACCAAAGACAAGATTTGCCGTTCGCGCGGGGTCAGGTCAGGACCATCCTGAACATCTTCCAGGATTGCGGTAACATCTGGCGAGATGACGCGCGCGCCGCTCAAAATAAGCGGGATGGCTTTGACCAAATGATCGAGATCACCATTTTTCATGAAAAGGCCGTCGACCTCGGCGCTGACAAGCTCGCCCAAAAGACCGTGCGAGGTCATGCCGGTGAAAACGATCACTTTGGTGTCCGGAGACCAGCGACGCGCTTCAACAAAGACATCGATCCCTTGTGCAAACGGCATGCCAATATCGAGCGACATGATCGTTGGTCGGAACTGCTTGACGAGGCTGATGGCCTCAATACCGGTTTCGGCTTGCCCCACGATCTCAACACCGCCGTGTTCATGAAGCAATTCGCACATTCCATTGCGGAGCATCATGTGGTCGTCGGCAACAATGCCTGTGCGCGAACCGGTATCAAGGCGTGCTGATGTCATTACACTTCTTCTATTCCGCTTTGATCCGATTATTGCTGAGCGCTTTCAAAAACGTAAAGCTCGTTCTCATTCTTTGTTGGCTTCAGATGATGCTTGCTCTGGCAGCGCATGCAGCGGGCGAGAGGGTGCCGCTCCAAGATGGGCGCCTTAAAGTCGATCTTGCATCCTATGCACTTGTCTACGTTGACCCAACTGCACAGCTGACGATTGAAGATATTGCAGCAACGGATTTTGCAACCAACCTCAGACCGATTGAAGGCGAGTTGGTCGACTTTGGGTTCAATGGCGCGCGGCTTTGGACAATGGTTCGACTGCTTAATGCTACTGATGCACCTGGCACGTGGCGCATTTCGCACGAGATCAATGTCACTGATCTTTTTCGCGTTCATCATGTGCGTCAGGGATTGGGCGGTGATCAAACCATAGAAACGGTTTTGACGCTTACTGGTGACAGCACTTTCTCTCAAAGGTCGGTTAGCCACCGCCTGCCGGCTTCAGATGTCACCCTGGCTGCTGGTGAAGAGATTTCAGTCTTCATTGAGTTTGAAACAGGTCAGGCAACGCAGATGCCATTGTTTGTTGAGACAATCACGTCTTTCAATGAGCGGGTCCGATTTGAGGACATGATCATTATCGCACCACTAGCGTTCGCGGCTGGGATGGCGATCATCAGTACGCTATACCTTGCAGCGCTCGGGATGCAGGCTGCGTTTCTCTATGGTACGTACATATTACTCGCCACGCTCCACTTGTTCCACGCCGATGGGTATGCATTCCAATATCTGTGGCCGAACAATCCGCAATGGAACGCGGTCGCCATGGGGCCGGTCGGCATTAGTATCGGTTGTTTTGGAAGCTTCTTCACCTGGGCCTTCATAGAGGCACGGAAGCATCATCCGGTGTTCAATATCGCGCTGCCGACTATTGGTTTTGTGTCTGCAGCCTTTGCGATTACCTTTCCGTTTCTTGTTGATGTCGCTTTGTTCAAACAGAGCGTTCTTGTTTTGGTATTTGTCGTCAGCACGCTCAATCTATGGGCCGCGATTGCATCATACAGACGTGGCCATGTAGGCTCGGGCGTCTTCCTTCTTGGTATGCTGCTGGTGACGTCTGCGATGGTGCTGACGATTGTTGGCTATGGGTTCCCCGGTCGATTCAATCAAGACATCACCGGTCACTATGGCCGGGTCATGCTTTTGTTTGAGGGCGTGATTTTCTCACTCGCGATATTTGTTCGTACGCTTGCCATGCGAAGCGCACATGATGATGCGCTGATGGCGAGAATTCGGCTCGGCGAGGAAAAGCTCCAACTGAGCGAGGCGCTAAGATCGGCGGAGCAAAGCTATCAGAAAGCGTCAGCTTTGGCGTCGCGTGACCGCGAAATGTTCGCTTCAGCTGCCCACGATATTCGTCAGCCACTTACTTCGCTTCGCATGGCCTTGATGCAATTGAGCAAGAAAAATCCGTCGACTGCCAAGCAAGTTACCGAAAGCTTTGACTATCTGGACGACCTCGTGACTGCCAATCTTGATCGGGTCAGTGAGCAGGTCGATGATCACCAAACAAATGACGCACCCGCCGGCGGCTTGGAAACATTTGCATTGTCCGTCATCTTGAAAAACATCGAGGCCATGTTTGGCGCCGAGGCGCGTGCAAAAGGCCTGATGTTTCGTATGGCAATGCCAGATGAAGAAGTGTCAGCAGCGCCACTTGATGTCATGCGTGTTCTTACCAACCTGGTCTCCAACGCTGTCAAATATACGCCAGATGGTGGCCTGTTCATAGGATATAGGAAAGAAGCTGAGGGCATCGTTTTGTTTGTCGCAGATACGGGCATTGGGATGGAACCTGCTCAACTGGATCTGTTGATGGAGCCATTCTTCCAAGGTGACGATTCAGATGGCTATGGCCTTGGTTTGGCAGTCGCGCGCAAGCTCAGCGATGAAAATGGTTACGAGTTGTCTTTCCGATCAGAACTTGGCCGGGGTACAATAGCCTCAATTCGGTTGCCTTCTGCCGTATTGCGATCAAAATCCGCCAACCAACAAGCCAAGATGGCCCTTTCCAATCTTGTTCCCGGTGAATAGACAGCGGCAAAGATTCACTGACGGGTAGACCGACATTATGCGCCTTGGCGGACGACTAGCTGCAGCCATCGAGGTTTTGGCTGATATCGAAGACAATAATCGTCCGGTCTCCGTCGCCTTGTCAGACTGGGGCCGGGCGCACCGGTTTGCAGGTTCTGGTGATCGGGCTGCCATTGGAAATTTTGTTTATGATGTTATGCGCCAACGAGCGTCGACCGCGTTTCGTATGGATAATGATAGCGCGTTGGCTTTGGTCTTCGGTGCGCTGGCTTTTTCGTGGAGCATGCCTCTCGACAAGATTGAAGCTGAACTTGATGGCGACAAGTTCGCCCCGCCCATACCCTCACAAGAACTCAAGAAAGCCTTTGACCGTGATTTAACCTTGGCTGATCCGTGGGTTGAAGCAGATGTCCCGCCATGGTGCGCAGACGCTTTGCAAGAGACCTTTGAAAGCGAGTGGATAGACGAGGCCAAGGCTTTGACATTGCGACCGCCACTGGATTTGCGGGTGAATACGCTCAAAGCTGACCGCACAAAAGTACTCAAAGCGCTGGAAAAAACCGGCGCCAAGGCAACGACTATCGCCCGCCATGGTATTCGTATCGCGCCGCCGCGCCGCGCGGGCCGGCTACCTAATGTTCAAGCTGAACCAGCATTTCAAAAAGGGTGGTTCGAAGTCCAGGATGAAGGCTCACAAATCGTTGCCGATCTCGTCTTTCCTCAACCCGGCGAGCAGGTGTTTGATCTTTGCGCGGGAGCGGGTGGCAAAACCTTGGCGCTATCGGCTGCGATGGAGAATAAGGGACAGGTTCATGCCTATGACAATGACAAGCAACGGCTTGCCCCCATCTTCGACCGGTTGAAACGTGCCGGCACACGCAATGTTCAGGTGCATGCTGCAGACGCTGATCTTTCTCATTTGCAGAACCGTTTTGATCGCGTCGTTGTGGATGCACCCTGCACCGGTTCAGGCACATGGCGACGTCATCCCGATGCCAAATGGAAGTTGAGCGAGAAGGCGCTTGAACAGAGATGCAGTGAACAGAGTGCTATACTCGACAGCGCGGCAAATTACGTCCGACCCGGTGGTTTCCTTTGCTACATAACATGCTCGGTATTCCAGTCAGAAAATGAAGAACAGATTTATGCGTTCGGCGATCGCCACGCGGGCTGGGAATTGCTTTCAGCAGGCGAGGTTTGGCAAGATTTGTTTGGCTTTGATAAACCGCAGCCCTGGTCGGCGGATCTAAAATGCATCACGCTGACACCACGCTCGACTCAAACGGATGGGTTCTTTTTTGCGGTTATGCAAAAGCCTAGGTGAGTCAGGAAACCTGTATATGAAGCGTTGGATCACACTGCCAATTTTTCTTATCGCCACCGTGGCGCTTGGAGGCATCGTCGGCGCGTCCACGCCACCTGGCGAATGGTATGACAATCTGGCCAAGCCCGTCTTCAATCCGCCCGATTGGGTATTCGCACCGGTCTGGACCGTACTTTATGCAATGGTTGCCTTTGCCGGATGGCGTTCCTGGGACCGCGCCAAAAGCAGCGTGCCCACAAAGACTTGGTTCATTCAATTTGCTGTCAATCTCACTTGGTCGCCGGTTTTCTTTGGTCTACAGATGATGGGTCTGGCGCTGATTATCATCATCTTGATGATTGCGTTGACCGCAGCCTTCGTCAAAACAAGTTGGCGGCTTGATCGGCTCGCAGCCCTCTTAATGGTGCCATACCTTGCATGGATCAGTTTTGCGGCGGTTTTGAACGCAACGCTTTGGGTGATGAATTGATCAAAGTCGCCGCTGACATTAAATCGCTTTTTGAGAGTTAAGGGGCCTGCATGTTGAAGACCGTTGGAAAAACCAAAATCCTTTATGTAATGGCAGCGGATGCTGAGTACGGCCCGCACCTGAAGGCGCTGATGACGCCATTAATGTGCGGTGTCGGCCCGGTGGAAGCGGCGGTCCAAGTCACCCGCGCACTGAGTGCAGACAAGCCGGACATGGTCGTGTCGCTTGGGTCAGCGGGCTCTAACACGCTTGAGCAGGCCGCAGTTTACCAGATCGCGTCGGTCTCCTATCGCGATATTGATGCGTCACCATTGGGCTTTGAAAAAGGCGCAACCCCATTCCTCGATTTGCCCATCGAAGTGCCACTGCAAACGTTTGAAGGCGGCCCGCCCGCCAAACGCCTATCGACCGGCGGCAATATCGTTTCCGGCGACGCCTATGGCGACATCGACGCTGATCTCGTGGATATGGAAACCTTTGCGATCAAGCGCGCCTGCATGGCTTTTGATGTGCCGTTGTTGGGACTGCGCGGTATTTCCGACGGCGCCGCCGATTTGCATCATATCGATGACTGGACCCAGTATTTGCACGTGATTGATGAAAAGATGGCAGTAGCCGTCGAGAACCTGGAAGCCACGCTCACGTGAACGTGCATAGGCCAAGCCTGCATTTCTGATAATCTGGCGCAATGAGAGTTCTGGCTTTCTTGGCGATTTTTGCTTTTTCGATTTTGCCCGTCCGCGCGTCATCCATCATGTGTGATCCGGCTTGGCTGATGGGTGGTGTGTTGACCTATCAAGAGTCTTTGACAGGCATTGTCGCGCTCGCCGAAGGCAATGCGCCTTTTGCGGGCGAAGGTGCTGAAGAACGTGTCTGCAAAGAGCTCCGTACTTTCAGGCTCTATGTAAACGCGGGCTGTATCTCAAAAACTGATCAGCCGCGGGTGGAGGCGGCGTTCGAACCGTTTGATTGCGGTTAAGTGTTGGACATTGCGTAAGTGCCATTGCCGCGCTGCACCATCGGCGTTAAAGCGTGCCGATGACAGACAAATCGCTTACCCGTCACGACGAAACAATCCTCATCATCGATTTTGGAAGTCAGGTCACGCAGCTTATTGCGCGTCGCCTACGCGAGTTGCACGTCTACTGCGAGATTCATCCATTCCAGAACGTCAATGACGCTTTGCTTGATGAGATTGACCCTAAAGCAGTCATCTTTTCCGGTGGTCCTGCATCCGTCTTTGACGAAGGCGCGCCGATGCCACCCATGTCCGTCTTTGAACGCGGCAAGCCGATCTTGGGCATTTGCTATGGCCAGCAGGTTATGATGCATTGCCTTGGCGGTCATGTGGAGCGCGGTCACAAGACCGCCGAATTTGGCCGTGCCTATGTCACACCCAAAGATGTGAACCTTCCCCTGCTAGATGACTGGTTTGGTGAAGGTGATGAACAGGTTTGGATGAGCCATGGTGATCATGTTTCAAAGATTGCACCGGGCTTTGATGTTTATGGCACGTCTCCCAACGCACCATTTGCCATAACCGCAGACAAGAGCCGCAACTTTTATGCAGTCCAGTTCCATCCGGAAGTGCATCACACGCCCAATGGCAAAAAGCTCTATGAGAACTTCGTCAAACTGGCGGGCCTTAAACAAGATTGGACGATGGCCGGCTACAAGGATCAGGCCATCGCAGCGATCCGCGAGCAGGTTGGCGACAAGCGCGTGATTTGTGGGCTGTCTGGCGGCGTCGATTCCTCGGTTGCCGCTGTGATGATCCACGAAGCAATCGGCGATCAGCTGACCTGTATTTTGGTGGATCATGGCCTGATGCGCATGAATGAGGCGAACGAGGTGGTCGCCATGTTCCGCGAGAATTACAATATTCCGCTGGTGCATGTGGATGCATCCGACCTCTTCATCGATGCTTTGGAAGGTGAGGCCGACCCTGAAACCAAGCGCAAGACCATCGGCAAACTCTTCATCGATGTGTTTGAGGAAGAGGCCGGAAAACTCGGTGGCGCCGATTTCCTCGCGCAGGGCACGCTCTATCCCGATGTCATCGAAAGCGTTTCTTTTTCCGGCGGACCGTCGGTCACGATCAAATCGCACCACAATGTCGGTGGCTTGCCCGATCGCATGAATATGCAACTGGTCGAGCCGTTACGTGAATTGTTCAAGGACGAGGTGCGTTTGCTCGGCCATGAGTTGGGCCTACCGGGTTCCTTCATCGGCCGTCATCCATTCCCCGGCCCGGGTTTGGCGATCCGTTGTCCCGGCGGTGTGACGCGCGAAAAGCTCGATATACTGCGGCAGGCCGATGCGATCTATCTCGATGAAATCCGCAAGGCCGGGCTGTATGATGACATTTGGCAGGCCTTTGCTGTGCTGCTACCCGTTCAGACCGTCGGTGTGATGGGCGATGGCCGCACCTATGAGTTCGTTTGTGCCTTGCGCGCGGTGACATCCGTCGATGGCATGACGGCTGACTTTTTTCCGTATGACATGGCTTTTCTGGGTCAGGCAGCAACGCGCATCATCAACGAAGTTCGCGGCATCAATCGTGTCGTCTATGACGTTACCAGCAAACCTCCCGGCACAATCGAGTGGGAGTAGGTAACTGCTGTCTTTGGTGGTGCAAACGAAAAGACTATGGGTCTGAGGTCAAAGTTCAGAAACTGGGTTCGCAAAGAGGCCTTTCAGCGTGGCACCCTTATAACACTGCTTGTTGATATCGACACGGTTCGATTGTTTTTGGCGCGGTTTCGCGCACACTATGTGCCTGTTGAACTTATCCGAATTGGTGGTGATGGCGACGGTGGTTACCTGCTGCCGGATATTCTTGAGAATGTTGAATTTTGCTTTAGCCCGGGCGTCGAATATGTCGCCCATTTTGAGAGAGAGCTGAGCAATCGCTACGGTATTCGCTCATTCATGGCTGATGCATCTGTAGACTCAGCGCCAATGGAGGATGACAATTTCCAGTTCATCCCAAAATTCATCGGCAATCGAACTCACGGTAATTTTGTAACCCTGTCTGATTGGGTTGAACAGAGTGTCGGGCAAAGTACTGGCGCGCGGATTTTGCAGATGGATATAGAGGGCGGTGAGTATGACGTCCTGATGTATGAATCAGTGGATTCTCTCGCGCAGTTTTCGACGATAATAGTCGAGTTTCACTGGCTTCAGCGCATGTTTGAACCCAACTTTTTTCAAACGTTTGCAACGATTTTCGAGAAGATCTATCGCAACTTCTCGATATGCCATGCTCACCCGAACAATTGCTGCGGGATTGCTGAGTATAAAAATGTTCAAGTGCCGCGGGTACTGGAAGTCACATTCGTTCGAAACGATTTGATTGAAGGCTTGGCACGTCATGACCAGGTAAGGCTTCCCCATCCGCTCGATCGGAAAAATGTACCTGCAAATGATGAATTGGTGATGCCGAAGATATGGTGGCGAGGCGACTAACTGCCAAATGACATCCATATCCCGTGCGCAATGAGGCCAAGGAGCAATATGCCTTGTGCCAAAAACGCGATGCCAAACCCGATAAAGCGGCGCATGATGGGCGTGCCGGGATACACAAAATAGCTCGCGTGGAGCGCGCGGCCTGCTACAAATACCACGCCAAACAAGTGCACCACCCAAGCAGGCATGCCGATCAGCGCTGCAATCAATAGTTTGATCAGGAAGAAAGGAACATACTCGGTATTGTTCGCCGTGCCGCGCATCAAGCGTGACAAACGTTTATCGCCCCCATCGCCCAAAGCGATTCTTTCTTTTCGGCGCACTTTGCCGGTTTCGTTGGCCAACCAGAAAATGATGATCGTGCAAAGTGCGGCGTAGACGCCGACAGCGGCCAGAGCTTGTTGGTTCATAATGCCTCCTCAATGCATTTGTTATTAAAGGGTTTCGTTGCAGCACGCCTTTGGGCTAACACTGCCTTTTGTGCTTGTCACGCCAGCGCGCGGAGTTGAAATTTGTTTCGTTCTTTTTTCCCTGAACCCAGACTCTTTTTCCTATCTTTTGTCGTTTGGTCAGCCGTTGCAATCTGTGTGTGGTATCTGCTCGGCGGTTCAGGTTGGGGCGATGTGCTTTTTGGCGTAACGCCGGAGGGGACACCTCCAGTCATTGGTTTAGGCCACTTCTGGACGCCGGATTTCCTCTGGTTTTATGTCTACTACATTGCATTTGCTGGTGCCTTTATCGGCTTCTGGCACTTTCGCAGCAAACATCCTTGGGAAATATGGTCAGTTGCCGGTGCATCACTGATCCTTTTTGTCACCTATTTCAATGTCCAGGTTTCCGTGGCCATCAACAATTGGCGTCGCCCATTTTTCGACATGGTGCAGAACGCGCTAGCGGAAAATCCGGACCCCGCCGTAGCAGCCGGTGATCTGTTCGGATTGATATTCGTTTTTGCTCAGCTCGCGTTCATGTTCATCGCGATCATTGTCGTGTTCCGATACTTCGTATCGCACTGGATCTTCCGCTGGCGCACCGCAATGAACAACTACTACATGGAGCGCTGGGCACGCGTGCGCCATATCGAGGGTGCGTCACAGCGCGTGCAGGAAGATACGATGCGTTTTGCCGGGATTATGGAGGGGCTCGGCGTATCGGCCATCGATGCTGTGATGACGCTCATTGCATTCCTTCCCATTTTGTGGGGGCTATCGCAGTTTGTACCGGAGATCCCGTTTTTTGGAGCTGTGCCACAAGCCTTGGTCTGGGCGGCAATTCTATGGTCGCTCTTTGGAACTGTGTTGCTGGCCGTTGCAGGGATAAGGTTGCCCGGCCTCGAGTTTAAGAACCAGCGGGTTGAGGCGGCCTACCGCAAGGAATTGGTATATGGCGAAGATGATCCTGAACGCGCTCAACCTCTGTCAGTGGGCAATCTCTTTCGTGATGTCCGGCGCAACTATTTCAGGCTCTATCTGGAATACATGTACTTCAACGTTTTCCGCTTTGCGTACCTTCAGGCAGACGGCATCTTCGCTTACATCCTTCTGATTCCATCCATTATCGCAGGCGCGGCAATCGGCTTCACCTTTGGTATCCTCCAACAGATTTTGACCGCTTTCAGCCAAGTATCGAATTCGTTCCAGTACCTCGTCAATTCATGGACAACGGTCGTTGAACTCCTGTCCATTTATAAACGCCTGCAGTCCTTCGAAGCTGCCATCAATGATGAGGATTTGCCCACCATCGACAAGGAGTGGCTCGATATTCATGGCGCGGCTGAAGTCGATGTACAAAAAGTGCAGCCGGGCGAATAGGCTGGCCCTTTGGTGTTGAAATGATCTGGTTGATACTCGGGCTGATCCTTTTTCTCGGCATGCATATGGCCAAGATGTACTTTGCCGATCAACGTGAAGCGTTCATCGAAAAACGCGGTGAAGGCGCATGGAAAGCAGTTTACAGTGTGGTCTCATTGGCGGGATTGGTCCTGCTGATTGGGGGTTACGGCCAAGCCCGAATCTCCGATTTAAACATTTCCTTTTATGAAACGCCCGCTTGGGCTGCGCATTTAGCGATCCCACTGATGTGGGTTGCACTGGTCTTGTTGGTTGCGTCACAAATTCCGGCGGGCCGTATCAAACAGGCCGTAAAGCATCCAATGATCCTTGGCGTAAAAATTTGGGCTGTTGCGCACTTGTTCGCCAATGGCGAACTCGCTTCGTACATTTTGTTCGGATCGTTCCTGGTTTGGGCGGTGCTCAATCGTATATCCGTCAAGCGACGGGGAGATCCCGTGTTTGAGGCCGTCTCTATTCGTAACGACATCATAGCTGGCGCAGTCGGCTCTGCTCTGTTCGTTGTTGTTTATGTTTGGGCTCACCTATATTTGTTTGGCGCGGCGCCGTGGCCGACCTAATCGCGCGCCGGTGACTGGCAATCGCGTCCCAATAAAGCTAAGGGCGCGCTAACGAGTTTTCAGGAATGAAGAACGATGTCCAATGACAGCTTTATTCGCGAAGTTGATGAGGAACTTCGCACCGACAAGCTAAAGGATTTTTGGTCGCGCTATGGCCTTTTGATCGTGGGTGGTGCGGTTGCAATTGCGCTGGCGACAGCAGCGTTTGTTGGTTGGCAGGCTTACACAACAAGCCTGGCCAATGCCTCCGGTGACCGTTACTCCGATGCACTTGAACTTGCCAATGAAGGCAACTCTGAAGAAGCGTTGGCCAAGCTGGCCGAACTGGAAGCTGCCGGCTACGGCCAATACGCTGTTTTGGCGCGCATGCGTGCAGCCAGCGAACGTCACAATGCAGGCAACACGGATCAGGCAATCGCCGACTTCGATGCCGTTTCAGCAGACAATTCGGTCCCAGCCATGTTGCGTGATGCCGCGCGTGTACGGGCGGCCTACTTGCTGGTCGATGCTGGTAGCTATCAAGATGTGGCGCAACGCGCCGAGCCGCTGACGTCCGCCGACAATGCTTTCCGTCATTCTGCCCGCGAAGCACTCGCGATGGCTGCGTGGAAAGATGGCCGCGCGGATGACGCGCTTCTTTTGATCGATGAACTTCTTAGCGATGTTCAGGTGCCGGGCGGCATCGCGCAGCGTGCGACCATTATTCGTGACTTGATCATCTCCAGCGGTAAGGTTTCGCAGGGGTGAGTTTTGCACTTGCCATCGTCGGTCGGCCCAATGTTGGAAAATCGACGCTGTTTAATCGGCTAGTCGGGCGCAAGTTGGCGCTTGTCGACGACAAACCGGGTGTCACCCGTGATCGCCGACGCCACGAAGCCCGGCTCGCGGATTTGCGCTTTGACGTCATAGATACGGCAGGCTTGGAAGAAGGCGATGTTTCTACGCTGCCGGGCCGTATGCGCAGTCAGACCCGCATTGCCGTTGAAGAAGCGGACGTCGCACTTTTTGTAGTGGATGCGAAAACCGGCCTGACAGCTGCCGATGAAAAGTTTGCTGAAATCTTGCGGAGGACCGGCAAGCCCGTCGTTTTGGTGGCCAACAAAGCAGAAGCACGCGGGGCCGAAGGCGGCATCTACGACGCCTACTCGCTGGGGCTGGGGGAGCCCGTGCAGGTCTCTGCCGAGCATGGGCAGGGGATGCTCGATCTAAGAGATGCGATCGTGGAAGCCATTGGAGAAGAGCGTGCCCTGGCGCATGAAGAAGAAAGCGCATCCAGCGACGAGGCATTGGCGGACGTCGATGTCGAGCTTGATGACGACGGTGAGGTTATCGAAGCGGATTATGATGAAACCAAACCGCTCAGGATCGCCATTGTAGGCCGTCCGAATGCGGGCAAGTCGACACTGATCAACAAGTTGGTTGGTGAAGACCGCCTTCTGACCGGGCCGGAAGCGGGTATCACCCGAGACTCAATTTCAGTCGATTGGGAATGGCAAGGTCGCAAAATCCGTCTTCATGATACCGCCGGTATGCGCCGCAAATCCAAGGTGCAGGATCGTCTTGAAAAGATGTCCGTTTCCGATGGCCTACGGGCTATTCGCTTTGCTGAGGTGGTCGTCATCTTGTTGGACGCACAAATTCCGCTTGAGAAACAGGATTTGCAGATTGTTGATCTGATTGCGCGCGAGGGCAGAGCGCCTGTTATCGCTTTCAACAAGTGGGACCTGATTGAAGACAAACAGTCGACGCTCAAACATCTGCACGAGCGCACGCGCACTTTGCTGCCGCAGATAAAAGGTGTCCGCGCAATCCCGGTTTCTGCAGAGACCGGCAAAGGGCTGGATAATTTGCTGCCCGAAATCGTTGCCACCCACAAAGTCTGGAACCGCCGGATTTCTACAGCCCGGTTAAATCGTTGGTTGGAAGGTGTGACATCCCATCACCCGCCGCCTGCAGTTTCAGGTAGGCGTCTTCGGCTCAAATACATGACCCAGGTGAAAAGCCGTCCACCGGGCTTTGTTATCAGTGTTTCGCGGCCCGACGCACTGCCGGCAGCTTATACGCGCTATTTAAAAAACGGGCTTCGCGAGACGTTTGACTTGCCTGGGGTCCCTATTCGGCTTCACTTACGCACGAGCGATAATCCGTTCGCAGGTCGCGCCAAGAAAAAGCGGTAGTTACGTTTACTAACAAATAGTCACCGGGCCTTTAACCACGCATCAAGGTTAATGCTTCATTGTCGCCTCAATCAAAGGGTTGGTTCGAGTTTCCATCAACCCTCGTAAAGAGTGTGTGTATCGGAGTATTGTAGTGCCCATCGCCTTTCCACGGTCCGTGCGTGGCCTTGCCTCTTTTTCCCAAAAACTTGTTCTGCCTCTGGCTTGCGGTGTTGCCATGCTCGCTACGACACCAAGCCAAGTCTCTTTGCAGGACATGTCTGCGCTCATAGCTGGCGGCGACAAGCCTGTTGGGCAACGATGGCAAACACACATGACGCGCTCAGGGGCTGGAGCAATCCATGCTGCGGAAGCAAAGTTCGCATCCGATCCGATTGTGACGGGCGCTATAAACAGTGGCGTTGGTTCACGACCCATTGCCATTTCTGCCGAGAAGTCAATTGCACCCGAAACGCCCGATGAGGACCGTATCAATCGCGCAGCAAAAACCGGGCGCGTGGCTGCAGTGGTTCCAACTGCACCGCCAAAGGCATTTTCTGCCGGATCCGTACTGCACAGAGAGTCGTTTTTATTGCGTCCTGCCGTCTCAGACGACAACAAAATGATCTTTACTCAGCCGGACGATGTTATCGACGGCAAGGAAATCAAGTTGGCGACCGCCTTTCACGAAAAGACCGAGAAACCAGTCTCACCTGGCGTATCGCCTTTGATTGCTGAACTGGTCAACAATCCTGTCCCGGATATTCTGGCAACCGCGTATGCGCCGCCAGCGCCAGACTTTGCGCGCGAATCACCCTTTGCAAGCCTGTTGAAGGAGGAGGAACCCGCCGCCGGTCGTTTTGTGCCAAGAACGCGCAAAAACGACTATTGGTGGGCTGCTAATCCACTGCCGCCGCATGTTTTCTCAAACAAGGAACAGAAGTGTTTGGCGGAAGGCATCTACTTTGAAGCACGTGGCGAAGTAAAACTCGGCCAAGCAGCTGTTGCTCAAGTTATCTTGAACCGGGTCAGAAACCCCACTTTCCCCAACACAATCTGCGGCGTAGTCTACCACAATGACCATTGGCGTAACCGTTGCCAGTTCTCATTTGCATGCGATGGCATTCGCGACCGCATAAACTCACCCTATCACTGGAAGCTCGCCAAAGAGATCGGCATGGCCGTAACCGCTGGCAAAATCTGGCTTGATGATGTGGGTTCATCGACTCACTATCATGCTACATATGTCTCTCCGCGTTGGGCGCGAGCCATGGAACGAGTCTCAAAAATCGGCTTGCATATCTTTTACAGAACCAGCGACGGCGGTTGGGGATAAGGGCCCGCGCAGGGCCCTAATTCGCAATTGCACAAATTCGCAGCCGACAATCGGCTGCGACCTTTTGATTAGACCCAGCTAAATATATAAAATATATAAATAAATATGCAGTTCACTGAGTCTTGGACTCGGGTTGACGCTGATCATGCACAAAACTATGTTGCCGCCGACTTCAGAGGGTACCTCAGAGCGTGTGTGCATGGCGTCCGGCAGCAAAAATCGTTTTCCGGAAAACAATGGTACGGGCTCGGTTTCGCAAAACAATCTTGATGAGCGCCGCGTGTCGCTCGAAGCCAAGATTGCAGCCAAGGTAAAAGACGAAGACAAAAAATTGGAAGCGGACAGCGCTGCGACGGGCCCGGGTGTGGCCAAAGCGTTCAAGCTTTCAAGCGAATTCATTGCCGGTGTGGTGGCGGGCGCAGGCCTCGGTTTCCTCATCGATAATTTTGCGGGAACAACCCCATGGGGGATGATCATATTCCTGCTTTTGGGGTTCGCTGCAGGTGTTTTGAACGTTTTACGTTCGGCAGGGCTTGTGGCGCAGGCAAACTACGCTAAACCGCCCGAAGAACGAGGCGAAAAATAAGGGACGAGAAATTGGCCAACGATCCAATCTCCCAGTTTAAAGTAAAAGACATCATACCGCTTGAGAATATCGCGGGCCTGGACCTGTCTTTCACCAACGCTTCGCTCTTTATGGTAGCGACGGTTGCAGCGTCTTCCGCGTTTCTGTTCTTTGGCAGCGCAAACCGCGCCATGGTGCCAACGCGCTTCCAGTCGATGACAGAAATGGCCTATGAGTTCGTGGCTAGCATGTTGCGGGACGCTGCGGGTTCGCAAGGAATGAAATTCTTTCCGTTTGTGTTCTCGCTCTTCATGTTCGTCCTTGTCGCCAACTTGTTCGGCATGGTGCCTTACTTCTTTACAGTTACAAGTCAGATTATTGTCACCTTTGCGCTGGCGATGCTGGTGATTGGAACGGTTACCGTTTACGGCTTCATGAAGCACGGCCCCAAGTTTTTGGGCCTTTTCGTGCCAGACGGTGTACCAGGTTATGTTCTTCCATTGGTTGTGCCGATTGAAGTGATTTCGTTTCTTTCTCGCCCCATTTCGTTGTCGGTACGTCTCTTTGCCAACATGCTGGCAGGTCACATCACATTGAAGGTTTTTGCGGGTTTCGTTGCATCCATGTCGGCTTTGGGCTTTGCCGGTGTTGTCGGAGCCGTGCTGCCGTTGATCATGACCGTCGCGATTACTGCGCTCGAGTTCCTGGTGTCGTTCCTGCAGGCCTACGTTTTCACCGTTCTGACCTGCATGTACCTCAATGATGCATTGCATCCGAGCCACTGATCGGATAGGCGACGCGCAAATTTAAATTCTCATCCAAATTACGCAAATCCAAAGGAGAAAACTCATGGAAGCGGAAGCAGCAAAATACCTTGGCGCAGGCCTCGCATGTCTCGGCATGGCTGGTACAGCTCTTGGTCTTGGCAACATTTTCGGCAGCTACCTGTCTGGCGCACTGCGCAACCCGTCAGCCGCAGACGGCCAGTTCGGTCGCCTTATCTTCGGCTTTGCCGTGACCGAAGCGCTGGGCATTTTCTCGCTCCTGATCGCGCTTCTTCTTCTGTTCGCCGTTTAATTATCGCGCGAAATAATGTGCGAGGCGCGCATTTGCGCCTCGTTTCAAACCGACCAAGAAAAAACGGCCATCGATTGGATCGACGATGTTGATATCCAAAGCATTTGCCGCTGGTGAAGATGCAGCAAGCGCTGCAGCTGACAGTGGTGTTTTCCCACCCTTTGATACCTCGACGTTTGCGTCGCAGCTATTTTGGTTGGCGATTACATTTGGCTTTTTCTATTGGTTCATTTCCAAGGTCATTTCACCGCGCATCGGCGAAATCCTTGAAACACGTCAGGATAGGATCGCGCAGGATCTAGCCAAAGCGCAGGACTTGTCTGACGAAACAAACGCTGCCATCGCTGCTTATGAACAAGACTTGGCCACCGCCAAAGCGAATGCCAGCGAGATTGGTCAGAAAGCGCGTGACAAGGCTAAAGCCGAAGCGGAAGTTGAGCGCGCGAAAGTAGATGAAGATCTATCTGCAAAACTGACTGAGGCTGAGACGCGCATTGCCGATATTCGCAGTAAAGCGATGGGTGAGGTTGGCTCGATAGCTCAGGATACAGCTGCTCAGCTAGTTGAAAAGCTGGTCGGGCTTAGCGTTACGAACGCTGATCTGACAAAAGCAGTTTCCGGCAAGTGAGAAGACGGTAAAAGAGATGTTTGACGCAACAACGTGGACTTTTATCGGTCTTGTTATCTTTCTGGCCTTGCTCGTTTACTTAAAGGTTCCGGGCTTTGTCACCAAAGCGCTCGACGCACGCGCTGACAAAATCCGCAACGAATTGGAAGAGGCGCGTCGCCTGCGCGAAGAGGCGCAGCAGATGCTGGCCGAGTACCAGCGCAAGCGTCAGGATGCCGAAAAAGAGGCCGAAGAGATTGTGACAGCTGCCAAGAAGGAAGCTGAGCAAATCGCTGTTGAGGCCAAAGAAAAAACTGAAGAGTATGTGGCGCGGCGTACCGCGATGGCGGAGCAAAAGATTGCTCAAGCAGAAGCTGATGCCGTCAATGATGTGCGCAATGCATCGGTTGATCTGGCTATTGAAGCGGCTGGAAAACTATTGGGCGACAAGATGTCGGCCAAAAATTCCGGTGATTTGTTCAAGGACGCGTTGGCTCAGGTGAAAACTAACCTGAACTAAGTCGCCTAGATTGAATGTCAAAACAGTTCCGATTGTCGAAACGGTGCAAAGCTCATGCGGTGCACCCGCCTTACGCCGCCATGTTCTTTAATGGCTGCTTGATGTTGTTTAGCTGAGCCATATCCCTTGTGGGAAGCAAAACCATACTGTGCATGCTGACGATCCAGCACGATCAGCATCCGGTCCCGGGTAACCTTGGCGATGATGGATGCTGCCGCGATGGACATGCTCCGGCCATCACCACCAATGATAGCTTGCTTTCGAAGGTTGGCGGAAAGGCCAACCGGAATATCCCGTCCATCAAACAACGCGGCGCTTGGCGTAATCGCCAACCCTGCCAATGAGGTTCGCATTGCTCCGAGACTGGCTTGGCGAATATTGACCTCGTCAATTGTCATCGCACTTTGGCTGGCTACGCTGATGGCCAAAGCACACTCATGAATTTTCTCAAAAAGTACTTCACGGCGCTTTTCTGTCAGGGTCTTTGAATCATCCAATCCAGGAATTTCAGTGTTGACGGGCAGGATAACCGCCGCCGCTACAACTGGCCCAGCTAGCGGACCCCGCCCAGCTTCGTCGCAGCCAGCGACGTAACCGTTGGCGCCATCTAGAATGGCGATTTCGTGATAGTAGTCAGGCACAAAAAAATCAGCCGGTGCACATGAAACGAATGGGGGACATGTTCCATGCGCACCGGCTGCAATCAAGCCCGCCAAGGGAAGGCAGCACGTCAGGACAGGTGACGTATTCGGCAGGCGCTGCAAATTCCCTCTTCTTAAGGGATGGGCGGGCTTGAACTCAAAGAACGCGTTACAAAAGCGCCAGTTGCTCTCCATGCGTCTGAGCGCCGGAAAACAGATCGGTGCGCAGTTGGCGAACGCGAGCAGTTAAACCAAGACGCTTGGTCGCCAATTGCATGCGCCGGGAAATCTGCCAGGCATACGGCCCGGTTCCCTTCATGCGTGCGGACCAATTGGCATCATAATCCTTGCCGCCGCGCATAGAGCGCACAAGCGAAAGAACGTGCCGGTAACGCTCCGGATAATGACGCAGAAGCCACTCTTTAAAGATTGGGGCCACCTCCAGGGGAAGGCGCAAGATCACATGGCTGGCATACAATGCGCCTTGCGCAGCGGCAGCATCCAAAATCTTCTCGATTTCATGATCATTAAGGCCCGGAATAATTGGTGCAACCAAAACACCGGTTGGAATACCGGCTTCAGATAGCGCCCGGATCGTTTCCAGCCGCTTGGTTGGCGTGGAAGCACGCGGTTCCATTGTTCTGGCAAGATGCCTGTCCATCGTCGTCACTGACATCATGACGCTGGCCAAACCATTGGCTGCCATGCGCTCCAAAATATCAATGTCACGTTGGATCATGGCCCCTTTGGTGGTGATCATCACAGGATGATTGTAGCGCTCCAGCACCTCGAGCACCGACCGCATCACCATCCAATCTTTCTCAATTGGTTGATAAGGGTCAGTATTGGTGCCAATCGCGATCGGCTTTGGCTCATAACCTGGCCTTGTGATTTCTTTTTCCAGAACACGTGCTAAATCAGGCTTTGCAAACAGCTGTGCTTCGAAATCCAGCCCGGCAGAAAGCCCTTGGTAGGTATGAGAGGGTCGGGCGAAACAATAAACACAGCCATGCTCACAACCTCGATAAGGATTGACTGAGCGATCAAACGGGACATCGGGTGACTGGTTGCGTGTTATTGCTGAGCGCGCATGCTCAACCTGAACATCTGTCTTGAACGGCGGCAGTTCCTCAAGCGATTGCCAGCCATCATCCAATGGCGCGCGCGTAAACGGCTCAAACCGCCCGGTCGGGTTTATTTGGCTGGCCCGTCCGCGCACTTGTCGGTCAGTTAAGCGCATGCCCGCTTTATCGATCACATGATTGGCTCGTCGCACGCTGGTTTCGGCATCACTTCCGAAAGCCTGAATATCTGCCTGATTGATCGCTTCCATGATTGGGTCCTGTGGAATCACCGTCGATGACTTTATTCCTATCTTTGAAAACGGAACAATACAAGAACAAAAATGTTCTGGTTTCATGCTGCACAGCAAAATAAGATGGACGTTGATGCTGACAGTGATCGTGCCCACCGAGAATGACGAGGAAGCGTTGGCGCATATGTTGCCACCGCTCGTGACCCATGCCGTTAGCGGCATCGTCTCGCAATTGATTGTTTATGATCGCGGTTCAACGGACCGTACGGCGAAAGTTGCCGATGTTGCCGGCGCTGACTTCTTCCCAGCAAAAGCAAAAATCACTGACGTTCTCGCTAAAGTCCGGGCGCCTTGGGTCTTGGTTCTGCCGCCAGGGGCCATTCTGGAAGGGGACTGGGAAAGCATCGTCACAGAACACGTCAATTCAGCGCGCGGCGCGCGGACATTGGCCTGTTTCCGCGTGCTGCCAGACAGAAGCCGCACCTTGTGGAAGCGCCTGCTTTTCCCGCGCTCCCGTCCTGCAGGACCGCTCTCGAGTGGCCTTATTATTAGCACTGTCAACGCCCGCCAGAGCTTGAAAGGTCGTGCGTCCGCGCAGTTGGAAGACGTGGCCAACGGCCGCTCAATCATGAAACTACGAGCGAATTTACGGCTCAGATGGGCGTAGTGCATTCGTTGCGTGGTGTTTGAAACGCCAAAAATAGCGGCAACCTGCCCACAAATGCGTCGATCCAACAGCGAATCTGGCGATTTTACGGCTAGATCGGTACTTTTCCGTTGGCACAGTGTTTGCATGATCATTCTCGTGCAGCGGACATCTAGGGTTCCGATCTTTCACTTGAAATGAAAGATGCTGGTCCGAGAGTTGTCATCTGGCTGATATTGGCTGGAAACACGGCGGGACAAAATCCCGGGAGATATCTGCACAGGTTTGCGCACGCGAACCTCCTCCCGGATCGCGTGCTCAAACCTCTTTCAACAGGTGGCCAAAAGAGCTTGGCCAAGCCGAATGAGCAGAGAGGCGAGACCATGATGATCAACAAACTCAAAGCAGCAGCATTGGCGTCGGCCACGATGTTGGCCATGGCGGTCAACACACCAGCCTATGCGCAGGAAAAAACCAGCTTCAGCGTTTGCTGGTCAATCTATGTCGGCTGGATGCCATGGGGCTACTTAGAAGATTCCGGCATAATGGACAAATGGGCCGAGAAATACGGCATCGATGTCGAGATCGTGCAGATCAACGATTATGTCGAATCCATCAACCAGTACACTGCCGGCCAATATGATGGCTGCTCCATGACCAATATGGACGCACTGTCTATTCCCGCAGGTGGCGGTGTTGATACAACAGCACTGATCGTCGGTGACTTCTCCAACGGAAACGATGGCATTGTTCTGAAAGAGGGCGACAGCGTTGAGGCGCTTGCCGGACAGAATGTCAACCTCGTTGAGCTTTCCGTGTCGCACTATCTGCTGGCCCGCGCGCTCGATGGTGTCGGCCTGTCGGAGCGCGATCTGACCGTCGTAAACACTTCCGATGCCGACATGATCGCCGCGTACGCGACATCTGATGTAACATCCGTGGTGACTTGGAACCCGCTGCTTTCAGAGATCGAAGCCACACCGGGTTCCACCGAGGTCTTCGATTCGTCCAACATCCCAGGTGAGATCATCGATATCATGATGGTCAACACCGAGACATTGGCGGCCAATCCGGACTTCGGCAAAGCCCTGACTGGTGCTTGGTATGAAGTCATGGGTCTGATGGCCGCGGGCGATGAGGACGCACTCACAGCGATGGCCGTTGCGTCCGGTACTGATCTGGATGGCTACAACGCGCAGCTCGCGACCACGAAAATGTTCTACGAGCCAGCAGAAGCTGTCGAATTCACCAAATCATCCGAACTGCCGCAAACCATGCAGTTCGTTGCTGAGTTTCTGTTTGACAAAGGCATATTGGGTGAGGGCGCCCCATCGCCTGAATTTGTTGGTGTCGAGTTCCCCGACGGCTCTGTCTACGGCGATGAGGGCAATGTGAAACTTCGCTTTGACACCAGCTACATGCAAATGGCGGCTGACGGCGCGCTGTAAGCCGTTCGAAAGCACACCATGCGCCTGATCAACCTGTCGCCGGGCCGGGTCCTCGGCCTTGGCCTGGCCGCCGCTCCTTTTGTGGTTACAGTCATCGCCTATGCGGTGGCCAGCCACTATCGGCGGCTTGAAAATCCGGCTGACAAATTGCTTCCATCCATCGAACAGATGGGGGCAACATTTTGGCGCATGGCCTTCGTTCCTGATCGACGTACCGGTGATCTCATTTTATGGGTCGATACGCTCGACAGCTTATGGCGCTTGGGTTTTGGCATGGCCGTGGCCACGGCCTTTGCATTGATGACCGGCATCTTGATCGGTTTCATCCCGCATGTTCGCGCCGCGCTCGCCCCCTATATTTCTGCCATATCGTTAATCCCGCCGATTACGATATTGCCCATTCTCTTCATCATGGTTGGCCTAGGTGAAGCGTCTAAAGTCATGCTGGTCGCGCTCGGAACCGCACCGGTCATGACTCGCGCGACGGCGCAAGCGGTGATGGAAATTCCCGGTGAACTCGTCATCAAGGCGCAGACGCTTGGTGCCAACACTTGGCAGATGATGACGCGTTTGGTTTTGCCACAAGTGTTGCCAAAGCTAATCACAGCGCTTCGGCTTGGCCTCGTGCCCGGCTGGATATTCCTTATCTCAGCGGAAGCGATCGCGTCCACCTCGGGCCTTGGCTACCGTATCTTTCTGGTGCGGCGCTTCCTCGCGATGGATGTCATTCTGCCCTATGTGATTTGGATCACGCTGCTGGCTTATTTGATCGACCGGCTGCTCCTGCTCCTTTCCAAGCGCGCCTTCCGCTGGGCCCATCTGCAGGGAGGCAGCCTGTGAGCCAAGCCCCTGAAACAAAAATCAGCGTACGCAACCTCACCAAATCCTACGGCGGAACCATCGTGCTGGAGCGAGTCAATATCGATGTGCCCGCCGGCGCATTTTGCACAATTGTCGGTGCGTCCGGCTGCGGCAAGTCGACGTTCCTTCGCATGTTACTTTCACAAGAGCACCCGTCAGGCGGCGAAATTCTACTGGACGGAGAAGTTCTTCCGCGTGAACCGACGCCTGATCGGGGGATTGTTTTTCAAAAATACTCTGTCTTTCCGCATTTGACCGTCGAGGACAATTTGATCCTCGCCGACGAGTTTGCCGGAGGCGGTCTGACTAGTCGGTACTTCGGCGGCGCACGGCAAAAAGCGCATGAGCGCGTAACGGAAACCCTTGAGAAAATCGGTCTTGCTGCAGCGCGCAAGCGCTATCCCGCGCAGCTTTCAGGCGGCATGCAGCAACGTTTGGCCATTGCGCAAGCGCTTCTAAAAAAGCCTGATGTGCTGTTGCTCGATGAGCCTTTCGGCGCGCTCGATCCGGGTATTCGACTTGATATGCACGAACTGTTGCTCGATCTTTGGCGCGAGCGCAGCATGACCATTTTTATGGTAACCCATGATATTCATGAAGCGTTCAAGCTCGGAACGCGGCTTCTGGTTTTTGATAAGACCCGGCATGATCCGCATGCGCCCGAACGCTATGGCGCAACCATCACTTACGATCTGCCGTTGACGGACGATGCACGCAAAAACGTGCCCGAAGCCGACGCGTTGATCACACAACCCACATATCAAGACATTGGAGCCAACCATGCGTGACTTATTTGCAGCCGGACCAAACCGGGCGAGCCTGAAAGCTGGAAGATTGGTCAGACCAACGACAACGCGCCAACATCACCCCGACTTTGACAAGCTCAACATGCGTGGTTGGCAGGCCGCTGAGAAGGAGGGCACGCTTCCCTCCGCCGCTTGGCAGCAAGAACGCGCTTGGGCCCTGCGTATGGGTCTGACTGGCTCCGATAGCTTGGAAGACAAAACCATTCCCACCTTTGCGCGCGGTGAGCTGCCGCACTATGCGGGTATCAACACGTTCCTCAAGGCACCCTATGTCGAAGACGCTACGTTGGTCGGCAATTATGATGCGGCAATAATTGGCATCCCGTTTGACGGCGGTACAACTTATCGCCCGGGCACGCGCTTTGGGCCGCAGGGTGTGCGCAAAATTTCCGCGCTCTACACCCCTTACAATTACGAGATGGGCATTGATCTACGCGAACAGATGACCCTTTGCGATGTGGGGGACGTCTTCACGATCCCTGCCAATATCGAAAAGACCTTTGACCAGATCACCCGCGCGGTTAGCCACGTCGCCTCATCGGGCGCGCTGCCGATCATGATCGGCGGCGATCATTCCATTGGGTTCCCGTGTGTGCGCGGTATTGCGCAATGCACATCCAAGCGCATCGGTATCGTCCACTTTGACCGTCACATCGACATCCAGGAAAAGGATCTCGACGAGCGTATGCATACCACGCCGTGGTTCCATGCGACCGATTTGGCGAACGTGCCAGCCGTAAATTTGGTGCAGGTAGGAATTGGCGGATGGCAGGTGCCGCGTGAAGGCGTGGAAGAAGCGCGCAAACGCAACACCAACATCTTCACCATGCGTGACATTGAAGAGTTGGGTCTGGCTGAAACGGCAGCGCGGGCGCTGGAGCTGGCGTGGAAAGATGCAGACGCTGTCTACATTTCATTCGACATTGACAGCGTGGATTGCGGCTTCGTGCCGGGCACGGGTTGGCCGGAGCCAGGCGGCTTCCTGCCGCGTGAAGCGCTGGAGCTTGTATCGCTTGTCGCCAAGGAGGGTATTTGCGGCTTGGAAGTCGTGGAGGTGTCTCCGCCATATGACACGTCAGACATCACAGCACTTTTGGCCACCCGCGTGATCGTCGATGTGCTTGGCACGCTTGTCAGCCATGGCAAACTGGGTGCGCACAAATCCATCATCGATAAGCCGGTGACCATACCACACGGCCCCGATGTAGGTTCGCAAGGTTGGGAATTGAAACCATGATGCACGACCATAGCCACGATCACGAACATGGCGTGGGGCACAACCATAGCCACGACCATGACCACATGCACTCTCACGTGCACACCGATCCGCAAAAGGAACGCGAGGATCGCTTGGCGGCGCTTGCGGCCTCCTTCATTGCCGGCTTTCGAAAAGCCGATGACAAGCCGGCCTTTCTTGAATTAGCGGGCATCCCGACGCACCGCTATGGCAGCGATGGATTGAAGATGCATCTGGTCGACGCCGCCATTGAAAGCAAATGGCAGATGGGCACCGCATCTCCGGCATTCGGTTCAAAGGAGCTGGCTTACTTGCCATATCCGGCAGCCATGGTAGCAGAACGTGAGACGATGACTTTTGTCTACGTGTCACTGACCGAACGGGCAGATGTTGACTTGCTGGAGTTGCTTGCCGACCGAAAATGAAGTCAGGCACCGCGTTTCATGCCTTCATCGAGGCGTGGCATGATCTCTACAAAGTTGCACGGCATATGGCGGTAGTCGAGTTGCCACTTCAAGATACCGTCCCAGGCATCCTTGCACGCGCCCGGTGACCCCGGCAGCACAAAGACAAAGGCTCTACCAATCAAGCCGCCGGTTGCGCGGCTTTGAATGGTTGATGTGCCGATTTTGTCATAAGAGATGCGATGGAAGACTTCTGAAAATCCATCCATCTTCTTGTCGAACAATGGCTCAAGCGCGTCAGGCGTAACATCGCGCCCGGTAAAACCGGTGCCGCCTGTGGTGATGACAACATCAATATCCTCGCGATCGACCCAAGCCGTTACCTGTGCGCTGATCTTGTCCTTGTCGTCGGTGACGAGGGCGCGATCTGCTAACTTGTGTCCCGCGTCTTCTAAGAGCGCAACAAGCGTACTGCCCGACTTGTCATCCTCAAGCTCGCGCGTATCCGAAACCGTAAGAACAGCGATGTTCAGTGCAATGAACGGACGAGTTTCATCGATTCGACCCATGTCTCATAATCCTCATCGCGTTGCGGAGGTGAGGGCAATATTGCCGTTGCCTTTACAAACCATTGGGGTTGCACTTGCGCAATAGTCGAAGCGGCCAGCTGTGCTGCTTCAATACTCTCATAAAGTCCAAAACAGCTGGCTCCCGAACCGGACATGCGCGCCAAAAGCGCATTGGTTCGCTCCAACGCGCTGATGCAATCAACAATGCCAGGGCACAACTTTTGGGCTGCCGTCTGCAAGTCGTTGCGTGTTTGCTTGACCAGCCAGTCGGCTAGTTCGCCAACACTGGAAAAACTTGGTGGCATACCATTCAGCGGATCATTGTCTCGGCTTGCTAGCTCGGCAAAAACTGCTGGCGTCGAAACGGGAGTGCCCGGATTGATTATAATGCAGGGCAACAACGGGACGTGGTGCCATAGTGCAATGTCGTCCCCAATCCCTGTGACACGAAGCGGTGATTGATGGAGGCACATAGGTACATCAGCGCCCAGTTCAGCTGCGATTGATGCGCTTTCTTCTAACCAATCGGCAGGTGTTTGCCAAATTCGGGCGAGAGTCGCCAAAGTTGCTGCCGCATCTGCCGAGCCACCGCCGATACCGGAAGCAATGGGAAGCTGTTTGTCGAGTGAAATCTTTGCCAGCGCAGTATTGGAGCCAGATTGCTCATGGCGTGCACGCAGCCAATCGCGTGCTTTTATCACCAGATTTTGCTCGGGCAGCTGACCGCCGAGCGCCGCACTAAAGTGGCCCTTTATTTCTAAAACATCAGCCTCGGAAGGTTCTATGGAAATCAGGTCCCCAAATGCTGCAAAGCCGACAAGGCTGTCCAGTTTATGATAACCGTCAGAGCGACGGCCGGTAACGTGCAGGCAAAGGTTTATCTTGGCGTGAGCTGTGCGCTGAAACCTGTTGGCTTTAGCCTCAGCCGCCGTCATTGGCCTTTTCGCCATTTTCCGCGGCGACGCCTTCTGCCTGATCATCAACAATGCTCACCGCTACGGATGGCTCAAGATCAGCACTGTTTGCGGCTTCAACTTTTGCCCGCACGAGATCAAAATCGACATCATCGCTCTCCATATCGAGAACGCGCGACCATTGATGAACCGCTTCCAGCTTGCGACCCACACGCCAATATGCATCGCCCAAATGGTCGTTGATCGTGGGGTCGCGTGGGCGCAAGTCTGTTGCTCTCTCGAGCTCTGCGACGGCTTCATCAAAATTGCCCAATCGGTAATGGGCCCAACCGAGGCTATCGACTATATAGCCATCGCGCGGACGCTGGCGCACGGCCGTTTCAATCATGCCCAAACCGCGCTCAAGGTTCATATTCATGTCGATCCATGAATAGCCAAGATAATTGAGCACATCCGGCTGATCGGGTGATAACTCCAGCGCCTTCAGGAAGGCAGGTTCGGCTTTTTCCCATTCTTTTTGGCGCTCGTAAGAAATGGCTAGCCGATAGTGCACCGTCCAAAACCGTGGATCATCGGCTTCGATATTATTCAGCGCATCTGTGTAGACGGCTGATGCGTCTTCCCACTCCCGCAAGAAAGAATGCACACCGCCAAGCGCCATATATCCGCGGAAGTCTGAGGGGCTTTCATCAATGAGTGCACGAAGCGTAACCTTCGCCTCATCATTTCGGTCGAGGTCAGATAGAGCCAATCCCTGCTGGAGCGCAGCAACGCGATGTAAGGGAGAATTGGCATCTACCTGCTCATAATAAGTGATCGCTTTTTCAACCTGATCAAGGCGTTCGGCTGTTGAGCCCAGCTCGAAAAGAACCTGTGGTTCTTCGGGCCATGAGGCACGTGCCATTTCCAAATAAAGTGCTGCGAACGATTCAGCGCCGTCGCGGTTTATCGCTGAACCCAAATTCAACAAAATCTCAGCGACGCCCTTTGCAGGATCGTACGGGGCAACGTCCATCGGTTCATCCACAGCAATGGATGCTGACGCCGCCAGCAGCAATGGATTTGTTGGCGCGACCGTCAAACCGCGTTCCAAGACTGCCTGCGCTTCGCTCAACTCGCCTTCGCTTTGCAGCATGGCGGCGTATGCCCTTATCATGCGAAGAAAAGTGAGCGGCGCCGCGCCGCTGCCGGCGGTGTCATTAAGGCCATCCTGAAACAGCACCTTGGCCTGCTCGATATCTCCGGCGGCCTGCGCCATCAAAGCACTGTGATAGTTTTGAAAAATACCAAACCAGTCGGGGCCTGAAAGATTTACAACGCTGTCGATCGCCCCTTGAGTGTTGCCCAGACCAGCGCCCGCCCATGCACGCATGATGCCGGCCAGGAGCCTTTCAAGGTCATTTTGATTGGTGATAAGCAGGGTTGCCTGTGCCTGCCCGTACTCGCCGGAACGTACCTCTTCAACACCGACGATAAGGCGTGCCACACGCTCAGCATCCAATGATGAGGTCAGCTCGCGCGCATGAATAAGCGCTGTATCAAACTGACCATCTGTCAGCAGAGCAACCATAAGTTCCTGCTTCAAACCCTCATTTTCCGGGTCAAAACGCAGCGCTTCATCATAATAGCGGGCGGCAATCGCGAAATCATTGTCGTTGCGCGCAGCAGCCGCAGCTAAAAATGCGCCAGAGAACGTACGCGCAGGTGTGTGGAACGTCTCGCTGGTTTCTGCATAGGCAGGATAGCCGAGTGCTGTGAAGGTGAGCAGGAAGGCGGCAATTTTGGGGGCGCGCATGTTTGGTTTTTGTCCTCAAATGGGTTTTCAATCACCACACTGGCACGATGGCTCTTTTGTGACGGTTAATCAATCATCAGGTGACCGGCTACCATCACAGCTTTGTCAGTTCAGACGCGAGATGCAGAACTCGACAACTTCCAGCATCGCATCCTTGTGGGTGCCGGCACTCGATGGTGCCAATGCATCATGCGCGATGGCGCCAAAATGACGTGCCCGCTGTACTGTGTCACCGAGCGCGTTGTGTTTTGCCATCAGATCGCGCGCTTTTTCGAGGCGTTCATCGTCGCTTTTGCCGCCCTCGATGCATTCGCGCCAGAACTGACGCTCTTCATCGGTTCCGCGTCTATATGACAGCAAGACAGGAAGTGTGATCTTGCCTTCGCGAAAGTCATCGCCCGTATTCTTACCAAGCGCGCCTTTGTCACCACCATAATCGAGCACATCATCAACGAGTTGGAACGCAAGGCCAAGGTTCAAACCATAGGAACGAAGGGCGGCGCGCTCTTCATCGCTAGCGCCCGCAATAATCGGCCCGACTTCGGCAGCAGCTGAGAATAGTGCCGCCGTTTTTGCCTTGATGACGGCAAGATAGTCATCTTCAGTGGTTGCGAGATTTTTTGCCGCGCTGAGCTGCATGACTTCACCTTCGGCGATGATGGATGCGGCTGTCGACAAGACATCGAGTGCCTCCATGGAACCGACTTCAACCATCATCTTGAAGGCTTGGCCGAGCAAAAAGTCGCCAACCAAGACGCTGGCCTGGTTCCCCCAAATCATCCGGGCAGTCGGCTTGGCACGGCGCAGGTCGCTCTCATCCACCACATCATCATGCAGCAACGTGGCCGTGTGCATGAACTCAACGCTGGTCGCGAGCTTCACATGCCCCTCGCCCTGATAGCCAAACATCTCAGCAGCTGCGAGCGTCAGCATCGGTCGCAAACGCTTGCCACCGGAAGAAATCAAATGGTTTGCGACCTCCGGTATCATCTCAACATCAGAGCCTGCCTTGGAGATAATCAGCTTGTTGACCTGCTCCATGCCCGGCTTGCAAAGATCAACAAGCGGTTGAATGCTGGAACCGGCTGGCTGGCCCGAGAAAGATAAGACGACACCCACGGGATTTTCTCCTTTTTTCTTAGTCCTAAACTAGAAAGCGGGCGCAAGTGCAACACGCGGCGAATTGGCACGGGGTAGTTTGAGGTTCAACTTGCGTTCAATGCGTGACATTCTCTCCTTGCAGCCCATGCTTTGGATAGCTAGCTGTAGGTTCATGGAAGAGCTGATCCGCACCAATAATCTGGTCACCATCTCCTTCGTGGAAGCGCTGATGCGCGACGCGGGGATAGGGACATTTGTTGCTGATCAAAACATGTCGATCATTGAAGGCTCTATTGGTGCAATCCCCAAGCGCCTGCTGGTGGAAAGTGATCGTTTTGAGCAGGCAAAACGCATTGTGAAAGATGCCGGCCTTGAACATGAGCTGAGAAGTGGCAGCTGAGTCTGCTTTTACAGTAGACGCTTTTCATCGAGGCGCGTTGCACCTCGTTCAACCGGCCAAAGGTGCGCACCGCGCTGGAATTGACGCAATGCTGTTGGCGGCCTGCGTTCTGGCAAAAGAGGCACCGTTTAAGGTGGCCGATTTTGGCGCTGGCGCCGGGGCGGCAGGTTTGGCGGTTGCTTCCCGTTGCACCCATGCGTCTATCACACTGATCGAACGCGACGCGTTGATGGTGGATTGCGCACGAAAAACACTGGCGCTGGAACAGAACGCCAAACTCGCAGATCGAATTTCGCTCGAGCAGGCCGATATCAAAAGCCTGCCAAATGAGGCAGCGCCAGAAAACCATTTCGACTGGGTGATCATGAACCCGCCCTTCAATGATGCATCAGACAGGCAGACACCGCATGAGGTAAAGTCCGGCGCGCATGTAATGGAAGAAGGGTTGTTCGAAGTCTGGCTGCGCAAGGCCGCAACCGTGCTCCACGCAAAGGGCAGTTTTGCTTTGATTGCCCGCCCGCAATCACTCAACGTTATATTGGAAGCTGCCGACCGCCGCTTCGGCGCGCTACAATTAACGCCCGTTTATGCGCGCGAGGGTGAAGACGCGATCCGCATACTGGTGCGCGGCACCAAAGGCTCCAAAAAACGCCTCGAACTCAATCCACCGCTGATCCTGCATGAAGGCGAGGGCAGAGGTTTTTCCGAGGAGGCGGAGCGGTTGGTGAACGGGGCGGTTGGATTGATACATTGAACTCAATATTACTGGCTCAATACGGTCGGCGATTGTCTGCTGGCAAACTCAACTTAGGAATTCAATGCACTGCAGCGAATAACCAGTTTGCGCAATAGCGTCCGAACAGTCTAACAACTATTCATGTATACTCTTTTTTCTTGCAAAGGCACAGCATCTTTTGCGCCACAGATGGTGCTGGAAGAGTCTGGACTTACTCACAACGTTGTTGAAATCGACATATCGCGCGGTGCACATCAAACTCGTGAGTATCTTGAGGTAAATCCAACCGGAAAGGTTCCTGCGCTGATATTGGGCAACGGAACTGTGATGACAGAATCGTCGGCAATCTGTCTTTATCTGGCCGACGTGCATCAGCTTTCCGCTATTGCGCCAGGGATTTATGATCCTGATCGACCAAAATTTCTCAAGACTTTGTTTTACTTGGCGACATCAGTTCAGGATCATTATAAGCGGTTCTACTACCCAGAACGCTTCTCTACCGATGCTTGCAACATACCTGGTATCAAACAAAAAGCACTCGATTTGGTGAACGACAGCTGGTCGCCAATCGAACAGCTTTTACAGATGAATGGCCCGTATTTCTTGGGATCGCGATACTGCGTCGCCGATACATATCTCGTGATGCTTGTATCATGGTTTCCAGATCAAGAGGGGTTTAGGCTCAGATTTCCCAGGATCGCACAGTGTTTCGATTTCGTGGCTGAACGACCTGCCATTAAAGCGGAACTAGATCGACAGGACGTTATCAGCGTTGGCAGCCGGAACAGTGTTAGCTGATCTTCGAAGAAAGGCAGCTTTTTCAGTTTAGCCAACCTAGGCTCCTCAAACCGCCCGCCAGCCTATATCCTTTCGGTAAAAGCCTTCGGGCCAGTCAACGGTGTCGACCAAAGCGTACGCCGATGCCTGTGCTTCCTTCACCGTTGCACCACGACCAACAACATTGAGCACACGGCCGCCATTAGCAATCAGCTGGCCATTGTCCATTTTTGTGCCGGCGTGGAAGATCAACGCATCACTATCGTCCGGTAGTCTGATGATAGAGCCTTTTTCCGGTGCGGTGGGATAGCCCGGCGCACACATCACCACGGTGAGCGCATAATCATCCGACCATGACACGCTTTTGCCTGCCAACTCGCCTTGTGCAGCGGCATGGAGCAGCGGCAACAAATCGTCCTGCATGCGCGGCATCAGCACTTGGCACTCCGGGTCGCCAAACCGCACATTATATTCAATCAATTGCGGGCCTTTGTCCGTTATCATCAACCCGGCGTAGAGGACGCCCTTGAAGGGAGCGCCCATGTCAGCCATCGCCTGCATTGTGGGGCGGATTATGGTGTCCATCACCAATTCCTGGGTTTCAGCGCCAAATATCGGAGCAGGGGAGTAAGCGCCCATTCCGCCAGTGTTTGGGCCTGTATCCCCATCGCCAACACGCTTGTGGTCTTGCGCGGATGTCAGTGGCAGCGCGGTCTCGCCGTCGCACAGGCAGAAGAAGCTGACCTCGGGCCCTTCCAGATATTCTTCAACGACGACTTCAGCACCAGCGGAACCGAACGCGCCGTCGAAACAGGCATCAATGGCGCAAAGCGCGTCATCCAGCGTCATCGCTACGGTGACGCCTTTGCCTGCGGCCAAACCGTCTGCCTTGATCACGATTGGCGCGCCTTGTTTTTCGACATGGGTCCGGGCTTCGGCTGCATTGGCAAAGCGTCCGTAAGCGGCTGTCGGGATATCATAGCGCGCGCAAATGTCCTTGGTGAAACCTTTGGAACCTTCAAGCTGCGCGGCAATCTTGGAGGGGCCGAACACCGCGATGCCTGCGGCGTCCAAACTGTCCGTCAAACCATCCACGAGTGGTGCTTCCGGTCCAATGACCACCAGTTCGATTGCGTGGAGATGGCAGAAGGCAATGACGGCTTGATGGTCTTGGACGTCGATGACGGAATTTGTGCCGAGTGAAGCCGTGCCAGGATTTCCAGGCGCAATGAAGAACTGATCGAGCTTTGATGACTGATGCAGTTTCCACGCTAGCGCATGCTCGCGCCCGCCATTGCCAATCAGCAAAACATTCATATCAAAACTCCGCGTTTGCCCATAAAAAGGCGATGGCAGGTCAGTGCTGTGGCCGTCAAGCGCCGCGTCCGTGACCATATGGGAGCTTGACCTTTTTCCCCATCATTGCGACGTGGCGCTCAATGACTGAGCAAATTCAATCCCGGCGCATGCAAGGACGGGTAGCAGACGCACCATCGGACCAATGGGTTTATCGGCTGCTGCCGGCTTGGCTTTGGCCTTATGCGCAAATTGCACGCTGGGATCGCCCAATCGGCTGGCAATTGCTGTTGTGGCCTTGCCTGTGGTCACTCGGTTTGGCCTATGCATCTCCCCAAGTGCCTGATCTTAGCTGGCAGCCGATCTGGTTTGCGTGTTTGTTCGCTGTCGGTGCAATTGCAATGCGCGGCGCTGGCTGCACGTACAATGATCTGGTCGATGTCGATATTGATGCAAAGGTTGCGCGCACCGCATCACGCCCGCTTCCGTCCGGCCAAATATCAAAAAAGGCCGCTGCGATCTTCCTCGTCATTCAAGCGCTTATTGGTTTTGCGGTTCTCATCCAATTCAACATGTACGCGATTATCGTTGGCCTTTTCTCGCTATTACCGGTTGCGCTCTATCCATTCATGAAGCGCATCACCTATTGGCCGCAATTCTTTTTGGGGCTGGCGTTTTCCTGGGGTGCTTTCATGGGATGGGCAGCAACATATGGCTCGCTCAATCTCGCACCTTTTATGCTCTACGCGGCGTGCGTTGCCTGGACGATCGGCTATGACACGATTTATGCCCATCAGGATAAGGAAGACGATGCTATCGTCGGCGTAAAATCAACCGCCCGCCTGTTTGGCAACAAAACAAAACCTGCGCTGGTCGCGCTTTATGCAACGGTTATCGCACTGCTTTCAGTCACGTTTATGATCGCTGAAACCGGTTGGCTGGCATGGTTAGGTTTGGCAGCGGCAGGAGCGCATATGGTACGCCAGATCATCAAATTGGATATTGATGACGCTGATCAGTGTTTGGCGCTCTTCAGATCCAACGGTCAGATCGGCGCGCTGGTGACCTTGGGCCTGATAGCAGCGATAGTCTTTTAATCTTCGCAATCACGGGCGATGATTTCTTCGCCTTCAACGATAACACGAACGCCAAGATTGCCTAGTCGTCGACGTGCCAGAAAACGCGGTCTGCGATTGGCAAACATGGCATGGTGCCGACGCGCATTGTTTTTGCCGGTGATTACTTTTGCTGCGCTCTCATCAAGCGTGCGTGCAACCCCGTCGCTATCGATGATCATCATCGGAAGGTTTAGAATTTCCGCCCAAAGTTGCCAGTCTTTGACAATCGCTCCGAGTTCGTGGCCGACGCGCAGCGGTACGCACAAATTCTCATCTTCATGAAGCAGCTCAAGCGTAACAATGGCGCTTTCAGGGCCTGTTTCAGCGGCACGCGCTGCAACACCGCGAAATGCTTTGTTTGGCAGCGCTATGTTGAGTGGCAGGCCACTAACGTCCAGCCGCTTCTTGAGCGTTGCGCCGCGTTCGCTGACTGTTATGTCAACCTCGGCACCATCGATACGCGCCGCATAAGACATGCGCTGTGGCAGCCTTGTCGGATCCAAACGAAACTCATGGCCTGCCCATATGGGCTGCATGTTGGCGCTCATGTGACAACTTCCTGTTTTGACTTTGAGCGCCTTGGGTCTTCGGACCTCTTTTAGGGACACCCAAATTGACGTGCCAGCACTTATGTTTGTGCCAGTCACAAGAGGCCTTTTAATGACATGCATGAAACAAGGGGTTATCGGGCAAGGTTAAGAGATTGGCGTGGTTAGCAAATACTTTCGCAAGCCATTTGATCTGTGCAAAATCGGGAACCGGCTGTCTGAACTCTAGTTCTGGAGCACTTTTCCAGGGTTCATAATGCCGTTTGGATCGAGCGTTTGCTTGATAGATCGCATCACAGCCATCGCCACCGGTGACTTGTAGTGTTCCAAGTCACGCGTTTTCATTTGACCGATCCCGTGTTCTGCCGAGATGGAGCCGCCAAATTCCATGACCAAATCATGCAAACGCGCGGAAAGCTGCTTACCGTTTTCTAAAAAGGCAGTTTTTTCCGCGCTGGCTGGCTGGGAAACATTATAATGCAGATTGCCGTCACCCAGATGACCAAAAGCGCAAATACGGGCATCAGGCTCCCAGCCGAATACCAGTGCTTCGGCTTGCATCATAAACGCGGGCAGTTTGGCAACTGGCACTGAAATATCGTGTTTTAAAGAGCCACCTTCATACCGCTGACTTTCTGATATGCCCTCGCGCAACGCCCAAAGCGCATCACGCTGCGCCTCATTGGCAGCGATAGTGCCATCTATAACGGTCGCAGTTTCTGTTGCACCTTGGACAATTGTGTTCATTAGCGCATCAGCATGATCCGAATTCTCAAGAGATGATATTTCCAAGAGCACATACCAAGGATGTGGTTCAGCCAGCGGATCACGTATGTCAGCATGGTGTTTGATGGTTATATCCAAACCAAACCGGGGAATGATCTCAAACGCCGTCAGTGCAGTTCCTGCTTTTTCTAGCGCAATGCGCAAAAGCGCCAGCGCCTGGACCGGACTTTCTAGCGCCACGAATGCAGTTGTATGGGATTTTGGGTTTGGAAAAAGCTTCAAAGACGCCGCGGTGATAATGCCGAGCGTGCCTTCTGCGCCAATAAACAGATTGCGCAGATCATAGCCTGTATTGTTCTTTTTCAGTGTGTTGAGATCGCTCAATACATCACCATTGGGCAGCACCACTTCGAGCCCGAGACACAAGTCACGCGCCACGCCATAGGCAAGCGCGCCAACACCACCTGCATTGGTGGATAGGTTGCCGCCAATTGTTGCAGAGCCCCTTGCAGCCAGTGATAGGGGAAACAAGCGGTCTGCTTCTTCAGCCGCTTCTTGCACGCTTTGCAGGATAGCCCCCGCGTCAACGATCATGGTCATACCATCCGGATCAATAGCTCTGATCGCGTTCATACGGCCTAAGCTCAGGACAATCTGCTCACCTGAACCGTCGGGGATTTGCCCGCCGACCAGGCCCGTGTTGCCGCCCTGAGGCACAATGGCAGTCTTTGTTTCATTGGCGAGCTTCACAAGTGCGGCCACCTCTTCCGTGGAACCGGGCCGAAGAACAATTGGTGTTTTGCCGGTCCAGCGTCCTCGCCATTCCTGTAAATATGGCGCTTGCTCATCTTCCTGCATCAGCGCATGGCGGGTGCCGACGATGGCAGCGAACTGCTCAATCAATCCGTCATTCATCACTGACTCCCTTGGGCGCTGCGGCCCGGCGCAAACGATCATTGATTGCAAGTCCAAGGCCGGTCTCGGGGATGGGAGCGACAGCCAGCCCAGCTGCGCCAGACTGGTTCAGAGTGCGCATACAAGAGAACAAATTCTGCGCGGCTTCGGCGAGATCGCCGCGCGTTGACAGGTTGATTTCTGCAACAGCCGCATCAGTGCCAGCGATGTTTGGGTCACCAAATGACAGCAACGCTTCATTGCGGGAGACCTCAGCTATGTTGAGCCGAACCGGCATGTCCGGCGCATAGTGGGAAGTCAGCATGCCAGGCGCCTTGATACCCGTGTTGGGTTTGATCTCTTGCACTTTTTGACTGGTCGCTTCCTCAATGTCTTCAATTGGAAGACCGCCTGGCCGAAGCAGAAATAGCTCGTCGCTCTCGACCGCAATGATCGTGCTCTCTACGCCAACCGTTGGTGCGCCGTTATCGATTATCAAAGCAACCGCGCTGCCCAAGTCTTCTGCCACAGCAATCGCTGATGTCGCGCTGATGCGCCCCGAAAGGTTGGCGCTGGGAGCTGCGACGGGCCGCTCCAGCATGGAAGCCAATTGCTGCATGGGACCGGTCGGTACGCGAACGGCAAGCGTCTCCAATCCGGCGCTCGCCAAATCGTGCACCGAGCAGCCGCACTTCTTTGGTAGCACCAGCGTAAGTGGTCCTGGCCAAAAACGCTCAGCAAGACGCAACGCCAATTCATTGAACACCACCAAGCGTTCAGCCATCTCAAGGTTGGCAACATGGCAAATCAGCGGGTTAAAGGACGGGCGGCCCTTGGCTGCAAAGATATCGGCCACTGCAGCGCCATTGGTCGCATCTGCCGCAAGGCCATAAACCGTTTCGGTTGGCACACCCACCAACTTACCGCCTTCAAGAAGACTGGCAGCCCGCTCAAGGGTGGCGGCGCTGAGGGACGCGATCGGGGCAGGGTACGCTGAGTGGTTCATAGTGGCCATTTAGCCTTTGTTGACTTGCAGGCCAATGGCGCAGATTAACTGCCGGTTAACCCTTCGTGCACACCGAAGTTTCAGTGGTTTGTGGTTTGATGGCGTTAAACCAAGAGTCTCGGGCCAAGTACCATGATCAAGACAACACTGTTTGCAGCAATCATTTCAACGTTAAGTGCGTCTACCGCATTGGCGGGATACACAATCTACAAGGACGATGCTTTTCCGTCCGTTATGTTTGTGGAAATCGAAGGTGGCCCAGCTGAACAGCCAACAGTTATTTCCGCGCCAGCCAGTGTTTCTGCTGACCCTGCTTTGCCCGTAATTACCAATGACAACGATGAGGGCGAGCGCAGGAACGTTGAGAGTGCACCCGTATATGATGAGGGCACGCCAGAAGCCGAAACTGCGCAGAGCGAAGCGCCTCAGCCTACATTTGAGGAGCGTGTCGAGCGCAATGTGCAGCTCGGCGATTCAACGAATGAAGCCGTGCAGCGTGTCTTCAACGAAGATCAGCTGGACGAGATGGAATTGCGTTAAATCGCATTCGCCATCGCAAGGCGGCTTTTTTTATGCGCCTTCAATCTTCGAGAAATCGGCAAGGTAGCGTGTCGTGGCGCGCAACGTGTCCAGAAGCGAAAGCCGATTGATCCGCACAGCGGGATCGTCGGCATTGACCATAACATTGTCAAAGAAGGCGTCGACCGCCGGGCGCAACGCCGCGAGCGCGCCAAACGCGCCCTCATAGTCCTGCGCGGCGATCATGTCTTTGACCTCATGGCCGACATCATCAAGCACTTTGACCAGCTCTTTTTCCGCAGGCTCAGAGCACAGTTCCAGATCAACCGGATGGGCAAAGGCACCTTCGCCATCCCTTTTTTCTTCGGCAGCCAAAATGTTCATGGCCCGCTTGGTGCCGGCCAGTAGCGTCGCGCCGGTTTCGGACTCCACAAGCTTTTGCAACGCCTCTACCTTGCGCACGAGCAGCAAGAGGTCGTCATCTTCCGGTCCGACAATCGCATCGATCAGATCATGCCGAGCACCCTTGTCACGCAAGTACACTTTGAGGCGGTCATGGAAGAAGGAGAGGAGGTCTGGAATTGGGCCGTCAACTTCAGCAAAGGCCCTGTCGACCGCCGCTTTAATTGAATCTGAGTTGCCAGATTTGGGCTGAATAGCACTGACATCTTCTCTGAGGCTTTTGAGTGCAAACCAAAACTGACTATTTAGGCTGATCCGCACCCCATTCTCCAAAATTATCCGGATCACACCCAATGCAGCGCGCCTCAGCGCGTAAGGATCCTTGGAGCCGGTCGGCTTTTCGTCAATCGCCCAGAAACCGGTGAGGGTGTCCAACTTATCGGCGAGCGCCACGGCGATGGCGACCGGGTCGGTCGGTACAGCATCGGACGGGCCTTGCGGCTTGTAATGATCCTCAATGGCAAGCGCGGTGGACGCATCTTCGCCCTGCATCTCGGCATAAGTACGGCCCATCGCGCCTTGCACTTCGGGAAACTCTCCGACGATCTCGGTCGTCAAATCGGCCTTGGCCAGATGCGCGGCGCGTTTGACGAGTGCCTTGTCCGCACCGACGATGGGCGCGAGTTCCTCAGCCAATTTCGAGATCCGCGCGACACGCTCGCCTTGCGTGCCCAGCTTCGCGTGGAAGGTAACGCCCAAATTGTCGAGCTTGGCCATGCGCTGATCCAGCGGCTTGCCAAGATCAAGATCGAATTTATCAGCTGACTCACTGAGTTCTTCAAGGTCGGGCAGACTGGCCTGATCCGTATCCCAAAAATGCAGCGCATCAGAAAGGCGCGCGCGCACGACCTTTCCGTTGCCGCGCGCGATCTCTGCACCGCCGTCGCTTGCCGCAATGTTGGACACCAGAATGAACTTGTTGGTCAGCTTGCCATCGCTGCCACGGCACACAAAACATTTCTGATTGGTTTTGATGGTGAGGCGCACGACCTCATCGGGGATTTGAAGATAGTCTTCTTCAAACTCGCCCATCAGAACGACCGGCCATTCAACAAGCCCCGCCACTTCCTCCAGCAGGCCTTCATCCTCAACCAGTTCTACACCATTGGCGAACGCCAAATTACGCGCATCTGTTGCGATCATGTCTTTGCGGCGATCCGCATCCAGGATCACATGACGCTTGGCCAACTGTTCGGCATAATCATCAAAGCGGCGCACCGTGAATTCATCGCCTGCATGGAAGCGATGCCCGCGCGTTGCGTTGCCCGATGCGATACCGTCCACGTCGAAGTTGATGACCACCGGTTCTTCAGTCTCAGGGCCGAAGGTGCAAAGGATTGATTGCAACGGGCGCACCCACCGTAGCGAACCCGGTGCGCTTGAAGCAGCACCCCAGCGCATGCTTTTGGGCCACGGAAAGCTTTTGATGATGCCCGGCATCACCTCTGCGATAATGGCTTCTGCATCGCGGCCCGATTTGCGGATAGTCGCGACATAGAAGTCGCCCTTTTTTGGGTCAGACTTGACCTCGGCTTCATCGATGGATGAGAGCCCTGCACCGCGCAAAAAGCCCTGAACAGCCTTTTCGGGGGCGCCCACTTTGGGGCCTTTGCGTTCTTCGACGAGGTCGGCAGAGCGCGCAGTCACACCTCTTATGTCGAGTGTTAGTCGACGTGGTGTCCAATAGTCGCCAGCGGCTTCATAGGTTAGGCCATTATCGACCAACGCGTCAGTGACAAGCTTCTTGAGATCACCTGCAGCCTTACGCTGCATGCGTGCGGGAATTTCTTCGCAGAAGAGTTCGATAAGAAGATCGGGCATGGATCGTTTTCTTGAATGGGACTAGTCGAGGTCTTGCCCGAAAGCGATATCGTGTCCATCCAGGTCCTGAATGCCGAACTCGAGAACGCCATAGGGCTTTTCGTGAAGCTCGTAGTCGATCCGTGCGCCGTTGGCTATGAATTCTTCATAAATTGCTTTGGCATCATCGACCCAGAAGTACGCATTCCACATGTGATGGACAATCTTCCAATTCGGTTCGTTGGTGTGATCATCTGGCGCCAGAGACAACATCATGAAACAAGCATCGCGTTTCAGGATGGCGAAATTCGGCGGTTCCCCCCAAAGCCGTGCCTTAAAGCCAAGGCTTTCGCGCCAGTAGGCAACGCTCAATTCAAGGTCTCGAACGAGTAGGACCGGTGCCTGCTCGATGAGTCCGCCATGTTTGGCTTTGTCTACCATCCGCCGCCGCCGCCGCCACCGCCGCCGCCGCCGGAAAAACCGCCTCCGCCGGAAAAGCCGGAAGATGATGATTTGGGTGCAGGCATGGCCGAGGTCATTGAGCTGGACAGATCCTTGGCAATGTTGCCAAACGTGTCACTGAAATTGTCGGGGTCGAAACGATTGCGCCCGCCACCATACCATCGTGGCCCATAATAGGCAGTCGCGGCCGCGGCGCCTGCCGCAACAGCGGCCGCCAGCCAGCCTTGAAACGCCTTGGTCCAAGGCTTTTCCACGCCGAGCGCGATGGCATAGGGCAAGAGTGTCTCGTAATGCTGTGGGCTCATGTCTGGCGATCCGAGCATGTTCATGCGGTCGGATTCCGAAACGCTCAAATACCGCTTCAGACCTTTAACCTCTGCCATGCGCGTTTGGCCGAGCGGCGTTGGAGCACCCATCAAGAAGAAAAAGACAATATTGATGACCAAAAGTGCGCCCATAGCCCCGACCACAGGCGCAAAAGGCGCAATGTCCATTGAAGAAAACTCCGCAAAGAGGGCGCTTCCTGTGCCGAACGCAAAGGTGCTCAAAAACATCAGGATAAAAGCCATTTGGATCTTGCCGCCGATACCACCGCTCATCGATTTGGCAACTGCGGGTATGAAGATTGAAGTAAAGATGGCGATGAAACCAATCGGCAAGATCAGCGCTAGCGCGTCCTCGGTGAAACGCGCAAAAATGACGGTCCCGACCGCAACAGCTATAGATAAGATGACGCCAAAGACGATCCAGCCGGAGTTGAATTTGTAGTAAACCGAACGATGCTCTTTCTCCATCGCGCTGGTGAACTTGTCGGCGAGGCTCAAGACCTTTTTGCCGTTGGCCTTGTTTAAAATAAGATAGCCATCATTGTTGATGACGCGCTGGATGAGCGCCTGCTCGCCTGTCGGCAAACCACCTTTTGGTATCTCCAACTCGGTGCGCGTTATGGTCATGTCGCCATCATGTTTGTCCAAAGTGACAAGCCCCTTGACGGCCAGGCTCACCGCTGCCGCAGAGATCGCGGTAAACCCTTTGCCCTTCAGACCTTTATTCTCGACATAATGGGCCAGCGCCGGCGAAACGCCATCAGGTAAGTCCCAGCGCGGCACAACCACGTCAGATGGCGGATCGCGACCAACGCGGTTCCATCCCCAGACATAATAGGCGATAACGCCCAGCAAGCCGCCATAGGCGATGATTAATGCGAGATTGTCGCGAAGCCACCAGCCAATTATCTTTGCGTCGTCCGGGGCGGCGATGAAGCCTTTTGGAAACTTCACGCCAACCGTTAGTCCTTCACCCGGATTTAGCTGTTGCGTTGTTCGAAATTCTGCAATGCCTTGGCCACTGATCGCACCGGTCGCGTTGCGTTCCGTTGACCCAAAACGTCCCGTGAAAAAGATGGTATCGGTTATGGGCACTCCTTGGGCAAGCGTCACTCTTGTTGTGGCAACATCAATTGGAAATTCCCAAAAGTTGCCGGTTACATTCCAGAAAAGCTCGTCATACTCTTCGAAAAAACGCAGCTGCCGGTCGGTCGTGTAGGTAATGACGTACTCATAGACGCCCGGTTGCAGGAACACGTCTGCATTGCCGATCCGAACCCGTGCAGCACGCGCGGCACGCTCAACCGCATAGTTTTCAGTGCGGCCATCGCGGGTTACGGATTGAACTGAGAAAGGGACGCTGACCTCCCGCCCATCTTCTTCACGAACGGTCGGGAAATCACGAAGGATGCCGCGCCTGATCTGCCGCCCTTCGGCATTCACGCGAATGGTTTCACGCACAAGCAAGCTTCCGTCAGCGTTGACTGTGATACTGCTGTCGAAAAGCAGGATACGCTCTTGCGCCAGCGCGCCGAGTGCTGAGCTTAGAAAGATCAGAATGGCAGCCAGTAAACGCATCGCCGTTAAAGCCTTTATCTTAGCTGTTGAAGCTCACATCCGGCACTGCGCGGTCAGCGGGATTTTCCAGCTCGAAGTAATCGGCCTGAATGAAGTTAAAGGTGCTCGCGACAAAGTTGGATGGGAAGCTCTCGACCTTTACATTCAGTTCACGCGCGGAGCCATTATAGTAGCGGCGCGACATCTGGATTTCGTTCTCGACCGTTTCCAGCGTTTGCTGCAGTTCCAGAAAATTCTCGTTTGCCTTCAAGTCCGGATAGGCCTCAGCGACTGCAAAGAGCTTGCCAAGTGCTTGGCTTAGCAGTCCTTCAGCGGCAGCACGCCCCGCGATGTCGCCTGCAGGCACGTTCTGCGCGCGCGTACGCATTTCGGTAACCTCGGCCAGTGTTTCTTTTTCATGGCCTGCATAACCTTTGACTGTTTCCACCAAGTTGGGGATGAGGTCCGCACGTCGTTTGAGTTGGACATCAATGCCGGACCATGCTTCCTGAACCATCTGGCGAGCCCGTACCAGTCCGTTATAGGTCACGATCAGATAGCCAATGATGGCTACAGCAACGATCAGCGTAATAAGTCCACCTGACATGTGAAAATCCCCTCAAACAAGCTGCATGCGATAGTCCTAACCGCTCAAGTGTTTGCTGTCACGCGCCCGATGACATCAGCCACACACAATAGACCGATAGACAAAGAAAAACCCGTTTGGACAGCGCCAAACGGGTTTCTCTATCGCCTAGGCTGTGAGGGGATCAGCCATCAGGCAACATCACTGTGTCGATGACATGGATAATGCCGTTGGATGCACGAATGTCGGCAGAGACGACAGTGGCGTTATCGACTGTGACGCCGCTTGAGTCTTTCGTGACGGCCAACAGACGGTCACCGCTCGCTTTGATAGTGCGAACGTGGATGGTCGGACCAGGCAGTTGGTTAGAAGCCAACTCACGTGGCAGTACGTGGTAGGAGAGAATTGCTGCGAGCTGATCTTTGTTTTCTGGCTTGAGGAGGTTCTCTACTGTACCAGCTGGAAGAGCAGCAAAAGCTTCGTCGGTTGGCGCGAAGACAGTAAGGTTGTCGCCATTGGCCAATGCACCGGCCAGTCCCGCTGCTTCAGCAGCTGCGAGCAAAGTGTTGAAAGAACCAGCGCCTTGAGCAACTTCAACGATGTTGTCTGCTTGAGCTGGAACTGTTGCAAAAGCTGCTGCGGTTGCAACGGCGGCTGCTGTGAGGAATTTACGCATCGTGATACTCCTGAATGCTTGTCCCACGACACAGTGTCTCTGCGTCGTTGAGCCGCTATACGGAGGCCTTCAACTGCGGATTAAAATTTGTGCAGCAAATTTGATGACAAAAGTGTGTGTGATCCAAAAACTTACAAACGCGTAACGCGAGCTCAAATGACTTACCCAGCGTAACTGAACTCAACACAAGCTGAACTTAAATCCTAAAGCGCTGTGTGGCTGCCATCGCAAAACGGTTCGCCGTCTGTCTGCTTGCAGGCGCAGAAAAACTTTTTTCCATCTTCTTCTGCGGTCCATGTCATCGGTGCAAATTCGGAGCCCTGATGGGAGCCGTCGCAAAATGGTTGGCTCGCGGACTGGCCACATGTGCACCAAAAATAACTCTTGCCGGCTTCGACATCCACCGGAATGGGTGCTTGAGATGCTACTTCGCCCTTCATGGCCAGAACTCCTGTTGTTACGGGAGTAATGTTGCGACAGAGATGCGGCCTATGGCCAGCCTCGGATTTGAAGACAGGCTGTCAACCTAGACAGGTTCTTCCTCATCATCTTCGTCCTCATAGGCATAGCGCTTTTGCGGCAATGGGTTGGACGATAGAGCAGCGACATAAGCTGTCATCGTTGCAACGGCGACAAGACCGAGGCTAAATCGGAACACAGTTGGTTCGGCAATCGCAATTGCAATCACGCGCCATAGGACAGCTAGTGTATAACCAAATGACAAAAGCCAGAATATCCGGGCCATGCCTGATTTCCGGATACGCTGCAGGTGCCAAAACACCAAAATGCCAAATAGGCATGCGGCAACCGTCATGGCGAAACTAAGTGAAGCCATCAGATAAAAATCGGTTGGCGTGTTCATTCGCTTTTTGCTTCTAAGTTGATTAACTCTTCTATGACCTGTTCAACATAGCGCTGTTTGGTGGCCGCTGTCTTGGCCTTTTCAAACTTGTAAAAAAGTGAGCGACGCTTTCCTTTGGGCCAGCCTTCCCACTTCTCTTTCAACTCGAAGTCTTCTGAAAACACTTCGGCTAACTCTGGGGGTGTGCGCACTTCATTTTGGTCAGCGATCTCAAAGCAGAAATTAACGATATCCCCTAGGTCGGCACCAATCATTTTGCGCAAACGCTTTGACACCATGATGTAATGCTTGCCGGCAAGCGGCACGAAAGCGCCTTCAACATAGATGCCGTTCATTTCACCTTTGACCCTAATGCGGGGCATTTTATCGAACGGCAGCCGAGGCTTGTAATCCTGCGGTACAACCAATCCAATATAACCGCTATCGCCATACATTGCTTCAAGCGGGGCATTGAACATGTGCGGGTAGTCACCAACCATGGTGGTTGATTTAGGCTCCGCCTGCTTCAGTCAACAGGAATGCTTCACCGCAGGCTTTGGAAAGGTTCCGGACCTGCAAAATATAGCTTTGACGTTCAGTAACTGAAATCACACCACGAGCATCGAGCAAGTTAAAAACATGGCTGGCTTTGATGCACTGATCATAGGCTGGCAGAACGCATTTGTGCAGCATTTGATTTGAATCAGCCGATGGCGTTCCTGCAGCGAGAATGGCCTCGCACTCTTTTTCCGCGTCTTCAAAGTGCCGCATCAGCATCTTGGTATCGGCAATTTCAAAGTTGTGCCGAGAATATTCTTGCTCGGCTTGGAGAAAGACATCGCCGTAACTGATTTTGTCGTCGCCTTGCAGCCCGTTGAAGTTCAAATCGTACACATTGTCTACGTTTTGCACATACATTGCCAAGCGCTCGAGCCCATAGGTGAGCTCGCCGGAAACCGGTGAGCACTCAATGCCGCACACCTGCTGGAAGTAAGTGAACTGTGAGACTTCCATGCCGTCGCACCAGCATTCCCAGCCAAGACCCCAGGCTCCCAGTGTCGGGCTTTCCCAATCATCTTCCACGAACCGGATGTCATGCAAAAGCGGGTCGATACCGATTGCCCTCAGTGAGCCAAGGTACAAGTCCTGCAAATCGGCTGGGGAAGGCTTTAGCAGCACCTGATACTGATAATAATGCTGAAGCCGGTTTGGGTTTTCGCCATACCGCCCGTCAGTTGGTCGACGCGAGGGTTGAACGTATGCTGCCTTCCATGGCTTCGGTCCAAGTGATCGCAATGTGGTTGCCGGATGAAATGTACCGGCGCCAACTTCCATGTCGTACGGTTGCAAAACAGCACAACCGTAGGCGGCCCAGTAATTATGAAGCGTCAGGATAAGGCCCTGAAAAGATTGGGTTGGATCGAGCGGATTGGGCGTTGGATGCACGGTCATGGCTGATTGGGTCTGGTTGTTTGATGGTGCGGGTCAGTCGCATGGCCGAATGTGCCGGTCAAGAACTCATGATGACTGCATAAAAACAAGGAGGACCTCCCCATACTTCGGTGGGAAGGCCCATAAGTGCTGTAGAAATAGAGTGAACGGCCTTAGGTTGATAATTTGCAGTTGAAACCTTCACCGCCCTGAACGAGCATGAAGGCAAAGAGTGGTTCTGTTTCTAGGCTCAATTCGAAGACGGTACGAAACACACCATAATCCTCAAAGAGAACGCCGGACGGTGTGGTGTCCATGAATGCATAAACTCCACTCAGCCCAAGTGTGAAAAAGTTATCGAGCGGTGCGCTCTCCGAACCGGCTGCATAGTTGTAAACGCCTGAGGCCTTCAACATGTTGGTGGTCGTGTTGATCTCGTAGGAGACCTCCAGAACTCCGTTCGTCAAATCGCCGTCGGCACCCGTGCCGGCAAACTGCATTTCGCAAGCCATCTGCTGTTCCGGATCCGTTGACGGACTGCCGGTGTTCAAGATTGCTTCAACACTGGTTAGTTCGAAGCTGGTTTTGCCCTGAAGAATTTCTGCTTGAGCGCTGCCAGCGAAAGTCAGAAACGTGGTGATTGCCAATAAATATTTCATGTTTGCCCCTATTGGATTGATGAATGAGCGGTTTGCTCTGCAGCAGAACAATAGTTAGGCTATTAATATTTTATAAAATCCGGCTCACAAATGAAAATATATCAAAATAAAAAATTGCAGCAAATAATTTGCAGTTTCGCTAACGCCCGCGGCTCATTGCACGGTCATCGTAGGAAAACTGGTCCTCATGGCCCGCAACGTCAGAAGTCGTGGTCAATTTCTCATTCACAGTTTGAATAATGTCAGCTTGCGCTGTTCGGTCTCGATTGACCTCATTAAGCAGGGCATATCGCTCTGCAGACCGGGGGTTCTCTTCTGAAGTTGTGGCGTACTGACTGGTCGCGCGAAGATCGTCTGCTATCTGGTTGGAGAGCTCATCAATTTCCGGCTGTATACTCTCACGTAACTCCCGTCGAACTGTCTCCGATTGAATGTTCGCTCTTAAGTGGACGGTCTCAAGGACATCAGCAAGGCGCTGATCGATGCTTTGATCGGTGTTTTCTGGATCATGCGCACTGTAATGGTCGATCGCTTGTCGTGCGGCAGCCAGCCTTGCGGGACTGTCGCCGATGGAAGAGTCCATCGGCTCGGCTTCACTTGCCGAAGAAACGCCTTCGATTTCGCCGTGTGAACGCTTCATCCACCTGTTTTCCATTCCTCTCGGCAAGGCTTAATCCATAGCGAGAAAATGTGGTGAGCTGTAGCTTTGAGATTCACAGTTTGTGATGAATAGAAACATCCAGCGGTTTGGGATGCCAGAGACAGGTAGGCGGTTCAGTCATCATCTTTCATGATCCGATACTCGCCGGTCTCCGGGTCTTCCTTCAGTGTTCCAATAGCCCCGGTCTGTTTTTCTTTCTCGGCCTCGCGAACCTTTTTTGAAACACGTTCAGCTTCAGCGACAAATCGCTTGTAGCCGTAGAAGGCTACAGCCGCGACGGCACCAAAAAACAAAAATTGAGGCAACATCTCTCTCCCTTTCAGTAAAGAGCGATTAAAGGCCGAACCTGTTCCAATGAGCGCGTTCTTCCAGCGCGGTCAAGAGCCCAGCGGCGAGGCCCGCGCCGATTTGGCTTTGATCAAAGCCAATGCCACTGGCACCGGATCGACGCCCTAAGAGCCCGCGCGGCTGACTGATGAGCTCCAACTCAGTTTTGTCGCCAAAGCGGTTTTTGATGACCGAACGCATATCGCCAAGATCGTCGATGAGGCCGAGCGACTGTGCTTTTTCTCCTGCCCAGAACCTGCCGGTAAACAAGTCACCATCATCTGCCAGTTTTGCACCGCGGCTATGTTTTACGACATCGATGAACACGTCATGGACTTCAAGTTGAAGTTCCTTAATTAGCGCGATGTCTTCCTTCTTGGCCGGCTGGAATGGGTCGAGGGTCGACTTGTTCTTGCCTGCCGCATAAACGCGACGTTCAACACCAAGCTTTTCAATTGCTTCGACAAAGCCAAAGCCCGCGGAGATGACACCAATCGATCCAACGATGGATGAGGGGTCAGCAAAAATCTCATCGCCCGCGCAGGCAATCATGTAACCACCCGAAGCTGCGACATCCTCGCAAAATACCAAGACTTCTTTCTCATGTTCGGCTGCCAGATCGCGAATGCGCTTGTAGATAAGGCGCGATTGGACGGGGGAACCGCCGGGCGAATTAACCGATAACGCTACGGCTGGCGTATCTTTCATCTTAAAGGCACGCTCCAGCTGCTGTGCGCATGACGCCAGCGATAGCGTTCGGTCAAATGGTGTGCCCCCTGTTGCAATCATGCCTTTGAGGCGAACCACCGGTACCGTGATCTTATCGCTCTGAAAGCGTTTCGGAAGCAGTTTAGACAGACGTTTGAGCACTGGGTTACACCATGGATAGCTTGATTTCGGTGACTGGCATGTATGAAGTGTCTGGCCACATGCAAGGTAGGGGCACCAGTCCAAGGGACAAAAACAGCCGACATTTTCGACGTCGAAGACATCCGAATTCAGTGTTGACTTAATTGACGTTTACGTAAAATGCAGATAGCATTCTCGCAGTCAGGGAGGATTGCATGTACCGCGCGCCAGTTGATGAAATTTCTCATACGCTCAAAGCTGTAACGGGATTACAGGAAGCGATGAACTCCGGGTATTCCGGCGATCTTTCCGAAGATTTGGTCGACGCGATCCTTGAAGAGGCGGGAAAATTCGCAAGCGAGCGCATCGCACCACTTCACATGGTTGGAGACAAACACGGCACGCCGCTTTCTGAAGGTGTTGTGACAACCCCGCCTGGCTGGGCGGAGTGTTATCGCGAATGGGCCGAAGGGGGGTGGAATGCGCTGACAGGGGCGGAAGAGTTTGGTGGCCAGGGTTTGCCGATGACAATGGCGATGGCTGCCACGGAAATGTGGAATGCGGCATCCATGGCTTTTGGTCTTGCCCCCATGTTGACGATGGGTGCAATCGAAGCGTTGGAAGCTCATGCTGCCGACCGCCTCAAAGAAACCTATCTGAACAAACTGATTTCCGGTGAATGGACCGGCACGATGAATTTGACCGAGCCGCAGGCCGGTTCTGATTTGGCCGCGCTCAAAGCAACTGCTGAGCGTCGCGATGATGGTACGTACCGCATCTTTGGCCAAAAGATTTATATCACGTATGGCGAGCACGACATGACGGACAATATTGTTCATCTCGTCCTTGCGCGGTTGCCCGATGCGCCTGCTGGCACGCGTGGCATTTCGCTGTTCCTCGTACCCAAATTTCTTGTCAATGAAGACGGCTCCTTGGGCTCGCGCAATGATGTGTTTTGCAACGGCATCGAACATAAGCTGGGCATCCACGCATCGCCGACATGTACCATGATCTTTGGTGACGGAAAGTTTGGTGATGAAGCTGGCGCGATCGGCTGGCTGATCGGCGAAGAAAATCGCGGGCTCAATTGCATGTTCACCATGATGAACAATGCACGCCTGGCAGTTGGTATACAGGGTGTGGGCATTGCCGAAGCTGCAACTCAAAAAGCCATGTCATATGCCAATGAGCGCACGCAGGGAAAAGCCGCTGACTTTGATGGGGAAGGTATGGCGCCAATTGTCCACCACCCCGATGTGCAACGCAACTTGCTAACGATGAAAACTATGACGCAGGCTGCAAGAGCTATCTGCTTTAGCTGTGCGCATGCCATCGACATGTCCCACACTGGTCCTGAGAATGATCGCAAGTTCTGGGCAGAGCGAGCAAGTCTTCTCACGCCGATCGCCAAGTCGTTTTCAACGGACATTGGCTCGATGGTCGCTTCCATCGGCGTGCAAGTTCATGGCGGTATGGGTTTCGTCGAAGAAACCGGTGCCGCGATTTACATGCGTGATGCACGTATCGCCCAAATTTATGAGGGTACAAACGGCATCCAAGGCATTGATCTCGTAATGCGCAAATTGCCTTTGTCCGACGGCGAAGCAGTCGACACTTATCTCGTCGAATTGGACGGCATTGTCGAAGAGCTTCGCAAGGTAAACGACACACGATATGGCCGGTCTGCAGAGTGTCTTGCTCGAGCAATGGACGATTTGAAAGCAGCGACCGATTGGATCAAATCGGCTGACGTACAGGCGCAATTGGCCGCAGCGACACCGTACCAGCATCTGTTCGGAACTGTCGCCGGTGGAGTATATCTCGCCAAATCCGCGATGGGCTCGACCAACGGTGTCGATCGCGCATCGCTATGCCGGTACTATGCGGAAAACCACGCAAGCGAAAGCGCCAGCCTTCGTGACCGTGTCGAAAATGGCGCTGCAAGCTTGGCTGCCGCTGCCTCTGAGCTGGTGGCCTGATATGACTAGTGATCCACATATTCAGGTTGCGCGTGAAGGTGCGGTCCAGTCGATCCGCTTTGATAGAGCTGACAAGAAAAATGCCATCACGCGTTCCATGTATGCTGCTATGACAAGCGCGCTGCATGAAGCTGAAGCAGATGATGCCATGCGTGCCCACCTCTTTTTGGGTCAACCTGGCGTCTTTTCATCAGGCAATGATGTGCAGGATTTTATGGCTTTTGCCATGTCCGGTGAAATGGGCACCGAGGTTCTGGAATTTCTTCACACGCTAGCGCGCTTGACCAAGCCGGTCGTTTCGGCCGTTGACGGTCTTGCCATCGGCATTGGCACCACCATCCATATGCATTGCGACTTGACTTTCGCCACACCGCGTTCGCTGTTCAAGACACCGTTCGTGGACTTGGCGCTCGTGCCGGAAGCTGGATCCAGTCTTCTAGCTCCCGCTTCGATGAGCCATCAACGCGCTTTTGCCATGCTGGCGATGGGCGAGGACTTCTCTGCACAAGATGCGGTTGACGCTGGCCTCATCTACAAACTCGTTGAGGAAAGTGATCTTGAGGCAAAAGCGATGGCAGCGGCCAGCGCTTTGGCGGAAAAACCACCTGTTGCGCTTTCCATTGCAAAACGCCTGATGAAGGCAGCACCCGACACACTCATTGAGCGGATCGATGAGGAAGCAACGCACTTTGCCACCCAGTTGAAATCAGACGAAGCCAAGGCGGCCTTTATGCAGTTCATGGCACGCAAGAAAGGCTAACGGTACTACGCGTATGTCGTCGAGGTGCGAAAAGATTTTGTTTTCTGCTGCCGCGATCATCGGCGTGTTAGTGGTCGGCGTGGTTGCCTTCACCATCCTTGACGTGCTGCCTTAGTCGCCTTGCGCCTTGGCTTGTCTAAAAGTGCGACTGCTTCCAGATGATGTGTCCATATAAATTGATCAAATGGTGTCACCGATTTGATCTGGTATCCGCCTGCAACAAGGGTTTTTAGATCACGCGCCAGCGTTTCAGGGTTGCAGGAAACTGCGACAACTCTCTCAACCGATGAGTTGGCAAGCTCAGCGGCCTGTTCGGCTGCCCCAGAGCGCGGCGGGTCGAAAACCAGACCATCAAATTGATCTAACTCATCGCGTTTCAAGGGACGTTCAAAGAGGTCGCGTCTGTCCGTTGTCACCGTTTTGAGCCCCTCTGATGCCCGCCAAGCTTGGTCTAGTGCATTCAGAGAAGCTTGTTCCATTTCCACAGCATGAACATGATGGGCACGCGCCAGTGGCAGCGTGAACGTGCCACAACCCGAAAACAAGTCGGCGACGCGCTTTGTGCCTTTCAAATGCTCTGCAACGAGATCGCGCATGGCATTTTCGATGGGCTGAACTGCTTGGAGAAATGCTCCGGCAGGCAGTCTTACCGGCAAGCCGTCAAACTCAATGATCGGTTTTCGCGTTTCAACAATCAGCTCACCGTTGATGGAAAGTCGTGCAAAGTTGGCTTTGAGCGCAATTTGTAGAGCTGCCTCGCGGCGGTTTGAGTTCAGCCTTTCAACATTGGAAAGCGCAACATCAAGACCGGTCTTGGTGACGGTAACCAACGCGGATGTCGGTTTGGCGTCTGCCGCCATCAGGGGAAGCGCTGCTTTGGCAAGTGCCTTGATGGCACCACGTGCCTTATTGAGGACCGGCAGTATGACTTTGCAGTCCTCGAAAACTACAATCTCGTGCGACCTGGCTTTTTGAAAGCCCAGCTCAACGCCGGACTGGGTGTGGCGAATGGAAAAAGATGCCCGTCGCCGCGAAGCCGGTTCAGCCAATTGCAATTGCCCGATATTGGCCTCAATGCCCCGATCTGACAGCGCCGCAATCAAAAGGCCGCGTTTCCATTCGGCATAGCGATGGGCTTTAGCGTGCTGAAAGCTGCAACCGCCACATTTGCCATAGTCGGGGCAGGGTGGTTCCAAATGGTCGGGTGACTTTGTGATATGTTCCGGCGTGTCGATAACGCCATCGAGTAAAAGCCCGGTGACACTATCACCGGGCAAGCCGCCGTGTACGAGAACCTGATCGCCCGATTTGTTTTGAGCGATGCCCTCACCAAGTCGGGTAAGGCTGGTGACGTTGTACTGCTCAGCCATTTTTGAGACCAGCCAAGAGAAACTCCAAATTCCCGTCACCGCCTTTGATGGGCGAATTGATCAGGCCAATTGAGCGCCATCCCGGTTGAGTATCCAGCCAGGCGCCCAATTCTTTTGCGCATTCGGTTGCATCATCCGACGCGACCAATCCATTCTTTCCGATCATTTTCCGACCGACCTCAAACTGTGGTTTGACGAGCAAAATACAGCGCGCCCCATTTTTGGCGAGTGCCAAGGCTGGTGGCAGCGCCAGCTTAAGCGAAATGAAGCTGACATCACTGACAACAAAATCTGGCGACTGTCCGTCGAGTTGCTCTAAAAACAGGTCTCTGGCGTTCAGCTTTTCCAGATTGACCAGTTTCTCATTTTCTTTCAGCTCTGCAGCCAGTTGCCCATGCCCGACATCGACTGCGAAGACCTTGGCAGCGCCACGCTCTAGCAACACTTCACTAAAGCCACCGGTTGAGGCACCGATATCGAGGCAAACTTGACCACACGGATCGAACTCAAAACTATCCAGTCCGTGGATCAGTTTGAGCGCTGCACGCGAGACATATTGAAGTGCTTGATCATTGATGGCGATGGTCTGTTTGGCCCTTGCCTTTGTAGAGGGCTTGGTAATCAGTATTCCATCCACCTGTATACAACCGCGCTTTATAGCATCACGTGCTCGTGCTCTTGTGGCATAGTGCCCAAGGTCAATCAGTAGCTGATCCAAACGTTTGGATGCCAAGCCAAGCTCGCGCGTTCAATACACTCACACACGAGGCTTTAGCTGGTTTGCAGATGATCGCAATCAAAAATCGAGTGGCGCGTTAGCGGCGTAGACAACACGAACCGTTCTGCTTTCCTGCGCAGATGGAATGAATGGTGCCGCCTTTGGCAGTTTAACATTGAGCGGGACACCAACGTGTGAATTGATTTCAGTCATTTCGTCGGTAGTCGATTTTGAAGCCCGCGATTCCTTGGCGCGCAGCCAGTCGCCGGGGGTCATCGCCCGCAAAACGGAGCGCGACGTCGGGCGCAAAACGGCCTGTGTGCGAATAGGATCAAGTGCTTCCTGCTCTTGGGCCGGAATATCTTCAGCTGTTATGGTCCCGCGTAGGCCGCCGAAATCTTTTGCAAGCTGTTCAGCAGCGCCGCGTTGAATCTTTGGATCCGGTTCAATGTACGGGTTGGCTGCAGCAAAGCCCGTTACCGACCAGATCGTGGCCGCTAATATGATGCGTCTTTTGCGCATTTGATGAGTCCCTGTTCCCAAGGACTAAGCTACACAAAAGGGCTTGAAACCCGGCAAACGAACGCGGTGAATCTTTTGCCAAATGGCACGGTTAATGGCGGCTTTCGTCAGCGCGCAGGCAGCGGAATGAACTCTTTCGTATCGCCCGGAACAATGTCGAATTTACCGGTTCGCCATTCTTCCTTGGCTTGCTCAATGCGCTCGCGCGAGGATGAAACAAAATTCCACCAGATATGACGTTTTGTACCGATGCTTGCACCGCCGAAGAGCATGAAACCAGCACCGAGCTCAGAACGAACCACAATTTGATCGCCCGGCCGGAAGACAAGAAGCTGGTCTTCGACGAATTTGTCTCCGGCAATATTGACTTCGCCATCGGTGATATAGATCGCCCGCTCTTCGGCGTCTGATGGAATTTCAATTTCACCATTGATGGGCAATTGAACATCGACATAAAGCGTATCGCTAAACTGGGTCACCGGTGACGTGGTGCCATGAAAATCGCCGATGAGAACCTTGGCGTGAGCATTCGCATCTTCGATAATGCCCATGCTCGCTGCCGCTGTATTCTCAAAGTTGGGTGCGATCTCCTCCTTGCCATCTGGCAGGGCCAACCACGTTTGGAGCCCGGAGATTTTGCGGGTGGTTTGGCGCAGCTCTTCCGGCGAACGCTCAGAGTGCGCAATACCTTTGCCTGCTGTCATCAGGTTAATGTCACCAGCTTCGATTACCATCTCCGTGCCCAAAGAATCGCGATGTCGGATCGTGCCATCAAAAAGATAGGTCACGGTCGAAAGTCCAATATGAGGATGCGGGCGTACATCCATTGCTTGCCCGGGCTTAAAAGTAGCCGGACCCATCCGGTCGAAGAAAATGAACGGACCCACCAGCTTCTTTTGTCGCGAAGGCAGCGCTCGGCGCACTTCAAACTCACCAAGGTCCTTGGCGTTAGGTATAATCAAATGCTCAATGGCATCGCAGGCAAATTTATCGCCTGCTTCAGGATCAGTACCGGGAAAGAAACTCATCATTGTCTCCAATTGCTTGAAGCCAATGTAGAGCAATTTGACGTTCACGAAAGTCGCATAAAAATCACAGAGTGTTCAATAATATCGAACGAACTTGCCTAACTGTCTAACGGCTCAGTTCCGGTTGTTTGTCCTTCGCGATTGAGTTTGATCTTCTCAATCTTGGACTCGGCTGCTTTAAGAAGCTCGTCACAGCGTGCGCGTAGTGCTTCACCGCGTTCATAAATCTCGATGGATTCATCCAAGCCTACTTCACCACGCTCAAGTCGGTCGACGATTGTTTCCAACTCAGCAAGCGCGTCTTCAAACTTAAGTGTCGCTGGGTCTATGGCACTGTTTGCTTCAGTCATGTCATCCTCGCATCAAGCGGTGAATATGCGTTGCTGCTGAGCTTGCCAAGCCTTGCAGATCATAGCCACCCTCAAGACATGAAACGATACGATTTCCACAATGGCGATCAGCCACATCCATCAATCGTCCGGTTACCCAGTCAAAATCATCTTCCACCAGATTAATCTGTGCCAATGGATCGCGGTGATGCGCATCAAACCCAGCCGATATGATTAGCAGATCCGGAGAAAATTCATCGAGTGCGTTAAGGACGCGTTCGCGAAACGCTTCACGGAAGTGTTCGCCTGCATCGCCCGGGGACAAGGGGGCATTGACGATATTGCCGTTGCTGCCTTCCTCTGTTTTTGCCCCGCTGCCTGGATAGAGCGGCATCTGATGGGTTGAGCAGAAAAGAATGGATGCATCATCCCAGAAAATATCCTGAGTGCCATTGCCGTGATGAACGTCAAAATCAACGATGGCAACGCGCCCCAGATCGTGCGCTTTGATCGCATGACGTGCTGCGACCGCAACCGTGTTGAATACGCAAAAGCCCATGGCAGTCGTTTTTTCTGCATGATGCCCCGGTGGTCGCGCTGCCACAAATGCATTGTCCACATCGCCGCGAATTACAGCATCGACCGCTGCGTTCGCAGCGCCCAAGGCATGCATCGTTGCCTCAAAGGTCCTTGGACACGCGACCGTGTCTTCATCGATCCGGTTAAAGCCTTCCTCCGGCATTTGCGCCTTTGCGCTAGCCAAATGTTCTTCCGGGTGAGCAAGCAGAACGACGCTTTCGTCTGCTCGCGGCGCTTCAACGCGGTCTAGTTGCTGAAACGCTTCGGCTGTTAACGCTTCATCCAAGGCGCGCAACCGATCAACGCGTTCTGGATGCCCGGGCGGCGTAACATGCTCTTTGAAGATCGAATGTTCGTATAAACGCGTAACCATTGCCCAGCCCTAATGCGTTAAGCCATCACATGGAAGAGGCTGTTACTAATGGCAATAAGTTTGCTTCACTCAGCGGGTTGAAAGCCTTTCGTCAACCCGTCTGGACGACCATCGCGCAGGTCACGAAACTCTTCCGAACGCTCCGCAAGACGGCGTTCCACTTCCGGGTCGGGCGTTTGAGTGCGCGCCACCTTGTTAAACACTTGCAACATTGCGCAAACCGAAAAAGGCTCCACAAAGACACCTGCAACCAAAACGACGCCTATGATGCCTGCGGCCATCCGTGCGCCATTGGCACCTTCAATGGTGAAATCGACAAAGTCAGGCAATGGCAGAAGGAAATATATAGCTGCGAAAATCGTGACCTCGAAAATGATCAGGAACATGGCCAACCAAAAGGCGTTCTTGAACATTAATTTCGCGTTCTGGGCATAGATAACCAACGCGTCCGCTCCTGCGCGCCAAACGTTTGCAGGACGGGTTCGCATGATGTGCGCGAGGATCATTTCATCCACGTAGGTGACAGCGATGGTGATGATCGATTCCAGCAAGCTCAGGATTGGCGAAATGAAGGGTATGAGGCTGCCGATGCGCTTGAAGAAGCTTTCGATGACCTTCAAAACACCTTTGATCAACTGGTCCAAGACAAAAAGGACAGATGCTTCTGCGAAGTTCTCCTTGACCGTGCGAGCACCCATGCCGACCTGCGAAAGGTTGGCAGGTATGCGCGCCCCGTCCATCATTTCGCCCATGACGGCAATATGCCCGGCTTTAACGAGATACAGCGTGTATTCACGCAGGATACGCAGAACGAGGATTGCAAGACCAATACCTGCCACGCCGCCCATCAATCCGGTTTGGGTTGCGCCCAAATCTGTAAAATTCGGTCCCAGCTCATGCCCAATCACACCGCCGCTTGCAGTCAAAACGGCAAATATGACCGCAAAGGCACCAAAAACGATGACGCGGAGGATCAAAAATGGCCATGTGCGTGCGATGATAGAAAAGCACTGCGAAACTGAAAAATCCCAAAGCATGAAACATCCCTTCCACGCTTAAGATCGTCGTTAGACCCTAAGGTTCAATTGCCAAAAGGGTGCCATCTTCAGTTGCGGTTACCAAAAAGTTGCCAACTGTAACGATGGCCTTATCGATTTTCCCCGGGAGCGGCACGTCAATAATATCGTTGGGTCGGCGTATGAGGCGCAGCGCATTGCGAGACTGGCTCGGGATCGCAATCGCGGTCAGTGACTCAAACTGATAAGGCTCTTGGAGGTCGAGTTCGCGTGAACCAATCAAATGATTTGAGATATTTGTCACCACGTCATTGCTCTCACGGACCTCGCCGTTAGGACGATACTGAAGCAGCGCAAGACGACCACCGATGTGAGGTGTTCGCACGAATGCGATCGTTCCAACATCGATAAACGCAATATTGAGCCAGCGGTTGCGTTGTCCGTTTTCGGTGGATGATGCGATTTCTGTAATTTCGCCGCCTCGCACACCATAGATGACAACCGCTGCGCCGCCTGTTTGGGATGCGCGAATGGCAATGATCTCACTGTTCCCATCGCCGTCAATGTCGAACAGGCGCGGGGTCAAGTCCTCAAAGACTTGTTCGATAGGCAGTCTGAGGCTCAGTTTGCTCCCATCTTCCAGCTCAGCCACCAGTGAGCCAGCCTCAATGCAATCGCCTAGAATGCAGTGTTGGTAGCGATCCGTTGGTTCGGCGAACCAAGCGCGCCGTACATTTCCCTCTCGCGCAGTTGCAATCTTGCCGTCGGGCAATGCGCCTACAGGTGCCGGCGCGGGTAGTCCGCGTATGACATCTGGCTTTACACAAATGCCGCCGTCACAGTCGCCGATCTCAAGCCGCCAAGTGCCAGCATCTGTCTCTATGTAGATGCCGCGCGGCGTCTTTACGACGGCGGTAACGGGTTTTTCGGTCGGAATTTGCGTGACGGTTTGAGCCGCACTTACACCCAGTTGGGAGAGCAAGAGTGCAACGAAAACACTAGCTGAGTTTTTCAAAGCCGGTAATATCAATACCAAAACCCTCCAGACCCACATAACGACGTTCGCGCGATGAATAGAGGCGGATGGACGCGATGCCCAAATCCCGGAGTATTTGTGCGCCCAGACCAATTTCCCGCCATTCGCTTTCGCGCTCCTGCGCTTGCTGGTGTCCTTCGCGGTCAGGGCGCCAGTTGCCGCGTGCAACACCAACTGAACCTTCGCGAAGATAGATCAAAACGCCGCGCCCATGCGTTTTGCACATATGCTTGAGCACCTGAGACGGTTCGTTGCCGGTGCCAAACACGTCATCGATGACGTTTTCAAGGGTCAAACGCACCGGAATGTCATGGCCGTCGCGGATATCGCCAACAACCACTGCCACATGCTGCATCGGATCCCACGGCAACGAGTATGTATGAGCAATTGCGGTGCCGGCGGGTGTTTCCACTTCCATGCGATCACCGCGCTCCACCAGCGTTTCTTTGCGTTGGCGATAGGCGATCAAATCGGCAACAGAGACTTCTTTGAAGCCTTGTTGTTTTGCAAACGCGGAAACTTGCGGACCACGCATTACGGAGCCGTCATCATTTACCAATTCACCAATAACGCCCACCGGCGGTAAACCTGCCAGTTTGCACAAGTCGACAGCAGCTTCGGTGTGGCCTGAACGCATCAAAACCCCACCTTCACGCGCGATCAAAGGGAACACATGGCCGGGCCGCACAAAATCAGCTGCCCCTGAGTTGGGGTTTGCCAAGTTACGCACGGTTGCGGTGCGATCTTCCGCTGAAATACCCGTCGTTGTTCCATGGCGATAGTCAACCGTGACAGTGAACGCGGTGCCCTTGGTATCTTCATTGTCCGCGACCATGGGTGCCAGGTTCAGCCGCTTGGCTTCTTCCGCAGTCATCGGCGCACACACAATGCCTGATGTATGACGCACGATAAGTGCCATTTTTTCGGGCGTGCAGTGGCTCGCGGCAACAATCATATCGCCTTCGTTTTCGCGGTCGTCATCGTCCATCACAATGACGATCTCACCTTGCTCGAAGGCCTTTAGAGCTTCGACTACTTTGGACTGATTGTATGGCATTGTTATCTCTCTGTGAGCGCAAGCCGTGCGCCGAGTAGCACAAATGCGCCCGCGAAAGTTCGTTTCATCCAGGCAATCACCTTGGGCCTAGAGATCACATAGTCCCGAGCAGCCGAAGCAAGCGCGCCATAAATAATGAAAACTGCAAAAGTCATCGCCATAAAAGTCAAACCCAGCAGGGACATATTGAGTGTGGGCGACGAGGCTCCAGCAGGGACGAACTGAGGCAGGAAAGACAAAAAGAACACCGATAGCTTTGGATTAAGCACATTTATTGTAATGCCATCACGAACCAAACGAGCGTTCGACATACGTTGTTTTTGCGGCGATATGTCGAGCGCTCCACCTTCTTTGAGCATGCCGTATGCCATGTAGAGCAAGTAGGCGACGCCCAAATACTTTACGATCTGAAACGCAAGCGCGCTTGTATGTAAAATCGCTGCAATGCCGATGATACTGGCCACGATGTGCGGGACAATACTAAGCGTGCAACCGACAGCAGCAATTACTGAAGGCATAAAACCGCGACCGAGCCCGATGGCCATCGTGTAGGTTGCGCCGGTGCCTGGTATCACGATGACCAGCAACGATGTGAGTAGAAACTCCCAAGACATTTCAGCTAAACCTCTCCCACTTGGCCACGATGACGTAGATAGTGATCTGCTAACGTACACGCCACCATCGCTTCAGCTATTGGTACCGCCCGAATGCCGACACACGGATCATGGCGGCCTTTCGTAACAACATCAACTTCTTGGCCATCACGCGTCACAGACTGGGTCGGCGTCAGCATCGAAGAGGTTGGCTTTATCGCGATCCGTGCGACCAAAGCCTCTCCCGTTGTGATGCCGCCCAAAACGCCACCGGCTTTATTGCTTAAGAACATAGGTCGGCCATCGCCGCCAATACGCATTTCGTCGGCATTTTCAGGCCCGGTGATGCGTGCTGCTTCAAAGCCATTGCCGATTTCTACGCCCTTGACGGCATTGATGCTCATTAAATTCGAGGCGATGTCCTGATCGATTTTGGCATAGATAGGTGCTCCAAGACCAATCGGCACGCATTCGGCAACAACCTCAATGAGTGCCCCAACCGAAGACCCATCCTTGCGTATGCCATCTAAATAATCAGCAAAGCGATCGACAGAGGCAGGATCTGGTGAAAAAAATGGGTTCTGATCGACTTGTTCCCAATCCCAATTTTCTCGGTCAATGTCATGGGTACCCATACCAACCAGAGCGGCGCGTACTTGCATGGTGGGAACGATCTTCCTAGCCAGTGCGCCGGCCGCCACGCGAGCCGCAGTTTCCCTTGCGGATGAACGGCCGCCGCCGCGGTAGTCGCGGATGCCGTACTTCAGATCATAGGTAAAATCGGCATGCCCTGGCCGATAACGGTTGGCGATATCGCCATAGTCCTTTGATCGTTGATCGGTATTGCGAATCATCATGGAGATTGGGGTGCCGGTTGTAGTCAGCGTAACGCCATCTTCATCGGGCAGCACACCTGAGAGTATTTCTACTTCGTCAGCCTCGCGTCGTTGTGTGGTGAATTTGGATTGCCCTGGTTTGCGTCGATCAAGGTCGCGCTGAATGTCTGCTTGCGTGAAACGAATGCCGGGTGGGCAGCCATCGATCACGCAGCCCAAAGCAGGGCCGTGACTTTCACCCCATGTGGTAACGCGAAACAAATGACCGAATGTGTTGTGTGACATAGACGAAACCTGTGATTTGGGTTCCGTCTAGATCAGCTTTGCACGATTGCAAAGTAAAGCGTGTTGCGACCTTCAAATTGCCAGGATCACTCCACTTTTATTTTCACGGTGTGAGATTTCTTGCGCAAACGATCAGAAAGGTGCCTTGGAAAAGTCAAACGATAGCGAAACTGATCTGTGCCGCGATAGCCTTTGTTGGGTGTGTAATAGAAAACGTTCACCAAGGCGGTGTTTCCCGAACAAGTATCGGACAGCGCGTGTCTTTCTTGCCGATAGGTGACGGTGCCGTTTTTAGGCTGCTTTGCAATGATGACTTTTCCGGGCGGGAAAATTTGGCAGCTACGTTTGTCGTAATAGAGCGACGCTGAAACAGCTGTGGTTCTGTTCGGCTTGACAGTTTGCACGTCGGCGATGGCTGTTGTGCCAGTACCGAACAACATGGCTGATAAAACTAAAAGTCTTGGGAATATTCTCATCATGTGCCCCTTGTGGTGAGAACCACTACCTAAGAGGTGCGAGCAATTGCGGTAAACCGCTTTTGCGTGAGAATTTTGTGACACCGGGCATAACACCCAAAATAGCGGTATGCGCTTTGCGCGCTGATTTGATATCCTTTCGACCGGTGACCCTAGTTTGATTGAATGGAGCAAGCATGAGGCTGGTTTTTGCGGCAGGGTTTATTTTGAACTTGTTCATGATCGCAACTTCAGTGGCTGGAGAAGCGCAAGGCGCAATTACTGCAGTCGATGCAAACGCCATGACCGTTACGCTGGATAATGGCGAGACTTACGGGCTTCCTGATGAGTTCGACCTTTCATTGATTTCGCCGGGTATGGTTGTTGCCTTGGCGCATGAGGATGGTTCGCCCAAAACAGTTACGGATATGGAGTTGGTTGACTAAAAGCTGCCTTCACTATGATTGAGCAGCCAGCCGCCTTGTTGATCACGCCAAGCGTAGATATCATCCTGCGGTATCTTGGTGTCGGCAGCGATTGAAGTGTCGAGGCCTTCCAGCATGCGGCGCGTGCCCCTGATCATCCCGCCATGGGTCACAATAACACTGGGACCGGTCAGAACATCAAGAGCATATCGAACACGCGCGCATGCTTGATCGTAGCTTTCGCCGTTGGGCGGTACAAACTGCCATTTGTTGGTGTTTCTGGCAGCGATTTGTTCAGGCTCCTCAGCTTCCAACTCCGCGAGGGAGCGTTTTTCCCAATCGCCGAATGTGACCTCGATCCAGGCTTCTTCAACTTCATAGGCTTGAGGATTTAGTCCCATTGCCCTGCGCATGATCTCCATGGTTTGGCGTGCACGGCTCAACGGACTGCAAATAAAAGTCCATCCCGACCAGTCCTGATTTTGTGAACCAAGAATGCCCGCATATGCAGCGGCCTGCTGACGACCAAGCGCGTTCAACGGAATATCAGTCCGTCCCTGGAAACGTTGCTCGCGGTTCCAGTCGGTTTCGCCATGGCGGGCCATGAAGAAAGGGTGCGCTGGGACAGTCATGTTCAGTTTCTCCAGCGCGGATGTATCAGTCCTTGGTGATATCCGGCGCGTCGACAGCCTTCATCCCAACGACATGGTACCCTGCATCTACATGATGGGTTTCGCCGGTCACTGCACGCGACAGGTCAGACAAAAGATACAGCGCTGAATCGCCAACCTCTTCTATTGAAACCGTTTTACGCAGTGGTGAGTTGTACTCATTCCACTTCAAAATATAGCGAAAGTCACCAATACCTGATGCAGCGAGCGTTTTTATCGGTCCCGCTGACAGTGCGTTGACGCGGATGTTCTTCTTGCCAAGGTCCGCGGCCAGATACCGAACACTGGCTTCAAGCGCCGCCTTGGCGACACCCATCACATTGTAGTGCGGCATTACACGCTCAGCGCCGTAATAAGTGAGTGTCAGCACAGAGCCACCATTGGTCATGAGCGGTTCAGCGCGGCGCGTCACATCGGTCAGTGAGTAAACGGATATGTCCATGGTCCGCATAAAGTTTTCATGCGTTGTGTCGACGTAACGTCCAGACAGTTCGTTCTTGTCTGAAAACGCAACCGCATGAACGATGAAGTCCAGCCGACCCCAAACGCGCTCCAGGTGCGAAAACACTGCATCCATACTTTCGGGATCAGTGACATCAAGATGGCCGACGACCATCGCACCGAGTTCATCAGCAAGTGGCTCGACACGCTTTTTAAGTGCGTCACCCTGATAGGTCAGAGCCAGCTCAGCGCCATGCTCGGCGCATGATTTTGCAATGCCCCAAGCCATGGACTTTGCATTTGCCAAGCCGATTATTAGCCCTCGTTTGCCATGCATGATGCCCGAAGCCATCGCCCAACCTCATTTTTCTTTTGTTCTAGGATTATTGTCGCATGCCTATCGCACAGCACAAAAGACCATTCAAGCAAGGCTGGCCTGCATTTGGGCAAACAGCACTATTGTTTCAACAGCCGCGCCAGTTCGGCCTTTTGAGCGTCTGTAAGCTCGTCAAACGAGACTCTCAGTTCAACGCGCAAGTCGCCCTTTTTGCCGTTTGTAAGCGGAAGACCGCGGCCCTTCATTCGGAAACTGCGACCATCAGGAAGCCAAGGTTTTATCTTTAAAGCCACCTTGCCAGCCGGCGTTGTTACCGGCAGCTTACCGCCGTGCATTGCGATATTGAGCGGAACATCCTCGGTCATCACAAGGATGCCGCCTTCCAGACGATATTTCTCTGATGCCCGGATTGTAACGCTGGCCAGAACATCACCACGGTGGCCTGCGGGCCCCGTACCGCCTTGCCCGGCTAGCCTAATCGTCTGGCCATCAGTTACGCCTGCGGGAATGTTGATGGCAATGGTGCGCCCATCGGGCAGTGATAGTTTGATTTTCTCCCCAGCGACTATCTGTTCGACCGTGATGGGAAGCGGGATGCGCACATCGTCACCCTTAGGAGGCGATGCCTGTTGGGCTTGGTGAGCGCGCGGGCCGTTAGCCTGTCCACTAAAGGGGTCTCTTGATCTTCCAAAGCCACCGCCACCGAACATGTTGCGCAAGACATCCTCCGCACTAAATCCCTGGCCCGCGCCTGCACTGGAGCGCTGATGTCTACGAAACAACTCATCGAAACCTGGCTCACCATTGGCAAACGGGTTGCCGCCCGGATAGGTGGCCCTCTCCTGGCCGTTGGCATCGATTTCACCATTGTCGAACCGTTTGCGCTTTTCTTCATCGCCCACGATTTCGTAGGCTTGCGAAACTGCGCCAAAGCGTTCTTGTGCTTTGGCATTGTTCGGATTGGCATCCGGATGGAATTTCTTGGCAAGCTTGCGAAAGGCCGCTTTAATCTCGCTGGCGCTGGCTGTCTTGTCCACGCCAAGAGTAGAGTAAGGGTCGCGCATCTTCGCTCCGAATGAATGATCAATGCGGATATGGAGACGATCCGGCTCGATTTCCAGCGTTTAGCCTTGTTGAGCGTTGTCGCTCAAATTGGTCAGTGATCTCGTCCACCAACCGTTGCGCGGGTCCAGGCATACTTCGCCTTGATAGAGGGAAACGCCATCGTAGGATCTTCGGGTAGCCTTGAATGCTCTGCATGTTTGACCAGCAACATCACGCTCTACGATATCGGTGATGCGTCCGCTAGTTCCAGTCGCGGCATTGGCCCAATTCGCACCTTCTGTAGGCAATAGATTGATATCGAGCGTGGTAACGGCGAGCCGCAGCGTATCTTCATCGAGAAGGCGATCAGTTTCGCCCAATGTTTCGCCTTCGCGTGGTTCAAATGGATCATTAGATATGGTGGGTGTCGGTTCAGCCATTGAGAGTGCGCCGGTTTTAAATCCGGCATCATCAATGGCGTTACCACTGACTGCGCAGCCTGCAAGCGATAGAGATGCGATCGCAAACATGGTGCAAAGTGGCACACGACCAAAAGCTTTTAACGCGTACTGATGCCTGTTAATCAACACAAAACTATACCCAACCCAAGGGCGCAGCATGTCACAGACAGCGTTAAAGGATCGTGAATTCACAACTGAAACTGAACCATTTGGCTTGTTTGAGCGTTGGATGAAGGACGCCGAAGCAAACGAACTCAATGACCCCAATGCTCTGTCTCTTGCCACAGTGGACGGCGACGGGATGCCAAACGTGCGCATGGTGCTTCTCAAAGGTTTTGATGAACGGGGCTTCGTCTTCTATACAAATTTTGAAAGTGCCAAGGGTACGGAGCTTTTGGGCAATCATAAGGCGGCCATGTGTTTTCACTGGAAGTCGTTGCAGCGCCAAGTGAGGGTACGTGGCGATATTACTATCGTCGATGATGGAGAGGCCGACGCCTACTACCAGTCTCGTGCGCGAGGCAGCCGTATTGGCGCTTGGGCATCAAAACAGTCACGCCCGCTGAAATCAAAGTTCGAGCTTGAAAAAGAAGTCGCCAAGTACACGGCACGCCATGCTGTTGGTCATATTCCAAGGCCGCCTCATTGGTCCGGGTTCCGCCTCACGCCCATCTATTGGGAGTTTTGGCAGGACGGTACTTTTCGTCTGCATGACCGGATCGTTTTTAGGCGCGATGATGCCGACGCGGATTGGGATAAGCAAAGGCTCTATCCATGAGTGATATGAAGACCGTCCCGACGAAGGCCTCGGTCCAAGAGTTCATCAATAGCGTTGAGCATAAAGGACGCAAAGAAGACGCTCTACAATTGCTTGAACTATACGCTCAGATCACGCCGGCTAAACCCACCTTGTGGGGCCCCAGCATCATTGGGTTTGGGGCCTATAAATACCAGCGTGCCGACGGCTCAAAACACGCGTTCGCGTTAGCCGGTTTTTCTCCGCGCAAGGCGAACATGGCGGTTTATCTGATGTCCGGTTGCAACAACCACAGCGAAAAACTGGTTAGGCTAGGGCCGCACAAGCATACGTCTTCTTGTCTCTACTTTGGGCGTTTGGCCAAGGTGGATTTGATGATACTTGGAGAACTGATCACCAATGATATCGCCATTATGAAGGACACTCATCCAAGTGCTTCTCTCTAGCTCTTGACCTTGTAGCCAGTTTTGAAAATCCACCAGACGATTGTTACGCAAAGCGCCGCAAAGGCGAGAATAAACACCACCGAAACGGTCGGGCTTACATCCGAAATCTCATAAAAGCTCCAGCGGAAGCCACTGACCAAATAGAGCACTGGGTTCAACAGCGTCACGTTCTGCCAGAAGGGTGGCAGCATATCGATGGAGTAGAATGAACCGCCGAGGAAAACCAAGGGCGTGATCACCAGAAGTGGAACAATCTGGAGCTGGTCGAAACCCTCCGCCCAGATGCCAATAATAAATCCAAGCAGTGAAAAGGTAGTCGCTGTCAGTACCAGAAAGAACAGCATCCAAAAGGGATGAGCGACGCGCAATTCAACAAAAAACGTAGCCGTAAGAAGGATGATCGCGCCCAAAATGAGCGACTTGGTCGCTGCCGCGCCCACATACCCGATCACAATCTCGATGGCCGATACAGGGGCTGAAAGCAGTTCATAGATTGTGCCGGTGAATTTCGGAAAGTAGATGCCGAACGCTGCGTTGGAAACCGATTGTGTGAGCAGAGATAGCATCACAAGTCCCGGAACCAGAAAAGCGCCGTAGGTAACGCCGTCGATCTCTTCCATGCGGCTACCAATCGCGGCGCCGAAAACGATAAAATAAAGCGACGTGGAGAGCACCGGTGAGACGACCGACTGGCCGATTGTGCGCCACATTCGGTTCATCTCGAACCGGTAGATCGCGGCGATAGCAAGCCAGTTAAAACTCATGCCGCTTCTCCCTTGGATGATACAAGCTCTACAAAGATTTCTTCCAGGGTGCTTTGATTGGTGGAAATGTCAGCGAAGCGTATTCCGTCCTCTGCGAGACCTGTCAGGAGCCTGGTAATGCCCTTCCGTTCCGCGTTGGCATCGTACTGATAGGTCAGCAGCATCCCATCTTCAGACAATTGAGCGTTGAATGCTGCAATCTTCTCCGGCAGCTTTTTCACAGGTTCTGCCAACTCCAAAACCAAAGTCTTCTTGCCGAGCGTTTTCATCAAGGTTGCTTTGTCTTCGACCACGATGATCTCGCCTTGTCTGATGACGGCGATGCGATCTGCGATTTCTTCAGCTTCCTCGATATAGTGTGTGGTGAGAATGATCGTGACGCCGTTTTCACGCAGTTGACGCACGACATTCCACATGTCCTTGCGTAACTCCACGTCCACGCCCGCAGTCGGCTCATCAAGGAACAGAATGCGCGGTTCATGGCTCAACGCTTTGGCGATTAAGACGCGCCGTTTCATGCCGCCGGACAGCTGCATGATCTTATTGTCCTTCTTGTCCCACAAAGACAGGTCTTTGAGCACTTTCTCAATGTGCGCGTCATTGCGCTGCAAGCCGAACAGCCCGCGCGAAAACGACACCGTCGCCCAGACAGTCTCGAAAGCATCGGTAGTGAGTTCTTGTGGCACAAGGCCGATCATCTGACGTGTTATGCGAAAGTCGCGAACAATATCGTTCCCGCTAACCGTTACTGAACCACCGGTCGGATTAACGATGCCGCATATGGCTGAAATCAGCGTGGTTTTTCCTGCACCGTTTGGGCCGAGCAGGGCAATTATTTCGCCATCCTCAATATCGAGGTTTGCCCCTTTCAGCGCCTGAAAGCCATTGTCATATTCTTTTTGAAGGTTCTTGACCGAGATAAGCGTGGTCATGATTTGGCGTCCTGCCGTGATTGTTGTAGACGCGTAGGTAATCGCACTTGGTCGAAATGCAAAGCCATCCTTCAGATTACTGCTGACAACCGTCACCGGCATGTCGCAACGGCAGCAACATCCTTCCAGAGGCCATGAGACAATAACCGCAAAGGAGCCCGCCATGCTTGAAGACCAGACACAAAGCCTGACACCGGAGGAGGCGATTTACGTCGGTGATACCATGGGCGGTCGTATTGTTGCGGCGCGCGAAGCGACCGGTCACACAACCGCGCAACTGGCCCGTCGGTTGGGTATCAAGTCCGCAACGCTGCAAAACTGGGAAAATGACCGTGCAGAGCCTCGTTCCAACAAGCTTTTCATGCTTGCCGGAATGTTGAATGTCTCCCCGACATGGATACTAACGGGCCGCGGCGAAAGTCCGACACCAATCGAAGGCGATCCAGACATCGCCGCACTTCGCCACGAGCTTCTTGATATGCGCTCGCGCTGTAAACGCCTGCTGGATCAGATTGACCGCACCGTCAAAAGCCTGTCGGAATAAAACAACACATTTTCGGCTGCTTTGGTCCATGTTATGCGGCGTCTATGAGCCGCGGTTTTCTGCTTACATTGTTGGCTGTCTCACTGTTTTCGCTGCAAGCGTGCGTGGGCCTTGGTTATTATGCCGAGACGGCGAACGGGCATCTGGAACTCTTGGCCGCCCGTGAACCGGTCGATGATATTCGTGATAACCCGTCAACGCCCGAACCGCTGCGCGCTCAAATGGCTAAAGCCGCGCAAATGCGCCAGTTTGCGGTCGACGTTCTCAAGCTGCCGGACAATGCCAGTTACAAATCTTACGTCGATGTAGAACGCGGATATGTGAGTGTGGCCGTATTTGCAGCACCTGAGTTCTCGCTGAAGCCTGCGACCTGGTGCTTTCCGATTTTCGGTTGTGTGCCCTATCGCGCGTTTTTTTGGGAAGACAATGCCCGCGACCTTGCGCAAGAGCTGCGCGAGCAGGGGCTTGATGTTTACGTCACCGGCGTCACCGCATATTCCACGCTCGGCTGGACGCCTGATCCCCTGCTGAACACCATGCTCGACTATGGTGACACGCATTTGGCAGCGGTGATGTTCCACGAGTTGGCGCATCAGCAGGTCTATGTGCGCAACGACAGCGCGTTCAACGAAGCTTTTGCGGTTGCCGTTGAGATCGAAGGCGTCAAGAAGTGGTTCAGAAGCAAAGGCGACACAAAAGCGCTTGTCGAATATGAGCGCAGCCGCGAGCGACAGCGCGATTTTCTGGACCTATTGGATGCCACACGTCTGGCGCTTCTCGATATCTATCAGAGTGCCGAAAACGAAGCTGCCAAACGCGCCGCTAAAGCTATGGCCATCAAGACCATGCGCGAGCGCTATTATCGGATACGCGACGGCAAATGGCGTGGCTTTGACGGCTATGACGGATGGTTTGCCCGCCCGCTCAACAATGCACAACTTGCGGCAAGCGGTATCTATAATGATCTGGTGCCTGAGTTCCAAAGTCTGTTTCGAGCGTGTGGCGAAGATTTTGCGCGGTTCTACGCGGCGGCCGAAAAGCTAACCAAGCGCAGCCCGGATGAACGTCGAGCGGCGCTCAAACAGCCCGCCTGTTCTTAGGCCGCCAGAGTCTCATCCACCCACGCCGGAACAATGTCGCCGGCCTTGCCGCGCACAGACCGGTCAAAATCAGTCGTTCCGGGCGTTGCTTCCAAATTGAGTTCCAGTGTTTGCGCACCGGCCCGCGTGGCCTGCTGCACAAATTGCGCGGCGGGATAGACATTGCCGCTGGTGCCAATCGACACAAAAAGATCGCACGCCGCCAGCGCGTCCCAAATGCGCTCCATCTGATAGGGGTATTCGCCGAACCACACGACATCGGGCCGCATGCCGCCAGCGCGTGAACAAGCCGGGCAGGGGACATCCACATCAAGATCGTCGAGCCACTCATGCCGCGCCCCGCAATGGGCGCAAAGCGCCTTTGCCAGTTCGCCATGCATGTGGATCAGGTTTTTCGACCCCGCGCGCTCATGCAGATTGTCGACATTTTGCGTGACGACCAAAACCTCACCGGCATATTTCTGTTCAAGGCGCGCCAACGCCAAATGCGCCGCGTTGGGTTCAACGGTTGGCAGGGCCGCGCGGCGCAGATTGTAGAAGTCGTGAACCTTGTCCGGATTGTGCGCAAAAGCCTCCGGCGTCGCAACCTCCTCAATCGGATGGTTCTCCCAAAGCCCGCCCTTGTCGCGAAAAGTATCAATGCCGGATTCGGCGGAAATACCAGCGCCGGTGAGGATGAGAATAGAAGTTTTCATATGCTCTTCTATCGTAGATGCCCGCGCAAAAGAAACCGTCCGTCAACCACGCCCCACAATTGGCGGTTGCACCCCGCAGCCACTCTGCTTTGATGGCCGCATGACGGGGCAAAACAAAATAGGTCGGGCAGCGTTGCTGCTCGTCAGCGCATGGCTGCTGGTCGGGCAAGGTTCGGCTCATGCCGATCAACCGGTGGTCAAGACCTTTGAGCCTTCAGTGGCACAAGATCTTGACGCCGTCGCGCCACTTCAATGCAATTTCGACGATACCGCTGAACCAACCTGGTTTGGTTTTGGTGATGACAAGATCGCCTGGGCCAACTCAACATTGGTCGATGAAGCCACCGGCGGCGAGATCACGCTGCGCTATCCATGGTCTTATCTGGTGCCACTCAGCTGCGGCAACAATGCCACATGTGACGTCATCACCTTCCGCTTTCACAAGCAGACCTATTTGCCTTTCCGCTCAAAAGACGCCCAGACAGCCGAACACAAGCAGCGTTTCCGAAAAGGCATCAGGGATGTGATGCGTATCCTTGTTGAGTATGAACCGCTTGATGATTTGGAGGCCGCGACGAAAAGGTTTATTCGAGGTCGCCATCAAGTTGATCTGGATGACCAGACTAGCGTTCTCAGCGTCGCTAAATTGTCAGACCACGGGCTCTACGCGATCGACCTCCCCAACGTTGGCGCGGGTGGAGATATCAAATTTGCAGTCCAATATGACACAGTGTCCGACCTCATGTCTTGTCGGCGACAAGGACAAGTGCCGACGCCAAGCTGTTCTTGGTGGTTTGATCATGGGGATTTGAGCGTAAGGGCGAACGTACCGTTGCACGAACTTCAATACTGGCAAACGCATCGGCGGGGTATCGAGCGTTTGTTGGGCTGTTTTTAGGCCGCATGACGGGGCAGTCAGAAAAACCAAAGAACAGATGGCGGCGCAGGCTCATTGTCTTCGCGGTGATCGTGGGCTGTTATTTTGCGGCAGGCGAGGCATTCCGTGCTTATGCGCGTGCTGAACTTGAAAAAGACATGCGCACCAATTTTGAAAAGCTGGGCTGTCCGCCTGATCAAATCGAAGGCGATGTTTGCTTGGCCTATCCCGATGAGGGTCGGTGCATTTCGGGCGAGTATATCGATTACCGGACGGTGTGGCTGCGGGTGCATGGTCGGCAGGAAATTGTCGATCTCATCGGCCGTCAGTATAATAGCTTTGGCCGCGACAAGCAGAAACTGGCAAATTGGTTGGCTTGTCAGGGGTTCAGTCGGCCTACAATTCGCGGGAAATCTGATCTACGGCCAGACGCGTCGAGTCGTTTGTTTTATACAGCGAGACACTACCATGGAGTCTCAGTCGCCCGAACGGAGAGTGTGGCGTGGATGTTATCGCCGATTGTAGGTGCGCGAGAAACTAACCTCACAATACTATTCAATAGCTCAGATCAAATTATCGGTCTTGGAGCCACTACGCAGAGAATTTCAAACTAAATGGGGTGTGTAGGCGATGCAACAGATTTCAATAGGCGTTTCATACATTGTTCTCACAGAGGAGATTGGCTTTGGTGACGAAGTGCCCAACTCCTTTATAAATCCACTAGCAGACCAGCTAATTCAACTGCTGAACCGAATTGAAGATTCAGGTCATCTTCAAATCATTAATACTTCTGACGATGGCACAAAAACAGAAATTGAGGTCCAAGCGCCATTTTCAAATTTCTTCACCGATTGGAAAGTCTCGTGGTCTGATCCCAGAGAAGGTACGCCAAAACAAGCAGATGACGGCTTTTCTAGCGACCCTCTCGACTCAACTCGTTTCCTTGAAGTCCAAGTGAATATTGGAGCAAGAAATGCAAACGATTTTTACAATCAGGCTGTAAGCGTTGCAGATGCCATTCAAGATTATAATGGGTTGGAGGGTGTTGGCTACGGAGAAAACCAAAATTCCAACTCATTCGTCACGTCTGTAATGTGGACACTCGGGATTGACGTTCCGGCCTTTGGGGATGCGCTTTTGCCAACGGCCGTTGAACAACTGCCTGGGCTGGACACTAACGTGATCAAAGATGGTGTGACTAATACACTTGTGCCTGACACTGCCATCGACATCGTTCTGACCGGCGACACCAATTTCGACGGCACATCCGGCGATACACCCAACACAGATGTCTTCAATGGCGGCTTGGGCGATGATCAGCTCTTTGGCGGGGCGGGCGATGATTTTCTGGCCGGTGGCGGCGGTGCCGACATCATCGAAGGCGGTGAGGGCGATGACATCATCGACATCGGCAAGGGCTTTCACCTGATTGATCAAAATGATGGTTCGGTTCAGCACCAGCCGGGCGAGACACCAGACCAAGGCGATGGCGCGGCCGATATCATCATCATTGGTGAAGGCACCGGTACCGACACCATTCTCGGGCGCGGCGATGCGGAAGATCGCATTGTCTTGCGGATCAATGACAGCATTGGCTTTGCGCTCAAAGGCGCGCTTCTTCCTCAACCTTACACGCTTGAAGACAATGAAGTACCTGATGGTGCCTTCACGGTTATCGGCGGTCCAAACGGCACGCTCGAAGCTTGGGCGATGAGCGAGTTGACCTTTGACGATGTGTTTGTGCGCTATGAATTTGGGGCAATCGATCAGGAAACGGGCCTGCGCACACTGACCATTGTGGTTGGTTTTGACGAAGCCAATGAAATCATCGCAACCATCATCATTGAAGACTTTATGATGGGTGATTTTGGCATCGATCTCATCAAATGGGATGCCATCGAGGACAGCTATTATGACGAGGACAATGATGTCTTTGTGGAGGAGATCATTTTTGAACGTCCGCCGAACTGGTTTGCCGATTTGCAAGAAGTGATCACCATACCCGCTGTGCCTGATCCCTATGAGCCAGACTATTCCGGTAATGAAGATGATAGTTTGACGGTGCCGGTAACGCCCGGGGATGATCAGGTTGACCTGAACGAGCTCGACAATGGTGGGGGCGCCTGGTTCATCGACGCGCTCGAAGGCAATGATGAAGTGGATGGTTCTGGCAGCGACGATGTCATCTTGGGCAATGATGGCGATGATAATGTCGAAGCGCGCAATGGCAATGATTGGCTCGATGGTGGCGCGGGCGATGACATGCTGTTTGGCAATCAGGGCGATGATATTTTGATTGGCGGCTTGGGCAATGACACGCTCAATGGCGGTCAGGGCATCGATACGGTGATCTATCAGGACCATGATGGCGTCATCGTTTATATGACCAATGGCGGCGAAGCGCAGGAAGTTGCGCCCGGCGAGTTTGATACGCTCATCAACATTGAAAATCTCATCGCCTCCAACGGCAATGACGTCATCTTTGGCAATGGCAAAGACAATCTGATTCTCGGGCTTGAAGGCGATGATGAGCTTCGTGGCCGCAATGGCGATGATGCCTTGTTTGGCGATGCCGGCGCTGACCGCCTGGTGGGTGGCAATGGCGCTGACTATTTGGCGGGCGGTGCCGATGCTGACCGTTTGGTTGGCGGCGAAGGCGCGGACACATTCGCGTTCAACGTCGGCGACGGCCGCGATGTAATCGTCGATTTTGAGGCCGGTACAGACAAAATTGCGTTGGACGAGAGTTTGCTCGGTGGCCTCACGCTGGAAGAATTCATGGACGAAGCCAATGGCAATGTTTCAAGGCTCGAAGGGGGCAATATACGCCTCAATTTCGGCAATGGGGATAAGCTGATTTTCTCAGACGATATGTTGGGGCTGACCTATGATCAAATCGCTGATTCCATTGAATTGATATGACCATTTCGGTGCGTCAGTCGTTCTATGGTGCTGCCGTTTTCCAGCACACCGTCTTCAACCACGCAACATAGGACACCGCGCAGGCGAAGGTCTTCGTTCTCGCGTACCCAGTTCAGCGCATCTTCGCCATAGCGGGCTTTCCATTTGGTGCAGGCATTGTTCCAGACGTCCGAGACTTGAAGGACTGCAGTCCCGGCGCGCAATAGCGTACCCGTCGGCATGGCGTCCAAGCTCATATTCATGTCGGCGGCGAACGTGTCGCCTGGATGCGTGCCACCGCTCTCATCTTCGCGCCAGACGAGATCGAGCACGCGGCGCGGAATGATACACACTTGAATGCGCGGGTCGGGCGACCCGTCTTCCAGCTTCATCCACGGGTGCTTGGTCCAGCGGCAATTTTCAACGCCGCCTGCGCGGGTGACTTTCAAGCGGTCAGTGAAGTTGCGCACGCCAAAATTCGGCCGGTTACACAAAAATTCGATGCGCGCACGGTCGGAAGGCGCCGCCAGCACATGCTCTATTGCGCCATCCAGCGTTGCGCGATCGGGCCGCATTTAACCCTCCGTCCCGCCGACGGTCACGGCGTCCATGCGAAGGTGCGGCTGGCCGACACCAACAGGCACCCATTGACCACCTTTACCGCAATTGCCGATGCCGGTGTCCAGCTTCTGGTCATTGCCAACCATGGAGACGCGCTTCATCGCTTCCGGGCCATTGCCAATCAGCATGGCGCCTTTGATGGGGTAGGTAATCTTGCCGCTTTCGAGCCGGTAAGCCTCGGTGCATTCAAAGACAAACTTGCCGGAAGTGATGTCCACCTGACCACCGCCGAAAGAGACCGCATAAATACCGTCCTGCACGCTCTCGATGATTTCGTCCGGTGTGTTTTGACCGCCAAGCATATAAGTATTGGTCATGCGTGGCATTGGCACATGCGCATAGGATTGGCGGCGGCCATTACCGGTTGGATTGACACCCGTAAGGCGTGCATTCTGTCGATCCTGCATATAGCCAACAAGTTTGCCATCTTCGATGAGGATGTTGTGGCCCGATGGGGTCCCTTCGTCATCGACCGTCAGTGAGCCGCGTCGCGCATCGATCGTACCATCGTCAACGACGGTGACGCCTTTTGCGGCGACCTGTTCGCCCATCAGACCAGCGAAAGCAGATTGGCCTTTGCGGTTGAAATCACCTTCTAGCCCATGGCCCACCGCTTCATGCAGCATCACGCCGGGCCAGCCAGCGCCGAGCACGACGTCGAATGTTCCAGCCGGTGCCGGTTTGGCGTCGAGATTGACCAGCGCCTGCCGCAGCGCTTCGTCCGCCGCAAACTGCCATTTGTCAGTCGCTATGAAGTCGCCGAACATCTGGCGACCACCCATGCCGTGCGACCCGCTCTCCTGACGGTCGCCATCACCGACAATCACCGAGACATTGACCCGCACCATCGGGCGAATGTCTTTGGCGAGAAAACCATCGGCACGCAAAATCTCGACCACCTGCCAAGATGCCGCAAGTGATGCCGATACCTGACGCACGCGCGGATCCTTGCCACGCAGATAGGCGTCAATCATTTCCAGCAGTTTGACCTTGCTTTCAAAGGTCGGCTCGCCAATCGGGTTATCGTCGCCGTAAAGGTGTTTATTGGTACGTTTCGGCGGCTCTGCATAGGTGCCTGAATGGCCGCTCGAAACGGCGGTTGTCGCATCGGCCGCACGCAACAATGCGTCCTTGGTGAAATTGTCCGACTGCGCGTAGCCAACTGCTTCGCCTGCGACAACGCGTAGTCCATAGCCGGAACGAGTGTTGAAACTGCCGTTCTTAAGCCGCCCATTGTCCCAACCCAGTGACTCAGTCTCGGCATATTCAAGGAACAATTCCCCATCATCGGCATTGGCAAGCGCGCCGGAGACTATCTCCCGCACCGTATCGTTCGAAATGTCGAAGCGATTAAGAAGGTCTGGGGCTTGATTGGTGTCGGCCATGGATATTGAGCTCCGCATGCTTGTCTGCATGGGTAGCTAAGGCGCGCACTGTGTCGGCGCAAGGCTGCATATGAGCAACTTTCTAATCGGACTTAACGCAAACGTGCCTGGCTTTCATATGGAAATAGTCTTCCGCATGGCGGCCGGCGGGGCGCGTGAAAAACAACCAGTTGATGGCACCAGCTGCACCAGCACCAACAACCGGAACGATGCCAATCACCTTTTTGGAAACAATTTTGATGGCAAACTTCCCGAAAAGCTTTTGGCCGATTTTTTCGGTGGCCTTTGCCCTAACGGCCCGCAGAACCTCTTGAGTGGCGGCTCTTATACCGCTTCTCGCGGCAGCATCGTTAATCCGCTGGCGTTTCTCGTGATTTCCGTAACGTTGGCAGCTGCAGCGAAAAGCCTGGAAATTGTATTGGTGGAAGCGGCTTCGGTCCAGATGGCCTTCACCAACAGCGCGTCTTCGGGCTGAAGCAGATGAAGGCAATCGCGTTGATTGGCAATGATTGCACCCACACCCATGATGGTCCTGTCAGTACCCCACCAAACAAAAAACGTGTCAATCCAAACACCGGCGAAGTGAAGAACCGGAATGGCATTCAAGACAACGCCGGAGGCAATAAATTGGCCGGAACGAGCGCCGCGCCAGTCGGCAGTATTGGTGTATTGTTCAGTGGCGTTAAAATGGGACCTGACCCTCGGATTGATGCCGTCTCCGTCGTACATCATCGACCGCACGCAGCTGACTAAGACAACTGCCAATATAACAGTTGCAAGAATACCCATAAATATTTTCGTCTTTGCCCCACGCCAAGAAGAGCAAAGATTGCATGTGTGGTCAGAAAATGAAAGAGCTAAGGAAGCGAAGTATAGCCTGCGGAAAATCCAGCTAGATCTACTGGGATGCCAATACCCTCTTCAGGCGTTTGGAACACGATGAACGTCGCATTCGTGCCGCCCTGAAACTGCTGAAGCAAATTGTCTTCCAAAATGACTTCCGCATAGCATCCATCATTAAAGCAGCGCACAAAGTAGGCCCGGCCAATATCATTGCCATCAATATTGAGCCCGAGGCCATTTGGCAGCAAAACACCAAGTGGCGCCAGCACGCGCAAAATACGCGCTTTCTGGTCAGCAGTTTTCAGCACCACGACGGAGAGACCAAGCTCGGGACGATCGTCAGCGATGACGTTCTGCATCAAAACGCATTGCTCTGATGAAGCGCCGGGCGGCGTGTCGCAGATGATATTCCACGCTCCATGGGTCTCGCGGACTGTGCCCGACTGCGCGAAGACCGCATGACTTGTCAGCAGGCCAACCACGGCCGCCAGCGAAAGGACCTTTTTTATGCTCATTGAATAAATGCCTAACCCAGCCCGGACTATCGAATCATTTGTGTAACCGTAACCGCTTCAACGAACGTTGGGAAACACTCCCTCACACATCCCGCTCAACACGGCGAAAAAAAGGCCAAGCTTTTTCGTTTTTAGGCATTAAGGCCTTCATTCTGATGGCATAGAGTTGTCGGGCTGGCGGAGGCGTTGGTAAAGCGCCCATATGCCGCATCATCATACGTGTGTCTTGGTTGCGGGTCTCTCAATAATATGTTTTGGACACCGTCAAATTGAAGATCGAGTTTTGCCGCGAGCGCAAACTGAATTTTAATCGGGAGAATTCAATTGATCAGACTTTTGACACGTGCTGCAACTGCAGGGCTGATCTTGTCGACGGCCTCTGTGGTAGCCAATGCTGCACAGCCTGAGCCATGGCAAATGGGTTTTCAGAATGCTGCCACCAATATGATGGCACAGATCAGCTGGTTTGAAGATTACACTTTGTGGTTGCTTACACCCATCGTTTTGTTCGTGTTGGGACTTTTGGCCTATGTGATCATTCGCTTTAACGCGCGCGCGAATCCGGTGCCTTCAAAGACAAGCCACAATACGACCATTGAGGTTGTCTGGACCGTTGGCCCGGTTCTCATCCTTTTGGCATTTGCCATCCCGTCTTTTCAGTTGCTCAATTCACAATATCAGCCGCAGACAGAGCCAGAGATAACGATCAAGGCTATCGGTTATCAGTGGGCTTGGGCATATGAATACCAGGATGACGAAGGCGGCGAAGATGTCGTCTTTGACGCGCTCATGCTCAAAGAAGACGAGCGCACTGCATTTAACAAGACAGACGTTGGCGCCTACCCACGGCTGTTGGCGGTCGACAATGAAGTGGTGGTACCAGTCGATACGACTGTTCGCCTTCTCGTCACAGCTTCCGATGTTTTGCACTCTTGGACTATTCCAGCCTTCGGCGTGAAAATGGATGCAGTGCCTGGCCGGCTCAATGAGACTTGGTTCCATGCTCGGCAGGAAGGCATTTTTTATGGCCAGTGTTCCGAGCTGTGCGGCAAGGATCACGCATTCATGCCAATCGCTGTACGCGTGGTTAGCAAAGACGACTACAATAGCTGGTTGGTTGCAGCGCGCGACGATGTAAACGGCGCAAACCAAACACTGATGGCAACATTGGAAGCCCGCCGGACATTGGCGCGGGCTGAAGCAGAATAATTCGCCGCCAAGGCAATCGGGAGTAATATAATGGCAGATATCGCCACACACGATGCGCACCATGATGGCCAAAAGATCGGCTTTGTGAATCGCTGGTTGTTTTCGACCAACCACAAGGACATCGGTACGCTTTACCTCATCTTCGCGATTTTCGCGGGGATTTTTGGCGGCTTTCTTTCCGTGATGATGCGCTGGGAGTTGGCTGAGCCCGGCATCCAGATTTTCCATGGCCTTGCTGAAATGGTCTATGGCGTGGAAGGCGACGCAGCCATCGACGCTGGAAAGCATATGTACAATGTGTTCACGACGGCGCATGGCCTCGTCATGATCTTCTTCATGGTGATGCCAGCGTTGATTGGTGGCTTCGCCAACTGGATGATCCCGATCATGATCGGTGCACCGGATATGGCGTTTCCTCGTTTGAACAATATCTCTTTCTGGCTTTTGCCGCCCGCCTTCATCCTGTTGGCGATCTCAATGTTCATGCCGTCAGCGCCCGGCGCCCATGGTGTGGGCGGAGGCTGGACCATTTATCCACCCCTATCGACGACTGGACAGCCCGGGCCCGCGATGGATTTCGCCATTCTCGCGCTCCACATTGCTGGCGCCTCATCGATCCTCGGTGCAATCAACTTCATCACGACGATCTTCAACATGCGTGCGCCTGGCATGACGCTGCATAAGATGCCGCTTTTTGCATGGTCTGTTTTGATCACTGCGTTCTTGCTGCTTCTTTCTCTGCCGGTACTGGCTGGTGCCATCACGATGCTTTTGACTGATCGTAACTTCGGAACTGCTTTCTTCACACCTGAAGGTGGTGGCGATCCGATCCTGTTCCAGCACTTGTTCTGGTTCTTCGGTCACCCCGAAGTTTACATCCTGATCTTGCCAGCATTCGGCATTATCTCGCACATCGTTTCAACATTCTCGCGCAAGCCTGTCTTTGGCTATCTGGGCATGGCCTATGCCATGGTTGCCATCGGAGTGGTCGGCTTCATCGTGTGGGCACACCACATGTATACCGTTGGTCTGTCACTCCAGACCCAGCAATACTTTGTGTTTGCAACTATGGTGATTGCGGTCCCAACGGGTGTTAAAATCTTCTCTTGGATCGCCACCATGTGGGGTGGCTCCATTCAGATGCGCACGCCCATGCTGTGGGCCATTGGCTTCATCTTCCTATTCACCGTTGGTGGTGTGACGGGTGTTCAACTCGCCAATGCTGGCCTCGACCGTTCTTTGCATGATACTTATTATGTGGTTGCACACTTCCACTACGTATTGTCGCTGGGCGCAGTGTTCGCGATCTTTGCAGCGTGGTATTACTGGTTCCCGAAAATGTTTGGCTACATGTACAACTCCGCAGTGGCGCGTTTGCATTTCTGGGTAACCTTCATCGGCGTGAACCTGATCTTCTTCCCGCAGCACTTCCTTGGTCTTGCTGCTATGCCACGTCGTTACATCGACTACCCTGATGCGTACGCTGGCTGGAACCTGATTTCTTCGTACGGCTCTTACCTGTCTGCGATCGGTGTATTGATCTTCCTCTATGGTGTGTTTGAAGCATTTGCGCGCAAACGCGTGGCTGGCAACAACCCTTGGGGAGAAGGCGCGACAACGCTCGAGTGGCAATTGTCATCACCGCCGCCATTCCACCAGTGGGAGCAGCTGCCGCGTATCAAGTAAGCAGCTTAATAAATACGATCCGTAAGCGGCCTTGCGCCGCTTGCTTGCTGAAAGATGAGATGCACGCATCAACGTGCCAAGCAAAACGGGAACAAGTGACTTGTCTTATGTAGACAACACAATCGGAACAGACTTTCGCGTTTCGGAAGCAACGCCAAAGGACTATTTCGACCTCCTGAAGCCTAAGGTCATGCGGCTCGTCGTTTTCACGGCTCTGGCCGGTATGCTAGCGGCCCCGGGCGCACTTGATCCGATTGTTGCTTTAATAGCTATATTGGCCATCGCTGTGGGTGCTGGTGCGTCCGGTGCGCTGAACATGTGGTATGATGCAGATATTGATGCTGTTATGAGCCGCACGGCAAACCGCCCAATTCCTTCCGGTCGTGTGACCAAGGAAGAAGCACTCGTTTTCGGTCTTATCTTGTCTATCCTCTCCGTTTTGACGCTCGGTGTCATGACGAATTGGATAGCTGGCGGTTTGCTTGCCTTCACGATCTTCTTTTACGCGGTCATCTATACAATGTGGCTGAAGCGCTCGACGCCGCAGAACATTGTTATCGGTGGCGCTGCTGGCGCCTTCCCCCCGATGTTGGGCTGGGCCGTAACAAGCGGCTCTCTCACGTTGGAAGGCTTTGTGCTTTTCGCTATTATATTCATGTGGACACCACCGCATTTCTGGGCGCTCGCGCTATGGAAAATGCGGGACTATGACGATGCTCACGTGCCCATGATGCCAAACGCGGCGAGTGAGGCTTCAACGCGAAATCAGATGCTCATCTATGCTGTGCTCTTGGCCCCCATCGGTGTGCTTCCATATATCATGGGCTTCGCTGGCATCACCTTTGGTGCGGTGTCCGTTGTTGCAGGCATCATGTTTGCCTGGATGACCTATCGTGTCTGGAAGATCGCGGGTGCTGATCCAAAACTCATGGCGGAAAAACGCTTATTTGCTTTTTCTTTGATATATTTGTTCGCCCTTTTTGGCGTTCTGCTGATTGAAGCGGTGTTTGTCCGCGCAGGGGTTTTCATATGAGCAAGATTGAAGAAAGCGTCGAACTTACTGAGAATCAAAGCAAAGCACGCAAGCAAAGATCAGTCGCAATCGGTATCTGCCTCGCTGCTTTTGTAGTTCTGATTTACGTTGGCACTTGGGCCAAGCTAGGCCCTGAACTTTTTGTAAGACCCATGTGAGTTGCGCAAGATGACAGACCAGCAACCGACCGTGAAATCACCAGAACGCAGACGCGCAGATGCCCGCATTGCGCTGTCTTGCCTTGCGTTCTTCGGGGCAATGGTTGGCTTGGCTTATGCGTCCGTGCCGCTTTATGAACTCTTTTGCCGCGTCACGGGGTATGGTGGTACGACGCAGCGCGCTGATGTTGCGCCGGTCGAAGTTATCGACCGAGAGATCACGGTTCGTTTTGATGCCAATGTTGGGCAAGGATTGGGCTGGGACTTTGCGCCCGAGGAACGCTCCGTAACGATGAAAATCGGTGAACTGGCCGAAATGGCATACGTTGCCGGCAATCCGCTTTCAAAAGCATCCACGGGTTCGGCCACATTCAACGTGACGCCGCAAGCAGCTGGTGCCTATTTCAACAAGATGGAGTGTTTCTGCTTTACCGAGACAACGCTGGAGTCTGGTGAAAGCATGGAAATGCCGGTCGTGTTTTTCGTTGATCCCGACATCGTCAACAAACCGGAGATGGACGGTATCAACACAATAACACTGTCATACACTTTTTTCCGTATAGACGATCCTGAGGAAAAAGTGGCACAGACCAATCGACAGGAGCCTTCAACTGAGATGATCGGAACTGCTCAGGTTGATGGCTGAATAATACATGTTGGAGAACGGGAACCATGGCCGACGCACACGCTAAGAACCATGATTATCATATCATCGATCCGAGCCCATGGCCGCTGGTCGGCTCAATCGGCGCACTTATCATGTGCATTGGTGCCATCGGGTGGATGCAAGCCGGTCTGGGCAATGATTTCTCGTTGCTCGGTATACCGCTCGCCAGCCCATGGCCCTTCTTCATTGGTCTTGCCATTGTTCTTTACACAATGATCATGTGGTGGGCTGACTGCGTAAAAGAAGCGCATGAAGGTCACCACACCCGCGTTGTGTCGCTTCATCTGCGCTACGGCATGATCATGTTCATCGCTTCAGAAGTGATGTTCTTCGTTGCCTGGTTCTGGGCCGTTTTTGACGCAAGCTTGTTTTATGATGAGGCGCAACAGGTTGGCCGTCTTGCCTACACGGGTGGCACATGGCCGCCACAGGGTCTTGAGGTTCTAGATCCGCTTCACCTGCCGCTCTACAACACGGTGATCTTGCTGCTCTCTGGCACAACAGTCACTTGGGCGCACCACGGCCTTTTGCATAACGACCGCGAAGCAGTGAAATGGGGCCTCTGGTTGACCGTTATTCTTGGTGTCCTGTTTTCATTCGTTCAAGCTTACGAATATGGTCATGCGCCCTACAGCTTCTCAGGTTCACTCTACGGGGCAACATTCTTTATGGCGACGGGCTTCCATGGTTTCCACGTTCTGGTTGGAACCATCTTCCTCGCTGTCTGCCTTTACCGCGTATACCTCGGTCACTTTTCAGCCAAACAGCATTTCGGCTTTGAAGCAGCTGCTTGGTACTGGCATTTTGTCGACGTTGTCTGGTTATTCCTTTTCTTCGTGATTTACGTTTGGGGGTCTTGGGGCGCGCCGATCTATCACGGGTAAGACTACAGGTTGAATTTGTAAGCGGGCGGTCTGGGCATCGGACCGCCCGTTTTCTATGTGAGCATCATGAAGACCAGTGGCGATATTCCGAAAACAAAGCGCTTTCCTTGGCTTGTCATCGTGGCGGCGCTGCCTGCGCTGGCAGTGCTCATTGCCCTCGGCACCTGGCAGGTACAGCGCCTGGCTTGGAAGGAAGGGCTGTTGGCCAATATAGAAGCGCGTTTGTCCGCGGAACCAGTGGCCATCGATGAACTCATCTCAGATGTGAGTAACGGTGCTATCTCACAAGCCGAACTGGACTATCTGCCGGTTTCTGCCACCGGTACATTTTTGCATGATGGTGAGCAGCATTTCTTCGCAACCCACAAAGGCATATCCGGCTATTATCTCTATACGCCTTTTGCGCTTGTCGAACCGCAAGGTACGACTGTCTTCGTCAATCGTGGCTTCGTGCCTTTTGATCTGAAAGACCCGACAGATCGACCGCAAACACTCAATGAAGGCCAGGTTGTAATAACGGGCTTGGCGCGACAGCGATTGAACGAAAAACCGTCCTGGGCGGTGCCAGAAAACGATCTTGAGGCCAACATCTATTATTGGAAAGACCTTGATGCGATGGGGACTCAAGTGGGTCTGATCGATACCATAGCGCCATTCTTCATCGATGAAGGCTCGCCGCGATCGCCAGGCAACCTCGGGGATTGGCCCGTATCAGGTGTTACCTTGATCAACTTGCCCAACAACCATCTTCAGTATGCCGTAACGTGGTATGGCCTTGCACTTACATTGATCGGCGTGGTTGCTTTTTTCATTAGAGGGCGGCTACGTGGTGCCAAGAGCGACATTTTGGGTTGATTGATGGCTGAAGCGCCAAACAAACAAGACTTGATACTTCGTCTGTGCGAGCCGCGTGGCTTTTGCGCCGGTGTCGATCGCGCGATTCAAATCGTAGTGCTAGCGCTCAAAAAGTACGGTGCGCCAGTCTACGTGCGCCATGAAATCGTTCATAACAAATTCGTTGTTGAAGGGCTCCGTGAGCGTGGCGCTGTCTTTGTTAAAGAGCTGACGGATATACCGTCTGCCGATCATGACCGGCCCGTGGTCTTTTCCGCGCATGGCGTGCCCAAATCCGTGCCCGCAAATGCAGAAGCAATGAATTTGCTTTATTTGGATGCGACCTGTCCGTTGGTCTCCAAGGTACACAAGCAGGCCATGCGACACCAAAGGTTGGGCCGCCATGTTTTGTTGATCGGCCATGCCGGGCATCCAGAAGTAATAGGGACGATGGGCCAGCTGGAGCGGGGAGCGGTGACGTTGGTCGAAACGGTGGAAGATGTCGAGACGTTAGCGGTCGATGATGAAGATGCACTTGGTTACGTCACCCAGACGACGCTATCGGTGGACGATACAGCTGAGGTAATCGCAGCCTTGGAAAAGCGCTTTCCCAACATGCAGGCACCATCATCAGACAGTATTTGTTATGCGACAACCAACCGGCAGGAGGCTGTCAAGCTAGCCGCGCCTGAGACAGATATGTTCCTCGTCGTTGGTGCACCCAATTCATCAAACTCCAAGCGGTTGGTTGATGTGGCTAAACGCGCCGGTGCCAAAGACAGTATGCTTGTCCAGCGCGCGAGCGAAATCGATTGGGCGCGCGTCGGAGAAGCTACAATGATCGGCATGTCTGCTGGCGCATCGGCACCAGAGGTCGTGGTTGAAGAGATTATCGATGCGTTCAAAGAAAGGTTCACCGTCAAGATCGACATCGCTTTGACGGTCAAGGAAACCGAATTGTTCCCCGTTATGCGCTCGCTTCGCGACGTCCCGCTGGAAACCCCGGACATGGCTTTCCTGAACGGACATGGTGAGTTGAAGGCGGTTTGACGCAAATTGGCAGTTTATACCGACATCACCAATGAAGAGCTGTCTGTCTTTTTGAGCAACTATGATGTTGGGCAATTGCTGTCCTATCGCGGGATTGCAGAGGGCGTCGAGAACTCAAACTTCATGGTGCACACAAGCTCCGGCAACTACATCCTGACACTTTATGAGAAGCGGGTGGACAGCAACGATTTGCCGTTTTTCCTTGGTCTGAAGCAACATCTGTCGAGCAATGGTTTTTCTTGCCCAACGCCAATCAAGCGCAAGGATGATGGCTTGCTGGGCGAACTGGCGGGCCGTCCCGCTGCTATGGTTTCGTTTCTAGAAGGCGTTTGGATACGCAGGCCTCAACCATTGCATTGCCGTGCCGTGGGCGAAGCTCTCGCGCAACTCCACGCATCCGGCGAGGGTTTTGCATTGACTCGCCGAAACAGCCTGACACTACCGGATTGGCGGCCTCTTTGGGATCAGTGCGTGGCATCCCAGGGACCAATCGACCCGGATCTTTCGGCGCTAGTTGGTGTGTCCCTTGATGAACTGGAAGCACAATGGCCCGCGCAACTGCCGGCAGGTGTCATCCATGCTGACGCATTTCCAGACAATGTTTTCTTTATCGGTGAAAAGCTGTCAGGCATGATCGACTTCTATTTCGCTTGTAACGACTTCTTTGCCTATGATCTTGCTGTATGCCTGAATGCCTGGTGCTTTGAGCGTGATCATGCCTTTAACCTGACAAAAGGCGCAGCGCTGATCGCGGGCTATCAAGCGGTGCGGGCTCTCAATGAAGGAGAACGCGAGGCCTTGCCGATCTTGGCGGCAGGGGCAGCGTTGCGGTTTATGCTCACGCGCCTTTACGACTGGGTGAACACACCCGCAGGTTCCTTGGTCGTGAAAAAAGACCCGGAAGAATACGTGCGCAAACTGCGTTTTCACCGTGAGGTGAAAAGTGCGTCGGAATATGGGTTGGGCTGAGCATGACAGGCGCGCCTAAGAGGATTGTCATCCATACAGACGGTGCCTGTTCCGGTAACCCGGGGCCCGGCGGTTGGGGAGCAATCTTGGATTGGCAGGGCAAACGAAAAGAGCTGAAGGGTGGTGAAGCTGAGACCACAAACAACCGAATGGAACTAACAGCGGCAATCGAAGCGCTCAAAGCATTGAAAGGCGGGCCGCACGCTGTCGATCTGTGGACAGACTCATCTTACGTCAAAGACGGCATATCCGGCTGGATACACGGATGGAAACGAAATGGATGGAAAACGGCTTCTAAAAAACCCGTCAAAAACGCTGAGCTTTGGCAAGAACTCGATAGCCTGACGAGCGCGCACGACGTGACTTGGCATTGGGTAAAGGGCCATGCCGGGCACGAAGACAATGAGCGCGCTGACGAGCTCGCGCGCAAAGGAATGGCGCCGTACAAAGCTGCCAACTAGCCGCCTAGTTTCCGATTACGAAAACCAGCGAACCGACCAGCAGCGCAGCCATCGTCCGGTTGAAAGCTCGAAGCCTTCGTGTGTCCGTCAAAAACCGCTGCATTTGCTGGCCGAGCACTGTCCAGACGGACACGGATGGCAGGTTAACCGATGCGAACGTGACCGCCACCAGCACCATCGCAAAAACCGTATCGCCAGGGGCGTATGCTGTTACTGCAGTCAGCGCCATGCCCCAAGCCTTTGGGTTGACCCATTGAAAAGCCGCCGCCTGCGCAAAAGTGAGCGGTGAGCCTTTGGCCTCTTCACTGCTTGCCGGTGCTGAGTTGGCAATCTTCCAGGCCAGCCAGATCATGTAAATGGCAGCGACCACTTGCATGATCTGTTTGAGGATAGGGAAAGCCGAAAAAATCTGCGCCAAACCGATCCCGACCAGAAACACCATCAGCGCGTGGCCAAGCGAAATACCGAGCATATGCGGTATGGTTCGTTTGAAGCCAAAATTGGCACCTGATGCCAAAAGCATCATGTTATTGGGCCCTGGCGTGATCGACGAGGCAAAAGCAAAGGTGATAAGCGCGGCGAGGAGTTCATATTGCATATCGCAATGATTGGCGATTTGATGCGAAATTGAATTGCAAATATTCGGTTATTTCATCTATTATCGCAATATATGACTGATATGGATGTGATAAATCAAAAAATATTGCGTGAATTGGTTGGCAACGGACGTTTGACCAACCTCGAACTGGCCGAGCGTGTCGGCCTTTCTCCCTCGGCATGTTTGCGTCGTGTTCAGGAGCTAGAGCGAACCGGCGTCATTGCAGGATACCGCGCCATTATTGACCCCGCAAAGCTTGGTAAGTCGTTTGCCGCCTATGTGGCAGTCGGCCTGGCCGAGCACTCGAAAGCCGCGCAAGCAGCCTTTGAACGCGCCATGATCGCATCCAGCCAAGTGCGCGAGTGCCATAACATTACCGGCACTGTGGAGTATCTTTTGCGCGTCGAGGTGGAAGATTTGACCGCCTATAAACACTTCCACACCGAAGTGCTTGGCGTGGTCAGCGGCGTGCGGCTGATCACGTCCTATATTGTGATGGGATCACCGAAGGATGAGCGGTCTTAAATACACTTAGCGTAGTTCACAAAAAGCTGGCCGCGTTTGCTTCACAATCGCCTACGCTTCTACCCGCTTCGGCTCGTGCCAAAGAACTGGTTGGTGGGCCCGGAGGGACTCGAACCCCCGACCAAGCGGTTATGAGCCGCCGGCTCTAACCAACTGAGCTACAGGCCCCACCTTGAGCAAACGCCTAGCCGATCATTGTCCGGTCGGCAAGCGTCAAACATGTTCGCCACAATTCATGCGTACTTATCTATCATTGCCGGTTAATATCATGATTTAGAATGGAGTATGGCAATGAACAACAAATCCGCAATTGGCGCGGTTTTCGGCACTTGTATGCTGCTGACAACAGCCTTGATCACAACATCGGCCCAAGCGCAGACATTTGTGGATCAGGAGCCAACGCCTCGTATTGTGGTTTCTGGTACCGGGACGGTTGATGTTGCACCCGATATGGCCGTGTTGACGCTGTCAGTGTTACGGCAAGCCGAAACGGCTCGTGGTGCACTCGATGCAAACAATCAGGCCATGCAGCGTGTTTTGGCCGCGATGGGCGAAGAGGGCATCGAGGAGCGTGACCTGCAGACCTCCAATTTCAATATTCAGCCACGTTACGAGCGGCCTAAAAGCAACAGTGGCACTCGGCAGGACCCGGTCATCATTGGTTATGATGTCTCCAATACGCTGACGGTTCGCGTCCGCGATCTAACGTCGTTGGGGCGCGTCCTCGACAAGTCAGTGTCGCTCGGCGTGAACAATGGCGGCAATGTGCGTTTTACCAATGATGATCCGAGTGAAGCCATTGAGCAGGCCCGAATAAATGCCATGCAGGCAGCGATGAGAAAAGCAGATGTCCTGACGAGTACGGCAGGTGTTGCCTTAGGTAACATTCTTGAAATCAACGAGCGTGGCAGCACCATTCAGCCGCAACCGATTGCCAGAGCGACGACATTTGAAGCAAGCGCTGCGGCGGTTCCAATTGCGACAGGCGAGAACAGCTATTCCGTCACAGTGAACATCGTTTACGCCCTCGACCAGTAGTTTGGTGAGGGCGCAATCGGGATCTGCCTTAGCTGGCAGAAAGGCCCGGCCAGTTCGCATCGCCCTTGGAGATATTGCCTGTAATGTCCTTGGACCAGCGAGAGCGAACGCTCTTGTTGAAGTTCAAATAGAGCGCGCCATCGACCACTGAGTATGCTTGCGGGTCGATGGGTGCTGTGTAGCCATTGGCAACTGCATAGGCGCAAAAGCCGCCATACTTTGGTGCGTATTTGGCAGGGTTTGCAACAAAGGCATCGCGATTTTCAGCCGAGGCAAACAGGTAGGTGGCGCCCTGATAATCGGCTGTGAATTCCTCGCTACCTTTTACGGCGGCATCCTGCGTTTGGTAGGCAACGGCATCGTATCCCTCCACCGCAAACGCACCTTCGAGGTTCACTTTCATGGCTTTGGCTTCTTTTACTGTTAGCGCCAAGCCAGTGATCAAAGCTGCGCCCCCAAGAGCAAGAAACGCTCGGCGATCCATATTGGCTGTCGCGGCTTTCACTTTTCCATGAACATATTGTGCGGGCATCGGGGTCTCCTATTCGGTTTGTTGAGTGTAAATTGCCCAAGTGCAGGTTGAAACTCAAATCGCAATCTCACACGCTCAAACACAGCTGCGTGAGTGGCTTGTTAAGTCAAACGCTTCTGCCAAAACTGCATGGGCTTGGGTGTTTCAGTGGCGTCGCCCAAATCCTTCCAAGCAAATTCCGCCTCCAAACCGTCCATTTTGGCATAGCCACGCTTTCGCCAAAAAGCGTCGAGCGGCGTATAGTCTGGTGGCCTCATCGGGTGATCATCGGGCCGCTTGACTGCGCAGAAAACACACCGAAGATAGCCCTGACGACGCGCTTCAGCCTCGCGTACGTTAAAAAATTCGACGCCTAGTCCCTGGCCGCGATATGGTGGCAACAATACCGACTCTCCAAAATAAAAGTAGTCGGAGACATTCAGTCCCTGCATCCTGAACGGGATTGCAAACTCATCGGAATGGTCTTCAAGCGGCGACGCGGTGCAGGCTCCGACCAATTGTTGACCTTCGAAGGCTCCCGCAATGAAGGCGTCAGGAGACGCAAAGTAATTGGCCAGATAATCGCGTTCATAGGCGAGGTCACCGTCATAGAGGTAAGGCCACTCTCGAAAGACAGTGATCCGTAGTCTCGCCAACGCGTCGAAGTAAGCGCGTGCGTTTTCTCTACCCAAAGGCTCCACAATCGCCATCGATCAGGCAACCTGAGCCTTCCACGCCTCCACATTATAGTAGGTCGTCACGCGGGAAATCTTTTCATCGTCAACGTCGAAGAAGATGCCAGCTGAAATCGCATACTTCTGTCCGCGAGCTTCGGGCAGGTTAGGTGCTGTTTCCAGGTATGTACCGTCCACCGTAAACTCCGCAGCTGCTCGGTTGCCATTTGGCGAAACCATGATTTCAATGTCGCGCAGCGTTTCGCGATAGTGACGTGCCATCGAGGCATTGAAGTTTCGAAATGCGTCGCGCCCGATTTCGCGACCTCCCTGATTAATATCGTGGATGACATCTTCGTGCAGCAGTGCCTCCATCGCACCAAAGTCGGATGCATTGAATGCGTCGAAATAGTCCTTCACGAGCTTCGCTGTGGTGTTCGCGCTCATTCGGTTTCCTCCGGATTTCTCGCTAAAGCTAGCGGCAAGGACATGAGGCGCAAGCGCTATTCGATGGGTTCGACAAGATGATCGAGATATTCGCCTTCATGAACAAGGTCCTGTTCCATAGCCGTGATCTTGCCAAACACGGAGACACCGGCGACCAGTACACTTTGAGGGTCACCAGAGATCAATGGATGCCAGTTATAAAGCGGTTTGCCGTCGTGGATCAGTCGATAAGCACAGGTTCCAGGTAGCCATGCAAGTTCACCAACATTCTCCGGTGTCAGCTTGATGCAGTCTTCGACTTGCTTTTGCCGATTGTCATAGTCGCTGCATTGGCAACTGGCCGCGTCAAACAGGCGACAGGCAACGGTTGTGTAGTGAATCTCGTCGGTATCATCATCGATCAGCTTGGCCATGCAGCATTGACCGCAGCCGTCGCAGAGGCTTTCCCATTCCTCCGACGACATTTGCGAGAGCTTCTTTCGCTCCCAATAGCGATCTTCAATCGGCGACTGCTTGCTCATGATTGTTGCGATGTTGCCTGTGCCAACGCTGCCATTTCAAAAACCCGCGATAACCGATTTCCGCCAGTTGGCGAATGCCCGGTACGGAAAAAACGAAGGCAAAGCGCCGCCAGACGGGCAAATCAGCCCAGATCCGCGCAAATGCATCCACACCGATGTGCCAATTGCCGTCCTTGTTTTCGCGTACATGAAACTTGCCTAGAAGCTCTTCGCGCGACTTGTCGGAGGGTAAGCATTGATCTTTCAATGAATTGATATCAATCCACTCGATGTTGTCGGCTTTGTCATGGCGTTCGTATAGATCGACTTCTAGGCGGCAAATTGGGCAACCACCGTCATAGAATACTTGGAGCTGTTTGGGGTTCTGCATGATCTAAAAAGTAGGGCAAACTGTTTGAAATTGCCCATGACGGACTGACGCAGCCTAGCGGCGGCGCTCGCGCATTACGCTTTCACCCATTTCTTTGAGAGCCTTCTGAAGCCGCTCATTTTCAACTGGCTTAATTGCCTTGGCGATCTTGTCCTTATCGCCATTGGCCAATGGGCGCGACGAACTTATCCGCTTTGCTTGGTTTGCCATCACTGCGCGCTGCTCAACTTTCACGGCTGTTATTGCCGTATACCCCATAAAACTGTTTACCCGTTCGATGATTTGGCTTGTTTCATGCTGCAAGTGCAGCGCGGCCATTGCATTGGTCGCGATGATCAATGTGCCAGGTTGAAACTCACCATCGCTGGCGCGCGATGGCCATTTAATCTTGAGCGGTCTGGATTGTGCTGCAATGTCTTGGCCTGCGATCTCTGGCCATGCTGCCATCAGCGCAGTTGTCATGCCAACGCGCTTGGCCAGCAAAGGGTCGACCAGCTTGGACGTTAGGCTTGCAACCTGTTTTGGCCCTTGTCTCCGGTTCATCAGCCCCTCTGAATTACGCCTTCGAAAACGGCGTAAACCTGTTGATTGTCGATATGCCCGGTATGCGTAGATGGGCAATTGTGCCGTATTCGCGCCATGAGCGCAAATCGCACCATAATCGCTGACAATTTGCTTGATTGGTATGATCGCCACGCAAGGGAATTGCCCTGGCGTACGGGGCCAACCGCACGGCTTTCCGGACAAATGCCTGATCCATATCGGGTTTGGCTATCGGAGATCATGTTGCAGCAAACAACAGTTGCAACTGTGAAAGACTATTTCGCTAGGTTCACGCGGCGTTGGCCCACCGTTCAAGCGCTTGCTGCGGCAAGCGAGGACGATATCCTGAAAGAGTGGGCCGGTCTTGGCTACTATTCGCGTGCGCGCAACCTGAAGAAATGCGCTGACCGCGTTGTGGCTGACTATAACGGCGCATTTCCAGCAGATGAGGAAAAGCTTCGCGCGTTACCAGGCATTGGCGACTATACGGCAGCAGCGATTGCCTCAATTGCATTTGATATTCCATCACCCGTAGTCGACGGAAATGTTGAGCGGGTGTTTACCCGGCTGTTTGCGATCGACACGCCTCTACCGAAGGCAAAAGTAGAAATTAAGGCCCGTGTTGGCGAAGTTCTGGCCGATGATAGGCCGGGCGATTTTGCGCAGGCCTGCATGGACCTGGGCGCAACCATTTGCACGCCCAAACGGCCAGCCTGCATGCATTGCCCACTTAGGGGGATTTGCACGGTTTTGGGAGTGCAAGACCCAGAACTCTTCCCGGTAAAGCCGCCCAAGAAGGAAAAGCCAAACCGTTTGGGAGCAGTCTTTGTCGTCACCAATGAAGAAGATGAGGTGCTGTTGGAAAAGCGCCCTGGAACGGGTTTGCTCGCCAATATGTCACAAGCACCGACGACTGACTGGAACTCGCGCAAGAACGGTGCAGTCGATGTAAGAAGCGCACCAATTCCCAAGCTTCAATGGGTGCAAAGTGGGGAGATTGACCATGTCTTTACTCACTTTGCCTTAACGCTCACTGTGTGGAAAACGCAGATTGCTAAAACTCAGCATTTAATCGGTAAGAACCAGTGGTGGTCGCCAATCCAAACTCTTGATGAGGAGGCGCTGCCAACTGTCATGAAAAAAGCAATTGCGTGTGCTCTACCCGAGGCCAGACTGAGGGGAAACAAATGAATCAACCTGCGCAAATCAAACATGTGGTTTTTGATATTGGCCAAGTACTGATCCACTATGATCCGGACCTGCCGTTTCAGCGGATTATTCCTGACGCTGGGAAACGGGCATTTTTCTTTGACAGTGTGTGCACGAAGGCCTGGAACGTGGAACAGGATCGTGGGCGACCCTGGGCAGAGGCAGAAGCGCTCCTGATTGAACAACACCCTGAATGGGAAACTGAAATTCGGGCATTTCGTCAAAGCTGGCGCGAGATGGTGCCGCATTCCTATAAGGGTTCCGTTGATACGCTTTTGACATTGCTTGAAGGCGGCCATGACATCACATTTCTGACCAACTTCGCAGCAGACACGTTTGTTGAAGCGCAGGAGATGTATCCGTTCTTAAATGCCGGTCGAGGCGCAACGGTTTCGGGGCAGGCAAAGCTGATCAAGCCCGATCCAGCGATTTATGCTTTGCATACCCAAACGCATGAACTGGACCCATCAGCGACCTTGTTCATCGATGACTCAATTCCCAATGTGGAAGCTGCACGCGAATTTGGCTGGCAGGCCATCCGCTTTACGGCACCTGAATCACTTCCAAGCCAGCTTGCAGATTATGGCATATTCACCGACGCTTAAGCGCCGGCTGCCGCCATTTGTTTGCGGATAACGCCGCGGAGCACATCGATGGGCTGCAAACCTTCGCTTGGTGTTTCAAAGTGCCAAAATGTCCAACCATTGCAGGCATCCAATCCTTGGACTCTCGCCCCCATTCGGTGAATGGAAGCCTGTGTTCCGTCAAACTGGAGCGATCCATCGGCCTGAACGATAGCTTCCCACCGTTTCTTCTTGTCCGTCAGCTGTGTTCCCGGCTCAATCAGACCACTCTCAATCAACGAAAGAAACGCCACCTTCGGTTCAGCGCGCTTGCCTGTCACCAGCTTTAATGTGTTGAAGGAAAGGGGCTCAATCGCCTCAATCCGCTTTCCGGCAGCATCAATGTAGGCCTGTTCGCGTTCGATACCGACGAAGTTGCGGCCAAGGCGCTTGGCAACCGCACCTGTTGTTCCCGATCCGAAAAAGGGATCAAGGATCAAATCGCCAGGCTTGGATGCGCTCATCAAAACACGGGACAGCAATGCCTCCGGCTTTTGCGTGGTGTGCACCTTGTTACCGGCCTCATCGCGCAGTCGCTCAGAGCCTTGGCAAATCGGAAACAGCCAGTCTGAGCGCATTTGGACATCATCATTGGCAGCTTTCAGGCTTTCATAGTTGAAAGTGTATTTCTTCGCGTTGGCATCCCCGGTGGCCCAGATCATGGTCTCATGGGCGTTTTGAAATCGGCGTCCGCGAAAATTCGGCATTGGATTGGTTTTGCGCCAGATCACATCATTGAGGATCCAAAAGCCCAAATCCTGCATCTTCGCGCCAACCCGGAAGATGTTGTGGTAAGAGCCAATAACCCAGATCGTGCCGTTTGGTTTAAGTAGTCGACGCGCTGCGAGCAGCCAAGCCCTTGTAAAAGCATCATAGGCTTCAAAGGATGCGAATTGATCCCAATGATCATCGCAAGCATCAACTATTGACTGGTCGGGACGGTGAAGTGTGCCGTCCAACTGCAGATTATAGGGTGGATCTGCGAAGATCATGTCCACGCTGTTTTCGGGCAGCTTTTCCATTTCAGCGATGCAATCGCCTTTGATAATGGAGTTGGCAAACGCCGGAATTGCTACGCTCGGGCCATTATGATCGGGCGCCAGAGGTGGAGTGGCAAGGTGTACGCGAGACATGAAGCACCAATATGCAAGAACTGTTACGCTCGGCAGTCTCGCTGAACATGGTGAATGAGGCGTTATAAAACGTGGTTAATCAGAGGTTTAAATTATGGGGTGTTGTATGGGCCTTCATCAAAGCCAACGAGCACCACTAGGTTGCGCGCTTCAGGTTCAGGCAAAACAATCTGCTCATCCTTGTAGATGAACTGTGTTGCACCTGCGCCAGGTATAACCGTGACGTCCAGTTTTCCAAGTGCGGAGTAGGGCAGGTTTTCACCTTCTTTGACAGCAACTCGAATAGGCAGGTTGAGTTGTCCACCAGTGCCTTTGGGTCCGTTCAAGACACGCCCTGCTGCAGCGACCTGCATAAACAATTGCCCATTTCTATAGCGGCATGAGCGCGTCACATCAGTAATGGCTGCTTGATAGACAACTTCGTCAGGGTTGTCCTCATTGCCATCTGTATACTGCCGAAGGATCGCTGTGCCTTCCAAAAGAGTGGGGCGTGGGCAATATGCCAGCAAGTCTGCTTCTGTGATCGCATTGTCGACATTGAGCACTTCGTCCGGCGTGCCGGTTTGGCAGGCGGACAATGCCAATGTCAGACCAAATAGTGCGGTCACTGAACGAATTGAGTTTTTGCTGTTTGCGTATCCCACGCGAAGCTCCCTGAATGCCAATAATGCTTGTCGAAACAAGATAGGGCTAAGTTATGTTCATCCCAAACACCAATAACATCGGCGCACGGGGTTTCCGCAAGCAGTTGTTTTCGTTAAGGCTCCGGCGGAATTTGTGCAACCTCAAGTGTGCACAACACATTGTGCCTGAAACATGGACCAGCAAACTTGAAATACATCAGCACCCGCGGTGACGCGCCAACTCTGGGATTTAAAGATACCGTACTGGCAGGACTTGCTGCCGATGGCGGTTTGTACCTTCCAGAATCATATCCACAACTGAGCGCCGGCGTAATCCGGCGGATGCGTGGCAAAAGCTACGCTGAAGTGGCTATCGAGGTTATGTGGCCCTTCACCGGTGGTGAGATTGATCGTGCTACCTTCGAAAGACTGGTCAAAGAAGCCTATGCCACGTTTCGCCATCGCGCCGTTTGCCCGCTGGTTCAAATTGATAGCAACATGTTCGTCATGGAATTGTTCCACGGCCCAACGCTCGCGTTCAAAGACGTGGCAATGCAAATTATCGCAAGGCTCATGGATCACATTCTCGCTGAGCGCGATGCGCGCGCAACAATCGTTGGCGCAACATCAGGCGACACCGGTGGTGCGGCGATTGATGCGTTCGCCAATCGAGAGCGCACCGACATGTTTATACTATTTCCGGAAGGGCGCGTATCGCCAGTCCAGCAAAGGCAAATGACATCCAATCCCGCCGCCAACATCCATGCGCTGGCAATTGACGGTAACTTTGATGATTGTCAGGCACTGGTCAAAGAGATGTTCAATCATCGCTCCTTCCGGCAGGAAGTGCAGCTGTCAGGCGTTAACTCCATAAACTGGGCCCGCATCATGGCCCAGATTGTTTATTATTTCACGACCGCAGTTTCCCTTGGCGCACCAGATCAGAAAGTATCCTTCAGTGTTCCAACGGGAAATTTTGGCGATATTTTCGCCGGCTATGTTGCGAAGCTGATGGGGTTGCCGATCGACACGTTAGTGATTGCAACCAATGATAATGACATTCTGGCAAGAACACTAGCCAGCGGCGTTTATGAGAAACGCGGTGTTGTTAAAACCACATCGCCGTCCATGGATATCCAGATTTCATCGAACTTTGAGCGGCTGCTTTTTGAAGCGCATGAGCGCGACTCCACCGCTGTCCGCAACGCAATGGACAGCCTCAAACAGCAAGGCAGCTTTGCGATTGCAGAAGAGCCGTTAATGCAGATCCGCACCTCCTTCGGCGCTGGTCGTTGTGATGTTGATGAAGTGGCTGCTGAAATCGCAAATATCAAAACTGATAGTGACTATTTACTAGATCCGCACACGGCGACTGCGGTTCATGTCGGGCGAGAACTTGGTGCGCGCGATGTGCCGATGGTTGTACTTGGTACTGCCCACCCCGCCAAATTTCCTGATGCGGTAGAGGCCGCCAGCGGAAAATATCCGGCGCTACCTTATTGGCTCAGCGATCTTATGGAGCGTGATGAACAGTATGTATCACTTTCCAACGACCTAAAAATCGTAGAAAGTCATATTCTTAAAAATACACGCGCAGCCTAAAACGCGCGGATTTCGGAGGAAACGGACAATCCATATGGGTGTACAGACCACGAAACTGGCCAATGGTATCACGGTCGCGACGCAAAAGTTCGACCATGTCGAAAGTGTTTCTGTCGGCGTCTGGATCAAAGCTGGCACACGCAATGAACTGGAACATGAGCATGGCATAGCGCACATGCTCGAGCATATGGCCTTCAAAGGTACAATAAGCCGCTCGGCCCGTGATATTGCCGAGGCCATTGAAAACGTTGGTGGCGACATCAACGCCGCAACGAGCGTCGAAACGACCTCTTATTTCGTACGGGTCTTAAAAGGTGACCTTCCACTTGCAGTTAATATTTTGGCAGACATTCTGCAGAACTCACGGTTTGATGCAGGTGAGCTGGAGCGTGAAAAACACGTTGTTTTGCAGGAGCTTGGCGCAGCTAACGACATGCCCGACGACCTCGTATTCGACTGTTTCACCGAAACAGCGTTTGCCGGTCAACCTGTCGGACGCCCGATCCTAGGCACGCGCGAAACCATTAATTCCTTCACGCCGGAAATGATCCGCGCTTACATTAGTCGTGAATATTGCGGTGAACGCATGGTGATCTGTGCAACTGGCGCCGTCGATCATGATGATTTTGTGCGGCAGGTTGAGAGCGCATTCGCAACCTTGCCTTCAACAGTAGAAGTGACCGGCCTATCGCGTCCTGCCGCTTATGTCGGCGGAGAGTGTCGGGTGGCAAAAGACCTGCAGGATGCGCAACTGGTATTTGGTTTTGAGGGTCGCGCTTATCACATGCGCGACTATTACGCCTCACAGGTTCTGGCGATGCTGCTTGGGGGCGGCATGTCCTCGCGGCTGTTCCAGGAAGTGCGAGAAAAGCATGGACTTTGCTATTCAATTTATGCCTTCCACTGGAGCTTCTCCGACTCTGGTGTTTTTGGTATCCATGCAGCCACCGAGCGCGATGATGTGCCTGCGTTAACCGATTTGATTATCGGTGAGCTCCAAAAAGTGCCAGAAAATCTGGAGCAAAAGGAGTTGAACCGAGCAAGAGCGCAGTTTCGTGCAAGCTTGATGATGTCGTCTGAAAGTGCACCGGCTCGGGCGGGGCAGATAGCTCGTCAGGTTTTGCTGTTTGGACGACCCATTGATAATGAGGAGTTCTTGGCGCGGCTTGATGCGCTGACAATCGAGCGGTTGGAAGACCTTGCTTATCGCATGTTTGCCAGCGACGCGCCGACGATCGCCGCGGTCGGACCGGTTGAAAAATTGATCTCGCGCGAAGACTTTGGCTCCAATCTGGTTTCGGGGTTGCAATCGCATGTGGCAGCGGCTGTAAACTCCTGAAATCTCGCTGATAGTCACGGCGGAGGACTGAACTTTGTTTGCTTTCAGCGGCCGTTCAAAAGGCGTGGTTCCCATTGAAGGTGAGCGTGTTTTCTTAAGAGAACCCGCAACGTCTGACTACAATGATTGGGCTTCCTTGCGTCTTGAGAGTCGCGCCTTTTTGGTGCCGTGGGAGCCGCGCTGGTCAGAACATGACTTATCGAAGTCAGCGTTCAAGGCAAGGTTGCGCCGTTATCGCACTGAAATTGATGCCGGAACCGCCTATCCCTATTTCATTGTCAGGATGGAGGACGATGCAATCTTGGGAGGCATAACAATTGGTAATATTCGTCGGGGTGTCGCTCAGTCAGGCCAACTAGGATATTGGATTGGCAAACCTTTTGCAGGTGAAGGCTATATGAGAGAGGCGGTTGGGTTGGCGTGTGCCCATGCTTTCACGAAAAATGGCCTTCACAGGTTGGAGGCCGCTTGCCTGCCAGACAATGAGCGATCCATTGCTGTGTTGCGTGCCAGCGGTTTTGAGCATGAGGGCACATTACGCTCATATTTGAAGATAAATGGAACATGGCGAGACCATTTGCTTTACTCACGCATTAATCCGGTGCACGCAACGATTGGTGAAATTAACTAAAGGCTATTGCTTTTGAACTGCGCTATTGCGTCAATTTTAGCTCTTTTAAGGCTGGCTTGCGGCTTTTTGCTCGCCATAGGCTTTATGGTGGTGCCGTTATCAGCGCAAAATATCGAGCCGATAAGCGTGGGGCGTGATGACACAGCACTCGATTTGACCAGAGCTGTCACGATCTACCGGGATCGTGGAGATTCATTGGTGGTTTCGACTGCGCCAGATGCAGAAGGCATTGTCAGGACGGTCGAAGTGCAGGCTACCCGCCCCGAAACATCCGGTGACTGGGCTGTTTTTGTCTTAACAAATACCAGCGATGTTCAGGTCGATCGCCAGCTTGTTGCGCCACATTTTCGGATGGTCAATTCAGGTTCGTTTCTTCCTGATCTTGGTTCGCCGCGTATCGCTGCGATCACCCCGTCGTCCGGTTTCCAATTGGAGCGGGTCGAAGCAAACGAAGTGGACATTTTCTCAATCACCCTCGATCCAGGCGCCGTGGTGACACTGGTTGCTGAGCTTTCATCAGACGCGTTGCCCCAGCTCTACTTATGGGATGAGGCGGCCTATAAGGACATCGTGAACTCCTACACGCTCTATCATGGCATCGTCATCGGCATTTCTGGATTGCTGGCGTTGTTTTTGACGATCCTGCTGGTGATCCGAGGCAATGCTAGCTTTGCAGCGTCTGCTGTCCTTGCGTGGGCCGCACTCGGCTATGTCTTGATCGATTTTGGCTTTGCTTCCCAATTCAATCTAATATCAGGCACCGAGATGCCGCGTTGGCGCGCTATCAGCGAAGCGACAGTCGCTTTCTCGCTGGCACTTTTCATATTCATTCACTTACGCCTGAACCGTTGGGATCACAGGCTTTCTATTGTGGCATGGTCATGGTTGGCCGTTATGGGCCTGTTGCTGGTTCTGTCTGCGTTCGAGCCGAACATAGGCGCCGGTGCGGCACGGTTTGCCTCAGCAGTGAGTGTTGCGGGCACGTTCGTTCTGCTCATTGTCATGTCAGTGCGCGGATTTGATCGCGCGATTATGCTTCTTCCATCATGGTCGCTATTGGCTTGTTGGACGGCGGCCGGTTTTATGACTGTTGCTGGCGCGATTGATAATGATGTTGTTCAGCCCGCGCTTGCCGGTGGCTTGATCATGATTGTGCTGCTTATAGGCATCACGATCATTCAAAGCGCGTTTGCGGGGGGAGCATTTCAGCAAACCCTGTTCTCCGACACCGAGCTTCAAGCTTTGGCAATTCGCGGGTCCAGCGACATGGTCTGGGACTGGGATGTGTCACGCGACAGAATTGTCACGAAGCCTGATCTTGGCCGTGTCATCGGGCTTGGTCGCAACGCACTGCACGGCCCCATAAAGACATGGCTCCAATATATGCATCTGGACGATAAAGAGCGATTTCGTACAACGCTCGACAGCGTTGTTGAGGGCGGAAAAGGCCGGATCGATATGAATGTGCGCTTGCGGGCCAGCGACACCCGCTATGACTGGTTCAATGTTCGAGCGCGCCCGGTCGTCAGTGGAGATGGCAAAGTCATCCGCTGTATCGGTATGACAAGTAATATCAGTGGTCAAAAACGCATGGAGGAACGCCTGCTGCAGGATGCTGTTCATGACAATCTGACCGGCCTGCCCAACAAAGGCTTATTCCTTGATCGCATTCAGGCTTCTCTTTCGCTTGGCCGAACCATTGAGGCCATTGTCCCAACGGTTATGATTGTCGATGTCGACAATTTCAGTGAGATAATTGATCGTATTGGCGTTCAAGGCAGTGACAATCTGCTTATGACGCTGGGTAGACGTTTGCGTATTCATTTGCGCAACGAAGAAACGCTAGCCCGGGTCGGCTCTGATCGTTTCGGGATTTTGGTGACAGCACGGTCGGAGGCTGGGGAGATCGCTGCGCTTGCCGAAGCGATGCTGAAAGCAATTCGCACACCAACAACCTACGCAGATCAAGACATAAAGCTAACGGCATCCTTGGGCCTTGCCACTTGGAACGATGATGTTGCCAATGCCGATGCATTGTTCCGTGACGCCGAAATCGCGCTTGTGCAAGCCAAGCGATATGGAGGCAACCGTATCGAGCCGTTCCGTCCCGCGTTTCGTGACCGCACATCAAATAGTGTTCATCTCGAAGCCGATCTCCGCCGCGCACTCGAGCGCAACGAAATCGGGCTTGTCTACCAGCCGATCATTGATGCGCACACGGGCGCCGTTGCAGGCCTTGAAGCGATCATGCGTTGGGTGCACCCGCGGCGTGGTATTGTACCGCCTGCCGAGTTCCTGGGCATAGCTGAGAATAGCGACTTAATCATTCCACTTGGTAATCGCGCAATTGAACTGGTTGCTGAACAACTGACTGATTGGGAAGCGGTAGTCGGTGACTTTGGTCTTTTCGTTGGAGTAAATGTCTGGCCACAGCAGCTGCAATCCAGCGGCTTTGTCAGTGCTGTGCGTGCGATCATGACCAAATATCCACAGCGCAACCACCGCATCATGCTCGAGTTCACTGAAACCGGTATCATGAGTGATCCGGAGCACAATGCGCGAAGGCTTTCGGAACTCAAAGCCATCGGCCTTGATCTGGCACTTGATGACTTCGGGTCCGGAATTTCGTCGATTTCTTATTTGGCCGATCTCGAAATAGACTTGGTTAAAATTGACAAGCAGATCGTGAACCGTCACGGCGCAAAACGTGCCTTCATGCAGTCCTTGATCGATATGGCACATGCCCTCGACATGCGTGTTGTGGCAGAGGCTGCCGATGCGGGTCTGCAACGCGAAATGCTCAGCGCCATGGGGGCCAATTTTGCGCAGAGTTATGCGACGAGTGCAGCGCTCACACCAGAGAACGCGCTAGCTTTGTTGGTGGAAACCAGTTCCAAGTTTGACCGTACGCAAAGATCACAGGAAAAGGCGAAACCGGATACGTCCGAACCATTGGCAGCGCAGTAGCTGTTTTGCAAAACCGCCGCCTATCCCGCTATGCGTGACCGGGTTCAGCAACAAAGGCGGCTTTGGAAGTGATGCCAATCATCGCCAGAGCAGAATCGTATTTGGTTTCCAACTGTTGATCAAAAATGAGGTCTTTTGGTCCGTCCAGCGTTAGCCAAAAATTTTTAGAAAGTTCGTCCTCTAGTTGGTTGGCGCCCCAACTGGAGTAACCAAGCGAAATCACAGAATCGCGCGGCCCACGATACTCTGCAACATCTTCCAATGCGGAGATCGTCGAGGTCAGCGATACATCAGAGTTGATCACAATGGTCGACTCCGCCTCATAATCTCCGGAATGTAGGATAAATCCGCGATTCTCGTCGACTGGCCCACCCACTCTTAGCTGCCGGTCTTTGGCGGTCAGATCAAGCGGTTGAGTTCGCGCTGCCAGAGCGGGTGAAGACACGTCCACCCTACTGATAAGTTCATCGAGCACCATCTCGTGTGGTTTGTTGACAATAAAGCCCATGCACCCATCCTTGCTATGGGCGCAAATGTAAATGAGCGAGTCGCCAAACATCGAGTCCTTAAGACAAGGCATTGCGACCAGAAACTTGCCTTCCAGACTCTCTGAAATCTTGCCGATTGCTCTAGCTCCGAAAAGTTCCCTGCAATTAATGCCGACAATCGCGCTCAATGCCAGTAAACTTTGGCACAAGTTCAACCAGAGTTTCAGCGTGCCCAAATAGCGTTGCTAACAGACTCGTGACCAGCGCGTGTTTGTTTATTCATATTTGGTGTTGCATAGCTTTTTTCATGAAATTCTCGACAAAGCTGCTCCTGCACCTAGCTGCCATCGTAACTTTTAACGGCATCGCCCCGGCTAACGCGGGTAATGAAACTCCTTGGCACAACACGCTTGGTGGCGACGTTCGCATACTGTTTGAAAGTGTTGCGCCAACAGAAAACGGCGCCTTGCCCGGGTCCGTTCGCGGTGCAATTGAGATAAAGCTACAAGACGGATGGCATACCTATTGGCGTGATCCCGGCGCTTCGGGTATTCCACCTACGTTTCACTTGGACGAAGGCTCCGACATCGGCCAGGCTGCCATATATTATCCGGCACCGGTTTGGGTCGACAATAATTATGGTGGATATGCAGGTTACACAGAACCGGTTCTTTTGCCCATTATGGTCGATACCAGGCGTGATAAATCTGCCAGCTTTAAAGGATCGCTTCTTCTCGGCATCTGCGAAGAGATTTGCATTCCCGTTATGCTACCGTTTGATGTTGAGATTACTCCAAGCGTTGGTAGCTCACTGAATGACGTAATCATCCGCGAAGCTTTTGCTCAGTTGCCAGCAAAAGCACCGCAAGAAGCGGTTGACGTTGATATGAGTGGCAAGCGGTTTGTCGTTACGCTTGATCAGAACGAAGGTGCTTGGACAGGTTACGCGATCAAGTCATTGTTCGTTCACATGGACGGCGCGCAATTGTCTAATCCAAAAAGGATTATGAACGACCAAGCTGCATTAGCGTTTGAGGCCAAGATTAATCACATTGGCGGTGACGAAACATCGCGGAGTTTGAACATTATCGCCGTCGCCGATGAAATGGCTTTCGAAGTTTCAACGATTATCGAACTCACTGACCAATAAATGGATCTTTTTGGCGGTTAGCCCTTGTCGGCGATGCGCAAGCGTTATTTGTGCGGGTATCACTTAAACATTTGGAGTAAGATCTATGGCTATTGCCGTTGGCGACAAAATTCCGACCGAAACGCTGAAATTGATTACCGAAGATGGCCCCGCTGACATCGAAATCGGTGGGATGCTTGATGGCAAGAAAGTGGTTCTGTTTGCTGTACCGGGTGCCTTTACACCGACATGTACACTCAACCACTTGCCGGGCTTTATTGAAAATGCGGATGCCATAAAGTCAAAGGGTATTGATGAGATTGCCGTTGTTGCAGTCAACGATCCGTTCGTGATGCAAGCCTGGGCAGACAACTCGGGCGCAGCGGACAAGATCAAGTTTCTGGCCGATTGGGATGCGGCGTTCACCAAGGAGATGGGCTTGGAAATCGATCTCGGTGTGGCTGGGCTGGGCGTTCGCTCCAAACGCTATTCAATGATCATCAATGATGGAACTGTTGAAGCGCTCAACATCGAGGAAACCCCGGGTACAGCAGATGCCTCTGGCGCTGCGCAGATACTAGCGCAACTCTAAAATTACGGCAGTGGATAAAATATTGGCAGCGTTTAACTAGCTGCTCATATCCGTTATCTCAAGCTGCCAGGCAATTTTCCAAGCTACATTCTTCTATATTCATTTCCAACTCTACAGAATATAGTTCTAGAATTGCCATGCGTAACAGATAGCATGTCAATTGTGTGCCCGATTGCTTTTCAAGTTGATCGATCGTGGAGATCAATTCTTCGACATAGTGATCCACAACGCGTCCACCACTCATTTAAATTTAAAGTGCCGCAGTCGTAGTGATGGTAACACTGTTTCAAAATGAAACAACACACAATTATTTATGGGTAAATTTTCCTAAAATACTGGCGCGAATGGCAATTTATTTTATGCCAGGAATACAGAGGTTTTCCAGATTGTTGCAGTTGCTATGTCATTATCTGGTTATGCTTTTGGCATATCAAACTATTGCTCATCTGCGTGAAAATGCATCGCCACACCATTCATGCAATAGCGTAAACCTGTAGGCTGGGGGCCGTCGTTGAAAACATGACCCAAATGTCCGCCACAGTTGGCGCATCGGATTTCCGTACGCACCATGAAGAATGACCGATCTTTGTGTTCTGTAACCGCGTCGGGCGCTATTGGCTGGTAAAAGCTTGGCCAGCCAGTACCGCTCTCGAACTTGCTATCGGATAGAAAGAGTGGGTTGTCACATCCAGCGCAAATGAATTTCCCATCGCGTTTTTCAGCATTTAACGGAGATGTGCCTGCGCGTTCAGTGCCGTGTTTACGCAGAACGTAGAACTGCTCAGGCGTCAGTTCTTCCTTCCATTCAGCTTCCGACTTTTCAACGTTCACGGTCATATCAACGCATCCTCTCTTCGGCTACACAGGTAGGCGCGAATGCTCATTTGGGCAAGCCGGTGTCAAAAATCCTGGCAACTATCAGCCCATCTCACGGGAATTGATCCTGTTTTTCTTGCCGTTACGATGAAAAAGACTTAAGCCGCGTGAAAATATGAAGCGATATCAATTTTCTAGGATTTGGGCCTCTTTTCTGCGATGGACCTGACATTTCTGGCCTTCTTTTTGCCTTTCATCGCTGCCGCACTCGCCCCGTTTGCAATAAGGGCGTTTGGCCACAATGGTGCTTGGCTGCTCGCTCTGTTTCCAGCCTATTTGTTTTTGCATTGGACCGGATTCTTACCAGATATTGCTGAAGGCGTACGCGCGACGGGCGGCTACCCATGGGTGCCGTCTTTCAATGTGAATTTTTCCTGGTTGATTGACGGCTTATCGCTGGTTTTTGCGCTGCTGATCACCGGGATTGGAACTCTGGTCGTTCTATACGCTGGTGGCTACATGAAAGGGCACCCTCAACAAGGCCGTTTCCTCAGCTTCATATTGATGTTCATGGGTGCGATGCAGGGGTTGGTACTCTCAGACTCTTTCTTCATGTTCTTCGTGTTCTGGGAACTGACATCAATCACCTCGTTTCTTCTGATCGGTTTCAAGCACGGCGCTGAAAAGTCTCGGCGCTCTGCGACACAAGCATTGGTCGTTACCGGGGCAGGGGGGCTTATTCTACTCGCTGGCCTCATCATCATTTGGAACATCACGGGCGTGTCGGAGTTCTCTCTACTGTTGGCGTCTGGCGATCTGTTGCGCGAAAGTCCGTTCTATTTGGCGGCTTTGATCCTGGTGCTCTGCGGCGCTTTTTCAAAGTCGGCGCAGTTCCCGCTACACTTCTGGCTGCCCAACGCCATGGAAGCACCAACGCCCGTATCCGCCTATCTCCATTCGGCGACAATGGTGAAAGCGGGCGTCTATCTGTTGATGCGTCTTAATCCTGCGATGGGCCACACCACCGCTTGGGAGCTAATACTACCGTTGTTCGGCGGCACGACGCTGCTCGTCGGTACGATTCTTGCCGTGCGTCAAACAGATTTGAAGTTGATGTTGGCCTACACGACAGTGGCTTCGCTCGGACTTCTCGTTATGTTGACTGGCTTTGGGACTCACAAAGCCATTGAAGGTGCAGTCCTCTATCTGATCGCTCATTCGCTGTTTAAGGGCGCGCTTTTTATGGTTGCGGGCAATGTTGACCATGAAGCTGGTACACGTGATGTGCGCAAACTTGGCGGTTTGTTGTCCTTGATGCCATTAACTTTTGGCGCTGCAATCCTCTCCGCGCTGTCTATGGGTGGGCTACCGCCGATGACAGGATTTCTCGCAAAGGAAGAGATTTATTATGGGGTCGCCGAGGCTGATGCGTGGTCGATATTGGTGACAATAGTTGCCATCGCAGGTAATGCGCTGATGTTTGTCATCGGCTTTGTCGTCGCGCTAAAGCCATTCCTGGGCCCCAAGGTGGAAACCCCGAAAACAGCGCATGAAGCGCCAGTATTGATGCTAGCGGGGCCAGTCGTATTGGCTGCTGCAAGCTTTATTTCTGCGGTTTTCTCAACGGCTTATCACGCATACTTTTCAAGTCCAATGTCGAGTGCGGTGATTGGTGAAACGGTCAAGATAAAGATTTCCCTGATCCCGGCTTTGGGTATCCCTCTTTATCTGTCCATTCTGACGATTGTTCTTGGCGCACTGATCTACTGGCAGGTCGACCGGATCAGATTGATTCTCGTTGGTTTCATACGATTTTGGGGCCCAGACCAGGGTTTCGATCAGTTGATCGGCGGTCTGATACGCGGTGCAGTTGCTGTGACACGCATCATTCAAGGGGGGCGGTTAGAGATCTATCTGACCGTCACCTTTGCATTGTTTGCTGTGTTTACGCTTGGCACGATGGCGGCACATGGAGAATGGCCTTCAATGCCTGCCATGCCCGACATGTTCTTCTATGAGTGGGCGATCGTTCTCATTGCGGTGGTGGGAATAGCGGCCGTTGTTTGGGCGAAAGACAGACTGACCGCAATTGTATCGCTCGGCATACAAGGCTTTGCTGTTGCCGTGATTTTCCTTCTGAATGGTGCACCCGATCTTTCCTTCACGCAGTTTATGGTCGAGACATTGTCAGTGGTTGTCCTGGCGTTGGTCATGACACGTCTTCAGCTTTCACCCGCTGACCACCGTTCTTGGAGCCAAGTCTGGTTGGATGGTGCCATCTCGCTGGCAGGCGGCGTGGCTCTGAGTCTGATATTGTTGGGCGTTCTGCAAACGACACTCGACCCTGCGTTGTCGGAATTCTTTGCGCAGTATTCCTACACAATTGCTCAAGGCAAAAACATCGTGAATGTAATTCTCGTCGACTTCCGTGGCATTGATACGTTTGGCGAGATCGGCGTGGTGATGGTTTCGGGCCTGGCGATATTGGCTCTGATCCGCATCGTCCCAAAAGAGCGCCGCCGCGCTGCACTAGCTGGCATAAGCAATAGCGGAGAGGATGAATAGATGATGCGAACGCTGATTTTCAGAGCGTCAGCTCCATACCTGTCCGCACTTATGATGCTCTACTCGGTGTTTGTGCTCCTACGTGGCCACAATGAGCCCGGCGGTGGCTTTATTGGTGGACTGATCGCCGCATCCGCGCTTGCTATCTATGGTGTTGCGGTTGGCGTTTCGCCGGTACGCCGAGCGATCCGTTTTCATCCGATGGCAATTTCGGGATTTGGCTTGTTGCTCGCTACAATTGCAGGGCTCATGTCTCTTTTCACAAGCGTGCCGTTCATGACCGGGCTCTGGATTTATCCAACTGTTTTTGGCGTCGAATTAAAGCTCTCGACGACACTCATTTTCGACATCGGGGTATATCTGGTTGTATTGGGGTCCCTCGCGTCCACTGCCCTCGCACTCGAAGAACGGGAGCGTGGCTGATGGAAATCGCAATGGTTGCCTTGACCGGCCTTTTCTACACCGTCTCTTTCTACCTGATGCTGTCGCGTCACGTTGTGCGGATCATCCTGGGCATCGCTCTTTTATCCAACGGCGTGAACCTGACTATCTTCACCGCTGGTCGTCTGACGCGCGAAGTCCCGCCCTTCATTGCGCCCGACGCCAACTTCCCAGTCGAAGGCATTGCCAACCCACTGCCACAAGCGTTGGTGCTCACGGCGATCGTTATCGCCTTTTCTTTCTTTGCATTTTTGTTGGTTCTGGTTTTCCGCGCTTACCAAGAGCTTGGCTCCGACGATTCTGAAAACATGCGTGTTGCCGAGCCGGTCGATGAGCCAGCGCCGCCGATGGGGTATTAGTCAATGGCGGACGTTGAAAAGCCAAAGATCGAGCTGTCAGACGCGCTCGTTATGGCACCATCGGAACTGGCGGATTGGCTGGTTGTGGCGCCGCTGTGTATAGGTTTCGCGTTCGGCGCGCTGTGCTTGATGATGCGAAAAAACGTAGCTCAGCAAACACGTTTGGCTCTGGCTGGTCTCGTACTTTTTTTCGCCAGCACGGTAGGCCTATTTATCAATGTGCTTGAAAACGGCACCATCGTTATGGCGATGGGACGCTGGCTTCCACCCTTTGGCATCACGTTCACAGTTGATTTGCTCGGTGCTATTTTTGCGTTGGCCACTGGCTTTGTCGGGTTGGCAATTGGCGTGTATTCGATAGCGGATGCGGATAAGTCTGAGCGGCGGTATGGCTATTATCCGTTTTTGCTGATGATGCTTGCTGGCGTCGCATCCGCCTTCCTTACCGGTGACATCTTCAACCTGTATGTTTGGTTTGAAGTGCTGCTCATCTCCTCGTTTGGATTAATCATTCTCGGGTCACGGCGCGCTCAGTTGGATGGCGCGTTGCGTTATTCATTTCTGAACCTTGTTGCCACGACCCTCTTCCTAATCGCTGTTGCCTACACGTACGGCATCTTCGGCACGCTCAACATGGCTGACATTGCGCGTAAATCTGGCGAGATGAGCGAGATTGGCCCCAGAGCCACCATTGCAGCACTCTTCCTCTTTGCCTTTGGAATGAAAGCAGCGGCTTTCCCGGTCAATGCTTGGCTACCCGCTTCCTATCATACGCCTCTTATATCGGTGTCTGCCGTATTTGCCGGGCTGCTGACAAAAGTTGGTATATACGCGCTTCTGCGGCTGTTCATGACCATGTTCCCCGGTGACCTGCCAGATCTGTCGATTACTATTGCGATCATAGCTGCGCTGACCATGTTGCTGGGCGCACTTGGAGCTTTGGCACAAACAGATATGCGCCGTGCACTCGGCTTTATCGTCATATCCGGTATTGGTATCATGCTTGCCGGACTTCCGTTGGCGAGCCAGACCAGCCTCACAGGCACAGTCTTCTATGCCATGCATTCGATGGTCATCATGACTGCGCTATACATGAAGGTGGGCATTATGGGCCGCCAGATGGGAACCTTTGACCTGCACCGCGCTGGCGGTCTTTACGCGCGTTATCCTGCATTAGCATTTGCGTTTTTTATCCTCGTTCTTTCAGCTTCGGGCTTGCCGCCCCTCTCGGGTCTTTGGCCTAAGATCTATTTGGTCAAGGCGTCACTTGATGTCGGTATCTGGTGGCTCGCGGGCGCTATCCTGCTGTCAGGCTTACTCACAACGATTGCCCTGGTTCGTGTATTTAGTTTTTCGTTTTGGCGCGATAGGCCGGAAGGTCCCGAGCAAGATCATGCGTTGGAAATTGACCAACCCGGATTGTTTGCTGCGCTCGCGCTTATAGCTATCAGCTTGGTGGCCGGCCTTTATCCGGAACCATTCATTCAAGTGGCCGACCGTGTAGCATTCGAATTGCTTCATCCAATTGAGTATATCGAGGCCGTATTTGGTCCATCGCTCGCGGATGCCAGTTCAACAGTGATGGAGGCAAACTGATGAATCTGCTGCTTGCCAACGTGTTGCTGGCGCTTGCATGGGCTGGTGTTTCCGGCTCGTTCGGACTGCCCAATTTGCTATTTGGCTTTGTGCTGGGTGCTTTGGCACTCTCTCTCATTCGTGAGCAGGTTGGCTCAGTTGGCTATTTCTCGCGATTGCGCCGCGTTGCCTCGCTCGCACTGTTGTTTGTCTACGAGCTGGTTTTATCCGCATCACGCGTAGCTTGGCTGGTGGTCAATCCCGCACCTATGAACCTCAAGCCCGGCATCATCGCTTATCCTCTCAAGGTGGATCGAGATTTTGAGATTACACTGCTTGCTAATCTCATCACGCTAACGCCAGGAACCTTGTCGGTTGATGTATCAAACGATCGCACTCAGCTGTACATCCATGCTCTCGACTGCTCCGACCCGGAGGCGATCAAGGAAGATATCGCCAACGGTTTTGAACGGAAAATCCTGGAGGCGTTTCGATGAACCCTCAAGCCTATCTCGACTTTGCAGTTCAAGCTGCCTTTGTACTCTTAAGCCTGTCATTTATCATCACAGTTGCTCGTGTCATCAAAGGACCGACGCTGCCGGACAGGGTCCTGGCGTTGGATTTGTTGGTCGCAGCAGCCATCGGCTTCATCGCGGTCCTTGGAATTAAAACCGGCTACACGCTCTATATCGATATAGCGATTGCGCTGGGCCTGGTTGGTTTCTTGGCAACGGTCGCTTTTTCTCGCTTTATACTGTCTCGCGGCCAGCGCGAGGATGGAACACCAGCCTGCGAGCCCGCATCTGACGCTTCTATAGAGGAAGACCGGCTTACACCTACGGCAGAGCCGGTAGCGCTAGATGGAAAGGTCTCGCAAAATGTTTGAAAGCCTTGCTCTTTTGGCTTCTGGAACGCTTGTTTTAATTGGCGCGCTTTTCGGACTTGTGGCAGCTTTGGGGCTATGGCGCTTACCGGATATTTACACTCGTATGCATTCTGCTTCCAAAGCAGGTACTTTGGGGTCTGGCTTATTGTTGATTGCCATCGCTGTACATGCTGGAGATACTTCTACTGTTTTACGCGCAACAGCTGGAGTTCTGTTCTTTTTGCTAACCGCGCCCATTTCTGCGCATTTGCTCGCAAAAGCTGCATATAGCGTTGGATACAATCTCGATCCCAGCAGTGTACGGGATGAAATGAAATAATATTTCGGCTATATTATCCTGGTTCAGTCTTGTTTGTTCCGTAGATATTCGCTTTGAAATACAAATTCAGTATTGATGTATTCAAAGTGAAAGCTTATATAAAGGTATAAGGGGCAATAAGAATCACAATAAGGAGCCCCTAATGGATAACTACGATGAAGTGGAGAACGCTGTTGAGCAGTCTGTTCTCGTAGAACTGACAGCCGATATCGTTTCAGCTTATGTTGGCAACAATGCTGTAACCGCAGCAGACCTTCCAACACTGATTACCCAAGTGCACAAAGCGTTGGGAGAAACTGCAGCAGTTGTTGCAGAACCCGCGGAAGAAGAGCGTCCTGAACCTGCCGTCAATCCGAAAAAATCGGTAACGCGCGATTACATAATCTGCTTGGAAGACGGTAAGAAGTTTAAATCTCTGAAGCGACATCTCAGCAGCCACTACAACATGTCACCCGAAGAGTATCGCAAGCGTTGGGATCTTCCTTCCGACTACCCAATGGTCGCCCCATCCTATGCAGAAAAGCGTTCGCAACTGGCTCGGCAGTCGGGTTTGGGCCGCAAGCGCGGCAAATAAAAACCGCAACAATGCTGGTTATTTGCCGGCGCGACATACAACTCTTCGGCGAGGCGGCTTAGCGCAAGTTAAGCTGCCTTGTCTCTTTTTGAGCACCAATTTCGGTCGATAGATTTCCGCCGTACTTTTTCAGCAGCAGCAAAAAAGCAAGAGAATACAACAACATCTTATTTATAAGATAATATTCCTATCATCGAAGCCTCATGCGATGATAGGAAAAAAGTCATAGATGGGGTAACTATGAAGAACAAGACACTAACGGGGTCACGGTATCAGTTGGTCATGGAGAAGCCCGACCAACCGGTTCTTGAAAACACCAGTCCAACCGATAGCGCTCCCACGACTGAAACTTGGAAAACAGCCGAGCAGGAGCGGGCAATCTCACTGTGCGATGGACTAATAAGTCTCTTGTCAGAAACGCTAGAGGTACCATCAGAACTGTTGCGTGCGACATCGCGTTGCAATGCTTCAGTCGCGCGGGCTCGGCAAACGGGCATGTATTTAGCACACGTTTCACTAGGGCTCTCAATGGCGCAGGTCGCGTCCGGATTTGCGAGAAACAAAAGTACGGTCGTCCATGCCTGTCACACCATCGAAGACCTTCGTGATGATGAGGTTTTCGACGCATTTGTGGCACGCCAAGAGCGCATCATTAAAGTGATTCAAGAGGGCAGTTGGAATGAAAAAGCAATTCAATGAGCAGGCTTCACTAAAGCTCAAGCTGAGACTGATCAGGTTTCTGTCAAAGGGTGCGGCAACTATTGTTGAAATGGGCGACGGCATAACTGTTCTGGTTGAGCGCGTTGACGCGCAAAGGCTTAAACTGCCTCACACAGTACTTCGTGAGGCGCTTAGCGATGGTTTGCTGCTTCAAAAGCTGTCCAAGCAGTCCGCCGACACCATGACGGTGTTTTTGAGCGATGAGGGTGCTTTGCATGCGGAGAGTCTTCGAAAAGAGCACGCACAAACACATCAGAAGTTAGAGCCTGTGCAGCAGAAAGGCTCAATAGAGCCCGTTGTTCGCAACGATGGCTCGCCGCTTGCACGGCTTTACTTCTCAAAGCGAAAAGAGCTCGGAAGCTGGTTGAGTAAGGAAGAATACCATGCTGGCGAGCGTCTTCGCGTTGACTTCGAAAAGAGCCATGTTTCGCCAAACCTTGGCGTTAATTGGGATGCTTTTGGCATGCCGCGTGCTCCATCGCGTGGCGAGTCCAGTGCAGATAAAAGCGATTTTGCCGATGCGGCACGAGTGCGACTATCAAAAGCTCTAACAATTGTTGGCCCAGAGATGGCAGATTTACTGCTGGACGTTTGTTGCTTCCTCAAAGGTCTCGAAGCAGTTGAAACAGAACGCGGCTGGCCCCGCAGGTCGGCAAAACTTCTGCTGAAAGTCGCGCTGGCAACACTTGATCGTCACTATCACCCAAAACCGATACAAAACTCTCGTCGCGTGCGAGCCTGGCACACCGAAACCACAAGCATCAGTGTTTAACTGCTGCAGCAGCTATTTGCTTCATACGATCGATCATGGCGCGTAATCCATTAGAGCGCTGTGGTGTCAAATGCTCGTCGAGACCCAAGCGGCTTACCGCAGCTTCTATATCATAGGCGCCGATTTCACTGGCTTTTCGTCCCGAAAGCGCGGCAATCATGATGGCCACAAGGCCGCGGACAATATGTGCGTCAGAGTCGCCTGCGAAATGAATTGTGGGATCGACATCGCCACCAACATCTGCGTGAAGCCAAACTTGACTAACACAACCATTGACCTTGTGCGCTTCATCCCGGTACTCTTCTGGATAAGCTGGCAAAGCCTGCCCAAGCTCGATGACATAGCGGTATCTATCTTCCCAATCATCAAGCATTGAAAAGTTGTCGGTTAGGTCATCAATTGTGGTTTCCATAGTGCGCTCCTTACCTGCTGAAGTAGTTGCAAGAGCACACTGCCGCAAGTGTGGCAAAACGGGTCTAGGGCTTGGTGTTGATACTGCCGGTCACTGTTTCCGGATCAACGCTTTTCGAAGCATCTGGCCGCTGAATCAATGACATCGCAATCTGCGCGCCATGACGTGCGCGCTCCATCGTCATCTTAAAAATAAGCTGTCCATGGGCACACACATACTCATCCCGTGCGCACAGGTTTTTCATGTCCGATGCAACGCCTGCAGCAAAGGTTGCGCCACTTACAGCCAATTGTATGGCGGTGACGTTTTGCTCGACAGTTCCAAGCTCGCTCTCGTCGCGCGCATCTGGATAGACGCTCGGCAGTATTAGCAAACCCAAAAAACTAAGAGTTGCGAGTTTCAATAAGAAACGCATTGGCCTTACCCATTTTCCCAATGGCAGGCTCGCACAACCAGGTTCAATTACTCTAGGCGTTTTATGTGCAATTTTAGCGTTTCGAGTGGTGTTGCTTTCTGGCTTCAGAAAACACTGATTTTCTCGGTGTTTGACGCGGTCTCAATTGGTTAACCATAACGCCACAAATCTGTATTTTTCACCGACACTGCTTAGCTGAACCGCAGTTCGACAGCAAGATTTATCCAATCATTAAAGCTTGCGGTGCAATTTGAATCATTATCCGACGAGTTGTATTGCGTATGTCAGCGGGACTTTTGAACCATTTGCATAATGCCATTGAGGCGTTTGGCGGCAGACAGCAGTCTGTGCCAGACAGCGGCATTTCTTTGGACCCATACGCTGTTCATCCAAAGGCAAAAGAAGAGCTCAAAGCTACCGCGAGAAGCGTCGTCGTCGACTTCAATGGTATTGTAACCAGTGTGGGTCGCATCTGCGCGCAGCAGATGCCTGCAGTTGCGCCAGGCATAAAGCTTCTTGATTTGGTGCACGTGGCAGACCGCGTTGCATGGATGAGTACATTCTCGGCGTTTAAGAATGGATGCGAAGATCCGGTTCAACTGAAAATTAACGTTGCAGCCCCTCAAAAGCCTCAGTGTTTTATACAGTTGCGCTTGGCCTATGAAAGCATGGAAGCAGGCCACATACGCCTCGACATCAGCGAAGACTTGTCACCAGCTCCGTCGCTGACACAAAGGCTGCCAGCAGAGGGCGATGTGCTGGCCCTGATGTCGCACGAGTTCCGCACACCCCTGAATGCGATTTTGGGTTTTTCTGGCCTTTTGAACCATTCGGTGTCCGAGGGATTAAAAGATGCGCAAAAAGCAGAGTATGTGACGCTCATTCATGACGCCGCTGAACACATGCTTGGTCTGGTCAATGGACTGCTGGATGTCTCCAAGATTGGCGCCGGAAAATATCTAATCCATCAAGAGATGTTCAGCTTCCGTGAGATCGTCGATGAAGCTGCATCGATGCTCGCGACCAAAGCAGCTGAAAAGGACATACGGCTCAATCTACGCACGAGCTTGGAAGACTTAGGGAGCATCTTCGCCGATCGTCGTGCGATCAAGCAGGTACTCATCAATCTTTTATCCAACGCGATAAAATTCACGCCCGAAAACGGTTGCGTGACAGTGGATGCTTGGTGGGAAGATCATTGCTTGCACTTTTCCGTCAGCGATACGGGAATTGGTATAAGTGAAGAGGAACAAACACAATTGTTCACCGCGTTCAGCCAAATTGACAATGGGGCGACGCGCAAATCTGAAGGCACAGGGCTCGGCCTTTGTTTGGTCAAAGGTCTCGTCGGTTTGCACGGCGGAGACGTAACGGTCTTCTCCTCACGCCATGTGGGAACACGGATGCAAGTTCATCTTCCAAACGCGCGCGTGGAAAAGCGGGACCGTTCACGCAGAATTACTCAAGCAGATGCAACGGGAGGCTCACAAGATGCGTTTCGACAATCAGCATGAAGCAATCGAATATGAACTCGACGATGAAGACTTAGTGGAACCTCTATGGCTTTCGCTTTGCCGTTCTAACCCTGGTACAACCGCAGCCACGGTGATAACGGGCACTGCGTTTGCGATATTTGCTGTAAACGCGCTGTTTTTGCAGTCCCACAAACACCCGTCGGCTTGGTTTGAAACCCGCGCTTATCAAAGTAGCGATGAGCTCAAACCGGATGAACGCCTGGTCGGAAGCACCGCTCCCGAAAAGGATGTGACACGCATTCTTATCGATCCGCAGACAACTGCGCTTATCAAGCCACCGGCAGAGCGTCCGGAACAGACAGTCCAATATGTGCAAATGCCGACAGTTGAACGTGTGGTCCCAGAATTGAACGATGAGCTGCCAAACCAGTTGGCGGAGGTTCAAAAGCTGCTGTCGACCATGGGCTTTTATGACGGTAAAATAGATGGTCTGACTGGGCCTATGACACGGTCCGCAATCGAAGCATATAAGGTAAGTGCTGGCCTGTCCGGTGTTGCGATGACTGAAGATCAGTTGTTGAACAACGTCCGCCGGAGCAGTGCGGTGTTAGCGGCTATACCTAGACAAGAAATGCCAACACCGGCATTGCCTGAACCTACGCTGAGACCCAACGAAACGGCACCCGAAGACATTGCCCAGCGTCTGGGGCCATCAGCACGAGACGAACGTGTGCGCCGAGTGCAGGCCGGCTTAAAAGCTTTTGGCAACAACTCAATTTCCATCGACGGCGTTTTTGGTAGTCAGACACGCGCGTCCATTCGTGAATTTCAAGCGTTGTTTGAGCTTCCAGTGACCGGTGAAATTGATGATCAGTTAGTCGATAAAATGGTCACGATTGGTTTGATTGACTAGCGGTTCAAGTGTGGCGCGCCTCGCAAGCAGTATTTTTGTATCGAGCCTTGTGCGACAGATTAACGGTGCCGGTGGCAGTGCTGTTGTTGCAAGAAAAGGCTCGCCGGAAGCTGGGGCGATATATGTCAGCCGATGGGTGTCCGACGAGCGCTCCTACGCCCTTTATACGCCTACCTTGATCATCGATGAAGATGCGTTGCCTATCGGTGGTAGAGCTTTTCGACTGCTTGAGAACCGATTTTTCGAAGCTGAACTAGCCGACTATATGGCTCGTGAAGCATCGTTCGACCCCGACTTCTGGCTTGTGGAAATTGAACACCTCAACAGCTCATTGGATTGTCTTATCACAATATTGCTCGATGAGTAGATGGCGTCAGGCGGCAGCCTCATGCTTGAAGGTCTGGATTGTCGCGGTTGCAACATCCAGTGTTAATGAGTCGAATTCGGCCAGAAATGCCGCTCTTTCATGTTTGTCAGGATAACGTCGCCAACGAATTCTCAAGAATAATTTCTCTGCCATATCCGCCTGAACGCCTATGATTCGAAACAGCGCGGCAATCGCACGCGCATCGTCGCTTTCCAAAACAGAAAGCGCCGTTCGAAAGTGGACATCAAACCGATCTGAAATCGCAGTGGCCAAGATCGATGCATTCTCTTCACCAACATGAGCAAGATAGTCTTGGAACTCGCTCGTTGATAGAACACGGTCTGGAACTTGAAGATCAATCATCGGCTCTGAAGGTGCAACAACAGGCGTACTTTCTGCGGCAACTTGCCGAAGTTCCAAAGCACGATCCGTTGCGTCATCATTGAGATTGCGCAGCGCCCGTTTCACTTCGACATTCAGATCATATCGTCTTGCTAGCGCGCGGGCGAGTGCACTGGCTCCGGTCATCTCTATGACTTCAAACGCATGCTCTTGTGTTATCCAAGCCGCGTTGGCGACCAAGTGCTCCAAGCCGTCAACATCCCCAATGATCAGTTGGCGAAACACCTCTTGCGGACAAAACTTCTTGTCCATCAATACTGTGCAAAGCGTGCGCTGATCTCGAGGAACCAGCTGTGAAATACTCGCGGCAATAAGATTTGAGACCTGGTTGGCATTGGCATCAAGCGCGTCGGTACTCATCAAGCTATCTATGGCAGCAATGACGCTATGTGTTGCGGTGTTATGCTCTTTCATCGCTTTGCTCCCAATTCCGCCATTTATGTAACCATCGTCGGTTAGGGAACGGTTAACCATAAATATCAATGATGGGCGCCAGGAGGACTGCCAAAATGGCGGATGTCATTAATTTTGAAACTCATCTTCAAAAGCGCTGCGGCGAACCACGGTTACCGACCGGGCCTGCGCAGATCTTGATTTTTGACGGTGTTAGGTACGAACAAATGAGCAGCAAAAGATATGTTGCTGACACCATCGACACTATCCGTACGGGTTCAACTACGGCGTCTGAACTGCCGTTTTTGCAGTCCATTACATGAAACTAGCTTGAAAACCCGAAGTCAGAAATTGCTCCGCAGCCAATTGAAGCGACAAATGCATCAACCAGCTCAGTCCAACTTTCATCGGGCTCAAAAAGTCTCATGATGGCAAATCCAGTCAAATCCTCTGCTGACACAATGATGGAATTCTCAAGCCTTTGATCAGGCGCTTGGCGGAACAGACGCAGTTGATTGGGACTCAGAACAGTTAGATCGATGCCGACGGTTGGGGCTATGCGATCATTTGCGCTGAAAACACTGACGCCCAGCGGATCAAGTATTGAAATGGACCAAAAGTCGACACGGCCGTTCCCAATAACACGAAAGGGCGCTTCGCTGATGTCAAACTGGCATCCAATGGTTCTGAACGCAGGGTCCAAACGGAGATCCACATCGCCCACTTCCTGGGCAGCACTTAGATCAACGGGTGCTGCGCTTGATAACGGAAGCGCAGACTGCAACTGACGTGCAGCAGTATCAGGCGCTGTAAAGGGCAATAAAGCGATGACCGCGAGATGGGCAACGACAGCGCCAATAATCACCGTGAAAAGCATGTAAGCGAACCTAGCCATCTATGCACGCTAACCGTTTTATAGTGGGCATTTGAAGATCGGTGAAACTTGCGGTCGTGGCAATGGCGGAATCATAAAGTGTCATGATGAACATGACTGGCTGATCGTCGATGTCTGCCGTTGACAACCAATTTGGCCCGGCGGGCAGTGGGCCAACACTTAAGTCAACATCAACATCGGCGATCCTAGCATGCAGCCGGCTGCTTTTGAAATTAACAGCCATGGTGGAGGCGTCTTCGCTCTGACCGACTGTTTCGATGCGGAATGTCCAAAGTCGGTTTGTCGGAACATTGCCGCGAACATCATAGCTGCAGCCCGCTCTTAGCGCAGCGCCTTCGGAGTCAGTGATGGCTGTAAACTCGACTCCCTCTGTATCGCCGATTGCCAGTTTTCCGGTCCGTGCCAGATTTGCCCGCGCATAAGGGTCTGCCGAACTGGTAGCAAGGCCTGGGTAACCCCGCCAACTCTCGGCGCTAATGGGCACAAAGCCGGGAAATGAACGGGTCACACGTTCCGCGCTCCATGCCCCCAGACCAATAGCGGAAGTTGTGACCAACAAGAAGAAGAATAGGCGACCCACAAACGTCATCGATTTAATCCGTCGACCCGCATTCGAGCGCCTTCACCCAGCTGACTTGTGTTCAATGGCTGCACGCTTACTGTGTGCTGGCGACCGTGCCAAGGTCTCTGGAAAGCGGAGCCTCTGCAGCAAAGCGCCCTGAAAGGCCACGAAGATAGTCGGACATCGCATCGGATAGTGGAACCGAGCGTTGCGCCAGCAAATCGGAGCTCGTCTGGTTGTCAGTGCCATCTTCATCGTCGGCATTAACCGGCTGTTTGATAGAACCCTCGACGCCAGGCATCGGTTTGAGGTCAATGCCCTGGTGGGCAAATGCCATAATTTGCTGAAAAGTCTGGGCAGGTAGGCGGCCGCCAGTCAGGTTATTGGTCGGCGTATAATCGTCATTGCCATACCAGACTGCAGTTGTGAAATTACCAGTATAGCCTACAAACCAAGCATCACGGTAGCTCTGGGTGGTGCCGGTTTTTCCCGCAACCTTCACCGGCTCAAGCTGCGCACGGCGTCCAGTTCCCCACTCGGTCACATTGACGAGCATCCGGTTCATCGATTCAGCGCTGGCTTCGCTCAGTACCCGCTCTTCCGCGGGCTTTTGGGTGCGTGCGTCATAGATAAGTTCGCCCGTCGAGCTGAAAATCTGGGTAAAGGAATGACGCCTGTTCGCAATGCCACCAGTTGCCAGGGCCAGATAGCCCGTCGCTTGATCCATGACGGTCATGCCACCGGTTCCAAGGATCATCGTGTGATGGGTGATCAGATCGCTCTCAACACCCATCTTGTGAGCGAGATCAACAATAGGCTTGGTACCTCCGATTGTATCGCGGGCTAGCCGGACAGGCACCGTATTGATGGACCGAGCCAATGCGTTTGCGAGCGTTACACGCCCCGCATAACGTCTATTATAGTTCTGTGGCGACCACCCGCGCCAGCTAACCGGTCCATCGCGAACCACGGTCTCAGCTGTCAAACCTGTCTCAACAGCTGCCGCATAAACATACGGCTTGAATGAGGAACCCGGCTGACGGCTGCCTGAAGTGGCGCGGTTGAACTGGCTTTCACCATAGTCACGGCCCCCTACCATGGCACGAACGGCGCCATTGTTTTCAATAACCACGGCCGCAGACTGGGTCACACGATAGTTGCCGCCATACTGGCGCAAATGAAACTCGACAGACTCTTCAGACGCGCGCTGCATTGAAAGGTCAACGGTTGAACGAACGACCACCGAACGGGTGGGAATGCGGTTCTGGAGAATGAAGTCTTTTACTTCCAGAAATGCCCAATCGAGGAAATAGTCAGGGCTATCAACAGAGTCTCGGAGAACAACGTCAGCTGGGTTTCTCCGCGCCCCTGTAACTTGCCCTTCCGTCATAAACTCCGCTTGAACAATGTTCGTCAGAACTTCATTGGCGCGACCGCGCGCTGCGGGCAGGTTGATATGTGGTGCATATCGAGCAGGAGCTTTAAACAAGCCCGCCAGCATTGCGCTTTCAGCTAGCGACACCTGCCGGATGTCCCGGTCGAAATAGTAGCGAGCTGCGGCTGCGACGCCAAAGGTGCCGCCGCCCATGTACGCCCTGTCGAGGTAAAGCTGCAGAATCTCATCTTTTGTCAGATGCGCTTCCAGCCACAACGCTAAATAGGCCTCTTTGATCTTGCGGGTAATCGTACGTTCATTTGAAAGAAAGAGGTTCTTGGCCAACTGCTGTGTAATCGTTGACCCGCCCTGAACAACATCATTGGCCCGGACATTCTCCGACATGGCGCGCGTAAGGCCAACAAAGTCGATGCCGTAGTGATCGTAAAAACGTCGGTCTTCCGTTGCCAATACCGCTTTGATCAAATGATCAGGCAATTCTTCAATTGGTGCAGCATCCGCATGCAAAATGCCGCGCTGGCCGATTTCATTGCCGTACCGATCCAGGAAAGAGACCGCAAATTGCTCCTGATCGCGCCAGTTGGAAGAGACCTCTTCAGCGGCAGGAAGGGCAAAGGCGAGCAAGAGAACTGCGCCAGCTGTTCCAAGGGTCGCTGCTTCGCCAAACAGCTCCACCAATGCTTTATTAAAGCCATAAACTCTGAAGCGGCGGAAGAAGATAACGACTTCTTCCCAAGTTTCTCCGGCAGCAAACTTCGATTCGTATAGGGTTGAGTCGATCCATGCGTCCAAACCCAAAAGAAAGGCGGACTTGCGCTTTTTGGGCGCATTCTGCGGTTCTTTGAATGGATCAATTTTTTCGTTCATGGCCCTAACGAACGCGTTCCCTGACAATGCAGGTTTATCGCCCCTGCGGTGCTTTACTCAAGGGCAAACTTCAATTCTTGCCAGTGGCGGTTTTTTGCACCAGCGCGCCTTCGTGCGCATCTTTGAGATACTGCTGGGCAATCATCAGGCCTTTTAACGGGCGCAGCGGCGCGAGACAAACGAACGCTAGCACCATCAGCGATAAAATGACGTTCAGCCAGATTGGTGCACCAACACTGAAATGAATCCATAGTACAAAGCCAAAGCCTACAAGGCATGCAAAGCAAATCACGAAGAACGCCGGGCCATCGCCACTGTCCGCAAAAGAGTAATCAAGGCCGCAGGCCCGGCACTCTGGCTGAACGGTCAGAAATCCATCGAACAAGTCTCCCGAGCCACATCTGGGACACTTGCCGCGAAAACCGGTTTCAAATGGCGACAGCGGTTCTTGAGTTTCGTTGCTCTTCGGGGCCATATGAAAAAAATCCTTTTTATAGGAATTAAGTCTTGACACCGTGACGGCTGTCTGGCATACATATGACATAATGAAAAAAGTGCGTCGACCGGTACTGATCGGTCAGCACTGCGGTTTCCAGTCACATGACAGATCAATTGGATGCTGCCGGTTCGGTCACGGCAACGCTGCTGCGCGCGCTTGAGCGTGCTGCCAAGCTTTATGAAGAACAGATTGCGGTATCGGACGGCTACAATGCCAAACTGACGGAAGACGGTGTCCGTCTGGCTACAGCTTTGGATCGATTGCGCAAGGCCTGTGACGAAACAGCGCGAAATACAAACGCGGACGCGTCAATAGCTGACGAAAAATTGGCTCGCGAGTTGCTAACAAGGTTGGAAGTGGAAATTGAGGCTACTATCGCCCAGCGCTTGGCAGCGTTTGCTAATGAGTTACCCGCCGAGTGTCCAAAATGTGGTGCTCAACTGCCCAACTTGGCGACTTCGCAAAAACCAGCGGCCACCGGGCAGAAGTGATTGGTTGACTTGGCTTTTGATTGGTGGGCGCGGATCCGGCAAGACTTTGGCAGGCTCGACCTGGGTGCACTATCTTGCGACCGGCATGCGGCCAGCCGCTTCTGTGCCCACAGAGCCAATCGCACTGATTGGAGAAACCATACATGAAGTGCGCGAGGTTATGATAGACGGGCCTTCCGGCATTCGACAGGTCGCGGCATTTGAGCGGCCCGTCTATGAAGCTTCACGACGCCGTTTGGTATGGCCCAATGGTTGTGTTGCACGAGCTTTCTCAGCCCACGATCCGGAAAGCCTGCGCGGGCCGCAGTTCTCGGTCGCATGGGCAGATGAATTGGGAAAATATCCAAATGCGCAGCAGGTCTGGGATATGCTGCAATTTGGACTAAGGCTTGGTTCCTGGCCACGGCAAATGGTGACAACGACACCACGCCCGACAAAGCTGCTGCGTTCAATTATGGATGATCCGCACACTTGCGTCTCGCATATGCCAACTTCTGAGAACGCAGCCAATTTGGCCAGCCCCTTTCTGGCTGCGATGAACAAGCAATATGGTGGCACACGACTGGGCCGTCAGGAATTGGAAGGCGAGTATCTTGAAGAACGCGAGGGCGCTCTCTGGTCTTCCAAACTGTTGGATCAAAGCAGAAGCAAGAACGCGCCGACGCTAAAGCGGATTGTCGTTGCGGTAGACCCTCCCGTAACAAGCAAGTCAACTTCAGATGCTTGTGGGATCATTGCGGCGGGATTGGCCGATGATGGCAAGATCTTGGTTCTTGGTGACCATTCGTTGAAGTCTGTTTCTCCATCGAGATGGGCGCGTAAAGTCTGCGAAGCTTATCATCATCATGGTGCCGACACCGTTATTGCAGAGACTAATCAAGGTGGTGAGCTGGTGCCAACCATGATCAGAAACATCGACCCGTCGGTTCATGTTACGAGCGTCCACGCGAGAAAGAGTAAGTACATGCGGGCTGAGCCCGTCTCACTGCTTTATGAGCAAGGGCGAGTTTCGCATTTGGGTACGCACGCCGAGCTCGAAGACGAGATGTGCAATTTCGATCCCTCGGGGCTTGCGAGCGGCCATTCACCGGACCGTGTTGATGCACTGGTATGGGCCATCGCTGCCTTGGTTGGTGATGGGTCAATCAAGCCGAAAATCCGACCGATCTGAACGCCCGAGAAAGGGACATGATGACTAAACAGCAAGTCGCTTCAAAGTGGCTAGCGCGTTGGTTCACGCGCAATCAACATGCAGGCGAGAAAAAATCGCATCCAGTCGGAGGCGGTGAACTAAGCACAAAAAGCGCTTTTGCATCCCTTTATGCGATGGGGCAGGTGCAGAACACGCCAACCCACTTCGCAGCAATGGCTTCCGAAGGTTACGGCCGCAATCCAATTGTCTACCGATGTGTTCGAATGATCAGCGAAGCGGCCGCCTCGGTGCCATGGGTCGGGTATCAGGGGGCACAAGAAGCGAGTGCCCATGAAGGGATGACACTTGTCGAAAGGCCAAACGGTCAAGAAACACGACAAGAGTTCCTCGAAAAACTGATCACGAGCCTTTTGCTTTCCGGCAATGCATTTGTAGAGCACGTGGAGCCGGTATCGGGGCGCCACAGATTTTTTGTCCTGCGCTCGGACAGGGTCACAATTGATACCGATATGGCTGGCTGGCCAACATCGGTTTGCGTATCGCACGAAGGTAAAAAACGAACGCTCATGCTCGGTGACGTTGGAAGCATTGGTGAAGCATTGCATCTCAAGCTAATCGACCCGCTGAGCGATATACATGGACAGTCTCCTTTACAGGCCGCGGTCGCGGCGCTCGATGTCCACAATTCAGCGGCGCTTTGGAACAAGTCACTTCTAGACAACGCCGCACGGCCAAGCGGTGCACTCATCTATGCGCCGGCAGATAACTCCAGCCTGACACCTGAGCAGTTCGAGGTGCTGAAGGGCGAGTTGGATGCCAGTTTCTCTGGAAGCAAAAACGCCGGGCGACCTTTACTGCTCGAAGGTGGTTTGGACTGGAAAGCCATGGGGATGACCCCGTCCGACATGGATTTTGTGGAGACCAAAAACACTGCCAGCAGGGAAATTGCCCTGGCTTTTGGTGTTCCACCAATGTTGCTCGGCATACCCGGCGATAACACCTACGCAAACTATCAGGAAGCACAGCGTGCGTTTTACCGACTGACAGTGTTGCCGCTTCTTCGGCGTGTCGTTGCATCGTTTACGCAATGGCTTGAGCCGGTAAATGGAGCAGGGTTTCGATACGACATCGACACCGACCAGATTGAGGGCTTGGCTTATGAGCGCGACAGCCTTTGGAAAAGACTGGAAGAAGCCTCGTTCCTGACCCGCGCAGAAAAACGCGAAGCTGTTGGTTACTCGCCCCTACCAGAAGAAGGTGTCTGACACGTGCATGAGACTTCAAGTGCAGCAATGAGCGTCTTTGCTGCCAAAACAATTGGCGCAGTTGTGGGCTCTGCCATTTCGATAGCCTACGTGCTTCCACAAGGTAGGCGCGATGCGGCAATCAGGTTCTTTACCGGCGTCGCCGGCGGGCTTGTCTTCGGCACGACGGTGGGCGTCAAACTGGCGCATGACTTTGGCATTTCCAACCTGCTCAGCGAGGTCGAAACGGTCCTGATGGGCTCAGCCATAGCTTCACTTGCAATATGGTGGGTTGTTGGCTTCTTGCTACGCGCAGCGCATTTGCCCTCGGGTTTGGTTAGGCAAGACCAGAGCACCAACAAAGGGGAACAAGCGGAATGACGGAACTTACGCGAAAATTCGTATCGACAAATGCGCTAAGTATCCAAGAAGACGGGTGCTTCTCGGGCTATGCCAGTGTATTCGACATCGTCGACCTTGGAGAAGAGGTGGTCGCGCCGGGCGCCTTTAAGGACTGTCTGGAAGAAAAGGGTGCTGCTGGCATCCGAATGCTTTTTCAACACGATCCCAACGAACCAATTGGCTATTGGATAAGCATCAGGGAAGATGCTTACGGCTTGGCTGTAAAGGGCGTTATCGACGTCAATGTCGAAAAGGGCCGCGAAGTCTTGTCAATGCTACGTACCGGCGCACTTGATGGCCTATCAATTGGTTTCAAGGCGATTGAAGCCGCTACCGATCGTCGAACCGGTGTGAGGCACATAACAAAGGCTGACCTCTGGGAGATCTCTGTGGTGACATTTCCGATGTTGCCTCAGGCCCGCGTTCACGATGTAAACTCTTCTTCAAGTTTGCCCAGCAAACGAAGTTTAGAACGGTGGCTCGTGCGCGATGCCGGGTTCACCAGACGTCAAGCCCGAACGATCATAACGAAGGGCTACAATGGATTGTCCACCGCGCGGGATGCCGGAACTGGAGCGATCAAGCCGGAAGCAAAGGGCGCAGACCTTGTTGCGGTGATGCGCAAAGCAGCTTCCAAAATGACCCCGTAATTCAAGGAAAACAAAATGACCGATAAACCAACGGTGTCCGCGCGGGCACCGAACAGGAAAGCTGTGCCTATCGCTGCAATGCCAACCAGTCAGGCACAGGATGTCGCCGAAGCATTTGACGACTTCATGCGTGCGTTTGACGCGTTCAAGCAAGCCAATGACGAGCGGCTGCAGCAGTTGGAAAGCCAGGTTGGCGCCGATCCGCTGACGGCCGCTAAAGTTGATAACATTAACGCAGCTGTTGATGAGCAAAAGCGCGTGTTGGAAGCATTGGTGGAAAAGGCAGCCCGCGGCAACAACAGCGCAATGGCTTTTGGCCGCTCTTCAACCATACATAAGTCCGCGTTTGACCGATACGTCCGATCTGGCCAGGAGGCGGGACTTCGCGACTTGGAAGCCAAGTCGATGAGTTATGGCTCCGGCCCTGATGGCGGTTACCTGGTGCCGCCGGAGCTGGAGACTGAAATCGGCAGTCGTTTGGCGGCTTTATCGCCGTTGCGTGATCTCGCGACTGTACGGCAGGTCACGAGTGCTGTCTTGAAAAAGCCCTTCGCAACAACTGGCCCTGCAGTAGGTTGGGTTGGTGAAACCGATGCGCGTCCGGAAACGAATGCCAGCCAACTCTCGGAACTGCAGTTTCCAACGATGGAGCTCTATGCAATGCCGGCAGCGACCGCCTCACTGCTTGATGATAGCGCTGTCGACATCGATAGTTGGATTGCTGGCGAAATAGAAACGGCGTTTGCTGAACAGGAAAGCGCTGCGTTCATCAACGGTGATGGCGTTAACAAGCCGCGTGGTATTACCGACTATACAAGCGTTGATGAGAGCGCTTGGACATGGGGCAATATCGGCCACATCACCACGGGTGAGGCGGGATCTTTTGGAACCGGAGATGCAGGCGCGGCAACACTCATCGACACAATTTATGCATTGAAAGCCGGATACCGCCAAAACGCTAACTGGTTGATGAACCGCAAAGCGCAGGCCGCCGTTCGCAAACTTAAAGACGCTGACGGAAACTACATATGGCAGCCACCGTCCACCGCCGGAGAAAAGGCGCTGTTGATGGGATTTGCTGTCAGTGAAGCCGAAGACATGCCCGACATTGCCAACGGCGCAAATGCGATAGCTTTTGGCGACTTTGCCCGAGGCTACCTGGTTGTTGATAGAGCTGGGATCAGCGTGTTGCGGGATCCTTATTCCGCAAAGCCGTACGTGCTTTTCTACACGACGAAACGTGTCGGCGGCGGTGTCCAAGATTTCGACGCCTTCAAGTTTATACAGTTCAGCGCCTGATTAAGCGCGAAGGGCTCTCCTCCCAGCCCAGCCGTGCAAGACGCTGAATGGACGGCGGCGATCCTCCCGCGCCGCCGTCCGCCCCAGATTTTAAACGCTCAAGATTCGGAACACCTCCATGGCATCAACGCTTGTGACCCCACCTGCGGTCGCACCCATTACCTTGGCTGAAGCCAAGGCCCATTTGCGCATCACACACGATGAAGAAGACGGTCTAATTGAGGATCTCATCGGCACAGCAACCCGCTTTTTGAATGACAATGACGGCGTCTGCGCGGTGCGCCAGACCTGGCGTTATTATGTGGACGATGTCGCATCAGTTCATAGCGTGCATCGATATCCGGTGATCGGCATTAATTCGGCGACTGCATTTGACCGTGATGGAAACGCCTCTTTGCTTGAACCAGACCTGATGGAGCTGGAAGCGAAGAAACGACCAGCCGAACTCTGCTTTGATACAGCCGCCATTAAGGATGCTGCTGCAAACGGCGCTGAAGTTGATATCGAATTTGGTTTTGGGGACACGCCACTGGAAGTTCCCGACACGCTGAAACGAGCTCTCTTGGTTCTCGTTGCCCACTGGTATGCATTCCGCGCTGACGTTGCCCCCAAAGATCAGCCGGTTTCCATTCCGGATCAATATAAGCGCCTTGTTGCGTCATTTCGTATGATCGGATTAGGCGCATGATCATTAGACCTCTGATGGCAAATGTGAACGATCTGCAGGTTCCGTTCCGCCACCAATCGCCGAGCATGGAAAACGATATGCATGGTGCCCCGCAAACAAGCTGGCTTGAGCGCGGAATTGCTTGGGGTGCTTATGAACGCTCCGGAGTCACAACCAACATTCGCGCGCAAGCAGATGAACCGGATCGATCAGGCCATATACTGGTCCGCCGTCGAATGGCTAATCCATGTCAGGTCGGCGACCGGTTGGTTGGCGATGTAACATGGTACGTTAATGCGGTTGCCGATCCTGATGGAACACAGCGATTTCAGCGCCTCTATTGCACCACCAGAAGCGATGAGGCAGGCACATGAAAGCAATCGTACAAACAAATGTTACCATGCTGATCGAAGCAATAAGGCGCGCCGTCACCGCAAATGCCGACCGCGCTGCCGCTGACACCGCGAATTCCCCAACCAACAAGGCTGATAGTAATGTTGAGCAATGATGTGCATGAAGCGCTCTTTGCTCGGTTGACACAAGATCAAACGCTTCAGGACTTGTTGGTTTCAGGCAGCGGCGTTGTCGATGCTATGCCAAGGCCGCGCAGCTTCCCATTCGCGCTCTTGGCATCAGTTGAAAGCACTGATCGTTCTACTGACCTAATCAGTGGTGCGGCACACACGATACTCTTTGAAGTCTGGTCCAGAGCTACAAACCGATCACAGTGCATCAGCATTGCTGAACGCATTGAGTTTTTGCTGCTCTCAGATGACTGGAATGCGAGCGAAACGCTGATCACGTCGCGTTCTCGGCTCGGATGTGTGACTTCGCACGACCGTCAAAGCCGTGCCTTTGTTGCACGGCTTCGCATACGCCTGAACACAGAACCAAACTAGTTACTCCCATTAATTGCATAGGGGCAAAACATGACCGCGCAGGCTGGCAAGGATATGCTTTTAAAGTCCGTTGAACCGGACAACTCCACGACAACTATTGCTGGGCTCCGGACGAAACGTCTGACGCTAAATGCCCAGAGTGTAGACATCACTGATGCTGACTCCAATGGCCGATGGCGCGAATTATTGGGGGGCTCGGGCCAGCGTCGAGCGTCGTTGAGCGCCTCGGGAATATTCAAGGATCAAACCAGCGATGAGATTATGCGCACGCGCTTTTTCAACGGTGAAATCGCGGACTGGCAATTGTTGATCCCGGACTTCGGCACGCTGACCGGTCTTTGGCAAATATCGTCACTTGAATATGCAGGAACATTCGATGGCGAGGTCACATTCGACATCGCAATGGAAAGCGCCGGGGCGCTCGCTTTTGAGGTCTTGGCATGATCGTCAATCATCGACGCGGAGAGGTGAGTGCAAAGCTTGGTGGGACCGAGCGCAGATTATGCCTGACGCTTGGTGCCCTTGCGCAATTGGAAGCCGACTTTGGCGTCGAGGATCTCCAAGCACTTGGTAGTCGCTTCGCAAACGCACGGCTCTCGGCGCGAGATTTGGTTACTCTGCTGCACGCCGGGCTTTGCGGCGGCGGCAATACCTTGTCGCGCGAAGAGGTTGAGCAGCTCGATTGTGAAGGGGGGCTGCGCGGGTATGCAGAGATAGTATCGAAGCTTTTGGCCGTTACATTCGGCGACGTTAGCGAGACCGCGCATGCCAAAAGTTGAGCACAGCCCTTTTCCCTGGGGTGATGTGATGGCGTTCGGTTTTGGTCACTTGCGAATGTCACCTGCGGCATTCTGGGCGCTAACTCCCGTCGAACTAAGTGCTGCCATGCGTGCGCACGGCGTGGGCGTAGCAGGTTCTCGGTCGCTATCATCGCTGCGCAAGCTCATTGATAGGCACGAGACAGTCAACGAAAGGCATTGAAGTGGAAGACGAATTCAAGGTGTCGGTCATTGCCGATACCAGTGCTTTTGAAACAGCGCTATCCGGTTTGGAAAAGCAAGCCAAAGGCTTTGGTAATACGCTTGGTAGCGCACTCAAGTCTGCCATTGTTGACGGTGAGAGCTTGTCCGACGTTTTAAGGGATGTCGCTTTACAGCTGTCCAGCCAGGCGTTGAGTGCCGGGCTTCAACCATTGTCCAGTATGGTCAACTCATTGACTGGGAACGTTTTTTCATCGCTGCAATCGGCTTTGCCCTTTGCGCAGGGCGGTGTCATTGGTAGCGGCGGCTATGTCGTTTCGCAACCGTCCTACTTCCCCGTAACTGGCAGCGGACTGGGGGTAGCTGGAGAAGCCGGAGCAGAAGCCATTTTGCCGCTAACCCGGGGCTCAGATGGATCGCTCGGTGTTTCAGCCCAAGGTCAATCAGGCAGTTCACCTGTTGTGGTCAATATCTCGACGCCGGACATAGCGTCCTTTCAACGTTCTGAAGCTCAGCTCAGCGCGACGGTCGCGCGTGCAGTGAGTCGAGGCCGTAGAAGTTTGTGAGGGTCGATGTTTGACGATGTCCTTTTTGAGCCGAGAACGCCCTTGCGTCCGTCGGTGACAACCAGCTTCAATGTAGACAAGGTTTTGCTATCTTCAGGCTTTGAGAACCGTAATGCGCGTACCAAATTTGCGCGCAAGTCCTATCATGTTCCGATTGGTCAGCGTCCACTTGCGGAGTTGAAAGAAATCCTCGATTTCTTTTGTGCGAGGGGTGGTAGCCTTCGGGCATTTAGATTTCGTGATCCCTTTTGCACCAGCACAGCTCTGTTTGGCTCGACCATCACGGCACAGGATGTTGACCTTGGATCAGGTGATGGCAGCAAGACTGTGTTTCAGCTGGCGCAATCAAGCGGCCATCCAATCCGCAGGCCAATCGCAGATTCAGTAGTGGTGGCTGTCGATGCTGTGCCAATTGATCCCAACGAAATTTTGGTCGATGCGTCTACCGGACAGGTCACTTTTGTGTCTGCACCGGCGCTAGGCACGATGATTTCGGCGGGGTGTGCTTTTGATACACCGGTCAGGTTTCAAAATGACATATTAACGCTTCGGCAAACCAACGCAGGCGCCGGTGAGATCGATGATCTATTGCTCATTGAGGTGTTGGAATGAGACAGCTATCATCTGCAATGCTCCAAGCGTTGCAATCGCCTTCCACGACAATTTGCAATGCCTGGGTAGTCACTAGAACCGATGGTTCGGTTATCGGGTTAACTGACCATGACCGCGTCCTAACCGTAAATGATATCGATTGTCGTCCGATGGATGGTGTCGATCGCAGCGGCCTTGAAGCGAATACTGGGACAAACTCTGACACCGCAAGCATCACTGGCATTCTGTCTTCTGACGCTATCAGTAATCAGGATGTGGAAAACGGCTTGTTTGACCATGCGCAGATTGAACACTTCATGGTGGATTGGAGTGCTGTCAATAATCACGCGAAGTTGAGAACTCACACGATGGGGGAAATCCGTCGAGAAGGCGAAGCCTTTGTCGTGGAACTGCGTGGCGCGACAGGCTTGCTCTCTAAACCCAATGGTCGGCACTACACCAGAAGCTGCTCAGCTCGCTTCTGCGACGCTCAGTGCGGCATGAATGAAGCTGAGTTTTCGCATGCAACGACAATTACCGCAGTTTTGCAGTCAAATATGATCATGGTGGACTTGCCAGCTAATCTGGATCCCGCGCTGTTTTCTGAAGGCTTGGTCAGGCTCGATAATCAGAGCTCACCATTGATGATCGAGACAGCGGTCGCCACCGTTGAAGGATGTAGGTTGACCTTTACGGGAAACCTATCGACCGATTTTTTGGCACCAGCGACGGCCGTTTTGGTTGAGGGATGTAACCGCGCCTTTGTTACCTGCCGAGACCGCTTCTTAAATGCCATCAACTTTCGCGGTTTTCCGCATATGCCGGGCAACTATCAAGTCTTGAACTATGTAGATGAAGAAACCCGTCATGACGGCACGCCTATCGTACCCTGACAGGGCAACTCTATCGGCGTCATGGGCTGAAGCAGCGCGTCAATGGATCAACACACCTTATCGCCATCAGGCTTGTAGGCGTGGTGTTGGAGTGGACTGTGTGGGTCTTGTGGCCGGCGTTTGGGCAGATGTTTATGGTTCAAAACCAGATTACCGGCGCGACTATACCAAAGATTGGGCAGAGGTCGGCTCGTTCGATCTTTTGCTGGACGCGTGCCGCGCTCGCTGCAAAGAGCTTGAGAGCTTGGAAGAAGCTCTGCCGGGCGACATTTTGTTGTTCCGAATCCGACCGGAGGCAATGGCAAAACATGTCGGCATTTATAGTGGTGCCAACCGAATGATCCACGCGGCCGAGCGCCATTGCGTTGGCGAAGTAAATCTCCACGCCTGGTGGCACCGTCGGTTGGTTGGCGTTTTTGCGCCACCACTTCAAACAAAAAGTTAGGTTTTAATGGCAACACTTGTTTTACAAGCCGCCGGCAGTCTTGTCGGCAGCTTCTTTGGCCCGTGGGGCACAGCGATTGGCTCTGCTCTGGGTGCCATGGCTGGCAACTCTATCGACCAGCAATTGTTTTCACCGTCGCAAGACATGGAAGGGCCAAGACTTGATAGTACGCCAGCGATGGCGGCCGAGGAAGGGGCCGCTATACCCCGTGTCTATGGAACCGTTCGCGTTTCCAGCGCGGTAATCTGGGCTACACGGTTTGATGAAACCAAGAAGCGCGAGCGCCAGGGTGGAAAGGCACTGGGCGGCGGCAGCACTGTTACGACCTATACCTACAGCGCAAACTTTGCGGTCGGGCTTTGTGAGGGACCGATCAATGGCATCCGGCGTATTTGGGCGGATGGTAAAGAGATTGATCAGACGGAAATCAACTTCAGACTTTACAAAGGAAACGAAAATCAAAACCCGGACGCTTTGATTGTAGCCAAGCAAGGAGAGGGGAACGCGCCTGCTTATCGTGGTCTCGCCTATTTGGTGTTTGAAGACCTTGATCTTGAGCGCTTTGGCAACCGCATTCCGCAAATCGAGGTTGAGATCATTCGAGTGGTGGGCGACCTCGAGGGTAAGCTAAAAGCTATCTCGATCATCCCGGGCTCCACTGAGCACGGTCTTGATCCGAAGCCTGTGCGCAAAAAGTCAGGCAAGAAAACGCTTGAGGTCAACCGTCACATCCTGTTCGGCGAGACGGATTGGCAAGCTTCCATCGACGAACTCTTTTCAGTTGCTCCAAACCTGCAAAATGTATCACTCGTTGTCTCATGGTTCGGCGATGATCTAAGGGCAGGCGAGTGTAAGATCCGTCCCGGCGTTGTGGAGCGTTCCAGCGCCAGCGAGACAAAGACTTGGCGCGTGTCAGGCAGAGGTCGGTCCAGTAGTGATGTTCGCGAGGTGAGCCGTCATTTTAACGATGCTGCGTATGGTGGTACACCCACTGATGCCAGCGTTGTGGCGGCAATCGAAGACCTGAAACAACGCGGTGTTTCAGTCACGCTCAACCCATTTTTATTGATGGATATACCGGAAAATAACGCCCTTCCGTCTCCCTATAATGGCGCTTTAACGCAACCCGCTTACCCGTGGCGCGGCCGGATAAGCTGCCATCCTGCACGAGGAGAGGTGGGTACCGTCGAGCGAACAGCGGCTGCGCGCGATCAGTTAGAAGCCTTTGTTGGCGCAACGCAAGCCAATGCATTTTCAACCGATGGAACGAGTGTGAGTGCCGACGTCAGCGTCGGCTGGGACTACCGTACTTTTATATTGCACTATGCCCATCTCGCGATGGCGGCTGGAGGTGTAGACACTTTTATCATCGGTAGCGAATTACGCGGTTTGTCTCAGGTTCGTGACGATGGCGATCAATTCGCATTTGTTGAAGCATTGATCTCGTTGGCCGCCGATGTGCGAACTATTTTGGGTCCTGGTACCAAAATTACCTATGGGGCCGACTGGACAGAGTACTTTGGCTTCCAACCAGATGATGGCTCAGGCGACGTGTACTTCCATCTCGATCCACTCTGGTCGGCTGCTTCAATTGATGCTGTTGGTATCGATATGTACGCGCCCGTTAGCGATTGGCGCGAGAGCGATGCATTTGGCGCCGATAATCCAGACGGTTTTGCTCACCACGCAGACTATCAAGCGATGAAGGCTCAGATTGAAGGCGGCGAAGGTTACGATTGGTACTATGCGTCTGATGCGGATCGAGAAAATCGCGTGAGAACACCGATCTCTGATGGTGCTTATGACAAGCCATGGGTTTTCCGCTTTAAAGATTTGACGAGTTGGTGGGCCAACACGCACCATGATCGTCGTGCAGGTGTTGAAGTTCAGGGCGCCAGCAACTGGCAACCAAAAAGTAAGCCAATTTACCTGCTTGAAACAGGATGTACTGCTCTGCGCGGTGGCGCTGTCCAACCCAATGTGTTTCCGGACGCTAAATCAAGCGAAAATGCAAAACCAAAAGGCGCAACAGGAGCGCTTAGCGATGCCGAACAACGCGCTTTCTTGATGGCGCATCTGGAGCATTGGGTCGAAGCGAAGGCAGTCTCTGGACCCGATGCGCCTGTTGATCCTGACCACATTTATGCATGGGCCTGGGATGCCCGCCCATACCCGGCCTTTCCGATTTCTGCTGACAATTGGGGCGATGGTAGTAATTGGCATGGAGGTCATTGGCTGAGCGGGCGCTTGGGCACAGCGCCGCTGAGAGAGACTATTAGACATGTAATGGCAGATTTCGGCGTCGCGAACGTAGCTGTCGGTGACATTCCAAATACCATGGACGGTATGGTTGTTGGATCGCCGCAAGATGCCCGCGCGGTAATCGATCCCCTGGTCTCAGTTTTTGACGTTGTGGTGCGCGATGATGATGGCCTTTCAAATCCGATAGTAGTCGAGCCGACGCAAAACAACCGGATCAACTTGCTGCCAACTGAAGACTTGGTAGTGACGGCTGATAAGCCCGAACGGGTTTTCGTGGATGCGCAGCGCGATGAAGTGCCTTCGTCTGTTCTGGTTAGTTTCCGCGACCCGCTCTATGAGTACAAACGCTTGGCAAAGACCGTGCGCCCGTTAGCATCCGCAGGTGAGTTTCAAACTCAACTAACTTCACCAGGGGTTGTTAGAGACGCAATGGCTCAACAGATCGCCCACGCTTGGGCAACGCGCGCGTCGGCACTTGCTTCAAGCGTAGAATTTGATCTGTCGCTCAAATGGGTCGGTCTCCAGACGGGCGATCTTATTTCTTTTGTTGATGATACAAACGCCAAGCTATGGCTTGTTGAGCGAATTGAGCTCAGCGATCGACTCAGCGTAGCAGCTAGAGCTTATCGCCCAGACAGCGCTTATGTGTTTGAGAATAATGGATTTTACGGTCTGGATTCGCCAACGTTGAGCGGCGATTTTGGAAGCATTCCCGAACATGTGTTTCTGGATTTGCCCGCCAGTGAGAGTTTTGAAGACCACGCGTGTTTCATGGTTGCAGCGGTGCGCCCATCCTCGCGCTCAACTGTGGTCTATGCGTCGGTTGATGGCGAGGAGTATACGTTAAGAGCCGAGTTGCCGGACGATGCAGTACTTGGCACGCTAAGGTCACCGCTTGGCGACGGAAGTGTTGCCACTTGGGATATGGCAAACGTGCTTGAGATGGAAGTCGCCGCAGGTGAGTTCGCAAGTCTTACAGACAAGGCGGCGCTGGGTGGCAACAACCTGGCCGCGATAGAAAAGTCGGGAAGTTGGGAAATTATCAGCTTCTCGCTGGTTGAAGAAATCGAGCCTGGTGTATGGCAGCTGAGCAGACTACTCAGAGGCCTAGGCGGTACCGAAGACCTGGTTGGACAAGAAGCAGATGTTGGCGCTCAATTCGTGCTTCTGGATAGCGCCATACAGCCCGCAGGAATTCGTGCCAACGAAGTCGGACGCGAGATTTCATTAAGGGTGGGCGAAAACGGGAGGCCATTCACCGATCGCTATTTCGAGACATCTGTAAAAACGCCTGGCGTGCGGGCACGGTTGCCGCTTAATCCTGTTCACCTGACCGCCACCCGCACTAGCGATGCTGGTTTGCAGATCCAATGGATACGACGTGCCCGGCGCGGAGCTGATGACTGGACGGCTGTTGAAATCCCGCTTGATGAGGATTTCGAGCGCTATGTCGTCCGCGTTGAAGATGGTTCTGTGGCTGGCCAGTGGGAATCAGACACTAATCAGCTGAGTCTGAGCGCCGCCGCACTTACTGCCGCCGGCATCAACCTGGCCAACCCGCTAACAATAGTTGTTGCGCAAATCAGTAGGGCAGTTGGTGCAGGTATACCTGCAACAGTTAGCATTGCAGCTTGAACATCATCATCAAATGAAAGGATTCATGATGACCGAAAAGAAGCCGTGGTACTTATCAAAAACTGTCTGGAGCGCAGCCATAAGTGTCGTCGCAACATTGGGCGGCATGTTGGGCCTGCCAGTAGGAGCTGTTGATCAGGTTTTGCTGACGGATGCTGTCCTTCAGTCAGTCGCTGCTGTAGCAGGAGTCTTTGCAATCTTTGGACGGGTCACGGCCACGCATGCATTGAAGTGACTGCGTTCAGCTTCCATTCAGACAACGTCAGTTAAGACTCAATCATGATGAAGAAACAACGTCACAAATTGGCATTTGCCCTTGTCGCTTGCTTGGCGTTTGCGCCCGGCGGTTCCATGGCAAATGAGTTGCTGCTGGCGCAAAGCGGAAGCTGTCAGGCAGCTGGAAACAGAGTAGCCGCCCAAAACGGGGCGACACTTGTAAGTGCGCAAGAAGTCAATTCGGGTGGCCGTGCGGTCTGCCGTGTTGTCATTTTGAAACCTGCTCAAGGCGGGCAAAGGCCCAAGCGTGAGACTATTGAGGTCCCCAAATAACCAAGAACTTCCGGTTTGCATCGCCTACGATCAATGCGATATGTAAAAGCTCTACACCGTGCGGAGCTTTTACATGCGCCTATTGCTCGTTGAAGATGACACAGACTTAAACCGCCAACTGAAAACAACGTTGGAAGAAGGCGGCTATGTGGTTGATGTCGCTTTCGATGGCGAAGAGGGCCACTTTCTTGGCGATACCGAACCTTATGATTGTGTGGTGCTCGATATTGGCTTGCCACAGATGGATGGTATAAGCGTCCTGCAAAGGTGGCGTGAAGATGGGCGGCCGATGCCCGTTTTGATCTTAACGGCGCGCGACCGTTGGAGTGACAAGGTTGCAGGGATCGACGCTGGCGCCGACGATTATGTCACCAAACCATTTCATACCGAAGAAGTCCTCGCGAGAGTGCGGGCACTTATTCGCCGCGCTGCGGGCCATGCTGCCAATGAGCTGGTTTGCGGGCCATTGGTATTGGATACCAAGCTTTCGAAAGCATCGGTCAATGGGTCTACACTAAAACTAACCTCACATGAGTTTCGGCTTCTATCGTATCTCATGCACCACAAAGCAAAGGTGATTTCGCGCACTGAGCTCATCGAGCATCTTTACGATCAAGACTTCGATAGAGATTCGAACACGGTGGAAGTCTTTATCGGGCGCTTGAGAAAGAAGATGGGCGTCGACTTGATTGAAACTATTAGGGGTCTTGGCTACCGCTTGAACGAGCCTAATGAAGGTGCCGGCAACGCATGATCCCTGCATCTGCGTCGATGACCAACCGCATCATCGTTTTTACAAGCATTTTTACCATCGCTGCCATTGCGCTTCTAGCCTGGTTTTTGATTGCTCAGTTTCGCGATAATGCTTTCTCCGCTTTTTCCAGCGTGCAGCAAGCCCACCTTTTCAATTTGCTTGGTGAAGTCGATGTTGATGATCGCGGCCGTTTGACCGGGCGCCCACGACTGGGTGATTCACGTTTCGATGAAGAAGATAGTGGCTGGTACTGGCAAGCTACCATTATTGACAGCGAAGAGCGCTCGGTACTGCGTTCCACTTCGTTGAAGGAAGCCAGAATCGCACGCGTTGCTCTGAGCGAGTTGCCGTTCGATGCAGCGTTTCAACGCGCGTACATACTACCCGACACCAATGGCATCTTGATCCGAGTGGTCGAAACCGAATTTGAAGTCGGGGAGACAGCCATTCGACTTCAAACAACCGCCAACTTTTCTCAATTTCAAGCCACAATTGCTGCGGTTCGCCGAGACATCGTGGCTGCGCTTACCGCTTTTGGTATCGGGCTGCTTGTGCTCAATGCACTCTTAATACGAGTGGGTCTGCGTCCACTAGCCGCTGCGCGCGAGCAGCTGGTGGAGGTTCAAAATGGCAAGAAGACGCGGTTGGAAGGCCAGTACCCAGCCGAGATTGCACCGCTTGCTGGCGAAATCAATTCCCTAATAGAGAACAACAAGCGTGTTGTTGAGCGTGCCCGCACTCAAGTTGGCAATCTTGCACATGCGCTCAAAACTCCAATCGCGGTTTTACGCAATGAATCTGATGCCAGCGAAGTCCCTGGGCCATTGGTACGAGAGCAGACCGAAGAAATGAACAACTATGTTCAAAACTACCTAAAGCGAGCACAAATCGCCGCGCAGACCGGCGGTGCCGTCTTCAGGTCCGATGCTTTGGCGGTCACCGAAAAGCTCATACGCGTTATGCGAAAGCTAAATCCGGACAAAGAATTTGAGTTTGTAAGAGAAGGTGAGGGAACGATCACTTTTGCGGGTGAGCAAAGTGACCTTGAAGAGATCCTCGGCAATTTGTTTGAAAACGCAGCAAAGTGGAGCAAGAGCCGGGTTCGATGCGAAATCGCAATTGAATCCGTCGGCTCCGAGTTCTTTGCTATTGAAGTTGAGGATGACGGCCCTGGCATTCCTCAAAATATGCGTGAAGCGGCGCTTAAGCGTGGAAAGAGATTGGATGAGGCTGTGCCGGGCACCGGTTTGGGTCTATCGATAGTAGCAGATACTGTTGAAGCTTATCGGGGCAAATTATCTCTGGAAGCATCGAAGTGGGATGGTTTGAAAGTTGCCATCGAATTGCCGCTCTCGCCTTGAAAAACTGAAAGCTCATTCAATTGCGATGATATGGCGAGCAGAACATTGATTTCACACGGTGTCACCCACTATCTGAGCGCAATGATACCTTTTCGGAAACCATTAAGCCAAATAGCACTCTTGATCTCCGGTTTGATCCTAACTGGCTGTCAAACGACAGGAACGTTATGGCCGGGAAATGGCAGTGCCTTATCGAGTTCGCAGCTGCTCGCGGGGCTTGACGGTGGTCTCGTCGGCCAGATTAACAACATCGCTCTCTCTACCACAGACAAACAACAAGCCCTTGTCACTGAGTATCGTGCTTTGGAAACCGCCGAGCCGGGCGCTTTAATATCTTGGCAATCTGCAGATCAAGCGCTTGCAGGACAGGTATCAGCCTCGCAACCCTATCGCGTCGGCTCGCAAGACTGCCGACAATACTCCCACCGTATTTTCAGCACGCAGGTTGGAGCAACAGCAGATCAATCCCCGATAGCGCAAGGCACAGCGTGCAGGAACCCGGACGGCAGTTGGACACTTCTAGGATAGCCATCTTTTGATGCGGGCAGTTGTCGCATATATGATAAAAGTGCGTCCTTGCTCAAAAGTCTCATGATAAGAGCCCAAAATGTTCTGGTTGTTGGCCATATGCTTGACCCTTGTCGCAATTATGATTGGTTTCCGTCCGCTCATTAAGCGTGTTGATCATGCAGCTGCCACTGACAGCGAATTCGACACGGCTGTTTATCGAGACCAGCTTGCTGAGTTGGAAGCGGACAAAGCTCGCGGGTCTATCGATGCCGCTGAATACGAACAAGCGCGCGTTGAAGTTGCAAGGCGCATAATTGCCGTTGAAAATCGAGACCAAACGATTGATCGTTCGGCGCGCGAGCACAATGGTGGGTTTGTCGGCGCAGTATTTGCAGTCTTGTTTGTGCCGGGGCTTGCATTTCTGTTTTATGTTGAATTGGGCTCACCCGGGATGGATGCCCAGCCTTTGGCAGCACGCGTAAATCAGCCTTTAGCATCTGAAGTCTCCGAAGATATCGCGTTGATGCTGGAGCGGGCGGAGGAACATCTACGCGTCAACCCAGATGATGTTCGAGGCTGGGATGTTGTCGCGCCGGTTTACCTGCAGACAAATCGCTTTGATAAAGCGATCACGGCTTACAACAACGCAATCAGTTTGGACGGGACAAACACGAACCGCCTAGCTGGTCTCGGCGAAGCAATGGTGTCTCAAAATGGTGGCATTATTGATGGCGACGCGCTCATTCGTTTCCAAGCCGCTATGCAGTTAAATCCAGACGATGCGCGCTCAAACTTTTTTATTGCGCTTGCAGCGGCTCAGGCTGGTAACCTGGAAGAAGCGCAGGCGATTTGGCAGGAACTTTCAACGAACGACGCTCAAGTACGATGGGCACAGATGGCTGAAACGGCGCTGGCGCGGCTACCAACGTCGCCGACGGTAGGTGCCGCACCACAATTGGACGAAGCGCAGCGTGATGCCGTTGCAGAGTTTCCGGTGGACGAGCGCAATGAAATGATTGTTTCAATGGTCGAAGGCTTAAACGACAGACTTCAATCCGATCCGAATGATTTGGAGGGTTGGCGCCGCCTTATTCGTGCACGAACGGTGCTGGGCCAGCCAGAGTTGGCGGTTGCCGCATTAAAAAGCGGTATCAGAGCATTTTCAGACGACGATGAGGCACTTCAGTCCCTTAATTCGCTGGCTTTGGAACTCGGTATTCCCATTGAGGAAGAAGGATCATGACCCGCAAACAAAAGCGTGCCGTCGTCATATTCTGCGGACTATCAGTTCTTGGTCTAGCAGCTGTTTTGGTGCTCACGGCTCTCAGTGACCAGGTTACGTTTTTCCGAACGCCAACAGACTTGCAGGCTGAAGATGCCCATCAGCTTGATCGTATTCGTTTGGGTGGGCTGGTTACCGAGGGCTCAGTGAAGAACCTGAGCGATGCACGCGTGGAATTTGCTGTTGAAGATGCCAACCACGTGATCACTGTTCGTTATGCCGGTATTTTGCCGGATTTGTTCCGTGAAGGACAGGGCATTGTAGCCGAGGGTACTTTAAGCCCTGCAGGGTACTTTGATGCCGACACCGTGTTAGCCAAGCATGATGAGACTTACATGCCGCGCGAAGTTGCCGATGCGCTTAAAGAACAGGGTCATTGGAAAGGTGAAGAAGCAAGTTCAAAGGAGGCTTACGGGCAATGATCATTGAACTTGGTCACTACGCATTGGTTTTGGCATTAGCGCTGTCAATTGTGCAGTCCGTCGTTCCGCTCTGGGGCCTAAAGACCAATGATGAAAAACTCACAGCGTTGGCGCCACACCTTTCCATTTCAACATTCATCATGGTGGCTTTGGCCTTCGCCGCATTGACTTGGGCCTATGTCACCAGTGACTTCTCGGTTCGCAACGTTTGGGAGAACTCGTTTTCTGCCAAGCCAATGATATACAAAATTTCGGGTGTCTGGGGTAACCATGAAGGCTCTATGCTTCTGTGGATATTGACGCTCGCATTTTTTGCAGCGCTGGTCGCTTTTTTTGGCAGCAACCTTCCGCCCAGATTAAAGGCCGCCGTCCTGAGCGTACAGGGCTCCATCACCGTCGCCTTTACGCTCTTTATTCTCCTCACATCCAATCCGTTTGAACGCATGGTGCCTGCCCCGCTGGAAGGACGCGACCTCAATCCGTTGCTGCAGGATGTCGGTTTGGCCATCCACCCGCCGCTACTTTACCTTGGTTATGTTGGCCTCTCGATTTGCTTTTCATTTGCAATCGCAGCGCTCATTGAAGGGCGAATTGATGCTGCTTGGGCGCGCTGGGTTCGGCCTTGGACTTTGGCAGCTTGGGTTTTTCTTACAGCTGGTATCGCCGTCGGATCCTACTGGGCTTACTACGAACTCGGCTGGGGCGGCTGGTGGTTCTGGGACCCTGTTGAAAATGCATCCTTTATGCCATGGCTCATTGGTACCGCTCTGCTGCACTCGGCATTGGTGATGGAAAAACGCGATGCCATGAAGATTTGGACGGTACTTTTGGCCATTCTGGCTTTCTCTTTTTCGCTACTAGGCACATTCCTTGTCCGGTCCGGCGTACTTACCTCCGTTCACTCATTCGCGACTGATCCTCAGCGTGGCCTTTTCATTCTTTTGATCCTGATGTTCTTCATCATTGGCTCTTTGCTGTTGTTCGCGGTGCGCGTATCGACCTTGAGAAACGGCGGTGTGTTCCATCCCATTTCACGTGAAGGCGCGTTGGTTCTCAACAATTTGTTTTTGACAACTGCTACGGCAACCGTGCTGATCGGGACGCTATATCCATTGCTTGTTGAGGCCGTTACAGCGGAGAAAATCTCGGTTGGTGCGCCTTACTTCAATCTCACCTTCATTCCGTTGATGATCCCGCTGTTGATGGCTGTGCCATTGGGCCCCTTGTTAGCTTGGAAACGAGGCAACCTGGTCGGTGCATTGCAGCGGCTTTGGGTAGCTGGTGGCTTGTCCCTCGCAGCGGCGCTAGCATTGGTTTATTGGCAAACCGGTGCACCGGTTCTTGCTTTGGTGGGATTTGCACTCGCGTTCTGGCTGATATTCGGAGCAGCCGCTGATCTATGGATGAAGGCCGGTCTACCAAAAGCAAAGCCTTCCGTTGCTTGGTCAAGACTAAAAGGCTTGCCGCGGTCAGCTTGGGGAACTGCACTGGCCCACGCCGGTATCGGTGTTATGACCCTCGGCATTGTTGGTGTGTCGCTGTTCGAAACCGAGACAGTACGGAACATGAAGCCCGGCGATACGCTTGAACTTTCCGGATACGAAGCGCGCCTTGAGCGGCTGGAGCCGGGGATTGGCCCTAACTACAGTTACACAAAAGGCGTGTTCACGATTTTTCGGAACGGTTCTGAAATAGGCCGTATCGAGCCTGAAAAGCGCGTTTATATCGCAAGTCGTATGCCAACCACGGAGGCTGGCATCATGACAAAGGGCATTCACCAGTTTTACCTATCACTTGGCGATCCGGCTTCTACGCCAGGCCTTATCGTAGTCAGGGCGTGGTGGAAGCCATATGTGACGTTGATTTGGTATGGGGCATTGCTGATGTGCATTGCAGGCACTCTTTCGCTAAGCGACCGCCGCCTGAGAGTAGGCGCGCCCAAACCCGCACGCGCTAGAAGGAGCGCGGTAAGCGGTGCTGCTGCGCAACCTGCTGAGTGAGATCACTATGAAGCGTCTGATCACCGTCACCGTCCTACTGCTGGGCCTAAGCATGAGGGCGGCTTTAGCAGTCACACCGGAAGAAATACTGGATGATCCGGCGCTGGAAGAGCGCGCGCGCCAACTGTCGGCAGGACTACGTTGTCTCGTATGCCAAAATCAGTCGATTGATGATTCAGATGCTGCGTTGGCAAAAGACCTACGGGTACTGGTGCGAGAGCGCTTGGTTGCCGGTGACACGGATAAACAAGTTCTCGATTTTGTGGTGTCCCGGTACGGAGAGTTTGTGCTTCTTCGCCCCACCTTCAGCACTCAAAACGCCGTCTTGTGGGTCACACCCGTTGTTGTACTGCTACTCGGTGGCTTTTTTGCTTTCGGATACGTCAGAAATCGCCCGGCGATTGCCGCCTCACAAATCAGTGAGGATGAGGCGCAACGCATCGCAAAAATTTTGGATGATGGTGATCAGTCTAAAGGCTAGTGTTTCTCCAATCGTATGAGGGGACCAGCCGATGGCCATAGAAAAACGCGAGTTCAGTTCCGTATCTGGACAAACACTAGCTGCCAGGTTTGACCGACCTGATGGTGAGATTAGAGGTTATGCGCTATTTGCCCATTGCTTCACATGCACCAAGGACATCATTGCCGCCCGTCGCATCGCGGCGCATTTGGCCAAGCTGGGCGTTGCAGTTCTACGTTTTGATTTTACCGGGCTCGGCTCCAGTCAAGGCGAATTCGCCAATACAAGTTTCGCCTCCAACGTTGATGACCTTGTCGCGGCTGCCGACTACCTGGCCGCCAATGGAGAAGCGCCAAGCCTTTTGATTGGGCACTCTTTGGGCGGTGCCGCGGTCTTGGCTGCCGCTGAACAGATAAAAAGCGTAAAGGGCGTTGCGACAATCGGCGCGCCTGCCGATGCCGAACATGTGTTGCACATGTTTGAAGACAGTATCGGAGACATTGAAAGAGACGGCTCCGCTGAAGTGTTGCTCGCTGGCCGGAAGTTCCGGATAGGAAAGGGGTTTATTGAAGCTGCTCGTTCTACGACGCTTGATGACAAGATTTCCAGGCTTCGCGCCAGCCTGCTGGTTCTCCATTCTCCCATCGACAATACAGTTGGAATTGATAATGCCACACGCATTTTCATGGCCGCAAAGCATCCGAAAAGCTTCGTTTCGCTCGGCACCGCTGATCATCTCCTAACAAAGGACGAAGACGCAACCTTTGCCGCAGAGATGATCTCTGCGTGGGCATCAAGGCTTTTGCCAAAGGATAGTGTCGAGACTTCCTCAGCTGATCAACTGGAACATGTGCGTGTTGCGGAAACGCGTGCGTCCAAGTTTCAAAACACGGTGCAAGTTCGCAGCCATCGCCTTTTTGCGGACGAACCACCGTCCGTTGGTGGCACTGATACCGGGCCAACGCCATATGATTTTCTCTCTGCTGCGCTGGGTGCATGCACGTCGATGACCTTGCGTATGTATGCTGACTTCAAAAAACTGGACCTTGGAAAGGTTACAGTCGATGTCAGTCACAATAAGGTTCACGCGAAAGATTGTGCTGATTGTACTGAAGAAAGTATGGCTTCCGGCGGTAAGATTGATCGATTTGAAAGGGTGATCTCTGTTGAGGGGAATGTACCCGAAGAGATCGAGCGAAAAATCGTTGAAATCGCCAACAAATGCCCGGTTCATAAAACGCTGGAAGCTCAGGCCACGATCATAACGCGTGTTGCTTAGCGAATTTCCACTAACCTTACGAAGATTTCATGTTCTCGCCATGTTTGCGCAAGGATCGCCTCCCTAAGTAACGCTTATTGCGATGTCGTCATCGCTCGTGACTTCAATAAGGAGAGCTCCCAGAATGCTAAAATCCCGCTTGAGCAAGCTGTTGATCGCCGGTGCTGTTGTTGGTGCAGGTTTTGCCGGATACAGCGGCGCAACCCTTTCCACAGCCATCGCCGATCCCGTGCGTGTGGAAACTGCAATTGCGGCCCCCGGGTTTGCTGATGTGGTAGATGTGGTTTCACCTGCTGTTGTGTCTGTCCGAGTTCGCTCATCTGTCCAGCCGGTCAGTGAACGTTTTAACAACATGATTCCCCGCGGCTTTGAAGATTTGCCTGATGGCCATCCTTTCCGCCGCTTTTTCCGTGAGTTTGAGCGTGAGTTTGGTTTTGGTGACCGACGCGGCGAAGGTCCGCGCGCTGAGCGTCGGCGTTCGCGCCCCGTCTCGCAAGGTTCCGGTTTCTTCATTTCCGGTGATGGTTTTCTCGTCACAAACAACCATGTCATCGAAAATGGCGAACAGTTTGCCGTTATCTTGAATGACGGAACTGAGTATGAAGCTGAGTTGATTGGTACCGACCCACGCACTGATCTTGCCGTTTTAAAAGTCGATACGACCGATGATTTGACCTATGTTGACTTTGCGCCCGAAGGTAAAACCCGCGTTGGTGATTGGGTCGTTGCAGTGGGCAATCCGTTTGGACTGGGTGGCACAGTGACTGCTGGAATCGTGTCAGCGTTTGAGCGCGACATTGGTGCCGGACCTTATGATCAATTCCTCCAGATCGATGCTGCCGTCAATCGCGGTAACTCCGGTGGGCCAACATTCAATCTCAACGGTGAAGTTGTCGGCGTTAACACCGCCATCTTCTCGCCATCAGGTGGGAACGTGGGCATTGCGTTTGCTGTACCTGCAAGCGTCGCAAGCAATATCGTTGCCGATTTGATCGATGATGGCAGCGTCCAGCGCGGTTGGTTGGGCGTTTCTATTCAGCCGGTAACGGACGATATCGCCGAATCGTTAGGTATGGATGCATCTGCGGGCGCATTGGTTTCCGAACTGACACCGGGCACACCTGCGCAAGAAGCTGGCATACGTATCGGCGATGTGATCACTGGTGTGAACACAACCGATGTCGAAGGTCCACGCGAACTGTCACGCGCAATTGCGGGCTTTGATCCTGGTTCAGATGTTTCCATCACCGTTTTTCGCGATGGCAGCGAGCAGACCATCGATGTGACACTTGGCGAGCTGCCAACCCGCGAAGAACTCGCAGGCCTCGCACCTGACCAAGAACCTGAAGAAGCCAGCCCGACTTCGATGGAAGACTTCGGCCTGACCTTAGTCCCGTCTGACGATGGAGAAGGTGTGCTTGTTACCGATGTGGTACCCGACAGTGCAGCTGCACAAGCTGGTATTACAGCGGGCGACATTATTCGCGAGATCAACAATCGGCCGGTGACCTCGGCTGATGAAATCACGCAACAGATTGATGCCGTTAAGTCGCAAGGTCGCAAAGCTGCACTCGTGCGCGTGGAGGGTGAAAACTCAAGCCGGTTTGCAGCCCTGTCGCTCGACGAAGGCTAAAACGAAACAAACCAAAACCTTTCCGGCGGGTCTTTCGTCCATGTCATCCCCTCCGGTCGGAAAGGCGGCGGCAACGGGTTTCCCCCCTCGCGCCCGTTGTCGCCAACTCTATTTTGGCATAGCTCTGATCCTATGAAGATATTGATTATCGAAGACGACAAGCCTTCCGCCGAGTATCTGAAGAAGGCACTTGGCGAAGCTGGCCACGGCGCGGACATCGCCAATGATGGCGAGAGTGGACACAACATGGCCCAATCCGGTGCGTACGACGCTTTGATTGTGGACCGCATGCTGCCGAAAAAGAACGGGTTGGAGATCATTGCAGATTTACGTGACTCAGGCGATGCTACGCCTGCACTAATCTTATCTGCACTCGGCGAAGTCGACGATCGTGTTACGGGACTGCGTGCCGGAGGCGATGATTACCTGACAAAGCCATACGCGTTCTCTGAATTGTTGGCGCGTTTGGAAACCCTTCAGCGACGCGGCCTCGGCGTCGAGAGCGAGACGCTTTATCAAGTGGGTGATTTGGTGCTGAACAGACTGTCTCGAGATGTCAAACGTGCTGACCAGACAATTATCCTGCAACCAAGAGAGTTTCGCCTACTAGAGTATCTGATGCGCAACGTTGACCGAGTTGTCACGCGCACAATGCTGCTCGAGCATGTCTGGGACTATCATTTTGATCCGCAAACGAACGTTATCGACGTGCATATTTCACGGTTGCGAGCGAAGATCGAAAAAGGTTTCGAAAAGCCGCTGCTTCACACCGTACGCGGCGCTGGCTATGTCATGCGCGAGTGATAGATGGTCGCCGTACCAAGGGTCATAAACACCACGGCAGTGCGTCTGTCAGCAATGTTCATCTTGCTGTTCGGCGCGTGCGCGGTGCTGACCATTCTGTATATGACCACAGTCGCAGCAAGCTTTGTGATACGGGAGACCCGCTTCGCGGTTGAAAGTGAAATAGGCGAGTTGGCGCAGACCTATTCAATTGGTGGGCTGCGCACCCTGGTTAGGGATATTGAGCGAAGGTCCCGTCGACCTGGCGCTTTTGTTTATCTGGTTGCCGATGGCAGAGGCCGCCCGTTGGCCGGCAATATTGGCGATCTGCAACCTGGTATTTTGGAATCATCGGGTTGGAAGGGGCAGCCCTTTAAGTATGCACGAGCGGGAGAAACACGGTCCCTGTCAGAAATGGGCGACAGCGCGCCAAGTGCTGTCGCGTATGTACTTCCTTTTCAAAATGGCATCCGCGTTATTGTCGGACGTGACTTGGCAGATCCGATCCGCTTTCGAACTGTAGTTCAGCGCTCGGTTGCCCTTGCCCTGATCATGGTGGGCATCGGCGCGTTCTTTATCTGGTTCCTGGTCGGGCGGCGAGCATTGCGTCGCATCAATGCGGTTTCAGCAGCAAGCGATAACATCATTGCGGGCGACTTGAGCCAGCGCCTGCCGGTTAGCAGTGCAGGTGATGAGTTTGACCGTCTTTCATCCTCACTAAACCAGATGGTTGATCGCATTGAAAAACTGAACGGTGGCTTGCGTGAAGTATCTGACTCGATAGCGCATGATTTGAAAACGCCGCTGACCAGATTGCGCAATAGGGCTGAAGACGCGATTAGAAACGGTGAAACAAAGGACGATTATCGCGAGGCAATGCACGGCATGTTGGGTGAAGCCGACAACATGATCGCGATATTTAATGCCATGTTGCTGATCTCTCGTGTCGAGGCTGGCTACACAAAATTCACACCCGTGCCGGTCGATCTCGGCGAAATCGCATCTGATCTATGTGAGCTTTATGAGCCTGTCATTGAGGACGCAGGTGGCCATCTGAAGAACAATGTCAGGCATGGTTTGGTCGTTAACGGCAATCGCGAATTAATCGGCCAAGCGCTTACCAACCTTCTCGATAATGCAACCAAATATGGCTTGCCAGGAGGTGGAGACATTACTGTCTCTGCGATGAAGACGTCTGATGCTGTAACGCTAAGCGTTATCGATGCTGGTGCTGGTATTCCTGAAGCGGATCGAGACCGGGTCTTGGAGCGATTTGTTCGGTTAGATGCAAGTCGAACCAGCAATAGAAAAGTTCGTGGTTCAGGGCTGGGACTTTCATTGGTCTCGGCTATCATGAAGCAGCACAACGGCATGCTGGAGTTGGACGATGCAAGGCCCGGTTTGATTGCCCGGCTCGTATTTCCCATTGGTGCCTTTAAAAACCCTTCTTAAATCACACATCGTCGTGCTTACTTTGTAGCGGTCAAGCTAAGGGGCGCAAACTGGAAATGGACTGGCAGGAGAAAATTGATCCAACTCAGTTCCCCGATGGCCTTCTCTCCGTTGCGCAATTTTTGCATGAAAACTCCCCCTATCTTTCAACACTGCTCGCTCGTTTCGAGTATCAGCTCGAAGAATCGTCGTTTGAAACGCTAGACCTTGCGATTGCAGAAGAGCTCGCTGCTTTCGAGCGGCTACCAACTGACATAACGCTCGATGAACTCAAGAGCGCGCTAAGGATCGCTAAGAGTAAGTTGCATCTCCTAATTGCAATCGGTGACATAACCGGTGCGTTATCATTTGAAGCCACTGTGAACGCGTTAAGCGACACTGCAGATAATGCATTGAACGCCGTTTTGGACTGGCAGCTTCGCGATATGCATAGCCGTGGTCTTATAGAACTGGACAGTCCCGAGGATCCGCAAAAAGGCTCCGGGATTGTGGTGCTGGGCATGGGGAAACTCGGCGCCCATGAGTTGAACTATTCCTCGGATATCGACATCATTGTCTTTTTCCAACAGGAAGCGCCTGCTTTGCGTTTCCGCGATCCATCCAATGCGATTGATCTGTTGTCAAAACTGGTTCGTCAACTCGTTCAGATTATGCAGGAACGGACTGGTGACGGGTATGTGTTTCGGACAGACGTCCGGTTAAGGCCCGACCCAAGCGCCATGCCGTTGGCCATTCCTGTTGATATGGCTTTGCACTATTATGAAGCGCGCGGCCAGAACTGGGAGCGCGCAGCGATGATCAAGGCGCGGCCGGTAGCGGGCGACATTGAAGCTGGCCGAAATTTCCTTGAACAATTGCGTCCTTTCATCTGGCGTAAATATCTCGACTATGCCGCCATCGCAGACGTGCAATCAATCAAACGGCAAATCCATGCCCATAAGGGGCATGGTACGATCACTCTACACGCACACAATGTGAAGCTCGGTAGGGGCGGAATTCGAGAAATTGAGTTCTTCGTGCAGACCCAGCAACTCATAGCTGGCGGTCGAGCTCCAATTTTGCGCAAACGCGGAACACGTGAAATGCTGCGTACCTTTGCGAACGAGGGCTGGATTGAGCCTGATGTCAGTCAAGAGCTGGATACAGCTTATGTTTATTTGCGGCGGGTTGAACACGCTATTCAGATGCTCAACGACGAACAGACGCATAAGGTGCCGGAGGTTGGCCCGCAATTTGAAGCTGTGTCTAAACTTCTAGGACATGCTTCCAGTCAAGACTTTTCCGCCCAGCTGGTCGGCACACTGAAAAGGGTTGAAGCTCACTTTGGTTTGCTTTTCCGAGAAGGTGAAACCCTTTCCGCACTTCACGGCAACTTGGTATTCACGGGCGAAACCGCTGACCCAGATACTGTTGATACTCTTGCTGACCTGGGTTTCTCTCGCCCGGCGGACATGTGGCATATTGTGAGTGGGTGGCATTTTGGCCGCTATCCAGCAGTGCAGTCCGAGCGTGCTCGCGAGCGGCTAACTGAATTGACGCCTGCACTGTTGGAAGCATTTGCTAGCGCACAAAAGCCTGATGACTCTCTTTTGCTGTTTGACAGTTTCATCCGGGGTCTGCCTGCAGGTGTCCAGCTGTTTTCAATGCTGCATGCAAATCCCAATCTGCTGCGCTTGTTGACCACCATCATCACAAGTGCACCCCGGCTGTCTTCTATTATCAGCAATAGGCCATCGGTTTTTGCCGGTTTGCTGGAGCCTGCCTTCTTTGATCAGAATGCGCCAGTTGAGGAAGTTGAAGATGCGCTCACAGGCATGCTGTTTGACGCTGATGGCTACGAAGCTGTCTTGGATCGGTTGAGAATCTTCGCGGCAGAACAGCGTTTCAGGATTGGTACGAGGTTGCTGACAGGTAATGCGGATGCACTTCAGACTGGACACAGTCTGGCCAGCGTTGCGCAAAGAACGATCAGTATTGCTGCGCAAGAAGCGGCAAAGGAAGTGGCGGCAAAACATGGAAGCTTTGCCAGCGGCCAATTCAGTATCGTCGCGTTGGGTCGCCTTGGCTCGCGGGAGATGACCGCGGGCAGTGATGTAGACATTATAACACTTTACGATGGTGTTGATGCGCTGGAAGAAAGCGATGGTGCTAAACCGTTGGCCGCTTCTACATATTATGCCCGATTAACCCAGCGCATTATTGCAGCGCTGTCTGCGCCAACGGCAGAAGGTGTTCTCTATGAAGTCGATATGCGGCTGCGGCCTTCTGGGAACAAGGGGCCATTGGCCTCTTCGTTTGATGCATTTCAGCGATATCAGCGAAATGAAGCTTGGACTTGGGAGCACCAAGCCTTGACTAGAGCAAGACCAATCTTTGGTGAAGCCGAGTTGATGATGAAGGTTCGCAATTGCATAGATCAGGTGCTGAACATCGAGCGCGATGTTGAAAAGCTCAAAGATGATATAGTGTCCATGCGGCAACGGCTTTTGCGGGAGAAGCCAGCCTATGGCCCATTTGATTTGAAAAATATTGTCGGTGGGCTCACGGACTTGGAGTTCCTCGCCCAGTTTATGTATCTCTCATCATTACGAAAGCTTAAGTTGGATGGCGCGGGCGCTCGCGATATTCTCTCATGGCTCGGCGACGTGGTGCTCGGGGCGGATGAAACGGTAGAACTTATTGCCGCTCATCATGACCTGAGTACCGTTCTTCATTTGTCACGGCTTTGCACATCAAGTGGGTTGGACCCTGCGCAAATGCCGGCTGGCTTGGTGGACATTATTTGCCAAATGCTCAACGAACCTTCGTTGGCACATGTGCAAGAGCGTTTGACGAGCCGCCAAATGCGGGTTGCGGAAGCTTTTCGCACGCATGTTGGTGACGCCACTGTCTGAACGCCGGGAAACGTTCAGCCGGGGCATCTGCATCGGGGATGGCATCAACGATGCAAAAGGATACATCGCAAATGAACTTGAGTATTTTGAAGAAGAACCATCTCGCGCTGGCTGCTTTAGCGACCATGGTCTTGGCTACATCTGGCATGGCTTCAGCAGAAGCCAAAAACCGTGATCGTGATGGCGGCGTGCGTTTTGAACAGATGGACGCCGATGGCGATGGGCAGGTCACGTTCGCTGAGTTCCAAACCCGCATGCTGGAACGCTTCAACGAAGTCGATAGCGATGACGACAATATCGTCACCCAGGCCGAGATTGAAGAAGTGGCCGATGATCGCCGTATGCGCCGAATGGCCAGAGGTCTGATTGCCATGTTTGACATTAATCAAGATGAACAAGTATCGCTTGAAGAGTTGAGCAATCGTCAGCAAAAACTGTTTGCACTTGCCGACTTTGATGACTCTGGTTTCATCACCGAAGAGGAACTTCCAAGCGAACGTTTTGCCGGTATGCGCGGCAAGCGTGGTAACCGCTAAGTCATCTTCAGGCTGCGGTGGACTTTAAATCTCTGCCGCAGCTTCTTCTTTCTTTTTGGGTCTTACCGGTAGTCTCACCGAAACAATTGTGCCGTCGCCAAGCTCCGATTTGATCCGTAGGCTTCCGCCGTGCAACTCGGCAAGCGACTTGGAAATGGCCAGCCCAAGGCCCGTGCCGCTATGGTTTTTTGAAAACTGCCGCTGCGCTTGCTCAAAGGGGCGCCCAATGCGCTTGAGCACCGGTTTTGAAATGCCGCAGCCATTGTCTTCAATAGAAATCTGAATGGCGCGACCACCTACACACTTGGCCCGGAGATTGATCTGTCCACCTGCTTCGGTGAATTTCACCGCGTTAGACAACAGGTTCAATAGGATTTGTTTCAGCGCGCGCCGGTCCGCTTCGATCATCATGCTGGCGCTTATATCGGTATTGATCTCAATCTGTTTGCGTCGCGCCTGAACGGTTACCATTTGAACCGTTTCCTGGGCAACGTCGGACAGGTCCACCTGTTCGACGTCTAGATTGAACTTGCCGCTTTCAATGCGTGAAACCTGCAGGATATCGTCAATCACATTGAGCAAGAATCCGCCACTCTTTTGAATGTCTTCGATATATTCAGCATACTTGTCTGAGCCCAAGGGGCCATAGATTTGCGCAGTCATCATTTCCGAAAAGCCGATGATCGCATTCAATGGCGTGCGCAATTCATGGCTGACATTGGCGAGAAACTCTGTCTTTGCACGGCTCGCAGCTTCCGCTTTTTCTTTTTCGCGCTGGAACTTCCTGTTCATATCAGCAAGCGCCGATGCCTTCTCCTGATCATCACGCTGCGCGCGTGAGAGGCCATCAAGCGAAGCAATCAACTGCTGTTCAGAAACACGCAACTTTTCTTCCTGGGCCTTAAGCTTTGAGATGTCGGTGCCAACAGAGATTAGGCCGCCATCGGGTGTGGCGCGATCATTGATCTGAAGCCAGCGGCCGTCTGCAATCTGGCGCTCAACGGTTCTGCTTCGGCCGTGGCTGCCGCCATTTTGAATTATGGTTTCGCTAATGGGCTGGCGCATTATACCGGCAAACTCTGCCCGCGTGGTGCCTGGCGGTAGCGTGTCCGGCGTCAGTCCATAGAACTCGTAAAACTTGTGGTTGCACAAAATAAGTCGGTCATCATCGTCCCAAATGGCAAACGACTCAGAAGTGCTTTCAATAGCAGCTTGAAGGTTGGCGCTTGCAGTCTTGGTCAGCGCAAGCAGTCTCGCCTGTTCCGTAACATCCATGGCGATGCCAACCAGGTGACGCCCGCCATTGCGCTCCACAATTTCCGTGCGGATGCGCATGCGCACATACTGACCGTCATACCGTCTCATACGAAACTGCCGGTCAATTGCGTCTATCTGGCCGGCGACTGCCTGTTCAGCAATATCGATCAAATCATTGTCATCTGGGTGGATAAGCTCGGAGACCTGCTGAAACGACAGGACTTCATCTCGCACGCCATAGCCAAGCAGTTCAAACATGGAGTTGGACCAATAAATGCGACCACGCGCCAAGTCCCAGTCCCATAGGCCACAATGGCCGCGCTGTAGTGCCGTGTTCACACTGGCCTGCATCTCCTCGCACAAGTCATCAACTTCGCTGGTCCGCGCAATCTGTGCATAGTACGCATAAAGCAAAACAAGCATGATCCCGGACATGGTGGAGAAGAGCGTTAAGTTCAGCGACACATCCTGACGCCAACGCGCGAACGCAGTCTGCTTGGGTTGCACTGCGCAGACTATTCCGTGGTTACTGGCCATTTTGGCACAGGCCGCATATCCGGATTTTCCGTCAATCGTCACATCCTCAACGCCCGCACCCAGACCAAAAAGTAAGAGCGTTTGCGATCCTTCAATAAGTGTCGCCAGATCAAGCAAACGCCGATCCGCCGCGCCACCACGCTGAGATGTTATGGTACCATCGGCATTGGCCACCAAAATCTCGCGTCCCAAAGATGTTGCATTGCGTGGCAGTTCGCGGACCAGGACGCGTTCGATTGCTCCAGGATCAAGGAGTGTTTCGACCGCTTCCGACGCTCGCGAAAGCGCATCGGCTGCGCGCCCGGCCATAAGCTCCACATCCGACTTCGCATTCTCTGCAATCTGCGCGCGGTTATCCAACAACCACATGGTACGTGCAGCCATGACGGTAATCAGAAATATGAAGATGAGAGCGGGAACGGCACTTTTGAGCCATGGTTCGATTGCCAAGAGGCGCTGCATCGTCGGTTGGGCCATAAAGCGGGCATGGCCACCGATTGCGCTGCTGCGCCTATTGAGTTTGGCTATCATCCCGATCGCCGCCACGATCTCTCCCCCTCGGCCAAATGCCAAGTTAAGCGCAAGGCGCTACAGTTTTGTTGCTTGAAAACGCTGAACGCGAACTGCCGAATCACCCATAATGAATCAAAACAGATTCGGTCTGTCCACCCCGTTCGCGCTAAATCTTAGTGTGCGTTTGTTGCACCAAGCGTACGGCTTAAAATGTCGCGCAGATCACGGGAGAGTTCGCTTCGCTCAGACAGCTTGCGCAAGTTTGTTTCTGCAGCCGCTTGCCGAACCGGCTCTAAGTCTTTCCACGAGCGCATCGCCGTCATCAAGCGGGCAGAGACCTGCGGGTTAATCGCGTCGAGGCGCAAAATGCTGTCGCAGAAAAACGCATATGCTTCACCGTCAGGCCGGTTGAAGCCTACCGGATTGCCTGTTGCAAAAGCACCCAAAAGAGCACGTGCACGGTTAGGGTTTTTCCATGAGAAGATTGGTGTGTCGACCAGCTCTTTAACATCGGTGAGCGTTTCTTCGCTTGGAACCGTAGCTTGAACGGAAAGCCATTTATCCAAGACCATCGGTTCGCTTGCATAAGCTTCTCGGAAATCGGCAAGGGCTTTGATGGTGTTGCTGTGGCCTGGAAACTGGTGTGCCAGTATCGATAGCGCTGTCAATTTGTCCGTCATATTGTCAGCTGCGCCGATGAATGTCGTCGCCAGATCGATACCCGGCGTTGTTCGCACCAAATAGGATAGCAATGTTCCAACAAAGGAGCGCGCCCCGGCCTGTGCCGCCGTCGGTTCAAACGAACCATCAATACGAGCGCCGTCAAATAGAGTTTCAAAAGTCTCCCCACAAATGACGGAGACTGTATCGAGGATGTTCTCGCGAGCGGCGTGAATGGCGGACGGGTTGATGCCGGTGCTCAAGTCGCGCGCAATCTCGTTGACCGTTGGTGGTGTTAAGCAAAGTGCACGATAGGCGAAATCCAGTTCGTTATCTCGGGCGACGCTCTCTAAGATAGCCAAGAATTGCGGATCGACCGGTGGTGTCGCGGCATTTCGATCGATGTCGGCTATGGCGTCCTTCATAGTACGCATAAAAAGGCCGTTGATGGCGTTCCAGCGATTGAAAGGATCATCATCATGGCGAGCGGCGAACAGGGCATCATCATGTGCTTGTTCTGGGATTTGCGTAATCGGTGCTGAAAACCCACGAAACACCGATAGTCTTGGTTCGCTTTGAACGCCATCAAATCTGATGGTTTGCTGGCTTTCGGTCAGGTGCAGAACACCGTTTGAAACCTTGCTGCCATCAACACTGTCCCAAACCATTGGTTTTCCGCCATCATTGAGTAGCGCAAAACTTACAGGAATATGTAGCGCGATATCACGCGGTTGAGGAACACCGCTGCGCAATGTCTGCTGCATTATTACTGAGAACGACTTTTTGGCCGCATCATATGCCGTTTTGACGGAGACATTGGGCGTGCCTGAATAATCATACCACTTTGCAAAGTGGCTCAGATCGGTGTCAGTTGCTTCTGCGAAACAAGCGATGAACTGCTCTATCGTCGCCGCATCGCCGTCGTGACGCTGAAAGTACAGATCGATACCTCTACGAAATCCTTCTGAACCTAGGATGGTTTCGAGCATCCGGACAAGTTCAGCGCCTTTTTCATAGACCGTCGCGGTGTAAAAATTATTGATCTCCTTGTATTTTTGAGGCCGAACCGGATGGGCAAGCGGGCCAGCGTCTTCGGGAAACTGATGAGCCCTCAGTGCACGTACATCAGCAATGCGTTTGACCGCTCTCGAGCGCATGTCGCTTGAGAACTCGTGGTCTCGATAAACTGTAAGACCTTCCTTCAGGCACAATTGAAACCAGTCTCGGCATGTGATCCGGTTACCTGTCCAGTTGTGGAAATACTCATGCGCGATGATGCTTTCGATGTTGGCGTAGTCGGCATCGGTTGCAGTGTGCGGATCGGCTAGAACATACTTGTCGTTGAATATGTTCAGCCCCTTGTTTTCCATCGCGCCCATATTGAAGTCAGAGACCGCTACGATCATGAAGATGTCGAGGTCATATTCCAGGCCAAAACGCTCTTCATCCCAGCGCATGGAACGCTTCAGCGCGTCCATGGCGTAAAGCGCCCTTTCTTCTTTGCCGTGCTCCACATAAATTTCCAGGCGCACATCACGACCCGACATGGTCGTAAAGCTGTCTGTAATTACTCCAAGGTCGCCGGCAAAAACTGCAAACAGGTAAGCTGGCTTCGGGAACGGATCATGCCAAACGGCAAAGTGCTTGCCGTCTCCCAAATCACCCTGATCGATCTTGTTGCCGTTTGACAGCAAGAGCGGCGTTTCCTCGAATTTGCCCTCAAGTCTGACGGTAAAAACAGCCAAAACATCGGGCCGGTCTGGGAAGAAAGTGATGCGTCGAAATCCTTCCGCCTCGCACTGCGTGCAGAAATTATTGCGGGTTGCGTAAAGACCCATCAGTTGGGTGTTCTTTTCCGGGTTGATACGGACAACAGTTTCGATTGTGAACGTGGGTTCCTTAGGCAGTTGGCGAAGGATCAGACCAGTTTCAGAAACCGTCATCTGATCTCTTAAAACGGGCTGACCATTAATCAGCACCGAAACCAGCGTTAAATCGTCCCCGTCAAGAAACAGAGGGGTTTCCCATGATGTCTGTGCCGCACGCTCGATATGCAGCTTGGCGTGAACAATCGTGTTTTGCCGATCCAGCTCAAAACGCAGATGGACTTCATTCACCAGATAAGCAGGTGGCTTGTAGTCGCTTAAGAGAATGTCTGTTCCGTTTTCGCTGGGTTTCATAGTCTAATGCTCGCATCAGGAAGCCGCTTCAACGTCTTCCGAACGGGGGTCAAGGTTCAAGGTTTCCGGTGTCTGGCTGCGTGTTGCAGGCATGTATGTGAAGTCGGTCATATCCTCGGTTGCTACAGCATCGCGCTGTGTCATACGCCATCCGGCGTAACCTCCAAAAATGGCATAGCAAAGGCCCATGGCCACAAAAAAGCCACTCGCCCCGATAGTGGTCATCAACCAACCGGATAGAACCGGACCGATCATTGCACCTATGCCGTTGATGATAAGGAGGCTCGACGAGAGTTCCACGAAATCAGATGACTCGGCAAAGTCGTTGGCGTGTGCAACGACGAGGGAATAGATTGGGAATAGAACGGCGCCAAAAAGGAACATCAAGACAAAGACGCTGGCGGCTGAACTTGTTGCCGCTGACATGACGAAAATCGCTGATATCATTACGCCAAAGCCACCGGCAAACACCATAACATAGCGCCTATCCATCCGGTCAGACACACGCCCCAGCGGAAACTGGAAGATAGCGCCGCCAATCATCGCCAATGCTAGCATGAGTGGGATTTGCGATCCCTCCAATCCAATCAAACCGGCAAACACAGGTGACTGGAAGTTCCACACCCCAGCAATGACGCCCGTCAACAGCATGCCGACAAGCGCAGCAGGCGAGTTCCGATAGAGTTTAGCCAAGTCGAACGAGACCTGCGTGAGTGGTTGGGGCGAGGTCGCGTTTGAAAGTCCCGTCGGGATCACGGCCATGGCATACATGAGTGCCCCAACTATAAATAAATAGGTTGTGGCAGGATCGCCGAGGACAAGCATGAATTGACCTGCCATCAAACCCACCATGTTCATGATCATGTAGATGGAGAAAATCTGTCCACGCGTCTCATTGGTCGCTTTTTCATTAAGCCAGCTCTCAACCACCATATAGCTGCCAGCTAGCGCGAAACCGGCAAAGCCTCTGAACAATATCCATGTGAGCGGATGGATGACCAAGGCATGCAGCAGCAATGACATGGACAAAATGGTGGCCAACACCGCGTATACACGCACATGGCCCACGCGCAGCACCAGACGCGGAACAATCACGCAGCCCGTTGAAAAGCAAAGTGCGTAGCCAAACCCCATCCACCCGATGGTTACAGGCCCCCAGCCTTCGATGCCTGCTCTGAGGGGAAGTAGAACTCCTGTTAGACCGCTACCTGCGAGCAGGAAAAAGGTTGAGAGCATAAGGCCCGTAACGGGCAGGACGGAACGCAGCATGAGACTTCTCCGGCTCTGCCGTCAATTCAGCAGCACGAGGCGCCCTTTGCTCCTTTTGTCAGCCGGGCGTCAACTGCTTTTTGAAGGCAAGAAGATCATGCCAGGTTACGCGCTTGGCGCTGGGCTGTTCGCGCAAGTAAGACGGCTCGTGCATGACCAATGCGATGCCGTTCCAATCGCCAAAAGAAAGATCGAAATTTTCGCCACGCAGCTTGAGGATCATTCGTTTGGGGTCAATCAGATGTTTGGCGGCAACATTGCCCATAATGATCAGATGCTTGGGAGCTGCAAGCTCGATCTGACGAATGATGAAAGGCTTTAGGATATTCAAATGTATCGGCGTTGGCGGACCTCCGCCAGGCGGAGCCCATGGCACACAAAGCGCTTGATATGTTTGGTCCACAATGTCGAGATCGATGGCTGCAAACATGTTTTTCAACAGCACGCCATCGGGTCCAGAAAACGGAACACCGTTTGCATCATCATCTCGCGTTGCGGCGCCGCCGACGATCATGATGTCGGCATCGCGTCGTCCACCTTCAAAGGCAAGGTTGCGCGCGGTCGCTTTTAGATTGCAGCCATCAAAGCCGCTGAGTGCATCTCGCAGTCGCTCAAGATCATTGGCTTGCGCTGCAAGATGCGTCGCCGCGTCAGCAACGCTCTGATCGGGGACAACTGCCGCTTTTTGAGCGAGTACGGGAGAAGGCGGAGACGAACTTATTGTCCGCTGAGGCGCGGGCTTTGAAGCTGTTTCCTTGGCAGCAAAACGGTCGACTGGCTCAACGCCCATTACCTCGTCAGCGCCAGCATCGGCATAAAAGCGCAATAGCGCATCGAGCTCGGTAGCTGAAAGATGCTCAACATTGGACATCATTGTTTTTTGCAACCTTGGGAGCCTTAATCAAGCGGACTTTCAGATGGCCGGCACTTGTGGATCAAATTGCAAGAAAAATTCCTTGATGGGCGTCAGGTCAGTCACCAAAAGCGAAAATCGTCCCGATGCGTCTGGATCAATCACGCCATCTTCAAACAAAAGTCGGTCATAAGGCTCAAAATCAAGTCGGTAGTTGGCATATGCGTCCGCACTGAAGACTTGCTCGCCCTCCCGCCTTTGATCAAAGGAAAGCCCGTCCCCAAACTCGCTGGGCTTTCGCCAAACTTCCTGCAATTCAAATTCGGTCGCCACCCATGGCTGACCGGTTTCGTTTTGCGCCCGAATATCGAAGTAAAGCGTACCTGTTGCGTGTGTGCGCGGGTGTGCAAATGGATTTATCGGTCGGTTTGCCCGGATAACCAGCGTTGAAGGCTGATGTGAAGAGATCACAAAGCGCAGCACAATGGGATCGCCCTGCGTACCCAGGCCTGACGCATGGGTGATGCTGAAGCCACCTTTTTCGTCCGAAAATTCGTAGCCAGCGGTTAGCTGTGGCTCGCTGGCAATCGCGGTTGCAGAGAACAAAACGGCAAAAAGTGCGGGCAATCGTAACATGCTAAGAAGATGAGGCAGGCAGATGCCGAAGGCAAGTTTTTGCACTGACACCTTGCGTTACCGGTTTTCAGTGTGCGTAATCGCGCAAATCGATCTGGGAGGAAGCGATCATGAAAACCCGTGCGGCTGTGGCTTTTGAAGCTGGAAAACCCCTTGAGATTGTCGAAGTTGATCTTGAAGGTCCCAAGGCGGGCGAGGTTCTCGTTGAAATCAAGGCAACAGGTATATGCCATACGGATGAGTTCACCTTGTCCGGCGCGGATCCCGAGGGAGCGTTCCCCGCAATTCTAGGCCATGAAGGTGCAGGCGTTGTGGTTGAGGTGGGGCCGGGTGTTGAGGGTCTTGAGGTGGGCGATCACGTCATCCCATTATACACGCCGGAGTGTCGCGAGTGTGACTATTGCCTCAACCCGAAAACCAATCTCTGCCAGAAAATACGGTCAACGCAGGGGCAAGGCGTCATGCCCGATGGCACCAGCCGGTTCTCGTACAAGGGTGAGAAAATCCTTCATTACATGGGCTGTTCAACCTTCTCGAACTACACCGTTTTGCCCGAAATCGCGCTCGCCAAGGTGCGCAAAGACGCGCCATTCGACAAAATTTGCTACATCGGCTGCGGTGTCACCACAGGCATTGGCGCGGTCATGTTCACAGCCAAGGTTGAGCCCAATTCCACGGCGGTCGTATTTGGCCTTGGCGGCATTGGGCTTAACGTCATTCAAGGTTTGAAGCTGGTTGGCGCGCGCCAGATCGTCGGCGTTGATACCAACCCATCCAAGGAAGCGATGGCTCGTCAGTTCGGTATGACCGACTTCGTCAATCCTAAAGAGGTTGATGGCGACATGGTCGGGCATTTGGTTGAACTAACCGGTGGCGGTGCAGACTACACATTTGAGTGTATCGGAAACGTAGATGTGATGCGCACCGCGTTAGAGTGCTGCCATAAAGGGTGGGGAACGTCAGTGATTATTGGCGTGGCACCAGCGGGCGCAGAAATCTCAACACGCCCCTTCCAGTTGGTCACCGGTCGCAACTGGCGCGGCTCCGCTTTTGGCGGCGCTCGCGGGCGTTCGGATGTACCCAAAATTGTCGACATGTACATGGAAGGCCGCATCGACATCGATAGTTTGATCACGCATACGATGGGCCTTGAAGATATCAATCATGGCTTTGACCTCATGCATGAGGGTAAAAGCATCAGAAGCGTAGTCATGTATTGATGACCCAAATTACCCGCCAACTCGCCCACAAATCCTTCGATGGCATGCTTGAGGTTTTTGACCATGAAAGCCATGCCTGCCAATGCGCAATGCGCTTTGCTGTCTATACGCCGCCGCAAGCCGCATCTGGCCCGGTTCCGGTTTTGTGGTGGCTGTCGGGTCTGACCTGCACCTGGCAGAATGTGAATGAGAAGTCCGGCATCCAGCGTTATGCTGCGGAGCACGGACTGATGGTGATCTTTCCTGATACCTCGCCGCGCGGCGGTGATGTGCCTGATAATGAAGATTATGATTTAGGCCAGGGCGCTGGCTTTTATGTCAATGCAACGCAATATCCTTGGGCCAAACACTTCCAGATGGAAGAGTATGTGGCCAACGAGCTTTGCGGGATCATACGCGATAATTTCCATATGGCCGATCTGGAGCGGCAGGGCATTTCCGGTCACTCAATGGGAGGCCATGGCGCACTGACACTGCATTTGAAGCATCCTGAGCGGTACAAATCAGTTTCGGCGTTTGCGCCCATAGTCAATCCTGCTAAGACACCATGGGGCGAAAAATGCTTTTCCGCCTACCTTGGTGATGACCGCGGCAGTTGGCTCGATCACGATGCCTGCGAGCTCGTTAAGCGCCAGAAGACCGGTGCGCTCATGCTGGTCGATGTCGGGAGCGCGGATCAATTTGAAGATCCTTACCTTATGTCATCACGCTTCGTGGACGCCTGCGAAAGTGCCGGCCAAAAGCTAACGCACAGTGTGCGCGCAGGTTATGATCACTCTTACTATTTCGTCGGCAGCTTCTTGAACGAACATCTGGCACACCACTCAAAGATGTTGAGCGGCAAATGAAGAAACTCTCGATCCTTTTTGGCCTAAGCATTACTTCTGCCATCGCTACCGCCAACGCCCAGGATTTTGAAGCCTTTGCTTGGAGTGGGTCGTGTGACAATGAACTTTACTGCGTCGCGCGGGCGAGCGGGAAAGCACCGACTGGCGAGACCATGCAGCTTAAGCTGGAACGTCCTGTCGATCCTGATGCGGCGATCTTTGTAACCGTGCGTTTGCCGTCGGAACAAGAACTGACTGTCGGCGTACCGGTCACAATAACTGTTCTTGAAAGTGGCTTCAGTGAGTCGACAAAAACGCAGCGTGTTTACCGCGGCAATGAGATGACCTTTGGTGGTGCTGCAGATCGCCCACTGGTTAAAGAACTCAAAGCAAATACAACTGCGCGCATCGACGTTGAATTGACCAGTCAGGGTAGTGTGTTTTCCTACAATGTTCCTTTGACGGGTGTAACCAGCGTTCTAGCCGAGTTTGATCGGCTTCAGGGGCGTGCGGAGCGTGCTGATGCGGCAGTGCTGGGTGGGGGCTTGCCTTTTCCAGGGCAAGTACGAGAGCGGGTAAAAACTACTCCGGAACCGCAGCCAGAACCGGCACCTGTTCAAGAAGCATTTTACCCGCCGGTTCGTTACACCGATCTCGTATACGACGAAGACGATGTGCCCGATGAAGTCTTGATGACAGGCTATCGCGTCTTCGAATGCGACTTTCCCTTCGTGCTCGAAGGGTATGGCGCTCAGGTCTACGGCGTCACTGATTTCCTGGAATTGTGGATGGTACCCTGCAATCCCGCTGACGTGAACGTCGATTACTATATCACGCTTCACAGCGACGGTCAGACAGACTTCTACGAATTCAAGGAAACGCCCTTTGGTGACAATCGTTTTGGGCTTGTGACCAATCCTCTTTGGAACAATGAGACCCGTCAGTTGACCACTTGGACGCTTTACGGTCCGGACGGAGACTGCGGTAGCTTCGCCACTTATCAGTATGTTTCAGAAGATGATGAGTTCGATCTTATCCGCTTTCAGGAAAAGCCTGTTTGTGACGGTGTGAGAAGCGTGGAAGACGACTATCCGCTGGTCTGGTCTGCCGACTAAACTGACATACTGGAGACCTTTGCCTGGGTGCGTCTGACGAGCATCTACAGCTTTTTGCCTCTGCGCACGCAAATCGGTCACATTTTTCAGCATCCTACCGACCCAGATTATTTAATGGATTGGTTATGGATTTTTCAGCAGTACAAGAATTATTTGCCGGCTTTCTAAATGTCGGTCTGATTTGGGCGGTTTTGGCTATCTTTATAATGTTCGCCACGCTCCGCAGTGTTCGCATTGTCCCACAAAGTGAAAAATTTGTCGTTGAGCGCTTCGGGCGATTACACAGTGTGCTTGGCCCGGGCATCAATTTGATTGTGCCGGTATTGGATATGGTAGCGCACAGGATTTCAATTCTTGAGCGGCAATTGCCCAACGCCATGCAAGACGCAATCACTGCCGATAACGTCCTGGTTAGAGTGGAGACAAGTGTCTTCTACCGGATCACGGAACCAGAAAAGACGGTTTATCGCATTCGCGATCCCGATGGCGCTATCGCGACCACAGTTGCCGGTATTGTCCGCAGTGAAATCGGTAAAATGGAGCTCGACGAAGTCCAGTCCAATCGCGCTCAGTTGATTGGCAAAATCCGCGAGCAAGTCGCCTCAATGGTCGAGGACTGGGGTATGGAAGTGACAAGGGCAGAGGTGCTGGACGTCAACCTGGATGAGGAAACGCGTCATGCGATGCTACAGCAGTTGAATGCCGAACGTGCCCGTCGTGCGCAAGTGACTGAAGCCGAAGGCAAGCGAAGAGCTGCTGAGCTGGAAGCTGATGGCGAACTATATGCTGCAGAGCAAGACGCCAAGGCTCGCCGTATTCTCGCTGAAGCTGAAGCATATGCGACTTCGGTAATTGCAGAGGCCATCGAACAGAACGGACTTGAAGCGGCACAGTATCAGGTTGCTCTCAAACAGGTCGAAGCGTTCTCAACGGTCGGCAAAGGCAATGGCAGTCGAACAATTATCGTGCCTTCCGCGACACTGGATGCATTCAGAGATGCATTTTCCCTGTTGAAGGGGCGATAATGACTTTCTGGGTTTATTGGTGGCTCTGGTTGTTTGCCGCGCTCGGGCTTTTTGTAATGGAAGCAGTTGTTCCCAGCTATGTGTTTATGGGCTTGGCAGTTGGTGCCGGTTTGATGGCGGCTGGCTTGCCTTTGGCTTCCGCGCTTGGTCTTCAAGACCCTAGTTTAACATTTGTTGCGTTCACCTACGCAATAGTTTCATTGTGCTCTTGGTTTCTATTGCGTCGTTTCATGAAAACGCCGGACGTAAAGGTAAAAGTCTGGAAGCGCGACATAAACAACAACGAAAGCTGATCGCACCGTCTTAAGAAGGGCGATCAGCAGTCAGTTGCGGGTCGAGGAGCGCCCAAGGCCGAAACAGACACAAGGCTGCTCACATATTTGGATAAACCGGCCCCTCGCCACCTTGGGGGACGGTCCACGTGATGTTGCCGTTCGGATCTTTGATATCGCAGGTTTTGCAGTGGACGCAGTTCTGCGCATTGATCTGAAAAGTCACGTCATCGCCTGCATTGTAGGTGTGTGCTGAAGTGATCGTGTTGCCGTCCGCATCCACCCACTCATAAACGCCGGCGGGGCAATAGCGATTGGATAGGCCAGCGAATTGCGCATACTCGCTCGACTTTTGAAGATCCGCATTGGAAAGCTTCAAATGAATAGGCTGGTTTTCTTCGTGGTTGGTGCTCGACATAAAGACGGAAGATAATCGGTCAAAAGAAACTTCACCATCTGGCTTTGGATACTCAATCGGCTTGTGCCTGGAAGCGGGCTCAACGCTTTCGGCATCGGTTTTGCCATGGCTCATTGTGCCGAACGGTGACCAGCCAAACAGTGTGTTCAACCACATGTCCAGCCCACCGAGCGGGATACCAAGCGCCGTGCCAAACCGTGACCAGAGCGGTTTGACATTTCGAACCGGTTTCAGGTCTTTGCCAATATCCGAACCGCGCCATGCATCTTCATAGACATCGAGCGCACTATCGTTTGCCTTGCCGTTACCAAGCGCCTCAGCTGTCGCTTCAGCAGCAAGTATGCCCGACAATATTGCGTTGTGTGACCCTTTGATGCGCGGCACGTTCACAAATCCCGCCGAGCAGCCAATCAGCGCGCCACCCGGGAAAGAAAGCTTTGGAACGGACTGCCAACCACCTTCTGTAATCGCGCGGGCACCATAAGAGATACGTTTGCCGCCTTCGAACGTTTCACGGATGGATGGGTGGGTCTTGAAACGTTGGAACTCTTCAAAGGGGGAAATGTACGGGTTCTTGTAATTCAAGTGAAGCACGAAGCCGACAGCCACCTGATTGTCCTCCAGATGGTACAAAAACGAGCCGCCACCGGTCGAGTTATTGAGCGGCCATCCAAATGAGTGCTGCACCAAACCCGGCTTATGTTTTGCCGGATCAACTTGCCACAACTCTTTGATACCAATGCCGAATTTTCCGGGCTCTTTGCCTTCATCCAACTTGAATCGATTTATGAGCTCTTTGGCCAGCGAACCGCGTACGCCTTCACCGATCAGCACATATTTGCCGTGCAACTCCATGCCACGTGCGAACATTGGTGTCGGCTCACCGTCACGTCCAACACCCATGTCACCTGTTGCGACGCCTTTGACTGCACCATTGTCGTCAAAGATCAATTCTGCCGCTGCGAAGCCGGGGTAAACTTCAACGCCAAGCGCTTCGGCGCGGGCACCAAGCCAGCGTGTCATGTTGCCGAGCGAGACGATATAGTTGCCATGATTGTTCATCAGAGGCGGCATGACAAAGTTGGGAAGACGCACGCCGCCACCGGCACCAAGAAACAGGAATTGATCATCGGTAACCGGTGTCTTCATCGGATGGTCGGGATCATCACGCCAATCGGGGATCAGTTGATCGAGGCCGATGGGGTCGACCACCGCACCGGACAGAATATGCGCGCCAACCTCCGCGCCTTTTTCAAGCACAACGACAGATAGCTCTTCATTGAGCTGCTTGAGTTTGATGGCGGCTGCCAGACCCGCAGGACCGGCACCAACAATCACCACGTCAAATTCCATGGATTCGCGCGGCTCGTTCATCGGGTTGTCCGCACCATTTGCCTCTGACATCGAAGTCCTCCAAAAAGCGCATCTGCGCTGAATCTAGTCTGCCCTGTTTGGCCCCCAAACGACGACCGCCGCAAGGGCTAAGGGCGCCACTCATTATTGCAATCACACCTATATTACTTTGACGTAAACGTCAATAATTGTCGATGTGGCTAACTGATTGCTGTTCGGATTGCTGATGAACGCTTCCAGATTGAAATCGCTGCAAAAATCGCCAAGTTAAATGGGTGGGCGAAAGACGGGGCGTGAATGCAGCTATCCAATGATTGTTTGAAATCCATGTGCACCATCGCGATTGGCGCGACGGCGCTGGCGTCAGGCTTTGCTGGTGTTTCCATCGCAGCTGGTGCGATGGAAATAATGACTGCCTCCGGTCATTTGGCGCTCGACTTGCGCAAAGAGCAGCAAAAGGAGTTTGATGCGCTCGAAAGGCAGGTTCGCAAAAAAGTTGAGCGCGATTACAAAGTCTGGCTGAGGCATGAATGCGGAAACGACTGGGCAAAGCGCGCCGATGTGAACGCCGCGCTAGCGCAATTGGATGACGCGCTACACCGCACCCGCCCAACCGTCGCCGATATGGTCAACGCCGCGCATAACCCTGTTTTGCTGGTGGACACGCTGATCGAGCGGTTGCCGGAAAGCAGCCTTTATCGCAGCGAGCAAGTGGCCTCCGGGGTCTTCGCCGCCATCATCACCGGTCTGCATGGCTTGGCGCGCACTGACGAAAAGCTCAAACCGCTGTTTGACACACTGTCGTGGCAGAAAGCGCTGACGGCGCTTGAAGAGCTAAAGGATGGGCAGACGAACATTCGTGCTGAAATTAGCGAATTAAAGCGCGAATTGCACACAAAACACGGTATTCCCATTGAAAACTTAGAGAAGCTCTTTGTAGCCGCTCAGCATCAGTTTCCCAATGGCGATTATGTGGCCGCCGTGAACCGCGCAGTTGAAGCAATTATTGCTCGCGATAATGAACCGGTTAATGTTGGGAACCTAGGCGATGACCTACAAAAACTCATCGAAGAAGCCCGCCATGCTTTCCGCCAAACAGCCGATGTGCAGCAAGCGACAGAATCTTTTGATGAGATTTTTCAAAATACTGAAGGCCAGATGCTCCGTGCCGCCGCACTTGCGGCGGAAAAAGCGGGCATGTTTGCAGCCGTTTTCCGCTTTGATGATGCGATTCGGCATTTTGAGTTGGCCGCACGGTATAATCCCGATGATGCCTGGCCTCGGTTCGAGGTCGGCGATATTCGCCTGTCCCGCGGTAATCTGTCCGCGGCGTTAGCGGAATATGAAGAAGGCAAGGCGGTCGCGGAGCGCACCGGGAACGAACGCGATCTGTCGGTCAGCCACAACAAGATCGGTGATATGGAGGTTGCGCGCGGCGATGCTGAATCGGCGTTGGCGGCCTATCAGGCGGGTTTGGTAATCGCCGAAAAGCTGGCGGCGCAGGACCCGACCAACACCGAGTGGCAGCGCGATCTGTCGGTGAGCCACAACAAGATCGGTGATATGGAGGTTGCGCGCGGCGATGCTGAATCGGCGTTGGCGGCCTATCAGGCCGGCTTGGCGATTGCTGAAAAGCTGGCGGCGCAGGACCCGACGAATACGCAGTGGCAGCGCGATCTGTCGGTGAGCCACGAGAGGATCGGCGATGTGGAGGTTGAGCGTGGCGATGGGGATGCGGCTTTGGCGGCCTATCAGGCTAGCTTGGCGATCCGCGAAAAGCTGGCGGCGCAGGGCTCGACCAATGCTGGGCGGCAGCGCGATCTGTCGATAAGCCACAACAAGATCGGCGACGTGGAGCGCGCGCGCGGCAACACTGAGGCGGCGTTGGCGTCTTATCAGGCGGGTTTGGTAATCGCCGACAAGCTGGCGGCGCAGGACCCGACCAACACCGAGTGGCAGCGCGATCTGTCGGTGAGCCACAACAAGATCGGTGATATGGAGGTTGCGCGCGGCAATAGTGAAGCTGCGTTCGCGGCCTATCAGGCCGGCTTGGCGATTTCTGAAAAGCTGGCGGGGCAAGACCCGACCAACAGTGGGTGGCAGTATGATCTATTTGTCAGCTACTGGCGCATGGCGGATATGGAACCCGATCCAAGCAAACAAATTAAGCATCTGACGGCGGGCTTGGAACGCCTTGAAGCGCTTCATGCTGAAAACCGTTTGCTGCCAATACACGTTGAATGGATTGAGAAGACCAAAGATCGGATCAATTCAATCAGAGACGAATAATTTACCGCGCTTTTTGGCCAAAGAGTACGGCTTGCGCTTCCTTGTCATCGCGTAAGTTCGTGCGGTCGCGTTCTTCCTTGCCGATGGCAAGGCCTTTTTCCACGGCCGGGCGGGCCTTCATCGTTTCAAACCAGCGCTTCAAATTCGGGAAATCATTCAAATCCTGACCCTGGCGCTCATGCGGCACCACCCAGCCGATACAGGCCATATCGGCGATGGAATAATCGCCCGCCAGAAAATCGCGGTCCGCCAGCCGCCGGTCCATCACACCGTAAAGCCGGTTCACCTCATTGGTGTAGCGGTCAATCGCATAGGGCACCTGTTCCGGCGCATATTGGCGGAAATGGTGCGCCTGTCCGGCCATGGGGCCAAGGCCGCCCATCTGCCACATCAGCCATTGCTCCACTTCCACCCGCGCGCGTTCGTCACTTGGATAGAATTGACCGAACTTGCGGCCCAAATATTGCAGGATCGCCGCGCTCTCAAAAACCGAAATCGGATCACCGCCGGGCCCTTCGGGATCGATAATGGCGGGCATGCGGTTATTGGGCGCGATCTTCAAAAAGTCCGGCTGAAACTGATCACCCTTGCCGATATTGATCCAGTTGATCTCGTAGGGCACGCCCAACTCTTCGAGCAGGATCGTGATCTTCCAGCCATTGGGCGTTGGCCAGTAAAAAAGCTGGATGGGCTGGGTCTGTGTGGTCATGATTGCCTCGATCTCTTTTGAGGTAATTTATGGCAGCTCGGTGGATGATCAATCACGTGCCTTATCCAAATGCTCGCGCAGCGCGCGCAAAAAGGGCAGGGCGTCTTCCACCTGTTTGGGCGTGATTGCTGCTGCAATTTCCTTAATCTCTGGACCGAGACTGGCAATCGATTTCTCGCGAAACGTCCGCCCTGCATCGGTGATCCAAATGCGTTTGGAGCGCTTGTCTTTTTCATTGGCCCGTACATCGACAAAGCCAGCTTTCTCTAGCCCTTGCAGTGTATGCGTCATGCTGGTCTTGGGCACTTGAAATGCGCTCGCCAGTTCCTGCGGTGTCCGCCCGTCTTGCACGCGGATCAGATGGTTCAAAACCGAAAATTGCGGCAGCACCATCCCGTCGGTCAGGTGCTGCTCCAGCGCAGCCCGGTTGAGCTGCGCGATAATGCCAATTTCGTTAAACAGCTCAAAATAGAGCCGCGTGTTTTGGTCAGGCATTGATAAGACGGGTCTCCAGTCCCCAGCGCGGTGTTCGCGGGGTCTTGGTGCCATAACCCAAAAGGCCGAGCATTTGAACAGTGCCGCCTTTGCCAAAACCTTCTTGAATGGCGGAGTAGTTTTCCCGAACCTCCGGATACTCCTGAAGCGCTTGGCTGACAGGACGCAAAGCAATGCCCCGTGCGGTCGCATCAAGGTTTAACCGCAACCAACGCGCTCCGGCATCCAGCTGATCCAACCGCGTGTTGGATGGCGTCGTGATCAGCGCGATTGCAGGGGCACTTTCGATCTGCTCGCTTGTCTCCGCTGTTGCTTCGATAACGGCCGGGTGGCTCATGTCCGCAAGTGTAGCGTTGGGCAGTTGGCCAGTCAGACGCAGCGCATCCAACATGGTGCTCTGAATGTCTATGCCATCGGGATTGGCGTTGATTTCTCGTTTGCCGACACGGAACAGGTGAACGCTTTCCATGTAAGGCGCTTCTGTCGACATTTCGGTTTCCCAAGCCGCAATGGCATTGGCTTTGATGGGGTTTAGTTCCGCATAAGACGTGTAGATTGTACCGTGCATGCTGAGTCCGGCCACATCCTCGGCGTCGATGGTACGTCCGGCATCAAAGGGAGCTTTGTGCGAACGGCGCTCCATGACAAATGCAAAAAGCGGGTTCGCCTTGGCAGCGTTCGGGACAAATCGGCATCGCGCGACCGGGCCGTCTTCACCTTGCGGATAGAGCGTCGTTTCAACGCCGTAACCCTCACTGGCGGCGGCCATCTTCATCAGTTCAATAAAGCAGCCCATCCCTACGGTCAGCTGGCGCGCATATGGATCGGTCACCGGCAGATCGCGTTCCTTGTCGCGCCAGATGACCACTTCATCATGACCGACCAATTCGACCTCCCAAGGTTGCCGATTGTGCGGATTGGGCGCGAGCAATGCGTAGGAAAGGGCACGTAGGCGGGCATCATCGTACTGGCCTGCGGCATCCCAAGGGGCGAGTGCTTTTGTAGGGGTACGAGTGCCGGCAAACGTGGCTGCGCCTGTACCGGCAGCGACCACAACACCGCCACCAATCAAAGTAAGGAATTTTCTGCGTGAAAGTGACATTGGAATCTCCATTTAGTTCGATATCGAACAATATAGTACGAAATCGAACAAATCAAGAGGTCCGTTAACCTGTTTGAACTCTGGCTGAATGCACGCCTCAGCATCAGTTCAGTGAGGCCATGTCATTTTGTTCTCATCGCTAAGGGAAACAAGCCATGTTGAGCACTTTGATTACACGCCTATTTACCCTGATCTGCTTGTTGGTGGGTGTCCTCGCCTTTGGGCTGATCAGCATTATGCAACAATCGACAAGCCCGGCTTTCTCGTCGCGTGTGGATCAATCGATCCCTTGCGTCTTTGAAGACAATCGCCGTTGTGCTGTGCCGAATGCGGCACCAAAGTTGGCGCAATGATCATGTCTGGAACAAGACCGACCGCATTGATAGGCAAACGCGAACTGAAAGCCATGGGACGGGTGGTTCTAATGGCTGGCCTTTTCATGGTGCCATTCGTTTTGAACCATGAAGCGCACGCAAACTATGGAATGACACAAAGCTCGGGCGCCGGTTTTGTCATCTACATGTCTTTGATGCAGGGTCGTTAATCGGGCGTCTTTAATTCGTGATATGTTTGCGCGTATAAGCGGTCATGGATACAAAAACACATGATGGAATACATTTAGACCGCCGCGTTCAATTGGCAGAGTTTGATATGCCGCCAGCTGCGCGCCCTGAATTCTTCAACAGTGCCGAAGAGGCGGTTGCAGCTCTCACCACTCTATATGATCGCAACACGCGCTTTTTGCGGGACCAGTTTGAAAGCCTTTTGCTTGGGCAGATGCCGGAAAAACGCATCAGGGCCTTTTACCCGCAGGTAGCGCTGAAAACATCGGTCTATTCAAATGTGGATTCGCGTTTGGCGTATGGGCATCTCCCGCAACCGGGGCACTACGCAACCACTGTTACGAGGCCCGATCTTTTCCAAAATTATTTGGAGACGCAGGTCAGTCTACTTTTGAAAAACCATGATGTTGCCATCGAAGTGAGCGAGAGCGGCACCCCCATCCCGTTACACTTTGCCTTTGCAGAGGGCACTCATGTCGATGGCGCCAAGGCAGAGGCCATGCGCATCTCCTTGCGCGATGTTTTCGATGTGCCCGACTTGTCGGTAACCAATGATGATATCGTCAATGGAGATTGGGAGCCGGATGAAAGCGGCCCGTCGCCCTTGGCACCGTTTACCGCTCAGCGTGTGGACTATTCGCTCCAGCGGCTCGCCCACTATACGGCGACGAGCCCGCACCATTTCCAAAACTTCGTGCTGTTCACAAACTACCAGTTTTATATCGACGAGTTCTGCAGTTTCGCCCGCAAAGCCATCGCAAAGGATGGTTCCGATTACGAACTGTTCGTTGAGCCGGGTAATCTTGTTTGGGAAGGGCAGGCGAATGAACCGCGTTTTGGTAAAGCGCCACCGCGACTGCCTCAAATGCCAGCCTACCATCTGACAAGGCCGGGCCGGAAAGGTATTACGATGGTGAACATCGGCGTTGGCCCATCCAATGCAAAAACAATTACAGACCATATTGCAGTATTGCGGCCACACGCTTGGCTGATGCTCGGCCATTGCGCCGGTTTGCGTAATTCTCAGCAGCTTGGCGACTACGTACTGGCGCATGCCTATGTACGCGAAGATTCAGTGCTGGATGATGATCTACCGCTTTCTGTACCCGTTCCACCACTGGCTGAAGTTCAGTTGGCTTTGGAAAAGGCAGTTGCCGAAGTCACGGGGCTTTCCGGTTATGAACTAAAAAAGATCATGCGAACCGGAACGGTTGCCACAATTGACAACCGAAACTGGGAATTGCGCGATCAAAGGGGCCCTGTGAAGCGGCTTAGCCAATCACGTTCTGTAGCGCTTGACATGGAAAGTGCGACGATTGCAGCAAACGGCTTTCGTTTTCGCGTCCCGTACGGCACGCTTTTGTGTGTTTCTGACAAGCCTTTACACGGCGAACTTAAACTGCCCGGAATGGCCACTGAGTTCTATCGCACCCAAGTCAATCAGCATCTTATTATCGGCATAAAGGCCATGGAAGAATTAGCGGAGATGGCAAGTGAAAAGCTTCACTCTCGGAAGCTGCGCAGTTTTTCCGAGACCGCGTTCCAGTAATTTGCTCGAGCTTGCCAGTGGTTCTAACTGACCGCGCGCGCTATATCTGGGTGGCCGTTGGTCAAATCCCGCTGGGGGTAACATTGAAACATCAATTGAACAGAAGACAGTTACTTGCGAGCGCCGGTGCCTTGATGGGCGCGCATGTCGTTGGCCCTGCCTATGCGGTTGGTGCGGGTGCATCGCCGCGTGCAGTCGGCATATCTGATTTCATCTTTGGCGTTGGTGCCGATGATGGCAACTTGATTGCGATGAATGGTTGGACGGGCAGGGTCGAGCATCGCATTGCCTCGCCGATTGAGATTGTCACGTTCTTTGCTAACCGCCCCGCAGATCGTCTTGTCGGCGTGGATGGAAACAGCGGGCAAATAGCGATCTTTCAAAATCCAGGAATAGGCGGCGCTTATGTAGAGCCGATGGTCCACAAGACCATTGCCTCACCCGACCTATTTGCTTTCTCACCTGATGGACGGCATGCGGTGTACGCAGCATTCGGTGATGGTCAAATCGTGCTTTTTGATTTGGAAGAAGGGAATGCGGTTCGAAGCTTTAGCGGCTTTGAGGGAGTACATGATATACGCTTTTCCTCATTAACGGGTATGTTGACCATTACTTCACTGGATAGGTCGGACGTACGTGCGTTGGATGTACGAACCGGTGATGTCTATCCATTGATCAATATTGCCGATCCTGACCAACGCGGCATAGATCACATGTCGCAAACGCTGTCTGGCCGAACGGGTATTGTTATTCGTCCAGGCGATCCTTTCGCCCATTTGGTTGCCATCAAGAAGGATGGTGCCTCACTTCTGCGCTCAATAGAGCTAAGTGGTCCCCCGTTGCGCGCCTATGTCTCTTCAGACAATCGGCATGTGCTTTTGCCTTCCACGCAGGCACCTGTCGTCGACATCATTGATCTGAACTCACTACAGCCTGTCGCGGTAATCGAGGCGCCTGGTTTGATCACCAATGTCCACACAGACCCGCTGTCGCGCACCATGATCGGTATTGCACCGGATGCAGACGCTGTCATCGCTTTCGATATGTCGACATTGACAGCGCAGACGAAACTCAAGGAAACGGGAAATGTCAGTCTGCTGGCACTGAACGAAGAAAGTGGCCTCGCATTCGTGCACAGCGGTGGGCGCAGCCAAAAAATCGAGCTGCTGCAGGTGCGTGGTCGTCAAGCACTCGAGCGCCTTGAGCCTGTGGAGATTGATCAGCCGCTTTGGGCGATGACGTCAACCAACGCGCTGGCGGTATGCCACTAAGTAAAAAGACGGCCTTGGCCGTCTTTTACGTCATCAAGCATCAGGCACTTGTTAGCGTCGTGTCCATGTATCTGTGCGGCCAACAAGGCCACCAAGAACAGAACCACGCATCTTCAGCGTGTTTGAACCTGTAAACCAGGCTGCACCGCGATACTTCTTGCCATCGGCGGGATCGGTGATCGAGCCCTTGTACTTGTCGCCATCTTTACTGAACGTGCCAATCTGCTGGCCAGCGAACTCTCCAGCAGTCACCGATACACAAAAGCTCGAGCCGCACTGGGCAATCTTTGTGTTGCCACCTTCACCAGTGCGCCAATTGCCAACGATTGGATCTGCAAGTGCGCTACCCGCCATCATCAAGCTGGCAGCTGCGAAAACAAGGATGTTCTTTTTCATTTTGGGTTCCTCCCGAATTCCTTCCCATGCCCTTATTATTGACGTAAACGTAAAAGTAAAGATGTCGTAGCGTAAGTTGGCGCGAAAAGGTGGCCTTACGACCTTCCAAGCAGTCCAAATTTAATTCAAATCCGACCCAACGGTTGGGATCGTGGTTGAAAAAGAGTGACTTTTTGCAAATTCAAAAATAGCCGCAAAATAAGAAAAAGTAATTCAAAACAGTATCTTAGCTGATAAAAATTCTGTAAAATTTACGAACAATTTTCGTTTTGTTTGTTTCATATTAAGCACGCTTTTTAGCCACTCCTTGATGCGCTGACGTCATGGTGTCCCCCGTCAGCTGGTGAGAAATCATTGAAAGAAACGCACGCAGCTTGGACACAGGGACACTGAGGAACGAAAAATGGCACGATTTGACATTAATAGCTTTGACAACGCTGCATTGGGCAGCAACGCGTCAGCAGAAATCATCTTTGAGATGGGGCTTGCAGCTGCATCTGGCCGCGACCGCGATGTCGATCTTATTGAAGCACACAAGTGGTTTAACATTGCTGCAATCAAGGGATCCACACGCGCAGCAGCGCTACGGTCCGAGATTGCTGAGACAATGACAAAGGCTGATCTGGCCAAAGCGCTCCGCGATGCGCGTCAGTGGATGACGCAGCACTAAGTTTGCTAAAAGCAATCGGCGGCAGGGGATGGGTCTTGCCGTTATGGCTGGTTTACAGCCGATGAGACCGTGCATGGTTGGGGATGGCCATGTGCGGTCTCATACATTTTCAGACCAGCTAGCTCGCGCCCATGTAGCGCCCGGGTTTATGATTGACCCCCAAGATCATATTGAAGAGCACAGCGCCTGCAACCGACCAGGCGGCTGCGACAGGGCCGACCACAAAAAACGCAGCAATAAGTATGCAGCAATCAACACCTAATTGGGTGTAGCCAGCACGAATGTTGCGTTTTGCCTGCAGCCAATAGACCAGGATGTTGATCCCGCCGAGGCCAGCGCCGTGGCGAAACAGTGCCAACAAGCCGAGCCCGATCATCGTGCCGCCTCCCACAGAGGCTACTAGTGGATGGATCGCCTCCAAGACCAGATAGTCAGGCAAGATGCGAACCAGCAAAGACATTAGCGCAACGGCGCAGAATGTTTTGACGATAAAACGCAGGCCCAAACCGCCAAGACCGAAGATATAAAAGGGCAGGTTGATCGCGAAAAACAAGGCTGAAAAGTCCAGACCTGTTGCATAGCTGGTAACCAGTGCGATGCCGGCAACGCCACCAATCACAAGTTCTGCCTGCTGAAATAGATAGACACCGAAGGACACCAGTACGACGCCAATCGAAATGGCAAAAATATCCTCAACCAGCGAATGGCGGCTGGGTTGAACGAGGGTGATTTGCTGCGCTTCTTCGGTAATAGCGCTCTTTGATGAATTATCAGTCATATGGGTAGCCTGTTGTGCATCCCCGCCGTGATGGCCACCCGTGTTGATAGATAGCTTAACTGAGCGCGCGATTGAAGCAACAGCAGCTTAACTTAAGCCACAAGCGTCAGTTGATCTGCAAAATAGTCCAGTTCTTCAGGTCGCCCCACACTGATGCGGATACAGTGGTCAAGTTCTGGCGCCATCGGTTTGCGAATAAAAACACCACGCTCCGACAAACGCTTCAAAACGCCCATCGCATAGGCAGCATCTTGCTTGCAATCGACCGTGACAAAGTTCGTGGCTGAAGGAATTGGATCAAAACCACAATCGCCCGTTATCGTCGCAATTCGTTCTCGGCCGTTTGCAATTGTCTGCACTGTTTCAGCCAGCCATGCACGAGAACCGAGCGAAGCAAGCGCTGCTTTTTGTGCCATGATGTTCACGCCGAAATGATCACGCACACGGTGAAAGGGTTTGATCAAGTCGCCATGTCCGAAAGCATATCCAACCCGAAGTCCCGCCAAGCCGTAGGCTTTTGAAAACGTACGCAGCCGGATCAGGTTGGTTCTTTTCACATCGATGGCAGGCAAGGTGCCTGTTGGCGCTGTCTCGCCATAAGCTTCATCCAAGATAATCAGAGTGTCTTTTGGCACAGCATCAACAAATGCCTCAATATCGGCTGCTTCCCACCAGGTACCCATCGGATTGTCGGGGTTTGATAGATAGACAATCGCTGCACTGGTCTCGCGAGCCTTTTTGGCCAATGCTTCAATATCCTCGCGGTAATCGCGGTAAGGCGCCGTTGAAAGTACCCGCCCATAGGCCTTCACATGGTAGTTGAATGTCGGGTAGGCGCCGAGAGATGAGACAATTGTGTCGCCAGCTGCCGAGAAAACACGCACAATCAACCCCAGCAGGCCGTCAATACCGGGCCCGCAGACAATCTGGTCAGTTTCAATGTTCAGATTTGCCGCCAGCGCTTCACGCAAATCAAAAGAGGTTGGGTCACTATATTTCCATATATCGTCAACCGCCGCATGGCGCATGGCCTCAAGCGCGGCTGGTGCTGGCCCAAAATTACCTTCATTGGCACCAAGGCGCGCTTTGAAAACACTGCCTTTCTGCCGCTCCGTCTCTTCCGGTGCAACGAAGGGTATAGTGTCTGGAAGCGACGCGACAATGGGTTCGATTTTGACGGGCACGGCTCACCTTAAATTGGGTTCCGAGGCGATATCGTCAAAGCCTATTCCGGGCAAGAGATACATCCAGGGCGCAACACCGTTTGGCGACAATAGATACACGCTGATGGCGCGTTGGAGAAACCGCTGGCCCCTGTAGAAAATCAGATTTCGCTCAACTCTGAACTCCCATTCAAATCCTTGAAACAACCGAACGGGCCCGCCTTAATTGAAACAACAAATCCACTCATGCTGGATTTGCGAAAATTTCGTCTTTCATACCAATTTTGGGACCAAAATGATTGTTAAAACCCGCTAAAAGCGCTGAGTTCTTCACAAATCGTGTCACTGATCATTTCAAAAATCAGATGGCCAGCGTTGTGTCCAAAATGGACAATAGCGGTCTTGGAACCGATACTGCCGAAGAGAGTAAGAGAAGTAATATAAAACTCTTCGACAAACACGGTGTGCCGACAAGGGCCCTGTGGGATCGTTTTGGCGAGTCCGTGCGCAATGGCTTCATAGACACAATGAAGAACAACAGCGTTGCGTGGAGGGCGGCCTCTTACATTTTACATCCGGTAAAACACATTAAGCGTGCTTTACAACGAGGCAAACCCAATGAAGCAAGTGAACCCGATAACAAAGTTATCCAAAGCGAAAAAAAGGTCTCGCGGGTCGGCAGGTTCATTGGGCGCATGGCATCTACATTGGTTTCAAATGGTATCACAGACTTTGCGAAATACCTTGCTGACCTGCCAAAGAAACAGGAACGTTCCAGAGACGAACGAGTAGGCAAGAACAGGAACTTTTCGGAACAAACAGCGTCCGGCGGCAAACATGATCATGTTGATAAACCAGGATCAAAAACGTCCAAAGCTATCAACGCAACCATGTCATATCTTGGTAGGGAAGTGGCGCCCAGGATGGCGCCACACGTCGCAAATCTTGGTGAACGCGTTAGGCGTGCAAACCAGGTCGGTCATGGGACTGATGATGTGTCAACAGATAGCGATCTCATTCCAAGTAGCCGAGCTATAGCCAAGTCCGCTTCCAAGGCTGCTTCAAAGGCCGTGCACGAAGCAGAACTAGTAGCAGCTTCATATGTTGACCGCCTTGGCGAGAACTTGAAACGAAGCAGCCAGGCTGATCGCGGTTCCGGTTACGATACTTGCAATAGAGGTGGTAGTTACAGCCTTGGCAAAACTGCAAGAAAAGCAGGTGCAGCAGCGGTCTCTGCGGTGGCTTCAGATGCACGTTCGGTTGTGAAGGCCAGAGGAGTCCGCTTCTTGAATAGGTCTGAGCGGCGGCCAAGTCAGCCAGCTCCCACCTTTCATGAACATGCTGACAATCCAAGTAGCGATTACAGTATTGGCAAGACTGCCAAAAGAGCAGGTCTCGCGGCAGCTTCTGTCGCTGCATCTGGGGTTGGTTCAAGCCTCGGCAACGAACTGGGGCGAAAGGCTGGTAAACATTTGGGCGCAGTGGGGGCTTCAAAAGGAGTTCATTTCCTGAAGAACCGTTTGAAAGGAACACATCAAACCGACGATTGGGCAAAAGGAAGGCTGGAAAGCGGAAACGGTGATTACGCGCACGGCACCACTCTGATTAAGTCGGTTTCAGATGTAGCTCCAGATTTGGGACTAGCAGCCGGCGCAAAGGTGGGTTCGGCATTGGGAATGAGGGCTGGCTCGGCGCTGGGGATGAACACGACGCGGTATCTTGGGAGAAGAGCAGAAACTGTTGGCCAAAACGCGCCTGAAGGTGTCAATAAACAAGAGCTTATTACCAACAAACCTTCTGCCGGTGCTAAGGATAGTGACTACAAACCGGACCTTGACGTTGCTGAGCGCGCAGATGCCGCGCGGGTTCTGTGATCGTTCAAAGGCGGGTAAGGGACAATGGTACGCAACCGACCGTGCGGTCGATATCAGGATACATAGTTGGCTTGCATGGAAGGCGGAACGCCTTTGATATCAGCCGAGCGTGTGTTTTCACCCCGGTGGAAGCGTGCAGCCGAAACAGCTTCCGGCCTCGCTCATGTCGGCTTCTGCACGAAACTGCGAGTTAGCCCCTTGCAAAATCGCCACAAACCTAGGAGAAACCGGGGAAGGAGAGGTGGCCGAGTGGTCGAAGGCGCTCCCCTGCTAAGGGAGTAGGCGGTAACCCGTCTCGAGGGTTCGAATCCCTTCCTCTCCGCCATAGACATTTCACGCAGTGAAAATGCGGAACGAGCAGCAGGCGAATGCGAAGCAATCGCCGAGTGCGACCCAACGCAGTTCGCATTCGCAATCTCTAGGTCCGCCATTTCTCGATTTTGAAAGCTTTTCGAGCGCGCTTCACGAAACCAAGCCATCAGACTGTGCGCTTATTTGCTAACCTTTCGAAATGTGAGCGATATACGTCGTTGGCGGGCAACTCTCTTCCTCGCAATCAAATCGCTCTTTCGCGCAGGGATGGCGTGTGTCCAATCGTATCGCGCTTCGTTCCGAAGGATAATAGCGGAGCGTGGCTCAAGCACTATACTTGATTTGAAATCCCTGCTTTTTCGGCAAAAACCATCTCGCACTGAGACAAGAGACTTACTGAAACAATCGTGTCGCCAAAGCAGGGAACACAATCAGTATGAGCACTAATGCCTTGGCCAGGCTGGTACTCGTTGGCTATCACTTGATCAGGCAGATTGGCAAAATAGCCTTTGTCGACCAGACGTTGGGCGATTACCACAAGCGGAGCTGGTAGCGGACCCAAGTATGCTTCGGGCAAAACCACGCGCGCTTTATAGTCATAGCGGTGTCCGAAGTGCTGTACACGTCGCTTCAAACTCGAGTCCCAAACACAACGGTCCAGCCAATCAACGAGAGCAGCCTCTTCTGCAACATCAACAAAGTCGGCTTTGTATATCGCCCCATTTGGCACATGCATGTCTGAGCCCCTGTTTGCACATCCTAACCGATATCGCATTTGCCTGACATCATGGAAGCACGCGATGACGAGCGTAACCTGCGCAGATTGCATGTGGAAACGCCAACGCAGCCTTAACCAGAACGATCGTTGACTGGCCCAACATTGGCCATGTCATTGCGTGAGCTGGCCCGCCCTGGTTCCTGCAGACTGACGCTTCATTTGCTCGCAAAGGGCACGGGCGCCAAAAGGTGTACTAATCCAAACTGAGTTTCAGGCGTCATTTGTTTGAGTTGACAATTGCTCTCAGTTACCGTTTGTTGATATTATCAACTATTAGAAATTGAGATAACCTGTTAGGTCCATGCGCCGAGTATTTCTCAGCTTCGGGTGTGGAACAAGACTTCAATAAGGGCCGCATTTGGCTTGGCGCAAAACGCAGCAGAAAGGAAAGCGAAATGACGAAAACAAAACTAACAGCCACTTTGACTGGCATCGCCGCATTGGTTTCGGTTCAGGCGGCATGCGCAGAAGCGCCACTGTCTGCCACTGTCCTCGAATTTGCAGACCCGACTACGCTATTTGTAGCCGATAGCGCCGGTGCTTCTATCCATGCTTACACGCTTCCTGAAGCGGAGGTGGTGACAAGTTCCACGGCTTACACATTTGAAGGTTTCAGCCGGGCGCTTGCCGAGACTTTGAGTGTGGCTGAAGCTGACATCGCATTCAATGATTTAGCCGTCAATCCAGCAACAAAAGCGGCATTTGTTTCCCTGACTGCCGGTACCGCGCCCGCAGTCGTCATGGTTACACCAGATGGAGTGATCACTCCTCTTGATCTGACGTCTCTGCCCGTAACAAGTACGGACCTGCTCACCGCGCCGGATGATGGCGTTACGTTTTGGCGCGATATTCCCGCAGCAGCTTTAACGGTCACAGACTTGGACTACGCCAACGGCACATTGTTTGTCTCCGGTCTGTCGACTGGCGAATTCGCATCGACCCTCAGCCAAATTCCGTTTCCATTCGGCGGAGAAACGCAGTCAAACAGCGTTGAGATCTACCACGCCGTCCATAATCAAATGGAAACGCGCGCGCCTATCCGGGCCATGGAGATTGTCGATTTGGACGGAGTGCAAACTGTTGTGGCGGCCTACACTTGCACGCCGCTAGTCACACTTCCGACCTCCAGCCTTGCCGACGGTGCCCATGTCACGGGCAACACAATCGCCGAACTTGGCTACGGGAACACGCCACTCGAGGTGCTGTCTTTTTCCGTTTATGATCAGGAGCAAAATGCTTCCAATTTCATAATGGTGGTCAACCGCGAGCTTCAGGCCAATTTGATACCGCTGGAGGCGGTTGCTGAAGCCGCCAAGGCGCCGGGTCTTTCCGAACCGGTTGGGCTCGGCGGAGCTGCTGGCGTTGCGATGATCCAAACGCCCATGAGTGGTGTCTATCAAGCTGCTGACCAAGATCCACAGTTTCTGTTGGCTCTCAAGCGCAACTTGGACACTGGAGCGATGGATTTGGTGTCGATCCGCAAAGGCGTCTACCTTCGACTGAGCGACTTCGTTTCTGAATACGATTTCCCCGATTACATTTATGCGGAAAATGAGGCGGCACAGGGAATGCGCGGCTTTCACAACCTTCTTAAGGCAGAGGAAGGCTTCCCCGAGCTGGTAGAGTAATGCGCTTGCTTTTAGTGGTTGGGCTCGCCGCCGGTATAGTGGCGAACCCAACTAGTGCTTGCGAGAACCCGATTACCTCTGTGGAAGAGGTTTATCCGACCGCGTCGGTGCTGCCCGAAAATCTGTTGCGGTTTTACATATACTTTTCGTCACCCATGGGCCGGGCCGACATTCTGCCTGCTATCAATTTGCTGGATGCTGAAGGCAGCGTCGTTGACGGAGTTTTTCTTTCCAATCGCTTCGATCTCTGGTCCTCAGATCGTACACGGCTCACACTTTTGCTCGACCCCGGGCGTGTAAAAACAGGTTTGCGGGCAAATCTTGAAATGGGGCGCGCCCTTATCGTTGGTGAAACTTATCATTTAGAGATTTCACAGGCTGCCGAGGATGGACAGGGTTGTCCTTTGGTCGCTGCCCATCGAGTGACGTTTAAAGTCACCGATGCGGATCTGTCATCGCCATCGCCAGATGATTGGGAACTCATTGCGCCAGCTGCTGGTACACGCCAACCTCTAACTTTGTTGCTCGATAACGCAATGGATCATCTGTCCCTTGCTTATAGGTTGCGCGCAGTCGGGCCCGATGGCGCGCCGGTGCCAGGTCGCATTGCCCTCCGCGAAGCCGAAACGCTCTGGGAGTTTACCCCCATTGCGCCTTGGCCGGCCGTTGCTCACCGCGTTGTCATTGATCCAATGCTTGAAGACCTTGCAGGTAATCGACCGGGCGCGTTGTTTGATCAACCTGTCAGCACGCCTGCCACGCCTTGGTCGTCGTCTCTTACCTGGACGCCAAAAGTGCCATAGTGCAGTCTCGGGCCTTCAAGTAACAAGAAGTCTTCTTGATACGTTCCTATCTGACAGTTCGGTAGTTGAAGTTGGCGCTTCTGACGACACTCCACATGCAAAGCCAAAATGGCATCATCCCTTCCAAGCCTCTGGCATCGGCCAGTGGACCTAGGTCAAAGGGATTTCGCCAACCAAGTTCAGAGAGTAGGGATACCATGTCACCTTTTGCAGTTGCATCATCGCCACATTGGAAGACATCATGTTCACCAGAAATTCGGGCCGGGTTGACCATGATCTGATGGTTAATTTTGTTCAGCGTTTTGCTTCAACTGGCTGTCGCGGGGCAGGGTTCGTTTGCCTGCCATCCTTTATGGTTGAGGAAGATCTTAAGGCCGGAAAGTTGGTGCGATGCTTTTCAGACTTTGAAACGCCTGAAGCGCAGGTTAATCTCACATTCCGGCCCGCCACCCGCCGCATATCAAGAGTGGCCGCTGTCGTCGAAGCAGCAGAGGGTCTCATTCCAAAATTACTTGCCGATTGATGCGAAGAAATGCAGCCAAACTTCATCACTTACCAAAGTGCGATCGATCAACTGACTTGGCCCGAAGCCGTGCAAGCGCTTCGATCTGGCCATGATCTACCACGCGCCGACATCGGCGACATTTTCCTTGGCCCCGATCATGGCACGATGCTGAACAGGGCGGCCCATATTGATGGCCTTGGTTATGGGATGAAGTCAGTGACCGTTTTTTCAGGCAACGCGGCACTTGGCGTTCCGACCGTTCAAGGAGCCATGCTGGTCTTTGATCCAGTTGCGGGCCAGCTCCAGGCGGTCATTGAGAGCCGCCTGGTGACTGAATTCAAAACCGCAGCGGACTCAGTGCTAGGCGCGAACTTATTGGCCCGGCCTGACAGCAAGCATCTTGTGATAGTCGGGGCAGGCACCGTGGCGCGGAGCCTTATCAAGGCGTATTCAGCGACGATGCCGCGCTTGTCCAAAATTTCAGTTTGGGCGCGCCGGATTGAGCAAGCCGAAGAGCTTGCCCAAGAATTCGATGGTCTGCAGCTTTCTGTGGGTGTGGCACCAAACTTGGAAAGGGCTTGTGGCCACGCGGACATCATTTCAACCGCGACGATGACAAGGGAACCCATATTGAAAGGGGATTGGGTTCAACCGGGAACGCACGTTGACCTGATCGGCGCTTTCAAGGCCAATATGCGTGAAGCCGATGATAGGCTGATTTCCAAGGGATCATTATTCGTCGATAGCCGCGAGACCACAATTGGACACATTGGCGAGATCATGATGCCGATAGAAGCAGGCATTATCGATGAGGGCGCCATACGCGGTGATCTTTACGATTTGATTGCGCATGGCTCTCCGGTTCGGCAATCGGCAGATGAAGTGACGATCTTTAAAAATGGCGGTGGTGCTCATCTTGATCTCATGATGGCCAGCTACATTCAAAACGCGGTGGCGTAGTGCAATGTTCGCTCATATAACGTAGGCATAAAACTCAACATCAGTGTGCGCGTCGTAATTTGTAATGAGTCCTCTTCGAGCTGCTTTGATCGGTATCCTTTTGCTGGCGCTTGCTGGCTGAGGTGGCGGCCAATCCAACATCGTTGGTTTCGGAGAAGCTTTTTTTGCTTCGGCTAGCCCGACCAACACCACCCGACATCGTATTTTGGTTGCAACGACGCGTGCTCCATCATCTGACCCGCGCGAGTTTTTCTCAGGCGAACGCGCGACATCTCTGTCGCTTGCCTATGTCGATGTGGGTGTGCCGCCGAGCCGTGAAATTGGAGAAATCACGCGCCCGCCCGAGGGCCCGCCAAACCCGGATACGGACTTTGTCATCGGTAGACCTGTTGTATATCAGCGAGGCGCTGATCTTCGCACTATCATCGATAATGAGTTCTTGTCGGGAGGCAATCGCACCGACAGTGCACTGGTTTTTGTTCATGGATACAACACCAATTTCAGCTCGGCTGTACTGCGCATTTCTCAGTTCGTTCATGATACCGGCTATACTGGTGTACCTATCCTCTTCACGTGGGCATCGAGGGCGCGTACAGCTGACTACGTCTATGACCTCAACAGCGCTTTGCAGTCGCGGCACTATTTAAGCGCATTTAACAAAGAACTTGGCGAAACCGGCATTCGTGACATCGCAGTTTTTGCGCACTCCATGGGTAACATGGCAGCGTTGGAATCACTGCGCATTCTGGAAGAAAGCCACGATGCAGCTTTTTGGGAAAAGTTGCGGGGCGTAGTGATGGCCTCGCCTGATGTCGATATCGACCTATTTACAGAATATCTGAAGCGCATGCCAAAGACCCGTGAGTCATTGCGCATTTTCGTGTCGAAAGATGATAGAGCCTTGCGCGTATCGAAGGGAATCGCTGGCGGCCTGTCACGCGTTGGCGCGACCGATGCCGATTATTTGACAGCGCTCGGCGTTCGGGTGATCGATTTGAGTGATATCAAGACCGATGAACGATTGAACCACAGCAAGTTTGCAGACGCTCCCGAGGTTATCAGACTGTTTAGCATTGCTATGCAGGGACTTATCGATCGTCAGGAAGCGCCTCAAATTGATGGCAGCGTGGTCGATTTGACGGAACAGGCACTACACCAGTGCGAAAGTGAGCGGGTGCCATCTGCGATTGAAGCCTGTGTGCGTGCAGTGCGTGAACGCGCTGGACTATGATTTTGTAACAAGCGCTTCCTTTATTAAACGCTTCAAAAATCGGTCATGTTGTGATCGGATAAGGTTGCCACGATCACGGCTCAGAGAGTACGGCTACCTATGCGAAAAATCCTTTTTGTTTTTCTTCCGCTCGCACTCGTGGCATGCGGTGTTGAAGAGGAGGCGGAAGTCGAACCGCCTATCCGAGGGCTCAAAACACATTTGGTGGAAAACACCGAGCAATCGACGGTCAGGCGATTTCCGTCGGTGCTAGAACCTAAATCGCTTAACGCGCTATCTTTCGAGGTCGGTGGGAAGTTGACCGAAGTGTCGCTTCAGGTCGGCCAAACTGTTACACAAGGCGAAGTGCTAGCATCGATTGATCCAGAAGCGCTGGAGATTCAGATTGCGAATGCCGAAGCGGGAGTGCGCTCAGCCAATGCTGCCTATCAGAACGCGCTTGATGCCTTAAAGCGTCAGGAAGAACTTTTCCAAAGCGGAACCGTGACACGATCTGCATTGGAAGCCGCGCAAACCGATGCCGTAACCCGCAAAGCGCAACTTGATCAGGCAGAAGCGTCGCTGGATACGGCGCGCGAAAATCTCGACAACTCTGTACTCACCGCACCTTTCGACGGCATCATCAACTCTGTTGATGTTCAAAGCTTTGCGACCATCGCAGTCGGCACGCCGATTTTGACGCTTTATTCACCCGATGAGTTTGAAGCCGATTTTAGCGCGAACTTTGAAACTGTCAGCCGTCTGGTCGTCGGCACCCAAGCCGAAGTGCGCCTGGCTGATCGCCCTGAGATGGTGCTTGATGCCTTTATCAGTGAGCTTGGATCACGCGCTGATGCGGTGTCGAGCTTTCCGGTTGTTGCGACCCTGAATGAAACCGATCCGGTTTTGAAGGCTGGCATGTCGGTGGAAGTATCCATTGAGTTGCCCGTAGCCGCTGAACCTGGCTTCAAGTTACCGCTAACAGCGATCATTCAGGAGGGCCGCATTGAAGCCAATGAAAACCAAGGAGGCGTAGCTGAAGTTTTCGTCTTTGATGAAGCATCGTCAACGGTGCAGCGCCGGGAAGTCAGAGTTGCCGGTGTACGCGAAAACTCACTGATTATTGTCGATGGCTTAGAAGCTGGCGACCGCGTGGCTTCCGCCGGTGTTTCGTTCCTGCGCGACGGTCAACAAGTCAAACTCTTGAGCGACAGTCAGTAGCCATGGAATTCCTGACACGCTTTGGTCTTGAAAAGTCTCGCCTGACCGTCCTCGTCATGCTGGGGCTCATGTTCCTTGGCACGATGACCTATATCGAATTGCCCAAGCGAGAAAATCCAGCGCTGACAATTAGAAACGTCAATGTGACGGCAAGCTTTGCAGGCATGTCGCCCGAGCGGGTTGAAGACTTGATCGCCATCCCGCTTGAGCGAGCGGCAAGAGAAATTGCCGAAGTTGAAGACATCTCAACGCTCGTTCTGACGGGCCAGACGAAGCTGAGCATCAGCATTTTCAATTCAATTCCCAAGGACCAACTGGATGCGATTTTTCAGGATATTCGCAACAAGATGGAGGACACGGCAAATGAACTGCCGTCCGGTACAGTTGGGCCTTTTGTGAACACCAATGTTGGCGACGTTGCTATTGCAACGATAGCAGTCACCGGCGAGGGGTTTTCTTATGCTGAGCTCTATGATGCAGCGGACGCATTGCGCACCAACCTTTATACAATGGAAGGCATCACCAAAGTATCTATCTTTGGTGAGCAGGAAGAGCGCATTTGGCTGGAGATTGACAGCCGCCGATTAGCGACCATCGGCGTGCAGATTTCTCAGCTTCTCGCTGATTTGCAGGCGCAAAATGTTATTCTACCTGCGGGCCAGCTGGAAGCGGACGGCACCAGCATTACGCTCGAAGCCAATGGCGATTTGGGCTCTGTTGAAGAGTTGGAAAATGTCCTCACTGCCGTTTCCGGCCTTAGCGGTTTGGTTCGACTGAAAGATATATTGAACGTAAGGCGTGGCTATGTGGATCCCGCTGAAACACCGATTTTTTTCAACGGCGAGGAAGCGCTGATCGTTGCTGTAGAAATGGCGGATGATCGCGATATTCAACAAATTGGCCGCGCTCTGCGCGCACAGGTCAATGGCTTTGAGGCAACGCAACCAATCGGCATCAGCTATAACTTTTCAACCTTCCAGGAGACCAACGTCACCGAGGCAATCAATAATGCACTGTCTAACGTCGCTCAGACGTTCGCTGTCGTGTTTCTGGTCATGTTGGTTTTCCTGGGGCTTCGTCCAGCGCTGATCATTGCTAGTATTGTGCCCTTTGCCGTGATGCTTGCACTTATGGGTATGTCCCAATTGGGCATTGATCTTGAGCAAATCTCCATAGCTGCCGTCATCATATCCTTGGGCTTGCTTGTCGATAACGGTCTGGTCGTGGTCGAAGACATTGAGACGCGGGTCAAACAAGGCGTGCCCCCGCGTGAAGCGGCAATTGCCTGTGGTGGACAGTTTTTCATTCCGCTCGCTGTTGCTTCCATCACCACGGTTTCCGCATTCATTCCCATGCTCATCCTTGAGGGGACAGAGGGCGAGTTTGCATTCTCGCTCGGGGCAGTCGTCGGTCTGATGCTGGCAGGTTCATGGTTTGCTGCGCACTACATTTTACCCTTTTTGGCCGCGATGTTTCTGCGCCCGAAAGAGCAAGCCGAAGTAAAAGAGAATGTGCTCGTGCGCGGCTATGGTGCTTTGACGCGGCTATTGTTGCCATTTGGGATACCCATTGTGATCCTGTCCTATGGGCTGGTGGTGTTGTCCGGAACCATATTTTCCCAGCTCAAGTCCGAAATGTTTCCCCTCAGCGAGCGCGCTGAGTATCTGATCTATCTCGACTATCCTAAAGGCACATCGATCCGCGAGACACAGGCGCAAACGCAGCAAGTGCTTGATTGGTTGGGCAACAGGGAAATCAACCCGGAAGTGCGTAATACGACGGCGTTCATCGGCGATGGTGGGCCTCGTTTCTATCTTGCTTTGGATCCGGCCGACAAAGATCCAGCGGGAGCCTTTGTTCTGGTCAACACGCAGGATTATCAGGGCGCGATCACCGCGGCAGAACGCGCACGTCGCCATCTCTTCGAAAACCACCCCTCTGCGCGCGCGCGTGTCACCCGTCTGTCGATGGGCGGATCAGAGTCCGGCATTGTTGAGGTTGAAATCACCGGACCGGACGCCGATACGCTGTTGTCGGCTGCGAAGCAGGTTGAGGCTGCATTCGCAGGCGTTCCTGATCTGGTGCTGAACCAAAATGACTGGGGCAATAAAACGCTTAAGATTGTCGTCGACATTGCGCAGGACAAGGCACGCGAACTCGGCGTCACGTCTAGCGACATCTCCGATGTTATGGATACATTTTTCAGCGGCACAACCTATTCGACTTTCCGCGAAGGGTCAGATTCAATCCCCATCATAGCGCGAGCTGAAACCGGTTTCCGCGATAGTCTTGAAGATTTGGCAAACCTCTCTGTACCGGCGGGCGGCCAGCTTGCGGCGCTTAATCAGTTGGCGACATTTCGTCCAACACTGGACTTCTCTCAGTTCCGGCGACTGAATCAGGTTCGCCAGGTGACGATTTCAGGCAAAAGCGGCACGCTGGCGGCTGCTGAGGTGGAAGCGCTCATTGCGCCAACGCTGAATGAGTTGAACTTGGGGCCGGATTATCAAGTGACCGTTGCCGGTGAAAGTGAACAGAGCGCAGAAGTGAACGCAAAACTTGGAGCGGGAATACCGTTTGCTCTGGCCGTTATGCTGGCGGCTCTCGTGTTTCAGTTCAACTCAGCACGGCGGGTGGTTCTTACATTCATGACGATACCTTTAATCATCGTCGGCGCACCATTGGCACTCTACTTGGCCGACCGTCCATTGTCCTTTTTTGCGATCCTCGGCCTGATTTCACTAATGGGCATCGTGATTAACAACGCCATCGTGTTGATTGATCAAATTGACATCGAACGTAAGACAAGAAGTCTTGACGATGCGATTATAGCCGCGGCCAAGAAGCGTTTCACGCCCGTGATGCTTACCTCATTGACAACAGTCTTGGGCCTTTTGCCGATGGCTATGTTTGGCGGAGCACTATTTGAACCGATGGCAACGCTCATGATTGGCGGTCTGTTGCTGGCATCACCTTTGACGCTCTTATTTGTTCCGTCGGTTTATCGTTTTCTTTTTGGCTGGGGACGACGAGAACACAACGTCACCGGGTTAGAGGCAGACGCTTAAATTGATTGTCGGCATTCTATTGGCGGCGGGCTCATCCAGGCGATTTGGAGCGGCGAACAAGTTGCTTCATCCGCTGGCAGGTAGAGCATTGGTCAGCCATGCCGCCGATGCCATACGAGCGGTCAGACTTGATAAGAAGATTGCAATTGTTAGCACAGCAGACGTGGCCAAACATCTGCGGGACTTCGATTGTGTTGATGTTTCTGCGCACGAGCTGAGCATGGCAACAAGCTTGAAGGCCGGTATCACGCGGGCAATTGAGCTTGACGCTACAAAGGCACTGATCCACTTGGGCGACATGCCAGCTGTCGAAAGTCAGTTGCTTCAAGAAATAATCGAAAATTGCGCAGAAGATACGCCGAGCATGACGCGAAGTGGTCGCGTTAAGTTACCGCCAGCATGTTTTCCGGCCAAGCTTTTCGGTCAGATTATGCAGATCGATGGCGATAAGGGTGCACGGCAACTCTTGGCAAGCATTGCAAAAACAAGATCTGTAATCGTACCCAATTCAATGATCGCCGATATCGATAAGCCAAGTGATATCAACGGCTTGCAATAGATTTTAGGCAGCTTTGATTGCCGGCTTTCCCGCCCAGATAGAACCAAAGAGCAAAATAGCAGCAAGCATATCGGCTCCAAAGATGAGGGCAAACATCCAATACGGTTCCACAGGTGGGGCGACAAAACTTCCGATTGCTGCTGCGGCACCGCCTAACATCACTAAAAGGCCAATCCATCTGCTTCCCCAAATGGATGCCAACAAGCAGACGGCGAGAACCACATAGATCGCAGCAGGAATAATCAGAAATAGCGCATCACCAGAAAAGCCCGACAGAACCCATAAAGCGATATGAAGAAGAGCGCTAATTATGATGACGTAAGCTGCAAGACGCATTTCATTACTCCGTTGGGCAGGGCATACCGGCAACACCCCAGGTCAGAATGTCATTCACATGCTCTTGAAGGCTGTATGGCGCAGGTTCGCGGCCACCTCCCGGGTTCCAGGCCCAATGCAAAATGAGATCATGGTCAAGGTGCGCCGCTAGCGCCAACATATCCCGGCCACCGTTTAGTTCTGGGTCGCGCAGTTGCGTGCAAATCTCAATCGGATTTTTGCCGAACCATTCAGCTTCCACGGGCGCCAGTTGCCACGTCATCGCTACTTGTGGCGCAGCATGAGGATCATCATTCTGCGTCTCACGAACGCCGTGACACGCCGAACAGAGGAGCGTTTCAGCACCAATACGGCTTTCACCGGCATTGATGTTCATGCCGTGCGGCCTTGTTTTACCGTAGGCAGGTCCTGACCACATGGGCCGGTTGTCAGCACCAACATGACAATTGCTGCAGCGAGGGTGGGACGCAACTTCGTAAATGCGGTTAAATGCGGCCAGGCCTTCTTCAATTGTCGCGCTATCCGGCGGCTCGATCGCGACATTTTCACCCGTCTCGCCCGCGCTCCGAGCCAGAGTAGTTGTGCCAAGTGATATTGCAATGGCGGCAAGCATGGCGATGGCTTTGTTCTTTATCATGCTCTTACCCCTCAAATGAAATCGACGAATTTGTTGAAAGGTGTTTCGCGTAAACGTTCGCCGGTTGCGGCAAAGATTGCATTGCCCAGAGCCGGAAATGCAGGCGGCGTGGGTGGTTCGCCAATGCCGCGAACATGTGGGTTGTTTTCAAGTGTACGCACGTGGATTTCAGGCGTTTGATAAAGGCGCATCCCCTCTGCATCATGATAGTTGCTCTGCTCGGCCATGCCGTCGCGATAGGTCAGCTCTGAGTTCATGGCGTGCCCGAGGCCCCAAATCACGGCACCCTGAATATGGTTTTCGATGTTGACCGGATCGATAACGGTGCCCGGGTCCGCGACAACCCAAACATTGTGCAGTTTCAGACCGCCTTTGGTCATTTCAACCTCGACGATCTCAGCTACCGGCACACCAAAACTGTGAACCAAGGCGACACCAGCAAACCGGTTACTACCCCGATCCGGGCCGGACCAGTCTGCCATTTCAGCGCAGGCTTCCAGAACCTTTTTGGAGACCGGGTCGTCAATCATGCGCAAGCGTTCCAGGACAGGATCGGCACCTGCTGCATGAATAAGCTCGTCCACAATGGTCTCGATGAGGAAGCCGCCGTATGATGCACCGACAGCGCGCCAACTGGATGTGGGCGCTAGGTTAGGAACCGCATAGCCACGCACGCGGAAGTTTTCGACATTTCCATATGGTGCGGAAAATGTTCCCGCCGTGATTTGGCTGTCGGGCCCTCCCAGAGTTATGCCAGCGCGCCCCATCTGGGATGCAAGAATTGGCGCTCCAGCAACGTCAAGATCAATGGCAGATACCTGTCCGTTGTTGACGGCTCCGCGCGCCTTGGCAACTGCGAGATGCCGAGGAAAGTCCTGAACAAAGTCTTCCTCGCGCGTGTAGGTCAGCTTGACGGGCGTACCGCGCATTTGGTTGGCGATTTCAACGGCAACCTTGAGGTTATGGAATTCCAATCGGTGTCCGAACGATCCGCCGGAGTGCTGATTGTGAAAAATGACCTGCTCAGGCGTGTGACCGGTCACAGCAGATAGCACTTGTCGGATGAGTGTAGGTTGTTGATGGCCGGCGCTCACCTCAATCGCGTCGTCGGTGACTGTTACAAGTGCATTCAATGGTTCCATGGGTTGGTGAGCGATGTACGGAGCGCGATAAGCGACTGAAACATCAGGTGTGTCGCCAATCGTGGCTTCGACATCGCCATCGTCGCGCCATGCAGCTTGAAAACGGTCTTCGGTAAAAGATGCCTCGGCTTCGGCCCAATGCGCCGATTGTTCTGCAAGGTAAGGTGCTGGTCCCCATTCGAACGTCATGGCCCGCGCGCCCTGGAAAGCAGCCCAAGTCGAGTTTGCTATGACTGCAACGCCATTGGTGATCTCAACGACTTCGCTCACACCTGGCGTGGACAGTGCATTGCTTGCGTCATAACTGATCATTGGCCCACGGCGGGGGTTCGTCACTGGCGTTGCGAACACCATCCCTTCCGCGGTCAGATCCAGGCCGTATGTCGCTGTGCCCGTACACTTTGACATCATGTCAATGCGCTCAGTTGGCTTGCCGATATAGCGCCACTGCTCTGACCCACGAAGCCTGACGTTTTGAACCGGGCGAATTTGTGATGCCGCTGAGGCAAGTTGTTGGTACGCAATGGCGGTGCCGTTAGGCAAAATAACATTGCCGCTCTTGGTTGTCAGTGCGGCAGGGCTCACATCATAAGCTTGCGCTGCGGCTAGTTTGAGCGTTTCTCTTGCGGAAGCCGCAGCAGTGCGCAGCTTCACCCAACTGTCAGGTGCTGACGTGGAGCCACCCGTCCCCTGAAGGCCCACCAGCTTGAGTGTTGGTGACAACATGGCGTGCAAAACCGTTGCTGGTAGTGGCAAAAGTGCGGCAAAGGTTTCGGCGGCCTCATCGGCAAATGCTCCATTGTAATAGGCCGCTGCCGGTACACCGGGCGACGTCTCAAATTGGTCAAGGTCCAGATCAAGTTCCTCAGCCATCAGAACCGCCTGCATATGCTCAACGCCTTGGCCAATGTCGGCATGAGGCGTCATGAGGGTGATGGTTTCGCTGTCAATTTTGATCCATGGGTTAAACGCAACCGCGCCATCCGGCAGGTCTTCCATGAGCGGGTTTTCATGGGGGCGGGCGACAACATAAGTACCAAAAATGGCAGCGCCGCCAATGCCAGCGGTTCCAACCAGAAAAGCACGACGGGTAAAGGTTCCCAGCATGCTCATTGCTCAAGCTCCCATTTTCGTTTGCGCAAGTCTGATGGCCGCGCGAATGCGTGGATAAGTGCCGCACCGGCAAAGATTGCCCGACATGACCGCGTCGATTTTTTCATCCGATGGGTTCGGATCATCGGCAAGCATCGAAGCTGCCTGCATGATTTGGCCGGATTGGCAAAAACCGCATTGTGCTACCTGCGTTTCGATCCAGGCTTCTTGAACCACATGAAGCGCTTCTGGCTGACCGAGGCCCTCGATTGTGGTGACCTCAACGCCTTCAAGGCTGCCAATGGCCTGTTGGCAAGAACGAACGGCAAATCCATCGATATGAACGGTGCACGCTCCACATTGAGCGATGCCGCATCCGTATTTTGTGCCCATTAAGCCCAGTTGATCGCGCAGCACCCACAATAGCGGCGTATCATATTCCGCCTCAATGTCGTGATCAGTTCCATTGACGGTAATTTGCATGCCGTAGCTCCCATAAGACTAAGTCAAATTGACATATAAGGTAAATTTGTCAAGCAAATGGCAATGCGTAAATGGGCAACGTTCACTTCTAGAAAGTTTTGCTCTCCTTAGATCCACGCAACAAAAAACCCGACAGTTGCCTGTCGGGTCTTCGCTTCAAATCTGACGGATCAGATTAGAAAGAACGTGTGAATGTGATTTCAGCGTCTTCGAAGTCGAAGGAACCAGTTGTACGGTCGGAGAAATCAGCCTGGAAGCCGATTGTGAAACCGTCTACGAGTTCGTAGTCAGCGCCAACTTCAACGAGCAGATCGTCGTCGCCTGTGCCGTTCAGCTGGTCGATACCGTAGTCAAGACCAGCAAATACAGTCAACTGGCTGTTTACATCGTAGTCCATGCCAAGGCCGAGTACCCACTCGTAGCCAGCTGAGTAAGCTGAACCTGTTGAGAGGCCGCCAGCTGCTGGATCAGAGTACTGAGCAGAAGCGTCAACTGTAAGCGGACCAGAAGAGTATACGAGGTGCAACTGACCACCGAAGAATGAGTCAGTGTCGTCATATACACCAGCAGCAGCAACAGTTACGTCGCCGAACTCAACAGCAACAACAGCTGCAATTGCTGGAACCCAATCAACGTTACCATCGTCTTCAAGCGCGATGCCGAAAGAACCGTTGCCGAAGTCGACTGTGTAACCGATGATACCTGTATCTGGACCTTCAGCGTCGAGGTCAGAAGCGCCGAGACCACCTGGGTAGAATGAGTCGGTGTAACCGATTGTCAGACCGCCGAGTGTGATGAAGGCTTCGTTAACGGCAACACCAGCATCAACCAGCACGTCTTGTGTACCAACACCGATAGTGGAGTCAGAAGCACCCAACTGGATGGATGTTGTCAGATCGCCATACTCAGTGTCGCGCCATGTGTTGAAGTCCAAAGAGATTTCATACTCTTTTTCCCAGCCGTTTTGCGAGTCATCGTCGTCAAAAATCGGCTCGTCAAACACGTCAAGTACTGGAACATCGGGTGTGTTCCGGAAGTTCATTTTGTAGATGACTTCACCAGAAATCTGCAGGCAAGTTTCTGTGCCTGGGATGTAGAAATAGCCTGTGCCAGCTGCATCACATACGCGAACGTATTCTACAGGCTCTGGCTCAGGGATGATGACAGCGTCAGCTGCACGTGCGCCGGAAACAGCGACGACAGCTGCACCGGAAGCGAGCAAAAGGCTCTTAAGTTTCATTGTTGACCTCCAGTCAACTTTGAAAACAGACTGGAAAGTCGCCTATTGTGTTGCAAATGACCTTGGCGCCACCTCGGGAACAATTGCGATTAATCAGGTGATTCCCTTTGTTTTTCCGGGAAGGCACGGCAAAATTTCACACATTGTTAAGGCGTGTGAACGGGCGAGGCCCAA
>JBCBDX010000002.1:0-425932 GCA_038529265.1 Pseudomonadota bacterium
CTCACAGTTGCGCAAAGAAATGTTCGAACACTGCATGAGGGTTCTTTCGGAGTTGCAGTAGCTAGGCAACAAATGTGCAATAGTCATTATTCAAGAATGCGGTTCTAAACCTACCCGACACCGGGCCTTGGCATCGTGCGCCCGCACGCACAAACCCGCATCAGCGGGCCGGGCGGTATCCGTGACTTCACCTATGATGCAAATCACCGCACGGCAGTCGATTGGAACAATCGACGAGAGTGGGCAACATGGTCTCTAACGGCACCCGCACGCTCGTCTGGGACGCGCAGAACAAGCTGGCTTCGGTAACGCCCCTTGGCGGCGGGCAGGCGGTGACGTTCCAATATGGCCCGGACGGCTCTCGGATTGCGAAACTGTCCAGCTTTACCCCCTCTCGGCATTTCGCTAACGCGAATTACCTGCCGGGCGCAGCGGCGCATCAATGGCTTAGGCGAGATGGGACAACAACCGTTCTATGAGCGTGTCAACTTACAAGGTGGCAATGGGGTTGCGCGGCTATAAACCGTGTCACAACGCGTTTGATACACCAATTGAAATGGGCAACTGACCCTATTATAGGCCAGATAGCTTTTCCCGGGGGCTTTGATCTTGGACATCACAAAGAAGAAAATTTTAATTGCCCAAAACGCGTCTTTTCGAGCGATGGGCGATGAGGGGGTCATCCTCCGCACTGACAACGGCCAGCTCTATTCGACCAATTCGACCGGAACAGATTTCTTCGAACAGATATTAAAAGGTGCCAGCACGAGTGACGCCATCACGGCCTTGGTCGATATTTACGACGTGAGCGCCGATGTGCTTGCTAAGGATTTGGCCGAGATGGTGGTGGAACTTGAAGCTGAGGGTGTTTTGGTTGTCGAAGACGCCTAGCGCAGCCGAGCGACAAATGCGGCGATCGATTTTCTGGCACGCCAAGTTGTTGCCAGCCCATGTCGGACGCAAAGACATGCAATCACTGCTGCGCTACCTTGATGTGGAAACAGACCGTCAATTCGAGACGCTACATCCTGATCAGATTGTAAACTGGGTTATCCAGGCGACACGAAAGCCATGGTTTATGAGAAACCGGCGTTGCCTGCGCGAGGGGCTTCTGGGTATGCGATTTATGCGTTTGGCAGGGTACGATCCCAGTCTCGTATTTGGCGTGAACCCAAAATCTATTCAAACGACCAGTATGAGCGCGCATTGTTGGGTAGAGCTCGACGGTGTGCCGGTACTCAACGACGCACAGGGCATGGAAGAAGTCTATCGTTGGCCCGAAGTATGAGCGAAATTCGCAACTACTTTGACCTCCATACCGGCATACTTGAGGTCGTGGTGGATCAAGATGTTTCCTACTTGCGTGAAGCCACCGATTTGGGTTCCATGTTGACTGCAATCAACGCTTCTGAACTATCCAAACGGCCCATCATTGAAATGCGCTTGCGAGCGTTACCGGACACTTGTGATCTGCCTTCCATTGGAGGTGAACGTCGAAAAACCCATACCGGCATTACCGTGGCTTCGGACAGCCGAAGACCGGATGGGCCATGGGTCATCATAGACGACAAAGTGGGCTTGCGCCTATTGGATAGTGGCAAGTGCGAAATCTTGGCCGATACCCGATCGGAGGAAACGCCTTCAGCGCTCACAAACGCCCTAATTTTCGCTCTGTCGCATACCGTTACCGGCTTAGACGGAAGCCTTTTACACGGGGCATGTTTGCTGACGCCGAGCCGTGACGGCATTGTCATTCTACAAGCGCCCAGCGGAACCGGTAAAACCACCACGGCGATGGCGTTGGCACTTGCTGGCTTTGCTATCGCCGGAGATGACACCACCTGCCTGATCCGCGAAACCGAAGACAATGGTTCAATCACGGCATGGGGCGTTCCACGGGCCGCTAAGGTGCACCGCAAAACCGTGGCGATGTTGCCCGAGCTCGCGGAGCTTGTTTGTGACACAAAGTGGAACGGCGAAGGTGAGCAGGCTGTTGAACGTTATGCGTTAATCGAAGCGGGGCTTGGCGCCGTTGCGGAAAGACCGCTTCCGATCAAGGCCGTAATCTTGCTAACCAAGCCGGAGAGCGACGCTGACATTGAGCCTAGTTTAAAAACGCGGTTTGATGCACTCAAAAAACTGCTCGAAGACAATCTGTCGGCTGGTGCTGAAGGCTTCTTCCCAACGCACGATGATTTGTTCACTACCTTGTCGGAACTGGTTGCCAAGGTGCCAACATTACGGGTCCCCGTGAACGGTCCACCAAAAGATGTTGCATCGCGGATCGCATCGACTGTTGCAGCACTTTGACGGCGTTAGGAGCTGTGCGCAATTTGACTCCAGCGAAAAAGGTGCCTTCTCAAGCGTGATGGCCAGTTGTTGCGTATGTGTGCATTAGTTACAGCGTTCCGCGATAAGATAGTCGGCACGTTTGTTAGAGATGATAACACTCTGATGTTCTTCTCCGGTACAGCACCTGGGAATAATGCGCCCATCAGCTTCGCACTGCTCGCCAATTCGTAATTTATATTGAGGCCATCCGCCCGTCTGATCGCTTCGTGCACCTGATCGTCACTCAGGTGGCGCATTGCTTGAAGCACATCGACAGCGAGTTTGAGATTGTGAAACTTGTGACCAACTGAACCATGAATAATTGCAGTCATGAGGTGCTCGACGGCTTTGTGATTGCCTCCGGTTTGGACGTCAATCTGGTCAAAGCCGTATGCAACCCGGCGGCGTAAAGCCGGCTGATGGACAAGATCGGTATGAAGCTCAATCAATACGTATTTCACACCCGGTAGCACCCATTTCTGCTCACGGTAACGCTCTTCACGGTGCGAGCGCGTTTCGTCCGCCGACTTGTATCCCAGCGCTTGCATCACATGCGCGGCGTCGGCTAGGCGGTCAGCAGGCAGGACGAAATCTAGATCACTAAACGGGCGGTCGGAGACATTGGGATACATATCGCTTGCAAACGCGGCGCCCTTGACCAAACAGAACGGTATTGCTTGCGCTTCAAAGCCAGCTCGAACTTTCGCGCCTTCGCTTTCAAGCGCCAGTGTCACAATCGTCACTAGGCGCAAACGCTCTTCCAACATCTGTAACATGACGCGCCACTGATCAGACAACTCCGCAGTTGCTCCTTTCAGTTTTCGCGCCGCTATTGGCGTGATACCATGATAATCCGTAAGTTCTACAAAATGCGCTGGGTCAAATACCTTGAAGTGTGTAGCGCCGGAAAGATACTCGGGATCAGCAATGTTACATAGTGCTGTCTGTTGTTTCGGATCGAGCCTGCGCACTGTCCAAGATATCCTACTTGTTCGGTGTGTGCTGGTCGAGAAACAGGGCGATGGACGGCACGGAATTCAGTTGAAAAATCTGTTCTACCGGTATGCCGCCACCAATATGCTCTTCGACGGCGAGCATAATGTTAATGTGAGCGACGCTGTCCCACAAATCGGAAGTGGTCGACGATACGCTTTCATCAATCATATCCGGTTGAGTATGCAAAGCTTCGGCGACAATAGTCTTGGCAATCTGGTCTGCAGTCATGATGAGGCTTCCTCGGCCCACCGACGCGCAAGTTTTTGCAACTCTTCGCCCCGCAAGGTGAAGATCAAATAGTCGGCAAACTCGCCTCGAAACTCATCGACCGCCGACTGGTATAGTGTCCCGACATGATCAAAGCCAAGCTTCTGGTAGTTCAAAATAGATCCGAAATTGCGTGCATATACTTGGTTCGAAACCTGGCTAATATGGCCGCCTAACACCATGCGTGAGATGATTTGGCGACGGATTTCCAGCACCACGCCTTTGCCAAACCAGTCCGTGTCACCAATCATAACCTCCATCGTCGCATAATGAGTTTTGGTGATGGTTGTGGTATGGATGCCCAATGTTTCGCTACCGTCTTTGGCGATGATTTCATGGTAAAAGCGCCGCTTCTTTTTGCTACGCTTTGTGTGCATGAGCACTTTCCAGAAGGACGGCGGCTTAACGGTAGAAACGAATGTTCGGCGCACGTCTTCGACTTTGAAGTAAGCATGCTTGAGTTTTGCCAGACGCAAACGACCAATTGGCTTCAGTTTGAACCTTTTAGTCTCAAGTTCGCGGATCGCAGCTTCGATGTCAGGGTAGGGGTTTTCAGTCACGCTCAGCAACCACAAATTGATCGCGCACCTTGCTCCGCCGGATTTTACCACGTTCATTACGTGCAATTGCATCCACCACGAACAGCCTTGCCGGAACTGCTTCGGCACGCACCTGTGTCCGGCACCATTGAAGGACCTTTGCGCTGTCAAATTGTTCACTTGCCTGTGGTGACAGAACAATGGCCGCCGCCACTGCTTCACCCGCTGCGCGATCAGGGATGCCGAAGGCACATGCTTCTGTTACATCAGGATGACGTTCCAACATCATGTCAATCTCTTCTGCCTGTACCTTCAATCCACCACGATTAATCTCAAACTTAGTGCGACCGACCAGCCAAAGCGCACCCTTTTCATCTAACTCGCCAATATCACCGGTTCGGAACCAATCGCCGCGAAAGGCTTCGGCCGTGGCTTGGGGCTGCCCGAGATATTCGGTCATTATGGTTGGCGATCGTACGAGTACTTCGCCTGTGCCGCTCGCTCTTACAGCACCGTTTTCATCGCCAACGGCGTAGCGCCCACCCCAGATCGTTCCAACATAACCATCACGCGCCTTACTGTCATCCAACGCGCCGCCGCCTATCCAGTTGGCCGTTTCTGTCATGCCGAACAAGTTCCATACACTGCGCGTACCGCACCAGTCCGCAATCGCCTCCCATTGTTCAATGGACAAGGGCGCCGAACCAACGTGGATGCGTTCAAGTTGGTTGTCGATCTTTGCTGACATCCGCGTCGCCATCTTCCAAAACGTCGGCACCGAACTCATGAAAGTAATACGGTATTTCCTCAATAAATCAGCAAACCCATTTATTTCTACGGGCGAGGGGCTCGCCCACAATACCACATGAGCACCCGCCATAAGCGGCGTTAAACAGTTTCCAATAAGGCCATGTCCAAAGAAGACCGGTAAGACGCATAGGCTCGCACGCATCGTGCCAGCGCCGATATGCGCGATGTTCAAATCTGCTCTGGCATGAAGGCCTCTACGGGTATGAACGATGCCTTTGGGAACGCCTGTAGTGCCCGAAGTCATCAGAACGAGGGCAGGAGCGTCCAAACCAGAATGCCCGATGGGTTCAGTTTTTGACAAGCTTGTTAGTAAATTGGGGCCATCTTCATCAATCCAAACCTGCGCACTCGTAGTTTCGATTATATTTGTGCGTTCGAATTCGCTTACGCCAGGGTTAACCAATACAGCGATCCCGTCTAGATCCCATACGCCAAAGAGCCAGAACAACGCATCGGCGGCATTTGGTGTGGCAACAATACAAATGCACGAGCGCCCAACGCCTATTTGCGTCAATACTTCCGATTTTCGGGTTGCTTGATCACAAATGTCCGTTTGTGCCCATGATTGACCCGTGCGTGCGTCGGTTAAACGAGCTCCCTTCGGGAAAAGTTCGGGAAACATGGTCGTAACCTTTCAAACACATCCGGCTTTACATAACGAGAAATCAAAGAAAAATCCTATTGGTCTCCATTGGTTTTCACCAAGGTTTGTGTTGGCCTGACGCTGCTAAACTGCATGTGCTGTCGCGCACAAAAAGACCGTATGCCAAACCAAGGCGTGTATGACGCCAGTGTTTATTGTAATTGATGTGGGAAAAGTGTCGTTACGCTGCCTTGAAAAGCTTTACATGATTAGGTTGAGGGATTAACCCGTCTGCTAATCAGATCGAGTGAAGACCAGAGGGATCATGATGAAAAAGACTTACGAGAAACCCGTTGCGGAAAAGCGTGAATTGCTCACTTCTGTAACTGCGGCTAAAAAAATGCCGACCCCTGGCAGTGTTAATAACGTAGCATAAGAGCGTTGGATTAACTCTCTCAGCGGCTAGATGGGTGCCAAAAGCTTTAAATCCGTCTTAAGTTCTTGGTCGAAAGTTGGCTGGCGATTGCACTGATGAACCCCTTGTGGGACACCATGCCACCGAACGTTAGAAGAGTGGCAAACGGGTCTCCCCATTAAGGAGAGCATCCTGCTACGTATAAGCGCGCGTTGACAAAATACGAGCTTACAAATGATGAGCGAGTATCGAAAACCCCGCAGGCGCTGCATTTTTGTAAGCAGTTGTGAACGAGACACGCCCATTTTGATTGAAGCGCTGCGGGCAGCAAACATCGAAATTGCAGAGGTTTGGGTCAGTGAAACGCAATTTCCGAAGAACGGATTCCGCCAACCACCATTTTTGATAAGGCCATCTGCAGCGCGGCGGTGTGTGTATGATCTCCTTCGTGATGGGCACAACATTCGTGTGATTCGTAAGCCATGGCTCAGTTCTCTTACTCAGGCGTTGGCGACTGCGCCTTCATTTGATTTTTTGCTCTGCGCAAACTCCAATATTATCTTTCCAAAACAAATCCTCGACACGCTTCCAGGCCCTGCGTTGAACCTGCACCCCGCGCTGCTGCCCGAATATCGTGGTGCCGTGCCCATTTATGCAATGGTATTAAATGACGAAGCTGACCAGTTTGGCGGTATGACACTGCACCTGATTGAACCGGAGATTGACGAGGGTGCAATCATCGGCAATCATCATGTTCCACGGTCTGATTTCAATTCTCCAGCATCTTGGATGAATGCTGTTTATGCAGCGGCAAAACCATTGATTGTCGATGTTCTTCCTGCATTCCTTGATGGTCGCATAAAGCCCCAGTTACAACCTACCGGAGCGGGGAGCTACTATTCCGCTAAGGATGTGCCACTTCATGCTGCGCCTTCGCAGAGTTATAAGCACATAGAACACTATATGACGCGCTTTCCGCAAATCCAGAAGTGGCAAAAACTGCAATTGCAAAATCGTGGAGGACTTGTCTCTTTCACAGTTGCGACGCCCATTGAGCGCTTAGGACCATCCTTCGGTAAGGGTGCTAACATTCGGCGTGGGAGCGTTGAATTTGACTGTATCGACGCCCGCGTTCGCGTCCGTCGCATTTCTTGGCTGGAAAAGAACTGGATGAAGCTAGTTCGAAAGCGCCCAAAATTGGTGCTGCCACCCGAGCCGTAGGCCTTCGCAACGCAAGACTGCGATGTTTGATCTTTGATCTAGTGTTGTCAGGTTTCGGCTTGACCCACTTGCGCGGCTATCCAACGATAGGTCGCCTCCATTCCGGTCCGTAAGCTCAAGTGGGGTTGCCAATTTAGCTTCTCGCGGATCAAGTTGTTATCAGAACGCCTACCTCGAACACCTACAGGGCCAGTTACGTTTTTGATTTGCAGGTCTTTCCCTGAGATTTCGATCACCATTCTCGCCAGATCGTTGATCGAGATTAGATCTTCAGAACCAATATTGACCGGCCCCACGAACGATGAACGCATGAGCCGAACTGTTGCCTCCACACACTCGTGGACAAAAAGGAAGGATCGTGTTTGTGCACCATCACCCCAGACCTCGATGATACCACCCTCAGGCGCCTCGACAACTTTGCGGCACAGGGCAGCCGGCACCTTCTCACGACCACCACAAAACGTTCCCATCGGGCCGAAAATGTTGTGGTACCGCGCAATACGACACTCCATCTCGTGGTTTCGATTGTGCGCCAGATAAATACGTTCCGAAAACAGTTTCTCCCATCCATATTCGCTGTCAGGATTTGCGGGATAAACGCTGTGTTCCACGCAAAGCGGGTCGCTTTCAGAACGCTGGTTTTCCTCCGGATAAACGCAGGCAGAGGATGAATACAGGATGCGCTTGATGTCTGCACGGCGACACGCGCCCAACACATTCAAATTGATCAATGCGGAGCTCGCCATAACGTTGGCATCATTTTCCCCGGTAAACAGATAACCAGCACCGCCCATATCGGCGGCAAGTTGATAGACTTCGTCAAATTGTTGGCTGATCAACGAAAGTACGAAAGACTGATCGCGCAAATCACCAATCGAAAAGTAATCGGCCTGCGAGGTATCAAACTCAGGATACTTCAGGTCTGCGCCGTGAACAACAAAGCCATCGGCTTTCAGGCGCTTTACCAAATGGCTCCCGATAAAGCCGCCAGCGCCGCACACAAGTGCCGTTTTTGTCATCCATGTACCTCAAAGCGTAACATGCTGGTCACATCAGACGTTGCGTCTCCACTATCGACGCTTCGTATCAAACAGGTTGTGTATTTGAAATAGCCTCCAGCGGAAGCAGGTTGCCACTTCCAATCTAGTTGCCTAACGAGATCAGAGACGCTTTTGGGCCGCGCCAGCGAAAACTATGCTGCTATGGATCACGCCGCTCCGCTTTTGTTTCCCAGCGGTTGGTTATCCTCGTTCGCGGCTTGGCAAAGGAAATACATCTGTGGGCGCTACCAACCAGTCGGATAAATTACTAAGTTATCTTTCAGATCCAGAAAAGCCACCAATCGAAGTGGAACCCGATCTGCTTGATAGTCTGGTGGCCAATGCGCAAAGCCACGGTGTTGCTGCCATCGTTTTTCGCAAGCTCGTCCGATATCGGGATTTGCCTACCGTTTCAGATATGCGCGTTAAAGTTCAAGCGACCATCATCATGAGTTTGAAACTTCGCGCGATGGCCAACAAGATTTCGCAGATCATTGCTTTGGAGAAGCTGGAAGCTGCCATCGTCAAAGGGCCAGTGTTTGCAAGTAACCTATACACCCAAAGCGCTGACAGGCCTTATACCGACCTCGACATATTGTGTACCAACGAGGCGCGTACCCGGCTTGGCGCGTTTTTAACTGCCGAAGGGTTTGAGCAGTACAAGCGCCCCATGTTCGACAAAACCGTAACCAATCAAGAGGAAAAGTGGGTTCGCTTTGATAAGCCGCCAGCCTATGTCGAACTCCATGGAAATCTGGTTCATTATGCGGGTTTGCGCCACCGGGCGAGCTTTGGTTTGCGGGAACTTCAATCAATTGATCCAGCAAATCCGCAAGCACCGCTGGCATTGTTCTTTACAGCCGTTGTGCACGCGTCACTTGGGCATAAATTCCATCAATTGAGGCTCTTGGTTGACGTTCTGCAGGCATTTCGAAGCTTGGACGCCCAAGAGCGCGCCGCGTTGGTCGATCACGCCAAAGTTCTGCGGCTGCAGTTGGAGACGGCCAACAGTCTCAGATTGGTGGGAGAGATGTTTGACCAAGAAAGTGCCCTGAACACAAGTCGTCGGCTCTTGTCCAACATGCCGTGGCAGTTGACACGCCAGGTTTTGACCGCGCAATCAGTGCTCAATGCGCCGTATCATGTTAGCTCGCGATTGCGCCGTCACGCTTTCCGTTGGGCGCAGCGCGTTGTGTTCCGATAAAGCCATGCAGATATCCATGCAAAGCATCGCGATGCCAATGCGCGGCGCAGGTCGAACGACTAGCAGTGCAATGGATAAAGCTGTGACATGAAAAAGGTTGCCATACTGGTCATCGCAGCGGTGAACCAGCCAGTGTACATCAGCTATATCCGCAATTATTGGACGAGCGTCATAAACCTCACGAGAAGCATCGACCACATTGATGTTTTCCTGCTGCTCGAAAACAGTATGCCGAGACGCGAGTTTCAATATTTGAGTGAGAACGTCATTATTGACCCACGGTCTGATTTTGATGAGTTGCTGCCAGAAGAGTTTCAGAAACCAAGATCAGGCTTGCCAAGCATATTGAGCAAAACGATCCATGCGTTGGAGATGCTCAAAGACGATTATGATCTCTTTTTCCGCACGAACCTGAGCAGCCTTATCAAAATCTCCGCATTCGACCGGTTTGTTCAATCGAAGGATGAGTTCATTTACTCCGGCGCATGGGTCTGGGCGGATTGCCTGAGAGATAATTTGCTTCATCACAACAATGTCGGCCCTGGGAAAAGCATCGCTGATTTGTCAGAATTGGACGCATTTGAAGGAAACACATTTGTCTCTGGCGCAGGTTACTTCATCAACGCCGCAGAGGCTCTTAGCCTGGTCGAGCGCAAAGACCATATCCGCTATGATCTTGCCGATGATGTTTCTGTCGGTTTGATGTTTTCACGCCACGAGTTGCTTCACGGCTTTTCCGATATCGCTTGGCCTGAACAGCCCGCCCAAGAAGTTGCCAATATGATTCGTGACAGCCGTGCATGCCATATTCGCCTCCAACATTTCTCACCTTTGTTGGCAGAAAATGTTTGGATGCTTATCAAAGATGACAGTGCCTGGCAGTAGACGGCGCGCATTCGCTATCTATGGCAAGTGCGTAAATGCGCCGAGTCTGGGTGAAATAAGGATGACGTCATTGAGGGGACCGGATGAAGCTGGCGTTAATTCGAAGCTTGCCGGATGCCATATTGTGTTGATATAAGGGAACATGATTACCGGTGCTAACCTGCTGTTAGGTCAGGGGTTATCGGTCCCACCACTCTTATATGCCCACAAGGATACGCAAAGTGACCGATAAGAAGCTTGAAAGCAGCGCCGAAAATGGAACATCAGACAAGCAGGACGATGCTGTCGAGCTTGAAGCGCTAAGACAGCGTGTTCGCGAACTTGAAGAGGCAGTCGAGTTTTCCGCTAGTGAAGAAGTCGACGAGGAACGCCGGGAAATTGTAAAAGCCGCGTGGGTCGCTCCGGTTGTTTTGTCAGTAAACCTGCCGAACTCTGTATTTGCGCAATCGGCCCTTAGCCCGGTTGGCACACAGGCACCAACATCAGCACCCACTGGAACGTTTGCTCCAACGTCGACAACTGTACCAACTCTGGCACCTGTGCCGTCGACCATATAATATGGCCCTGGGGCGGACTCCGCTGAAGTCTGCCGCCTTAAACGAGCAGATGTCGATTGGGCTTTAGGTGTGATGGGCTCAGGGAATTTTTACCCCAGTCGTTCCGTTGGTGTCCGAAGCTTTGAGGTTGGCGACGAACTTGTACTTGTCGCGGCTGAACGCGATGCCGGGCAGGAACAAAGCAATGCTCCTATCAAGGCTTTAACACTCAACAGTTCGGGCAGGGCCATTTGGGAGCGCTGCGACGGCTCCACATCGCTAGAAGTGTTGTGTAGCAATCTGAGCGATACGTTTGCTGTCGACGCTGAAATTCTCCGCGCTCATATTGATCAAGTGATCTCGGAACTCTCTCGTTTCGGGATGATAGATGGCCTTCGGCCAAATGGCGGCGCCGATCGCATCGACCATATGACTTTTGTGATCGGCGTTGAAGACAAAGCTTACTTCCGTTGGCAAACGGCCATTTTTCTGGAGTCCCTGCAAGGCAAGCTTCCCAACGGTTGGCGCACATTGGTTGTGGTTTGCAACTCTGGCCGAACGATATCGTTCGAGCTGCAACGCATACTAGACGCCTATGAGACCGATTATGTGCAGGCAACCAACCACGGTGCAGCGCACAAAATTGATGTTGGTTTCCGCGGTGGCGAATATCATGCCGCGTTTAACAGGGTCGAGGCTCTGGCCGAGGCAGGGAAATTGGCCGGCGATGCAGAAGTAATTTGCTTGTTGGATAGCGACACGTTTCTCTACAGCAACATCAATTTCGATATCATGCCACGTGGCTGTGCGATGCCTAGAAACTGGCACATTGAAGCGGAAACATTTTTTACGTCGGTTGATTTCAACCAGGGCAAAGGCGTCCATTTGCCCAAGCTGTTAGAAGCTATCGGTTGCGAGCACGAGTTCAAGCCGGGCGGCGTCAACGTGTTTGTAACAGGTGAAGTTGCGAAGTCAGAGAAGTTTATTGCCGACTGCTTTCGCTTCGGCCACACGCTTTTCATGCTAAGCCGGGTGGCAGGTGCCAGCGTAAACTGGATTTCCGAAATGCCGGTATTTGCGCTCGCTATGACGGCGAACGGCGTTGAGTATGAACTTCTGGAGAAGGAAGAACTCCTCGTATCCAGCTGTGATGAGCGGGCGCTGCGACCCGGCACAATCTATCATTATTACAGTGACCCAAAAGACCCGCCCGGCAGAGGGGCATTTCACGGTTCTTCTTGGTGCAAACAGGACTACCGTGATCATGATGTTCTGCAGAGCGAACTGGTGAAGTTGGCAGAAAACTCGATAACCGACCACGAACGATACTTTTTCCAGTTAGCAAAAGCAGCAAAGGATCGCCTTGATGTATGAAACACCGGAACATCTGGCGATAAATCAGGCCGACATTGCTGATAAGGTTCGCAGCCTTGGTTTGGGCTTCAAGAAGGTGAAGCTGCCTTCCGAAATGCATGGTAGGTTGCTCGCTCACCTTCGGACAAACGTTCAAAAATTCAAACCAGAGGCCTCAGATGCGTTTATCGAAACTGAAAACTCACGCTGTTTTCCCAGCCTGCTTTACCAAGATGAAGCCTTTAATCAGGCTCTCCTTGCTGAGCTTCAGCCCATGCATGAGGAATGGAGCGGTGTCAGCCTGAAAAAGGCGGCTTGCTATGGTATACGCGCGTATCAGCCGCGCAGCTACTTGTACAACCACATCGACCGCGCGAGGACGCATGTGGTTAGCTCGACCATTTGTGTTGATTGCAAACTAAACGAGGAGTGGCCACTCTACATCGAAGATCTAGAAGGCAAGCCCTGCGAAGTTGCAGTTGAACCGGGCGAGATGGTTTTTTTCGAGGGGGCGCTGCTCAAACATGGTCGTCCTTACCCCTTGGATGGCGAATTTTATGCCAACATATTTCTGCACTACACGCCGCTTGATTGGGAGCTGGATCTTCAAAGTCCCACGTCGTGAAACAAGCTCGTTGCAACGAACATGAAATCGCTCATCTACAACGTATATCGAAACGGTAACGCCGGACTGAGCAATATCATCATGTCGTTAGAACTTGGCGTTGTCCTGTCGGTTCTAACCGATCGGGTGTTGGTGCTTAAGGGCAATATATCCCCCACGGCCAATGTCGTGCAGTATGGCTCGCGTATCACAAATAAATACACGAGCCGGGTGACAGATTTGCTGGATTTTGGCGTGCCATTTATCAACGCTGAAGAATTCAGGGAACGCTCAGTCGTTCCCCATGAGATTGGCCACAGATCTGCTTGGGAAAGTGTGTTTTGTGACCCGTCGAATATTGCAGCTGACACGGATGACTTTAGGGCCTTTGCCAAGGGCCGCACGGATATCATCACCGTAGGCGATGAGTTGCAGCATATTCCGGCCTTATCTTTTTCAGGAGGCCCGGAAAGCAATACGCTCAGCCGCTATTGCTACTTTTTCTATCTTGGCCGCGTGGCCCAATTGCAGGCGATTGACGCACTCAGGCGCATAAAACCAAAAGTGCCATACGCTCACTTCGCCGAGCGCGTGAGCAAGTCATTGGGAACGTTCAACGCCGTGCACATACGCCGAGGGGATTTTAAGGCGACAACCGGAGTGACGACGCTTGATCGCAAACCTGAAGAAGTCATCGAGGCGCTGGAGCATCATTTCGATAGAAGCGATTTGCTGGTGATTTTAACTGATGAACCAAACGATCCGTTTTTTGATAACATCAAGACACATTACCCAAACCACCTGTTTCTCGACGATCATGTTCTGGCGGAATTTGGGGCGGAGTTCAGTGAGCTCCCCCAACATGACAGCATTGCAATGGCATACATTGCCCAACTGATCGCATCCTATTCCCAAGATTTCATCGGAACGATGACGAGCACCTATACCGGCATGATTCAACGGATGCGGGGCTTGAGAGGCAAGTCCGAACCCTTCAAGTTCTTGTGGGACGAGATTCCCCCGGCAGATGCTGAGCTCAAACCCGGCAGCCATGCGCGCGGCAACGAAGTCCCCCTTAACAAGGGCGTTATGATTGAGCAGTTTGAAGGGCCATATTCCTGGAACCGCTACAATCAAAGGCTTAATCCGGCTTGGATGTCAGAATGGCCCGAAAGCTTTCTCGACGAAAAAGCCTTGATGGACCGTGCCGCGGTCCGTGAATACCAAACAACGGGGAGGGACAGTCCTAAAACACCGCAAGACGTTGATCCAAAAGATAACGGCGATGTCTGCATCAACTTTCTTGGCAAAACCGTGCTCGCCGGAAGCGACAACGCCGCAACCCACGCACAAATAAAGAGCCTGTTTGCGAGGATGATTGTGGCGGGGGAGGCACCGTCGATAGGGCGTGTCCGCATCGAGAGTGAGGGCGACCGGTCAAGGCTGCTCGTGGATGGGCAAGTCGAAGGGCGTTTGTCGCCTGGACACAAGCAGGTCAAGCGCCTCTTTCGGGAGGTGGTTCGGTTGTATATCAACGCCCACTCGAATTTTGTTTGGCTGCATGCAGGATGCGCTGCCGGTGACGCCGGCGCTGTCGTTCTGCCCGGTCAATGGGGCCGCGGAAAAAGCACGCTCACAATGGAGCTTTGCAAGAAGGGCATGTCTTTTCTGTCCGATGATATCGTCCCGCTCGATCCTTATAATCGCCAGGCGGTACCTTTCCCGAACACGCCGCAAGTACGCGATAAATCCAGTAAAACTCTCTCGCGATCTGAGGTGACGTATCTTTCCAAGACTGCGATTCCCATCAGTCGAGAGCAAGTCTCAAAAGTGGCACATACTGTTTCCGTTGTTGTATTTCCTCACTTCCGGGAAGGCGCTGACGCAAAACTGAGCAAGCTGCCACCTGCTCAAGCTGTGGGACAATTGCTGGAGAATTGCCTGAGTTTCCCCGTCAATTCAGACCAGACTATTCAAGCGCTTTGCTCCATGGTGGAAAATATCGAGGCCTACACGTTGGACTTCAGTGATCCCTCTGAAGCGGTTTCAGAAATCCTCGCCTTGCCGACAATGCGGAAAAGCGCCATCGTGGAGCGGTCTGGGGTTCCGATAGCGGGCCTCCAAGAAGGTTGAATGAGATGCAGGACATCAACGTAACCATCACGCTGAAGACCGGCCAGCGCCACAGTGCTGTCATTCAAGCCGATGCACCTTTGCTACAAGACCTGCATGTGAGCTTGGCGGTGCAGGGCAACGATGCGGCGCAGGCTCACGCTAAGTTGCTGCATTTTCCAATCGACGAGGGCAGAGCAGCGCTCACCTTCCAGTCCAGCGTGCTGGAAAGCATCGAGACCTCGCCGCCCGTGCTGCTTAATCCTGCCCAAATCAGCCAGCAAGCGTCTTTGGCCAATAACGCTCAATTGCCCGGAGCAAATGGTGCAGGCGCCTCATATGTGCAAATCGATGACTTTCTGACGCCTGCCGAAAACAGGAAACTCATTGAGTACACGTTGGCGAGCGAAGCCGATTTCGAAGGCAGCAAGGTCTATCTTGAGGGGAAGAAGTCCGAGGCTCATGAAACGCGAAAATCAAGGGTGAATTTCAAGATTCGGGAGAGCGAATGGAGGGACATTTTTCTAAAGCGCCTAAACCTGCATTTGTCCCATGTTGGCGCGTCGCTCGGCCTTGATACGAGCGGCGTAAACGATAGCGAAATCCAGCTTACCGCCAGCAATGATGGCGACTTCTTTCTGGCACATGCAGATTCCGACAAGTCAGACCCCGACACCAAAGCAAGGTATGTTACCTTCGTTTATTACTTTTTCAGATCGCCTCAGGCATTTTCGGGAGGCAATCTGCTTTTCTATCACACCCATCCAGAAGATGTTGCCGCACCGTCCGAGAATGTAACCAGCGTAAAGCCGGTGAACAATATGATGGTCGTGTTTGCGAGTGATCGTTGGCATGAGGTCGATATGGTAAGCTGTCCATCGCGTGAACTTGCTGACAGCCGATTTACGATCAACGGCTGGCTCCGACGAACAGAAAAATGAGTGCCGGGCTCAATCCAGCTACTTCGGCTCTGGAAGCCGGGCAACACGGCGCGTCTGATGACAAGAGATCAGCGCCAACCATCTTCATATCGATTGCATCTTACAACGATCCTGTTCTTCCATTCACGCTCGACAATTGTCTGGCCATGGCGCGAAATCCTGAAAACCTCAGGTTCGGCATATGCTGGCAATATGATGAGAAACAGCCGGTTGAAATTGATCGTTTCAAAGCGGATCCGCGCTTCCGATTTTCCGAGCATCCTATCCAGGAAAGTGAAGGGGGATGCTGGGCGCGTGCGATAGCGCAGGGTCTCTGGTCGGGTGAAGACTACACGCTACAGGTTGACTCCCATATGGCGTTTGCACCCGGTTGGGACACCAACTTGATAAGGATGATGCGCACTTTCCCCGCTGAGAAGCCAATGATCACAACGATTGCTCCGCTGTTCGAGCTTAAGGATGACGGAAGCGTTCAAAAGAGACGCGAGGAGGGAATTCGGGCGACAAAACTAGCCGATTGGAAAGCTGGTTCGGGTTGGGCACCATGGTTTGTATGGGGCCAGGAAGTCCAAAGGCATCCGACGCGCAATCGTTTCTTGTCGGGTCAATTTGTCTTCACCCTTGGTGTTTGGAATGAAGAGGTTCGCCAGGACCCCGGCCACTATTATTGGGGTGAAGAGTTCGCATTGGCGTTGCGATCCTTCACGCACGGCTATGACTTTTTCGTGCCCGACGAGATGGTGGTTTGGCACATGCTTCATACCGATGCGCCGCCGCGACGCCATTGGGAGAACGGAGCAGATATTGTCCTTTCGAAAAACAAAACTGCTTTCGACCGGCTTAGGAAACTCGCTTACAGCGATGACGGTCCTGCGGACGACTTAGGGCAATATGGATTGGGCCCGCACCGAAGCCTTGCAGAATATGAACTGTTCTCAGGCATGGATTTGAAGAACAAGCTTGCCCATCCTGATGCGTTCCTTGGACGCCCGCCCGACCCGGTAACCATCAAAAATCATACCGATTGGTTGACTTGTGTTTCGGATGAAGACTTTAGCAGCCGCGCGGCTGACAGAGACCAGATTTAAACGCCGGATTTGGATGCACGATGTTCTACACAGTATTCAGCACTGACGACCGTCCTTACATGCAATGGCAGGCCGACCTGCTCGAATATACGTGGAAGCGTGTGGGGCAGCCGGGTCAATTGGTTCGACTGGTTGCCACGAACGATCCTCAAAATCTGCCCCGTCAACAATATGCGCGCTGCTTTGCCACAACGCCCTGGAACACACATCCTCGAACTGGCGACAATTATCCCATTTACAACAAGCCTGCTTCGCTGCTGGAATGGCTTTATGCAGAAAAGCCGGAAGGCACGGTTTTGTTCATGGACCCTGATTGCGTCTTTCGCAGGGCCGTGACCCAACGCGTCGCACCGGGCTCACCTGTCTCTCAAAACTGGGTCGATCTTCATTTGTTGCCCGCTTCAAAGACAAACCCATTTGGTTTGTCCGAGAGGTTCTGGTTCCTGCATAAACATTGCGCTGATGTGGAATTACAAGGTGATGCGGTCATGATCCCGACCTTGATCCACACCAGCGACCTGCGAAAAATCTGTGCACGATGGCTCGAGCTTTGCTCATTCGTCCGAGAGTTCTATCGCTATGAAAATGGAGAACGCGTTTGGGAATCAGACATGTTCGCTTATGTCGTCGCGTGTGCTGAATATGGCATACGTCACGAGAAAGCAGACCTTGGTATTTGCACCAATTGGGATGCCGAAACGATGCCGGACAGCCCGATCATCCATTACTGCCAGTCAATTCACGACCTGAATGATCGTGTAATTTTCAACAAACACCAATATGCGCCGTGGCAACTGGTCGATGTCTCCGTAGAGCCAAGACACTATTACGGTCGCGACCTCGTCCAATTGATCAATGCCAAAGCTCAGGAAATGACAGGTGTTTCTCCGTCAATTCCGTCCTATGGGCGGCCTAACAAAGGGGAACACGTCAAGGAAGGACGGGTGCTTGACGATCTCCTATTGGCTATCCCTGCGCAGGAAAAGAGCCTGTGGCTCAACTCTTCCGGCAAACTGATTTGGGATCTGTGTGACGGCGATAGTACGGTTGAGGAAATCTCGTCGACGATCAGCGCACGCTTTGATGTTGGTCCGGATTTGGCTGCTCAGCAGGTTGGTGCACTCTTGGGCCAACTGCGGACTATAGGGTTCATTGAACTACGCTGAACGCGATTTACGACACTATTTATCTTCGCCGCCGCCGGCAATTTCAATGACTTTAAGCCTCTCAAATTCGACCACAAGTTTGTAGATATCTTTCACCAGCAAATACCATGGCGCGCGGAAATGGGACGCCATCTGAACGGCAACCTTTTCAAGAGAACGCCTCCCATCAGTCTTTGATAAGAAGCTAGCTGCCGTTTTGTTGCAGGTAAAAGACTTGCCCCTGGCTGTGTCTTCCAAAATACAGCCATCATTAGTTGCCCGAATACCCAGTCCCGGACAAAGACGATAGACTTCTTCCAGATGATTGCGCGACAACGCGTCTCGCTGGTTTGCGATATAGGCCATCTCCTCGTTCAGTGCTTCTGCTTGACCGTCAAGGCGTGAAATGATGGCGTCAATTCGATGGACGGGCCGATGGTTCGCGTGAACAAATTCTTGACCGCAACGGGCGATTTGTTCGCGTTCGGCATCATTGTTCAGATAGTGAAGGATGGCCTGCTCAAGGTCATGGAAGCCTTCATCACTCACATCGTAAAAGATGATGTGCTTGCCATCGACAAGCGGTTTCTCGATCGGTTGGACCATCTTGTCCAAGAAAACGAGCGCGCCTGAACTCAATGCTTCCCATGATCTGCTGTCTCCCTCCCAGAGGTCAGGATTGGCGTGGAGCACAATTTTGCTCGACACAAGACAGTTTTTGTAATCATCAACCAGCCCAGATGCGCTGACTTGGCCCGTCTCGGTTATGGTGCCAACCAGTACATTGAAATCGTGTTTTTCCTTGAACTTTTCGGCAAATTTCAGCAGCCGACCATGCACTTTCTCATACGCCCATTCGTTTTCGGAGAGTTCGTCGAAAAGACAAGCGACGTCTATGGATCGCTCGCGATCTATTGTCGCTCCTGCCTGCGCAATTTCATCAACAGCGCAGTAAGCGGTCGGGATTACCGGAAGCTCATCATAATCGATCCTGCAACCTTTGTTGCGATTCACACAGCTTCGCTTGAAGTAGAGCCGCCATGTGAAATCGTCTTTATCGTAAATGCCAAAGGGGTTGTCATCAAAATCAAGAACGACGGTCTTGAATTTGTATCGATCCTTCAGCTTGATGAATTCTTCGCGACGGGGGCAGCGGTCGTTTAGGTGGCTATCACATAAGATCAATAAATCAGCCGCCTCTGGGGCATCAGTAAACTCGACCCGCGGATGTTCCCTCAAGCCCGCATCTAACATTCGGAATTCATAGCCGCGCTTTTCAACCTTCTCGAAGAGTGGAAAGAAGACGGTGTAGATCTTCTTATCAAAGCGAACGGGCTTTGGACTGTCTTTCCTTTGAGCGGTGGGCGCACTCTCTCTGTCTTCCAATCCCTCCCTCGCCAAAAGTATCTTCCGCCACGGATGGGATGTCAGGCCTTTGCTGACGAAAAAGTCAGTGTCCGGTTTGTAATAGTCAGAAATCTTCTGGTGCAGCAACAGGTCAGTAGCGATCCGTTTTTGCAGCCTGTTTTTGATGGTACGATCAGATTTATTTGATTTCTCATATGGAAATTGAATGCCCGTTAATTGCGAAAAATACTCAACGCTTTCCAATTCAACAAAATAGTCGAACTGATCCAATTTATAATAATCAATGATCTCATGTTGCGGCAGTGTATGATTGTCGAGCGGGCCGAACTCAGTCAGATAGGCGACATAAAGGTCAAAAGCCTGCTCATATTCGCCAGCTTTCAGGCAGTCGACGAAAAACCGGTATGTGCTGCCGTCCATTACGGCTTTGAGGTTTCTAAAGAGCCATCCGTCCTCGGTCTGATAGCGTTGGCCTGTGATACACCAATTGATGAACACACTTAGTGCTCTCATGTGTATGTCGCGGTAAAAAAAGATCACCCGGTCAGCTGGATGTATGGTGTCAATAAGTTGGTGCGGCAGTAGATTGCTGCTGGAAAATCCGCATTTGTAATTGTTGATTGTGACGAAGTTCGGGGCTTGAGAAAGTCGTTTGAATCGATTGTCGAACGCCACCGCTTCCCTCTCTTTTTCATTCACAAGCCGTTAGTGGCGCATGACATAACCGATACCGATGAACCTGGCCACAAGGCACCCTCAGTGGTAACAGAGCTTGAGAATGGTAGGGCGGTCTAATTACTATTGTGGATGGGCCAGAGCGGTCCGTTTCGCTATTTCAGGACATCTCCCGAAATCAACTGTATGGCGTGGACTTCGCTACGAACCAGCCCGGTCCCGCATTCAACTGCTGCGAATTGCTTGGCATCGAAGCGGATCAGTCAAAACTAAGCAGGCGGGATAATGTAAGCGACCAGATTAACTGTCTGCAGTGGGGATATACCGTCGCTTTGGAACCGACCCGAGCTAAAGCCGCCACGCCAAAGTGGCAACTAAAATATATGGATAACCAATCCAATTGAGATTTATGGTGAGCGCGCAGGGGTTCGAACCCTGGACCTACTGATTAAAAGTCAGTTGCTCTACCAACTGAGCTACGCGCTCCCAAAAGGGTAATTTGCGAGCTGCAAGCAGCGTCGCGAAGCCGCCTGATAATGAAACCGATAGGGCGCGTCAACTGCCTGAATGGCTTCTAATCAAATCAACATCACGACAAATTGCCTCGGTCTTTCCCACATCCGATGGCATAGGATTTATGCTAGTTCTATGAACAAGACAAACAACCAAGAGATAAACGCTTTATGGCTATCGATGTATCCTTTGTGAGCGCCTTTGCAGCAGGAGCCATCTCCTTTTTAAGCCCCTGCGTGCTACCGCTGGTCCCGCCCTATCTGTGCTATATGGCGGGCGTTTCCATGGACGATTTTCGCGGACAGGGCGGCGTAGGCGCCCCAGGCATTGATGGTTCTGTAGTGGCGACAGGTCAGACCGTTCGATTCTCTCTCATGCTAGCAGCGCTGGCTTTCGTGGCAGGTTTTACAACCGTCTTTGTTGCGTTGGGTGCGGGCGCCAGCACGATTGGTGGCTTTTTGCGGGTCTATCAAACCGAACTGGCCATGGTTGCCGGGGTGGTGATCATCCTGATGGGTTTGAACTTTCTCGGTGTTTTGAGGATTTCCGCTTTTTCGCGGGAGGCCCGTTTTCAGACGCAGGGGCGTCCTGCCAACCCTATCGCATCGTACGTCATGGGCCTGGCTTTTGCATTCGGGTGGACGCCGTGTATCGGCCCGGTATTGGGGCCGATCCTAACCCTGGCTGGTGCACGTGACAGTGTTGGCGAAGGGGCAGCGCTATTGGCCGTTTATTCGGCGGGCCTTGGCATACCGTTCCTGATTGCCGCTATGTTTTCGGGTGCGTTCATGGGCTTTCTTCAACGCTTCCGCATGCATCTTGGCACTGTTGAAAAAATTATCGGCGGACTTTTGGTTGTCGCCGGTATTCTGTTTCTCACCGGTGGCATGGAGCGCATGGCCTTCTTCTTGTTGGAAACGTTCCCCGTATTGGGCACGTTTGGCTAACGGGCTGCCAGTTTACGCCTGGGCACGGTTGCTGTTGCGACGCCCATCATAACCGCGCCGATAGCGGCAATTTGGTAGGTTTCAAGCGTCTCATTCAAAAACAGGACGGCCAAAATGACACCAAAGGGCGTCATTAGGAACATGAACATGCCCGCCAAGGATGGCCCCAAACGCTTTACCCCGTACTGATAGCCAGTGAATGCCATCAGCGATGATATCACCACAATCCCAACCAGCGCCTGCCATCCGGACACAGATTGGGGCATGCCTTGTGGTTGCAATAGACTGGTAAGTGCAAACGGCAGATTGGCAAATGCACCAAAAAGAGCGATTACCCAAAAGAGTTCAATTGCGCGGACCGATTTCAACCGTTCCGATTTTAACAGGACTGAGTAGCAAGCCCAAGACAAGGTAGCGGCGGCGATCAATATGTCACCAGCGTTAAACTGGAGAGCCATAAGCGTGGCCGCAGAACCTTTGCTTATGATCGTTGCAACACCAACAAACGCGATCACAGCTCCGGCGATTTCGCGCGTGCTGATGGGACGATGTTTGAAAACTCGTTCCAACACAAGAATCACAACCGGCGCGACAGAGTAAATCAAAGTCGCATTGGTGGCTGTCGTCATTTGAAGGCCCCAATAGACACCACCACCGCTGATGCCCATGCCCAAAATACCCAGAAGCGCCAGCAGGAGCAGGTTGTGACGCACAAGAGCCAGAACCCTGCTTTTTCGAGCCAACATCACAAAAGGCAAAAGGATCAAGGCCACACATGTCCAGCGAAGAAATGCCAGCACAAAGGGATGGGCCTCTGGTGCAACATAACGTCCGAAAATGATGTTGGTAGAAAAGCAAAGCGCCGTTCCCAGCATAACGAGATACGGAACGGGATCGTTTGATGCGACGGTTTGGTTTGCGGGCATTAATTCGCGTTAGCGTCACAACTCATGCGTTGCAAGCGCTGGATTACGGCAAACTATTTGTCTAATTGATCGTCACCCGATGAATAATCCGAGTTTTTTTGATGAGCCGCACTTGCCTCACCATTATTCTTGCCGCGGGGCAGGGAAGCCGAATGAAATCCGATCTGCCTAAGGTGCTGCATCCCATTGGCGGTTTGCCCATGGTGCTTCACGTGGCCAAGTGCGCGATATCTACTGGTAGTACGTCCCTTGCGGTCGTGGTCGGCCATGGCGCAGCTTCGGTTCAAGAAGCGGTCAACGAGCTGGACCATCCGGTGAGCATCCACACGCAAGAGGAGCAACTCGGAACAGCCAACGCTGTAAATGCAGCACGCACTGCAATTGATACCGGCCATGATGATGTGCTCGTCCTGTTCGGCGATACACCACTCATCAAGCCAGAAGCTTTGATAAAAGCGCGTGAGCAATTGGCTCAAGGTGCTGCAGTCTGCGTAGTTGGTTTTCGTACGGACGATCCGACTGGGTATGGCCGCCTACTGGAACGAGACGGAGATTTGGTTGCCATCAGAGAGCACAAGGACGCGAGCGACGAAGAACGGGCTGTCAATTTCTGCAATGGCGGGCTTATGGCGTTCAACGGGCAGATGCTCGGTCAATTGCTTGACCGGATCGGAAACGACAACGCCAAGGGCGAATACTATCTGACCGACGCAGTCGAGATCGCCTGCTCGCTGGGTTTGCCCGTCAAGGCTATTGAGACGCCACAGGAGCAATTGCTTGGCGTAAATACCCGAGTCGAACTCGCGGAAGCAGAAACCATTTGGCAGAAACGAAAAAGAACTCGTTTTTTGTTGGAAGGCGTGTCGATGGTTGCACCAGAAACGGTCTTCTTTCATCACGATACGCAAATCGCGGCAGACGTTTCGTTGGAGCCAAACATCTTTTTTGGTCCGGGGGTCAAAGTGGCGGCGGGTGCCAATATCCGTGCTTACAGCCATATCGAAGGGGCCCATGTGGGAGAAAGAGCAGATGTCGGGCCTTTTGCCCGCCTAAGGCCCGGAGCGGATTTGGGTGCAAACTCCAAGGTGGGCAACTTTTGTGAGGTCAAAAATGCCAACTTGGGAGAAGGCACAAAAGTCAATCATTTGACCTATATCGGCGACGCGGACATAGGCAGTGGTAGCAACATTGGAGCAGGCACAATCACATGCAACTATGACGGTGCCAACAAGCATAGAACGGTAATCGGCGAAGATGTGTTTATCGGATCGAACTCGTCACTCGTTGCGCCCGTCAATATAGATAACAATGCCTATGTCGGGTCTGGTAGTGTCATCACAGCGGACGTACCTGCCGATGCGTTGGCGATCGCGCGTGCGCGGCAAGCTAACAAAGAAGGTTTGGCTAAACGACTTAAGGAAAAGGTCCTTGCGCTAAAAGAAAAGCGCAAAGCCCAACAAGGCTAACCCGCATTGAGTAAGCGCACCGCCTGATCACGTTCAAACAGGTACAACAGTATTCGGAGCGCCTCACCGCGCTCGGACGTCAAGTCAGGATCATTTTGAAGATGCAAGCGCGCATCATCGCGGGCAATGGACAGAAGATCACTGTGAACGCTTAAATCAGCGAGCCGTCCGGTAACCGCGCCTGATTGACGTGTACCCAATATCTCGCCCTGGCCACGTAGCTTCAAATCCTGCTCTGCCAAAACAAATCCATCCTCGGTTTGGCGCATGATATCGAGACGTTTCTGCCCGGTTTCGCTGAGTGGCTCTTTGAAGAGTAATGTGCAGGATGACGATTTTTCACCGCGACCAACCCGGCCACGCAATTGATGTAATTGAGATAGGCCAAAACGTTCCGCGTTTTCGATGATCATGATTGTTGCATCAGGTACATCAATACCAACTTCAATCACGGTCGTCGCCACGAGTAAACGCGTCGTTCCATCTTTGAAAGCAGCCATGGCGTCGTTTTTCTCATCGGAAGACATACGGCCATGGATCAAACCCAACTGATCGGGGAAAAAACTTTTAAGCGACTCAAAACGTGATTGCGCTGATGTCGCGATGACTTCCTCGCTGTCTTCAACGAGCGGGCAAATCCAATAGATTTTATCACCACGCGCGACGGCTTTGCGCGCGCGTTCAATCAAATCGTCGAGCGTCGAAAACGGCAGGCTGACAGTCTTTATCGGCTTGCGCCCAACCGGTTTTTCATCAAGACGAGAAACATCCATATCGCCATAGAGCGTTAAAACCAAAGTGCGTGGGATAGGTGTTGCGGTCATCACCAAAACATCGGGTGTATGACCTTTTGACGCCAACAAAAGCCTCTGGTGAACACCGAATCGATGTTGTTCATCGATCACCACCAGGCCCAGATCAGAAAAATCGACACCATCTTGAAAAAGCGCATGTGTGCCGATGACGAGGTTAATATCACCATTACGAAGAGCCTCGCGCTTTCTGCGTTTTTCTGCTTGTGTGTCTTTCCCAGTCATCACCTCAAGGCTAAGGCCCGCAGCATGAGCCAACGGTTCTATGGTGCGAAAATGCTGACGCGCCAAGACCTCTGTGGGCACCATCAAGGCGGCTTGTGTGCCGGAAGCGATGGCCGTTGCCATGGCAAGCAAGGCAACTATGGTTTTACCCGAGCCAACATCGCCTTGAACAAGGCGAAGCATGCGCTCACTTGAAGCCATGTCATTAGCAACATCGTTTAGTGTCCGTTCTTGCGCGCCCGTTAGTTGATGGCCGAAAGCTGACCGTATTTTTTGCGCCAGAACGCTGTCAGCTTCCATTGAACGACCGCGCACCTTCATCACGCGTTGCCTCACAAGGCTCAGAGCAATTTGGTTTGCAAGCAACTCGTCATAGGCCAGACGCCGACGCAATGGACTCAACAGATCTAAGCTACCATCCTCGGTTAGTTCATGAGCCGCGCGCATCGAACATTCAAAACTGCTGAATTGCTCTCGCTTAACAAGAGTGGGATCTATCCACTCGGGTAAACGCGGCAGCCGATCCAGCATCTGCCGGGCCGCACGCTGTATCGTTTTGCCGGTCACTCCAGCGCTCAAAGGGTATATTGGTTCGATGAGGGGAAGATCGGCGGCGTTAGCCGCTAACACCATATGATCTGGATGCACCATCGAAGCGCGCCCATTGAACCATTCTACGCGGCCAGAGACTATCACATCGGCACCGACAGGCAGGGTTCGCTCGAGCCAATTACCATGCACTTTGAAAAAGGTCAGGGCGATTTCTCCCGACTCATCATGGCAAAAAACCCGGTAAGGTGCGCGTGGAGCGTTGCGAGGCGTAGGTTGATGGCGATCCACATGAAGTTCCAGCGTGACAATTTCGCCGGGAACGGCCGCCATGATGAGAGGACGTTTTGTGCGGTCGATAACACCGTTTGGCAGATGCAGTAGAAGAGCATTGACCCGCGGAACATCGTGTTCTGGATGTGTCGGTAGGAGATTAGTCAGCAATTTCCCTATCTTGGGACCAATACCGTCCAGTGACGTGACGGGCGCAAAAAGGGGATCAAGGACCTGCGGGCGCATTGCTTTTAATGGCGTGAAATTGTTCTCATTTGCAAGGCTGACATTTGCATTCAGACAGTCTATATCGCGCCAACAACTCGCCACTTTGCAGCCTTATTTGTGCTGCACGCGCGGCGTTCAAATATGATCGAGACAAGGAACGGCATATCTATGCACAATCTGCTTTCCAAAGCTGCTATCCTCGCCGCAGGCCTCATTACTTCATTGGCTGGCGCGGCAAACGCGCAGCAAGCCGAAAACCTGCCACGCGGCGAGTGGTTCAAGGTCTGCTCAAAACAGGCTGATAATGACATTTGTAATGTCCAAAACATCCGTACAGCCCAGACAGGTCAGTTGCTCACAGCTGTAAATCTTATCCAGATCACTGGCAAAAACCCGCGTTCGTTGTTTCAGATTGCCGTGCCGACAGGACGTGTCATTCCTGCTGGCATCGCGCTTCAAATCGATGGTGGAGAGGCACGCCGCATCAACTATGCGATTTGTTTGCCGGATCGCTGCATTGCAGAAGCACCACTGACGGATGATCTGGTTGCCGCTTTAAAGCGTGGCGGTTCCATGCGCTTGACGTCTGTCAACTTTCAACAGCAGCAGAACCCCATTGATGTGACGCTTAACGGCTTCACGGCAGCTTTCGATGGTGAGCCGCTCCAGCAATCAGAACTTCAGTCACGACAACAGCAGCTGCAAGCGGAAATCGAGAAACGTCGCGAAGAGTTTCAACAGAAACTCAAGGAAGAGCAGGAAAAAGCCATCCAGGGCAACTAAGCTTTTTTAATTATCGTTCGCAGAGCCCGGCTTCGGCCGGGCTTTTTATTGCGCCATTTGCTGTGTTTGTTCAGTCTCGGCTAGCTTGGCCAACTTTGTCATCAAGACTGCAACACCATTCAACCGTTTTTCGGCGTCCGACCAATCGCGAATAAAGACGATAGACTGATCAGGGCGAATTTTGGCGAGATTGCCTTGCTCTCCGATATACGAAACAAGGCCAGCAGGGTTGGCAAAGCTCTGGTCGCGTATCGTAACAACAGCGCCCTTAGGCCCAGCATCCAGTTTCTCGATGTTTGCTTTCCGACAAAGCGCCTTCAGATAGACAATTTTCAAGAGATGCTCGACTTCCGATGGTAACGGACCAAAACGGTCAACCATCTCGGCACCAAAAGCATTGATCTCATCAATATCCTCGAAATCACCCAAGCGACGGTAGAGCTGAAGGCGCAAAGCAAGATCGCCCACATAGGTTTCGGGGATCATGACCGGTGTGCCGACATTGATCTGCGGCGACCATTCTGCCGACAATTGCTCTTCGCCACCTTTTACCTCGGCGACCGCCTCTTCAAGCATTTGCTGATAGAGCTCAAAACCAACTTCCTTGATATGGCCGGACTGCTCTTCACCCAAGAGATTACCAGAGCCTCGAATGTCCAAATCGTGGCTCGCCAGTTGGAAACCAGCGCCAAGCGTATCCAGCGATTGCAGCACCTTAAGACGTCGCTCGGCGGTTTTCGTAAGCTTCTTTTTCGCTGGAAGCGTGAAAAGTGCATAGGCCCGCACCTTGGAGCGCCCGACACGGCCTCGCAGCTGATAAAGTTGCGCCAAACCAAACATATCAGCGCGGTGAACGATCAGCGTGTTGGCCGTTGGAACATCGAGACCAGATTCGACAATTGTCGTCGACAAAAGCACATCGTACTTGCCATCATAAAATGCGTTCATGATGTCTTCCAATTCGCCGGGCGGCATCTGGCCATGGGCGACGGCGACCCTCAGTTCGGGCACTGTCTCGTCGAGGAATGCTTTGACTTCTGCTAGGTCCGAAATGCGAGGGCAAACATAGAAGCTTTGCCCACCGCGATAACGCTCACGCAGCAGTGTTTCCCGGATAATCAAACCGTCAAACGGAGAAATGAAGGTGCGAACGGCAAGCCGGTCGACCGGCGGCGTCGTGATCAATGACAATTCCCGTACGCCCGTCAGTGCCAGTTGAAGTGTTCTAGGAATAGGTGTCGCGGACAGCGTCAGCACATGGACATCTGACTTCAGTTCTTTCAAGCGCTCTTTGTGTTTAACACCAAAATGCTGTTCTTCATCGACGATCAGGAGGCCCAGATTTTTGAACTTTATGCCTTGGCCGAGAAGCGCATGAGTGCCGACTACAATGTCGGCCTTTCCATCAGCGGCACCGGCCTTTGCAGAGGTCAATGCCTTTGTGCCAGCTAGCCTCGAGGCGTGAGCTACATTAACAGGCAGTCCGGCAAAGCGTTCAGAAAATGACTTGAAATGCTGGCGTGCAAGAAGCGTTGTTGGCACAACGACGGCAACTTGAAAGCCGCTCATGACACCCAGAAAAGCAGCCCTCAAAGCGACTTCGGTTTTGCCGAAACCAACGTCACCACAAACCAGACGGTCCATTGGCTTGCCTTCGCCAAGGTCTTTGGCGACTGCATTGATGGCAGACAATTGATCGTCGGTTTCTTCGTAAGGAAAACGTGCGGCAAACTCATCACTCAGACCATCCGGGGCACTCATCACCGGCGCATCACGCATGTGCCGCTCAGCTGCAATACGAATGAGTTGGTCTGCCATATCAAGCAGACGTTTTTTCAGCTTCGCTTTGCGTGCCTGCCAGCCACCGCCGCCAAGGCGATCTAATTGAACATTTGTATCTTCCGAACCATAGCGGGAAAGAAGCTCAATGTTCTCAACCGGCAAAAGCAGCCTGTTCTCACCCGAATAGTGGATTTCAAGGCAATCGTGGGGCGCACCTGCCGCTTGAATGGTGCGAAGACCCTCGAACCGACCAATTCCATGTTCGACATGCACCACAATGTCGCCGGGCGTTATGGATGCGACTTCTGCGATAAAGTTAGAGGCGCGCTTCTTCTTACGGCGTCGGACCATCCGGTCGCCCAGAATATCCTGTTCAGAAACAAAAACAGTATCACCGACGGAAAAACCGTGTTCGATATTAAGAACCACGCAACCCACACGGCTTTTGGGAAGTTCAACGAGCGGCTGAAGCTTGCCAATGGTTTCAATGCCACCGAGCTCATGCTCGCCAAGGATTTGAATAAGCCTTTGCAGCGACCCCTCGGACCAACCAGTCAGAACAACACGCTTCCCGTCGAAGCGTAGGTCGGATAGGTATTTGGCCGCTTCGTCAAACACATTGGCGTTTTTATCGGCGCGTTCGTTTGAGAAATTGCGGGCCGGGCGGCTCGCAACTGAAACAATCGTACTTTTGCTGCTTTCCGGCTGTTCAAAAGGTGTTAGCTGGACTGAAGTGCGAGTGTTAAGTGCGCTTTCCAATTCACCTCGGTCCAGATAGAGCGCTTCAGGTTTCAGAGGATGGTAAGGACCCGCACCTTCCTTGGCCGATTTGCCAGCGCGCTGATCAACACGCGCATTAAAGTACTCGTCAATTTGCTCAATTCGTTCGCCAATGGCATCAGTGGCCAAACTGTCAAAAATAATGGGGACTTGTGGCAACGCTTCAAAAAGGCTGACTGTCTCCTCCATAAATAGAGGCAACCAGTGCTCCATACCGGAAAAACGGTTTCCTGCTGCGATCGCCTGATACAGCGCGTCTTCACGATCAGGCGCGCCAAAACGCTCGATATAATTCTTGCGAAAACGGGAGATTGTTTTCGCAGTCAGCGTTACTTCGCTCATCGGCAAAAGGGAAAAGCCCTCACGCTGCTTTGTGGTACGCTGAGTTGCTGGATCGAATGTGCGAACGGTCTCCAACTGGTCTCCAAAGAAATCCAGGCGCACCGGCTCGTCAAAGCCTGGCGCAAAGATATCCAATATACCACCGCGCACCGCAAATTCACCGACTTCGCGGACAGTCGAGACGCGATCAAAGCCATTGATCGCTGCAGCTTCGATCAACGCATCCATAGATGCGACCCCACCAGCTTTCACGTTGATGATCTGCTTGGCGATGCGCACCGGGTTAGCAGTGCGTTGCAAAAGTGCATTTGCCGTCGTGAGTATAAGCGTCGGGGCAGGTACTTCCTTTCGGCTCAGGCGGCCGATACGTGCAAGGGCATTTAAACGCTGAGCAGAGACGGATGTTGAAGGAGAGACACGGTCATAAGGCAAGCAATCCCAAGCGGGTAAAGAGATGCGCTTCACACCTGGAGCGGCAAATCGGAGGACTTGCTCGATGTCAGCCATGCGGCTTGCATCACGCGCGACAAATACGGCCACGTTCGCATTGTCTTGAATGAACTTTGCAAGCAGGAAACCTTCAAGCCCATCGGCTACGCCAGACAGGGTAATTCGTCCCACGTCCGCTGGAACGTGGGGAAGCGAAAGAAGCTTATCGATCATGTTCAGGCGCGTTCAATTCCGTGGAAATCACATATCGAGCGGAATAGCTCTGTGTTGTGGCTATCGGGCACGGGGCCTTCACCGGTAAACCATTTAAAGAGGTCGCGATCCAGTATCTCCATAAGCTGCTCGAATTCAGACAAATCAGCTTCTTTCATAAAGGGCACCCGATCCTTTGCGTACTTACCCAAAATGATGTCCATTTCCTGCATGCCGCGGTGCTCTGCACGGAATATGGCTCGCCTTCTTCGGTTTTCGAGAGATAGTTCGGACATGACCTGAAATCCGTTGCAAATCTCCTTGCGAGATACACAGCAACACCACATCCCTCAAGGCTTTGGCAGCACTCGATTAGCGACAAATTCACCCTTCCACTGAGCTATTGTGCTGATAGGATTGGAATCACCACCGAAGGGAGTGCTTTGACATGAAGCGTTTGATCGCCGCAGGTTTGATTTCAGTATTTGCAGTTACAACGAGCGGGCATGCTGAACCGGTTCATGGGATAGCTATGCATGGTGAGCCTGCACTTGCTCCGGACTATGAGAGCTTCTCTTACGCTGATCCAAATGCTCCACAGGGTGGATCGATATCCTACGGTGTGGTGGGTACGTTCGACAGCTTAAACCCGTTCGTGCTGAAATCGATGCGCACCACCGCGCGCGGCATATGGGATCCGCAGTTTGGCAATTTGGTCTATGAGAGCTTGCTACAACGTTCGCGTGACGAACCCTTCACAATGTACGGCCTGCTTGCGGAAAAAGTTGAATGGAATGACGAACGAACTTGGATCGAGTTCACGCTCAACGAAAATGCGAAATGGAATGATGGCGTCCCCGTTACACCAGAAGATGTGATATTCACCTATGACATTTTTACAGAGAAGGGACGTCCGCCTTACAACCGACGGATGGCGCGTATCGAGTCCATTGAAAAGACCGGTGATCGGAAAGTCCGTTTCAATTTCAATGAAAGTTCCAACCGAGAATATCCTCTCATTATCGGTCTCACGCCGGTCCTTCCCAAGCACGCCATTGACCCGGAAACATTTGAAGGTGGCACTCTAGAGCCGCCGGTAGGCTCTGGTCCTTATCTTGTAGAGAGCGTCGAACCGGGTACTCGCATTACCTACAAGAAGAACCCGGACTATTGGGGTAATAACACCCCATCCATGCGCGGATTTGCCAATTACGGTTCGATAACTGTCGAGTACTTCCGCGACTCATCGGCTCAATTTGAAGCCTTCAAGAAAGGCGAGTTTGATATCTATTTTGAGAGCGACCCGGTCAAATGGGCGTCGGCCTATAATTTCCCGGCCGCAGAAGAGGGTAGGGTCAAGCAATCAACATTTGTATCCGATAGGCCTGATCGTTTTCTTGGCTTCTTCCTGAACACACGGCGTGATGTCTTTGCCGACCGCAATGTCCGCGAAGCGCTTACCATGCTCTACGATTTTGAGTGGGTGAACGAAAATCTCTTCAACGGTCTCTACACACGCACGGGCTCTTATTGGCAAAATTCTGGAGAACTGTCAGCGCTGGGTCGACCGGCAACGGAAAGAGAAATCGAACTGCTTGTACCATTTATGGATCGCGTGCTGCCCTCTGTGATGGACGGCACGTACACGCCACCCATGAGCGATGGTTCAGGTCGTGACCGCGCCGTTCTCCGTGCAGCTGTCGCCAAATTGGGAGAGGCGGGTTACGCGATAGAAGACGGGAAGATGATGAAGGATGGATCCCAGCTTTCGTTCGAAATCTTGCTTGGTACGGCCGTTGGAACCACAAAAAACGAAATCGAGCGCATGGCGCTTTCCATGCAGCGGGCTGCTGAAACAATCGGCATCGAAATTACCTTGCGCAGCGTTGATGATGCGCAATTCCAACAACGTCGCCAGACTTACGACTATGATATGGTCGCCGCTAGCCTTTCCGCCTCGCTATCGCCGGGTGCTGAACAGATTTGGCGTTGGGGAACACAATCTGTTGAACCGGAAGGTACTTTCAACTTTGCCGGTGCGAATGATCCAGCAATTGATGCGTTGATTGAAGAAATGGTTGATGCACGTGCCCGCGAAGACTTTGCTGCAGCAGTGAGAGCGTTGGATCGCGTGCTAATTTCCGGCCACTATGCTATTCCACTTTACCACTTGCGCGAAACATGGGTTGCTCACTGGGATCACATCCAGTTCCCGGATACGCCTACACCGCTCTATGGATATCAGTTGCCGGTTTGGTATTCGACCAAGGAGTAGCATTTATCATGTCTGAGGCGAGCGGCGCCAAGGCGGTATTGCCAGTCGATGTAATTTCCGACGTGATGTGCCCGTGGTGCCTGATCGGAAAACGCCGTTTGGAAGCGGCCGCGGCGACGGTTGCTGACGAAATCGCGTTGGAAGTGAACTGGCGTCCTTTTCAACTCGACGCGACGTTGCCTGATGAGGGCCTTGATAGGAAAACCTATCTAGAAAACAAGTTTGGTGGCCCGGAGCGCGCAAAGGAAATCTACAGCCATATTGAGCAGACGGGGATGCAAGAAGGCATTGAATTCGCGTTTGCGAGTATCGCTGTATCGCCAAACACGCTAAACGCGCATCGATTGGTTCGGTTCGCCGGCGAGGCAAGCTTGGAAGCACAGAATGCAGTCGTTGAGGCACTATTTAACGGGTTCTTTTTAGAAGGTGCTCATATTGGTGACTTGGACGTTCTAGCGGAAATTGCTACCAAATCAGGCATGGACCGCGTAGCCACGCTAGGCCGTTTGGCGTCCGATGAAGCGCGCGCAGAAACGGAAGCTGAAGTGGCCCGTGCCAGTCAGATGGGTGTGACCGGCGTGCCATGCTTCATCTTTGACCGGAAAATTGCTGTCATGGGGGCGCATCCCGCAGACCATCTTGTTGAAGCCATGCGGGAAGCTTTGCGTCAAAGAACGCTATCTTGATTTGATATGCTAGTGCGCTGTCATTTCGCGCGTTGTGTATCGCCCGGACTCAGCACTCCAATCAAACATCTCTTCAATTTGAGTGTGTCTCAATGGGCCGCTGTCAGCATCTGCAAGAAGGTTCTGTTCTGAAACGTAAGCGACATATTCAGTCTCATCATTCTCCGCGAGGAGATGATAAAACGGCTGATCTTTGCGTGGACGGATTTCTTCGGGAATGGCTTGATACCATTCTTCTGTATTATCAAATTCGGGATCGATATCGAAAACAACACCGCGAAATGGAAAGAGTCGATGTCGCACGACATCGCCAATCCCGAACTTGGTGGAAACCGATTTTGCGTCAGAATATTTCATGGCTCTAATGTGTAGCGTTTGATTTCCAAGTTCAAGTCCTTGCAGGTTTGATCTACTGGCGCTAACGCGCTGACAAACAAGGGAAATGAACTTTGCAAGTACTCGGGCTCGTCCTGCCGTTTTTTGGGCTGATTGCGATTGGTTATGCTGCCGCTCGCATCTTGCGCACGCCTGCTGAGGGCCTGGCATGGATGAATACCTTCATCGTCTATATCGCGCTGCCTGCGCTGTTCTTCAATTTATTGGCGCGCACGCCTGTTGAACAGCTCACTCAATGGCGGTTCATCATCGCAACCACGCTGACAACATTCATCATCTTCGCGGTCGCCTTTGTAATCGCCGTGCTGCGCAATGGCGGCAAAGTGCCCGAAAGCACCGTCATGGGTTTGGGCGCAGCTTATGGTAACATAGGCTACATGGGGCCAGGTCTTGCCTTGTTGGCTTTTGGCGAAGCCGCGATAGTGCCTGTTGCGCTTGTCTTCTGCTTCGATAACACTTTGCACTTCATTCTCGCGCCCTTGTTCATGGCTTTGTCTGGCAAAGATGGTGACGGACCCTCTGGTTTTCGCCTTGCGTTAGACGTCTTGCGCAAAATCGTGACGCATCCATTTATAATGGCGACCATCATCGGCATTTTAGCTGCCGTTTTTGAGCTTAGGCCCCCACAAGCAGCGCAAACGCTTATTGATTATTTGGCCAATGCCGCAGCGCCTTGCGCACTCTTTGCAATGGGCGTCACCTTGGGTCTTCGGCCGTTAAAACGTGTCCCACCAGAAGCGGTCTATATCACTTTGCTAAAGTTGGTGGGCGCACCGTTGTTGGCCTACATTATTGTATCGCGGGCAGGAGATTTTCCGGACGTATGGATTTACGCAGCCGTACTTCTGGCTGGGCTGCCGACTGCGACAAACGTGTTTGTTATCGCGCAACAGTATGATGTGTGGGTGGAGCGCGCATCTGCCATCGTGCTGATAACTACGGTGGGTTCTGTGTTCACTGTGACCACTCTGCTCTACTTGATGACAAACAACATATTGCCGCCAGACCTGTTCTAGCTGAAAAGGCCGCGCAGCCCGCCACCCGGTCTAATACCCTCACGCATAAAAAACGTTCGCATTGGCGCGATGTTTTTCAACGCGCTCAAACCCACGGCCCTAACTGCCTGTACGGGTAGAAAGTCCGTCAAAAGAGAACGGTTGAGTGCATCGACCGCTCCCGTCCGCAAATAAACGTCGGCGCGACGGCGCCTGTCATATGCGCTCGTGGTTTTCCGCCCTCCGGGATCTTCATCTTTTATGTATGCATCGGCCAAAACTCTTCCCAGATCATCTATGTCGCGGAAGCCAAGGTTGAGACCTTGCGCGCCGATCGGCGGAAATGAATGAGCCGCGTGCCCGACCAGCATGACGCGTCCATCACCAAAGCGATGTGATACACTCGAAGATAACGGCCAAGCCTGAAGCGTGGCAGGATTATCTATCTTTCCGAGCGTATGTTGAAGATTTTTCTCGATCAGGGTGCAGAGATCTTCTGTGCTCATTCCCGTCAATTCAGAAACGCGATCCGGTTCAACAACCCAGACTAAGCTAGATCGATTTCCAGGCAGTGGCACCTGCGTGAACGGGCCTTGGGAAGTGTGAAACTCAGCTGACACACCATTATGCGGCCGTTCGTGATCGAAGGCGGTAACGAGGGCCGTTTGCGGATAATCCCATTTGCGTACACCAATGTCGGCAGCATTACGCACAAGCGAGTTAGCACCATCGGCGCCGATCACCAGCTTTGCGTGTACGTTGGTGCCATCGGAGAGTGTGGCGGTCACTTGATCATCATCAAATGCCACAGCGGAAACCATTGCATTATGGGTCGATATGTTCTCTTGGTTTTCTACTGCAGAACGCAGAGAACGGCTTAGAACGCGATTGGGAATATTGAAACCGAATTGCGCTTCTCCGGTTTCCGAAGCTTTGAAGTCGACGCTGGGTGCACGGAACAGTCGGCCGGTGTCGTCAATGATTCTTAGCACATTGAGCGGGGCTGTATGCTCTTCGATCACCACCCAAACACCCATGTCTTTGAGTAGACCGATGGCTGGCATCATCAACGCTGTTGTTCGCGCGTCGCTGTCAACATGTGTTTCGTCAGGCGCCGCTATGGAAACCATGTAACCTGCTGCGTGCGCTTCTAAAGCTGCCGCAAACGCAGTCGGCCCGGCGCCAGCCACTAATATATCAGTTGTTACAGTCTCGCTCATGGAAGGAGAGATGGGCATGTTTAAAGGGCTTGTCTACGGTCCTGTTGACGCATGTGTCATGAAAAGACCGACCAAAGTCCCAAGGTTTGTTGGATTTGCCTCTTGCACCGCACAACAGTGACGTTACGGTCGCATGAGTACCTGCGGATTGAACCTGCGATGCCTAACCTGCTGAGTGTCCGGCAAATTACCAAAACTTTTGGGCCTCTCAAGGCCAATGACAGCGTGGAACTGGACGTTACGGAAGGCGAAATTCACGCACTACTGGGCGAAAACGGCGCCGGGAAATCAACTCTCGTCAAAATGCTATTCGGTAGCCTCCAGCCTGACAGTGGAGCAATTGTTTGGCGTGATGAGTCCGTGACCATCAAAAACCCGTCAGCGGCCCGCGCGTTGGGTATTGGCATGGTTCATCAGCATTTTTCGCTTTTTGATTCGTTAACTGTTGCTGAAAATATCGCTTTGTCTCTGGACGATGCCGGGCCCCTTAAAGACATAGCGCAAAAAGCAGAGAAACTTGGCAAAGCCTATGGTCTGGAGATCAATCCGCGTGCGTTGGTAGGCGACCTGTCTGTCGGCGAGCGACAACGCGTCGAGATTATCCGCTGCCTGCTTCAAAAGCCTGATCTTATCATTCTCGACGAGCCGACTTCCGTTCTAACGCCGCAAGAAGCCGAGCGACTTTTCGAAACGCTTCACCAGTTACAGGGTGAGGGTAAAGCCATTCTCTACATCTCTCACCGCTTGGAAGAGGTGAAACTTCTGTGCGATCGAGCAACAATTCTGCGACATGGCAAAGTTGTTGCGCGCTGCGATCCAAAGCAAGAGACTGCCAAGTCTCTTGCTGCCATGATGGTGGGCAGCGATGTTCAAGATGTAGAACACCGCACCAATGCCAAAAACGATTGGAAGGAAGAGCCTATCGTTCTTGCAGTACAAGGCCTGTCACAACCTTCGCTAGACCCTTTTTCGACGGCGCTGAAAGATATCAATATTCGGCTGCGCGCCGGACAAATTCTCGGCATTGCAGGTGTGGCAGGCAACGGCCAATCAGAATTGTTTGATGCGCTTTCGGGAGAAGCAACCCAAAGCCAGCCGGCCGTTATCGAGATAGCAGGCCAGGCGGCTGGAGACTTGGGACCAAATGGCAGACGGAAATTGGGAGCAGCTTTTGCACCTGAAGAACGTATGGGGCATGCCGCAGTGGGTCATATGCCTTTAAGCGAGAACGTGTTTTTGAGCCGCCATGCTTCTGATGCTTCAGCCTACAAGAGTGGTGGTGTGTTGGGCATGATCCGACAAAGTGCGCTTATCAAGACACTTTCACGCATTGTTTCGGCCATGGATGTGAGAAAATCCGGCGATGACCCCTATGCTGCAACACTATCAGGCGGTAATCTGCAGAAACTGGTGCTGGGCCGCGAGTTTGATCGCAAGCCACGCGTGTTGATTTTCAATCAACCAACTTGGGGCGTAGATGCGGGCGCTGCCGCCCGTATTCGCCAGACCATCATTGATGCTGCCGAGCGGGGTGCGGCCGCATTGGTTATCAGTCAGGACCTGGATGAGTTGTTTGAAATCAGCACCAGCATCGCTGTCATGCACGATGGCCATTTGAGTTCACCAATAGACACCGCGATCGCCACCAGAAATCAAATTGGCCTCCTAATGGGCGGTGCCGACGTGGAAATCGTTGGAGAAGCAGCATGATTCGACTGACCCTCGAACAGCGACAAACTCGAATACCCATGCTGGGTGTGATTTCCCCACTGCTGGCGCTTGCAATGACGTTAACGATTGGCGCCTTAATGTTTGCAGCGCTCGGAAAACCACCGATCAGTGCATTGTACATATATTTCATCGAGCCGCTCACTGAGATCTGGTCAATTCATGAACTATTGATCAAAGCCGCGCCACTGATCCTAATAGCTGTTGGTCTCGCTGTATGTTTCTCCTCCAATAATTGGAATATTGGCGCTGAAGGACAGTTTGTCATGGGCGCAGTTGCCGGATCAGCTTTGCCCGTTTTGATGCCAGTGCTAATGGGCCCCCTTGTTCTTCCCATGATGCTTCTCATGGGAATGATCGGCGGTGCTGCCTATGCCGCAATTCCCGCGCTATTAAAGGCGCGCTTCCACACCAACGAAATCCTGACCAGCCTGATGCTCGTTTATGTGGCACAGCTTTTTCTCGATTGGATCGTTCGCGGACCTTGGCGAAATCCGGAAGGGTTTAACTTCCCCGAAACGCGATCATTTCACGCAGACGCGATTTTGCCGGAAATCGCCAGCGCATCCGGCCGAGCACACTTTGGATTTGTCTTCGCGATTATCGCCGCGATTGCCATTTGGTTCATGATGAGCCGCACCATGAAAGGTTTTGAAATACGGGTGCTGGGTCAAAGCCCCCGGGCGGGGCGCTTTGCTGGATTCTCTCAACGGAAAATGGTGTTTTTTGCGTTTTTACTATCGGGCGGACTGGCAGGTTTGGCTGGTATTTCTGAAGTATCAGGCGCCATTGGACAGCTACGCCCAACCATCTCGCCTGGTTATGGCTTTACCGCGATCATCGTTGCATTCCTTGGGCGACTTAATCCACTTGGAATTATCGCAGCGGGCCTCATTCTTGCGCTATCCTACCTTGGTGGTGAAGCTGCACAAATCTCGTTGGGTGTTTCCGACAAGGTTGCCGCCGTTTTCCAAGGTCTCATCCTGTTTTCTGTTCTAAGCTGTGACACGCTGATCAACTTCAAAATCAAACTGATGCGTGTTGGTGCGGCTATGCCTGCGATGGTGAGAGGCTCATCATGAACCCGGCAATGATTGAAGCGATCCTTTTAACAACGATGACAGCAGCAACGCCATTGTTACTGGCAGCATTAGGGGAATTGGTTGTCGAACGATCTGGCGTTCTTAACCTGGGTGTCGAGGGCATGATGATCATTGGTGCCGTCTCCGGATTTGCTGCGGCCCAAGTCGCTGGCTCTGCATGGGCAGGTGTATTTTTTGCACCGGTATGTGGCGCGCTTTTCTCGCTTTTATTCGCTTTTCTGACGGTCACTCTCGCGACCAACCAGGTAGCAACTGGGTTGTCTTTGACTTTGCTGGGCTTGGGTGTATCCGGAATGGCTGGAGAAGCCTTTATCGGACTACCTGGTGCTAAACTGGAAGCGATCAGCATTCCGGTTCTGACCGAAATCCCTTACATTGGTGAAGTTCTGTTCGGTCAGGATCCGATCTTTTATATCTCAATCGCGCTGCTTGTCGGCGTGAGTTGGTTTATCTTTAGAACCAGAGCCGGACTGACGCTACGCTCTGTCGGTGATAATCATCTTTCCGCGCACGCACTTGGCATCAACGTGGCGCGCGTGCGTTATCTCTCGATTATGTTTGGTGGCGCGTGTGCAGGTCTCGCAGGGGCTCATTTATCGCTGGTTTACACACCACAATGGACCGAGAACATGACCGCGGGGCGCGGCTGGATAGCGTTGGCGCTTGTTGTGTTTGCATCATGGCTGCCGTGGCGGGTTCTGGCAGGTGCGTATCTGTTTGGCGGCATCACTATTTTGCAATTTCATGCGCAGGCCCAAGGCATTGCCATACCGTCTCAGTTTTTATCTGCACTGCCCTATGTAGCAACCATTATCGTACTGGTCTTGATTTCCGCGAACAGGCGGATGACGATGAAAAACACGCCGGCCATGTTGGGCAAACCTTTTGTGCCGGACACGTAATTTGGGAAAGTTGAATAACGGGATACGCCAAAGCACAAGAACAGCTTTCCAGAAAATTGAAACCGTTCCAACGCCAGGGAGTGAAAGGAATATGAAAAAACTGACTGCAACACTTTTAGGGGCCGCTGCTGCGATCGCTGTATCCATGCAAGGCGCGGCTGCCGCAGATGCCAAGGCGTGCTTTATCTATGTTGGTCCTATTGGTGACTATGGCTGGAGCTATCAGCACCACCAGGGCCTGCTGGACGTAGAGAAGGCGTTCGGGGATCGTGTCGAGACTGCGTATCTGGAAAGTGTACCAGAGGGCGCAGACGCCGAGCGGGCCATTGAGCGCTTTGCGCGCTCAGGATGTAACATCATCTTCACCACTTCTTTTGGTTATATGGACGCAACCAACAAGGTTGCCGCCAAGTTTCCTGACGTGAAGTTTGAGCATGCAACCGGCTATAAGCGCGAAAGCGACAACGTTACAACGTTCAACTCCAAATTCTATCAGGGTCGCTACATCCAAGGTCAAATCGCGGCGAGCATCTCTGAAACAGGTGTTGCGGGCTACATTGCATCTTTTCCGATCCCAGAAGTGGTTCGTGGCATCAACTCCTTCATCCTTGGCGCACAGTCAGTAAACCCGGACTTTTCGCTCAAAGTCGTTTGGGTGAACACATGGTTTGATCCGGGCAAGGAAGCTGACGCAGCCAAGGCGCTGATCGATCAGGGCGTCGATATCGTGACGCAGCACACCGATTCCACAGCTGCCATGCAGGTTGCGGAAGAGCGTGGCATCAAAGCCTTTGGTCAAGCCTCTGATATGCAAGCTTTTGGCGAAAACACTCAGCTGACGTCCATCATTGACGATTGGGGGCCTTACTACGTTGAGCGCGTGGGCGCGGTTCTCGATGGTACATGGGATCAGCAGGATGTCTGGGGCGGGATGATTGAAGGTCATGTTGCCATGGCACCATACCGGAACATGCCGTACGACGTCGCAGCCAAAGCAAAAATCACCGAACGCGACATCATGATCGGTCGTTTGGAGCCATTTACCGGCCCTATCATGAAACAGGACGGTACAGAGTGGCTGGCGGAAGGCGAGACAGCATCAATCGGCGAACTGCTCGGCATGAACTTTTATGTTCAGGGCGTTGACGACCAACTGCCGCAATAAGACAAGTTTCGGATACTTGGGGAAGGGCGCATAACGCGCCCTTTTTTATTGAGCGGGTACCGCGCGATTACCTTCAGATACCGGGATGATTGTTCGACCCAGTGCGCGTCTTGCAAAAGAAGCAAAAACCAGAAGCACGATCCACGGAGCTAATGAATAGCCTTCGGTCATGGTCAAAAGAACGGTCAGTGGCAAGAAAAATCCAGCAATAAGGCTGTTGCGCTCAATACCGTCCATCTCCTGCCAAGCAACTACCGACACAAAAAACGCCGCTGCTGGCGCGAGCAGATAAAGATCATAGTTCAGCCCAAACGGCGTCACAATCAGTGCGCCGCTCATAATCAACGCGCACCGGAGCCCGTGCGAAACACCTGAGTTCGGACGCCACACGCGCCAAATGACATAGACTACGCCAAGCGTAATGAGCACATGGGCGGTCATTGACACGCCGTGAGCCCAGTCAAACGCACGTAGTCCTGAATAGACAGAAATCATCTTGGCAAAGCCGACAGAGCCGTGTTCGAGCACATCCGTTGCAGCCTGTGTTTGGGCCAAAAACGCCGACCAGACGTCTACGCCCAAGACAAGTGCGCTTGTGGCTACCAAAGTGAGCGTGGTTATGGCGGCTGAAAAAATGGTGCGCCATTGCCCGGCAGCCAATAAGGCAACCGGTATCAAGACACCCAGTTGCGGCTTGAAAGTCAAAACCCCGAAAAACACCCCGGCCAAAACCGGGCGCGATGGTAGCAGGTAGAGACCTGTCGCGAACAATCCCGCTGTCAAAAAAGCATTCTGGCCATGCGAGATATTCAAGAACGCCGCTGGAAACGCGATAGCGAGTAGCAACGCAAGCTTGGCGTTACCGGTGATCTTCACCATCACCCAAGCAACTAGAGCAAAGGTGACTGCAAGCCAAATGATCAGTGCAACAGAGAAAGACAGTCCACCCAATGGCAATAGCATTAACTGAAAATGCGGCGGGTAGAAGAAGGCGAAAAAGCCACCTTCAGGAAACAGCGCCTGCTGGATCGGCTCAAAAGTCTCGCGGGCATAAGCAACGGTCGGGTCTGCAACCAGCGCCTCGCGCGCCGCAACCCAAAAGCTGACAAAGTCACTACCGAACGGATTGCCGTTAGGCAGCAAGCCATCATTGCCTGTCAGCACATAAGCTGTGGCGGCGGCCAGCATACCAACGAGGATCAGCGGATAGACTTTGAGCCGCTCTTCATCGACCCAAGAAGCGTTGACCAACGAGTTCAGCACAAAAAGCACTCCCAATTCGTTAGATACAACTAGCAGGACAACCTTTAGAAAGTGATTACGTTGGCTCAAACGTACAAAATTGCGACCTCTCCTTGCCGCAGATCAGGTTCGTTTATGCCGCTTACTCTGCCATAAATACGGGAAGGGAGGAGTCGCCACCGATGGCAACGACGACGATTATTGATCGGCCAAGCAGGGTCGAGGGCAAAGGCAAGCGCAAGGCGCATTTGCCCAAAGGTCGGCAAGTTCAAGCAGCGGATTTGGAAGCTGTGGCTAGCATTTTGGGCGATCTTCCACGCCGGAAAGACTTGCTGATTGAAGCGTTGCACCGCATTCAAGATGACCAGGGGCATTTGAGCGCGCCTTACCTTGCAGCGCTGGCTGAACTTCTGCGGCTTTCACAGGTAGAAGTCTATGAAGTTGCCAGCTTTTACCACCATTTCGACATAGTCAAAGAAGGTCAAACACCACCACCCGCTCGGACCATTCGCGTGTGTGACAGCCTTTCCTGTATGCTTGCGGGTGCAGAAGAACTTATTGCTCAGCTTGAGGCAGAAGCGCTTAGCGATGTCCATATCCAGCGCGTACCGTGCATCGGCCGATGCGCAACAGCACCGATAGCGCAGGTCGGCCAACGCGCGGTAGACAGTGCCACACCGGAGGCTGTTTGGTCGATCAAAGACATCACCGCTGAAGTGCCGCACTATCAACCATTCAACGCGTACAAAGCTTCTGGCGGTTATTCTGTTCTGCAATCGGTGATCGAAGAAACGCTTACTGCCGAAAGCGCCATCAGCATGATGTCCAATGCTGGTTTGCGAGGACTCGGTGGTGCCGGTTTCCCCGCAGGGCGCAAATGGTCAATCGTCAAGTCTTATGACGGACCTCGGCTGATGACAATAAATGGTGATGAGGGTGAACCGGGTACATTCAAGGATCGGCATTGGCTGGAAAGACAGCCGCACAAAATGTTGGAAGGTGCACAGATAGCCGCTCGCGTAGTCGGCTGCGAAAAAATCTACATCTACATGCGCGATGAATACCCGGCAATTATCAAGCTTCTGAAGCGCGAGATTGAAGCGTTGGCGACGTCGGATATCGAAACCGTTCCAATGGAAATAAGGCGTGGCGCAGGCGCATATATCTGTGGTGAAGAAAGCGCCATGTTGGAGAGCATCGAGGGCAAACGTGGCCTTCCGCGCCATCGTCCACCCTACATTGCACAGGTGGGACTGTTTGGGCGTCCGACCCTCAACCACAACATCGAAACGCTATTCTGGGTGCCTGACATACTAAGCAAGGGTGCAGACTGGTTCCGTCAACAAGGCAAGCGTGATCACCCGGGATTTCGCAGCTACTCGGTTTCTGGTCGTGTCAAAAACCCTGGTGTTGTTGTAGCGCCAGCCGGTAGCACAGTTCGTGAACTCATCAGCGAATACTGTGGTGGCATGGCTGAAGGCCATTTTTTCAAAGCCTATCTCCCAGGCGGTGCCTCCGGCGGCATACTGCCTGCATCGCTTGGCGATATTCCACTTGATTTTGGCGGCCAGCTTGCAGAGGAGGGCGCGTTTGTTGGTTCTCACGCTGTGGTCGTTCTTTCAGATCAGGACAACATCAAAGACGCCGTCATCAACTTGATGAAGTTCTTTGAACATGAAAGCTGCGGCCAATGTACGCCGTGCCGCGCGGGAACTGAAAAAATGGTCAAACTTTTAAGCACGCCGGGCGAGTTGGACGAAGCGACCATTGCCGATCTGGAACGGGTTATGCGCGACGCTTCGATCTGCGGTTTGGGTCAAGCTGCGCCCAATCCGGTGGCGCATCTGCTCAGGCATTTTCGGGACGATTTGTGATGCTACGTGCGCGTGAGGTAATTGAAGACGCTCAGACAGCGTTTGAACTACTAGAGGAGCAGATTGATGAAACAATGGTTAGAATTCATTGGTTCCTTTGCATCTGCCTGTGCCGTACTGCCCTGGACGCGCTTAACAAAGTGGATCGGAAGCACTCTGAGAACACCGATGCGGCAATTTCTGAGCAATGGAAGAACATCAAAGATCACCCGACCGAAAATGAGATATTTTTTCACTTCATAAAGGCGGAACGAGATCTGATGATCCATCAGTATGAGGTATCTGCGGATAGTTATGAAGCTCCGCTGCTCGCTTTTGATGAAGACGGATCAATCGCACAAGTTGCAAACGAAATAGGATTGGAGGGAGATTTTGACTGGTTCATACTCCAAACCGGGAAGTACGCTGGAGAGGACGCGCGTGACATACTTAAGGAAGCGTTATCGTGGGTCGATTCTCGCGTAACAGAGATCGAGAAATCGCTACTGGAGGGCGTGTAGTTGAATGATCTGGTGGTGATACATCTCAATGGTAAGCCGGTCGACGCACACCCAGAAGAGACCATCTGGACTGTCGCCAAACGTGAAGGCACGCGTATTCCGCATCTGTGCCATCTGGATCAACCCGGCTATCGCCCAGACGGCAACTGCCGCGCCTGTATGGTGGAGATTGAGGGGGAGCGGACGCTGGCTGCTTCCTGTGTCCGCAAAGTCAGTGACGGAATGGTGGTCAAGACGGATACCGATCGCGCGGATAGTGCAAGACGATTGGTGTTTGAGTTGCTCGCTGCAGACATGCCCGGCCGCGATTCATCACCAGATACACGGAGCTCATTTTGGCAATGGGCAGAGACTTGGGGCCTTGCAACCAATGAACGATTGCCGTCAAAAATGCCTGTGGAAGCGCAGGTCCACGACGTCAGCAACCCCGCAATTGCCGTCAATCTGGACAGCTGCATAGCGTGCGGCCTATGCGTGCGCGCTTGCCGCGAAGTGCAAGTCAATGATGTGCTGGGCATGGGCGAGCGTGGCCACCATGCCGTGCCGGTGTTCGACATTCACGACCCGATGGGTCACTCGACATGCGTCACCTGTGGCGAATGCGTGCAGGCCTGCCCAACGGGAGCGCTATATGAAAAAACGCTTCTTGATGAAGAGAATAAAATAAATAATATCAACAGCTTTGATAAAGAAGTTAAATCTGTTTGTCCGTTTTGCGGCGTGGGTTGTCAGACGATCGTCCGCGTCAAGGACGAGAAGATCGTTCAGGTTGACGGACGCGACGGCCCCGCCAATGAAAACCGCCTATGCGTCAAGGGCCGGTTCGGCTTTGACTATGTGCACTCGCCAGAGCGTCTGACCAAACCACTGATCCGTCGGGATGATGCGCCCAAGCGCGGCGACATCGATATGCGCGCCATGCCGACGGAGGAGGTATTTCGAGAAGCAAGTTGGGAGGAGGCACTCGACCTTGCAGCTAGCGGGTTCAAGGCCATTTTGGACGAAAATGGCGGGCAGGCGCTGGCAGGCTTTGGCTCCGCGAAAGGATCCAACGAAGAGGCTTACCTGTTCCAGAAGTTGATCCGGCAAGGCTTTGGCACCAACAATGTCGATCATTGCACCCGGCTTTGCCACGCGTCCTCAGTGGCAGCGCTTTTGGAAGGCGTCGGCTCGGGCGCGGTATCAGCACCGTTTACCGATGCATTGAAAGCCGATTGCATCATGGTAATTGGCGCGCGCCCAATGACCAACCATCCGGTTGCGGCAACCTATTTCAAGCAGGCCGCCAAATCAGGCAAGAAGCTGATGGTGTTCGATCCACGCCAGCAGGATTTGATGCGTCACGCCACGCACGCCGTCCAGTTTAAAGCCGGGTCCGATGTCGCCATGCTCAACGCGATGCTGCACGTCATTATCGACGAAAAGCTTTATGACGAGCAGTATATTCAGGCCAATGTGGATGGGTTCGAAGCGCTGCGGGAGAAGGTGAAAGACTTCTCGCCGGAAGCCATGGCCGAGACCTGTGGTGTTTCGGCGGAGATGCTCCGCGATTGCGCCCGCACCTACGCCAATGCCGAGCGCTCTATCATTTTCTGGGGCATGGGCATCTCTCAACACACCCATGGGACGGACAATTCGCGCTGCCTGATCGCTTTGGCGCTGACCACCGGCCATGTGGGGCGTCCGGGAACCGGCCTCCATCCGCTGCGTGGACAAAACAATGTGCAGGGCGCATCCGATGCCGGGCTCATCCCCATGATGTACCCTGATTATCAACTTGTTGAAAACGCTGATGTCCGCTCCGGGATGGAAGATGCATGGGGCAGGGCACTAGACCCCAAACGCGGGCTAACAGTCGTCGAAACCATGGATGCCATACACGCCGGTGAGGTCAAAGGCATGTATATCATGGGTGAAAACCCCGCCATGTCTGACCCGGACCAAACCCACGCAAGAGCAGCGCTGGCCAAGCTCAACCATCTGGTTGTTCAGGACATCTTCCTGACAGAAACGGCTTGGCATGCCGATGTTATTCTTCCGGCATCGGCTCATGCAGAAAAGCTGGGCACTTTCACCAACACCAATCGACAGGTGCAAATCGGACGGCCAGCGGTACCGCTTCCCGGCGAAGCGCGCCAAGATTGGGCGTTGATCGTGGAGCTAGCGAACCGCTTGGGCTTGTCGTGGAATTACGAAGGCGGCGCGCCCGATGTTTATACGGAAATGAGCGGCCATATGCCGTCGCTCAAAGGCATCAGTTGGGACATGCTGGAAGCGCAAGACGCGGTTACCTATCCGCTGGACGGCGAGACTGGCGTTGGCCGCGATGTCATTTTTGACGAAGGCTTCCCGACCAAAGACGGTCGGGCAAAAATTACACCGGCCGATTTGCGCGCGCCGGACGAAGTGCCAGATGCCGACTATCCGCTCGTTCTTACGACTGGGCGTTTGCTGGAACATTGGCACACCGGCGCAATGACACGCCGGGCAGCTGTTTTAGATGACATCGAGCCACAAGGGCTGGCTGTTATGAACCCGCGCGAAATTGAATGTCACGGATTTGAAGCAGGCCAAATGGTGGAAGTTTCAACGCGCAGAGGCAAGGTGAACGCCTTGCTGCGCGCAGATCGCGAAGTCGCCGACGGCATGATCTTCATGCCTTTTGCTTTTAATGAAAGCCCCGCAAACGTGCTGACAAATCCCCAATTGGACCCGTTCGGCAAAATCCCGGAGTTCAAATACTGCGCTGCACGTGTGGCGTTAGCCAATACGTAGCCAAACAGCTATTGCTGAATTGACGCAAAAGGTCTCCACTACGCCCGGGCAAGTTTTAAAAATGCGGAGGGGTATTCGATGTCCAAAATCACCTTGGAAGACTATTTCAAGATTGCCACCGATCCAGATCGGGAAGCAGATCTACAGCAGTATTCCACGATCGAGCGTGGTGCAGGAGGGGTAGACTTTCAACTTCTGCCCAATCCAGCTCTGGTGGAAGTGCCTGAAGATAACAAGAAGGGCTTTTCGTTAATCGAGCTAGCCAACGGTGCTGAAAGAGACCGTCGGGCACGTCGTTACCTTCGTGATCGAATATTCAAGCCGAACGCACCTGTTCTGGTCGCGGAAGGGGATAGTTGGTTTCATTTCCCTGTGCTTTTAAAGGATGTGATCAGACAGCTTGGTTCTGACTATGTCGTTGCCTCAGTTGGTGCCGCTGGCGATACGGCTGAAAACATGCTGGCCGGTGATGAAGTCAAGTTTGGCACCGAGTATTTGCGCGAACTGTCAGTTCGCAAGAACTTTGTTACAGCATTCCTGTTTTCCGGCGCTGGAAACGATTTCATCGGCGAAGATTCGGTCACAAAAAAACCGTCTCTGGAAATGGTTTTGAACGACTATAATGGCGATCCAAATGATGTGCAGGGTAATATAAATATCTCAGAAGTCGAACGTCGCGCCGCCATACTTGAGCGCCACTATCGGATAATGGTCGGTCGAATACGCCAGATACCCGAGCTGGGCGCAATGCCCATCATCATACATGGATATGCAAATGCATTTCCTTATCCGTGGGGACCAAATGACCCCAGAAATCCGGTGTATGCTGATCGTGATCAATGGCTGGGTCGCGCATTTAGGTCGCGAAAGTTTGGCGATGACACACAAGAGCTACGCGGTAATATCATCGCATTTTTGGTCGAGCGACTTTATGAAATGATGTTCAGTGTGGCAGGCAACTCGGCACGTACGCGGATATGGGTTGTCGACTGCCGACCGGTGCTCGGCGCATTGGATGATTGGGCTGATGAGATCCATCCAACCGACGAGGGCTTTGCGAAAGTCGCCGCACTTTTCAGAAATACGCTCAGCGGTGCGCTGAACGTTTCCTAGCAAAAGCGCTGAATACCTTTAGCGGATTGGGCACGTCGAAAAGCATACCCTTCTCCATATATTCAAAAAGCAGGCTTGCCAGTTTCTCTTCATTGACCACACAAACATGTGATGGGCGTTGGTAGCGCCGCTCAGTTGCCTCATCGAGCGGCTCGATAGCCTCATAATTCAGCGCTTCAAACTCAATTCCATAGTGTTCTTTCAACCAAAGATAGTCTGTCGATGTTCGACGGATGTCTTGAACGAGTTTGGGCTTGATCTCGTGCTTGGAGTAATTGCCCAGCTGATGCTGATTTCGCTTCAACCAGCTGCGGAACCATTTCATCCTCAGGCGGAATATCGGGTTTCGACTGCGTGATAGGGCATCGCCAAGAACAAGCAAAGCGAAAGCAGATTCGCCGCTGATCGACGCGTTTTCTGAGACTTTTTGATAGTCGAAGTTCTTTGCTTCAACGCCCAAAACGCCTTCCAAAAAGTCTGACACGATATCATTGCCGATCAGATCTTTGCGCGCAAACTTTCGGACCAACATGCGGTGTTCGAAGGCACTTTCGATGCTTTCAAAAGCAGTCCGAAGATGAGGGGTCGGAAAGGGCTTGTGAAACACACACCCTTTAGCACTCTGCTGAAGCCGCGACTTGTACCAATCCGCTGGTTCTCGGACATAAGCGATTGGCCGTATATCGTCTGTTATCGGGTAAAGCGCTTCGCTTAACCGAGTGACATTCTTCTCTTGAGAAGGGATGAGCAATTCGCTGGATATGACAACTGTATGTGGCTTTATTTTTTGAGCCTGGGCATGAATATATTTTGCAAACTCAAGTGCCTTCGAACGCATATCTTTTCGCTGAATGGATGGCGATCCGGATATTTTAGCGCCTTCATTTAACCCTTCGCCATAAAGACCGATCAGAAGGTGATGGCTGTCATCTTCGGCGTAAGGGTTGTCCGGATACCAGATGCCTTGGGCCAGCAATTGGTCCCGGAGTCTACCCATCGCAGCTTGCAGCGAAGTCGTGCCAGTCTTTCCTGTGCCGAGATGTAGGATGATTCTCATGCGCAATTCTCGCCGAGGCATGCGCCGTTCAAAAAAGCGCTGGCAGAGGGAGTGGGATTCGAACCCACGAGACGCGTTAACGCCTGCCGGTTTTCAAGACCGGTGCCTTCAACCACTCGGCCATCCCTCCGCGCGCCACGGCTCATGCCATAAGCAGACCAACAAACGCAATATGGTTTTCGCGTTTTTTCGAAGAAGTCGGGATATCGGTAATCCGGTTGGTAACTATTGGCGTAATTTCTCTCAGGAGATCACGGACCGAGGGATCAAATGAAATCGATTGCAACCTTGAAAACTAAATTGACTACTGGTGCTTTTTTAGTGGGCACTCTAATGACCGTCATGTGGCCAAACATGGCCGCCGCCGAAACCCTGTCGGGTCAGGCATTGAAAGACTTTGTCAACGGCAAGCGAGTGTATTTGCGTGTGCCTCTTGGTGGCGAGTTTCCGCTGTTCTACCAGACCAATGGGCGTGTTACCGGTGATGGCAGCGCGTTAGGTCTGGGCCGTTACTTTGCCCCCAAGGAGACTGGACGTTGGTTCGTACAAGGCTCAAAGCTGTGCCAACAGTTTCCGACGTGGTATAAAGGCGAAGTGTCTTGTTTCCGCATTTTTAAAACCGGCGAGACAACACTTCGCTGGACTCGCGATGACGGTTATTCGGGGCGGGCTCGCATAGCGGGCTAGCCAGCGTTCAAGCCATTTAACACGATGATAATCACTGTGTTGTAATTTGTGTTTTCTTGGTTCCGGCTACACTTGGCCGGAGCTGTCCATTTCTGTAAGTGCGTAAAAATGGATAAAACACGGATTGTAAATCGCCGATTGCCTGGATTGGCCTTGCCCCATATGGCAATTATGGGTGCTGCGTTGATCGCACTTGCGGCATGCGCAGGCGGCTCGCCGCCGCGTCCATCCTTAGCGATTACCAGTGGAGCCCCTTATCCAGACACAAGACCTGCCGAACAAATCATGTTTGGCGCGGTGCCCGTTTCGATATTGAATGGACCCACGGCTGGCGATGAGTATTTCTCAGCGGCAGCTTATGGCGTGGCTGCGAGCCCACGCGTTGCGCTCGGCGCACAAATGCCGCGCGGCGGCGGTGTCTACAAAATCGGCTCACCTTACACAGTTGCGGGCAAGCGCTATTATCCAACCCGCACACCAAAGAAGGTGCAGACTGGAAGTGCATCTTGGTATGGCGCCGCTTTTCATGGTCGTAAAACCGCAAATGGCGAAATTTACGACATGAACCATTTGACAGCCGCTCATAAAACCATGCCGTTGCCATCCTATGCCCGTGTGACAAATCTGGCCAATAATCGCTCCATTATCGTTCGGGTTAATGATCGCGGACCTTTCTCGAACAACCGTATCATAGACCTATCAAAAAGGGCAGCTGATTTGCTTGATTACACGCGGGCCGGGACGGCTCGGGTTCAGGTCAATTATCTTGGCCCTGCACCGCTTCACGGCAATGACGATGCCTATTTGGCAAGTTCGTTCCAAGCGCCGCGTGGCACCTTAGGTGGCGCGTTGACATCATATGTTTCAGCAGATGATTCTACGGCGGACTATGCATCCCGCCGTGTGGAGAACGCATTTTCTGCACTTCTTTCTCGACCGAAAGAGCAGAACTGACCCGTAAAATTCCTGTTCCAGACGAAGCGCAACATTTGCCACGTCGCACGCAGCATATTATGACTTCAAGCCAAGTTGTATTATGGGCGAGGGCAGTTTTGATGAGTGTATCGTTTTCCAGGATCACTAGACCGCTGCATCAACTGGCTCTTACATTCTTGATGTTGAGCTTGGCAACCGCAGTATCCCAAGCACAACTCTATGAAACAAAAGCGAAAAACGCGATCCTTCTTGATGTCACCACCAGATCGGTGCTGTTCAACAAGAACGCTGATGCCTCAGTTCCACCGGCATCCCTTGCCAAGCTCATGACGATGGAAGTCGTGTTCCATGCGCTCAAGACGAGGCAGTTGTCGCTCGATGATGCATTTTTGGTAAGCGAAAACGCCTGGCGTCGCGGAGGCGCTGCATCAGGTGGCTCAACGATGTTCGCCGAACTCAATTCAACGATCCGAGTGGAAGACTTGATTAGAGGCGTCATTGTTCAGTCTGCCAATGATGGATGCATCATACTGGCTGAAGGCATGGCAGGCACGGAAGAAACATTTGCAAACCTGATGAACGAGCGTGCAAAGGCAATCGGCCTAAAGGGTTCCGTTTTTTACAATTCAACGGGACTTCCGCACCCTGAACAACGCGTCACCATGCGCGATCTGGTTACTCTGGCAACACATATGCAGCGGGAATACCCCCAATATTATCGTTACTATGCTGAGGAAGCCTTTGAATGGAACAACATTAATCAGCGTAACCGCAACCCGCTGCTTTCTATGGAAATCGGCGCTGACGGGATGAAGACCGGTTTCACAGAAGAAAGCGGCTACGCAATTGTTGGATCAACTGTCGCAGACAACCGTCGCTTGGTCGTCGCCATGTCCGGAATGGAAAACCAAAGGGAACGTGCCCAAGAGGCGCGCAAATTGTTGGAGTGGGGCCGCCGCGCTTTCGACGAAGTTGCTCTATTCAATGAAGATGCTCCGGTTGGCAACGTTCGACTATACGGGGGCGCAGACTTCACGGTGCCGGTCGCGCCGGAGGAGGGACTGACTTTCCTAGTGCCGATCGGCTCTACTGAGAATCTACGTGCCCGCATCGTTTTCGAAGGTCCCGTTATGGCACCGGTGAGCGCGGGTGATGAAATAGCTGAATTGCATCTTTATTTTGGCGATGATCTGGCGCAGATCACACCACTATATGCAGCTAAGACAGTTGGTCGCGGTCCTATCCATCGCCAAGCTTTGGATGCTCTGAGCGAACTCTTGTTGGGCTGGATCTGAATTTTCTGAACTGTCGGAAGTCTCGGTTGAACGTACAGCCTAAAAAAAAGCAACAAGTGCTCGGGAAGTTCATCACGCTCGAGGGTGGCGAAGGCGTCGGTAAGACCACACAAATCAAAATGCTCGTCGAAAGACTGAGCAAAGAGCATGGTATCCATATTGTCACGTCACGAGAGCCGGGTGGCACGCCGGGCGCAGAAGCGGTACGCCATGTTTTGCTTAACAAAGCAGCGCTCGAAACGTTTGGGCCCAAAATGGAAGCTATCTTGCTGTCGGCGGCGCGTAATGACCACGTAGAGCAGTTCATCCGCCCAAACATTCATGCCGGCAAGTCTGTGCTTGTTGACCGGTTCATGGATTCAACCCGCGTTTATCAAGGCGCAACTGGCAAGATACCAGCACAGTTTCTGGGATCGCTGGAGCGTGTGGCCATTGCAGGCATGGTCCCGGAACTGACCGTCATTCTCGATCTTGATCCGCTTGTTGGCCTAACGCGCGCCGCAAGACGACGTAGCATGGGGGAAGATGTTGATCGCTTTGAGAAGGAAACGCTTGCTGTTCATCAACAAAGGCGCGCTAGCTTCGAAAAAATAGCCAAGGCTGAACCACAGCGTTGCGTTTTGGTTGATGCATCGGGCACAGCTGATGAGGTACACGAACGCATATGGCCACGTGTGGCGCAACTTTTTGGTATTTCCAAGCAAGGCGAAAACAACGAAAATGAAGCGGTAGTTGCCTGAATGAGCAATCACGAAATTGCATTTGTCGAAACATACGATGCGCTTGAGGATATCCCACCGCCAAGCGCCGCTTATCAAATCGTGGGGCACGGCAAGTCTTTGGACATGCTGCTGAAATCGGCAGAGAGCGGACATCACGCCATAATTCTCGAAGGACAGGAAGGGATCGGCAAGGCGACTGCCGCTTTTATACTCGCTAAAATGAAATTGGGTGCGAGTGGCTCTTTTGCGGAGGGCATTGACCGGCAAAGCAGCGCGCACCGTCAGATCGCGCAAGGTGCAAACCCCAATTTGATCCATGTTACGCGCGAATTGTCTGTCCAGACTAAAAAGTGGAAGACGGCGATAAGCGTCGACCAAATCCGGTCGCTACAAAGTTTCTTCGGAATGACCGCGAGTGCAGACCACCCACGCATTGTCATTGTCGACCATGTGCAGGATATGAACCGCAACGCCACTAATGCGCTTCTAAAACTGCTTGAAGAACCACCATCAAACACATTGTTTTTGCTGGTCTCACATGGCGCTGGATCAATATTGCCGACCATCCGCTCTCGTTGCCAACTTGTTCGGTTTTCGCCGCTATCAGCACACGAAGTATCGCAGGCAATCATCCATGTTACTGGAGACATGTTCAACACAAACCAGGCCAATGAATTGGCAGGCCTGTCTGGCGGTTCTGTCCGCCATAGCCTCGTTATGGGACTTTATGGGGGCATTGAACTCCTCAATGCCGTTGATGCTTTTTTGAAAGCTGAACCATACGATACGCCCACAGCACACCGGTTGGCAGCTATCGTTTCAGACAGAAAACAACAGACGCAGGGCTTGCTGATTCAAGATATGTTGCTGGCCTCTCTGCTTAGCCACGCAAAACATGCTGCAAAAAGTGGTTCAAGAGAGCGCGCAGCTTCACTTGCTCTGGCCGCGCAAGACCTGGTGGCGATGCGCCGAACAGATGCCGCTTACAACATAGATGCCAAGCAATCATTTCTGGTTGCAACACAGACCGTTCACAGCGCGATCCACGCCAACAAATAACAAATCTCGGCCCGTGATGCGGTTCCAAGACCGATCAAAATCATCTATGTCGCCTTCAAACTTGGTGCGAACGCTAGGCCGCAATGTCCGAAAAATTTTTCATTACAACTGCCATCTCTTACCCAAATGGCGCACCGCATATCGGTCATGCCTATGAACTGATAGCAACTGACGCAATTGCCCGCTTCAACCGTCTTGATGGGAAGGAGGTCTTCTTCCTGACCGGCACGGATGAGCATGGTATCAAGATGCTTCAGACAGCGCGCAAAGAGGACGTGCCCGTCAGCGAGTTGGCAGATCGAAATGCGCAGCGCTTTTTGGATATGACTGAAGCGCTCAACGCGTCGAACGATGACTTTATTCGCACCACAGAAGAGCGTCACCACAAGTCTTGTCAGGCCATTTGGCGACGAATGGCCGACAATGGAGATATCTACAAGGATGCTTACGCCGGTTGGTATTCGGTGCGCGACGAAGCATATTATGATGAGGATGAAACTGAAGTCCGCGACGATGGTGTTCGCTATGGACCGCAGGGTACGCCGGTGGAATGGGTTGAGGAGGAGAGTTATTTCTTCAAGCTCTCGGCCTATGGTGATCGTCTTCTCGAACTTTATGAAGAAAACCCAAGTTACATCGGCCCTGACAGCCGCAAAAATGAGATCGTCTCCTTTGTGAAGCGTGGATTGAAAGATCTATCCATTTCACGCACGACTTTTGATTGGGGCGTTAAGGTCCCTGGCGACGATAAGCATGTGATGTATGTCTGGGTCGATGCATTGACCAACTATCTAACAGCAACCGGTTGGCCTGATGAAACCGAACGATCTCATTTCTGGCCTGCGGACGTGCATGTAATTGGCAAGGACATCACGCGTTTCCATGCCATCTACTGGCCAGCATTTCTAATGTCCGCCGGCCTCCCACTACCAAAACGCGTTTTCGGCCATGGTTTTCTCTTCAATCGAGGTGAGAAAATGTCAAAATCGCTCGGTAATGTTGTCGATCCATTTGAAATGGCCGAACATTACGGCGTCGACCAAATGCGCTGTTTTTTCCTTCGAGAAGTGCCGTTTGGCAATGATGGAAATTACTCTCATGAAGCTATCGTAGCGCGCACCAACGCTGACTTGGCCAATGGCCTTGGTAATCTTGCGCAGCGTTCGCTTTCCATGATCTTTAAGAATTGTGACGCCCAAGTTCCTGAGAACACCGAACTGTCGGAAGACGATAAAGCGCTTTTGGCATTGGCAGAGCGGGCGCTCGAAGTGGCGAGGGATGCTATGTCTGTCCAAGCCGTGCACAAGGCATTGGAAGCTATTTTCAATGTCGTAACCGAAGCTGATCGTTATATAGATGCACAAGCGCCCTGGACGCTGAAAAAGACAGATACCACACGAATGGGGCATGTTCTTTACACCGTTGCCGACACGGTGCGGCAAATCGCAATTTTGGCGCAACCCTTCATGCCAACATCATGCAGTCTGCTGCTAGACTTTCTGGCCGTACCAGCAGACGAACGTCGGTTTGATGATCTTCACAAGCGTTTAAAGCCCGGTACTGCGCTTCCTAAACCGCAAGGCGTTTTCCCTCGATATGTGGAACCCCAGGTGGGTTAGGTCGATCACTGAAGATGCCAGTTCTAGTCGACAGCCACTGTCATATGGATTTTCCCGACTTTGAGAGGGAACGTGATGCAATCATCCAGCGTGCAAGAGCTGCAGGTGTTGTACGCTTGGTTACAATCTGCACAAAAGTTCAGGAGTTTGATCGCGTGCGCGCCGTGGCCGAAGCCTATGACGATGTCTTTTGTTCTGTTGGAACGCATCCGCATCATGCTCATAAGGAAATGGATGTCACATCTGAGCAACTCGTGGAACTTGCAGAACACCCCAAGGTTGTCGCTATTGGCGAAGCTGGCCTCGACTACTTTTACGACAACGCTCCACGCACGGCACAAGAACAAGGGCTGCGCCGTCATATAGAAGCTGCTCGTCAGACTGGGCTGCCGCTTGTTATTCATTCTCGTGAAGCCGACGACGATATGGCCACAATTCTTGAAGAAGAAACGCAAGGCCGCGGTACTTTTCCTTTTGTGCTTCACTGCTTCACGGGTGGGGCAGACCTAGCCGTTCGCGCCATTGCATTGGGCGGCTACATCTCGTTTTCGGGTATTGCGGCTTTTAAGAAGTCAATTGATCTAAGGAACATTGCAGCTGACACGCCGCTTGACCGCATACTGGTCGAGACGGATGCTCCTTATCTCGCACCACCCCCACATCGCGGTAAACGAAATGAACCGTCGTTCGTTAAGCACACAGCCCAGATAATTGCAGAACATCTCGACGTCGAGTTTGATGTTTTTGCGATGAAAACGACCGAAAACTTCTACCGCCTATTTTCCAAAGTTCCACGCCACGATGAGTAGGTTAAGCATTACCATTTTGGGCTGTGGTTCGTCTGCCGGAACGCCAAGACCCAACGGCGATTGGGGAGCCTGCGATCCGAAAAATCCGAAAAACCGACGCACACGTTCATCCATCTTGCTTGAAAAAACCGGACCGCATGGCGGTAAAACTTCGATCATTTTTGATACAGGTCCGGACTTCAGACAGCAGGTCTTAAACGCCGGCGTCACCCATATTGATGCAATCATTTATACACACGGTCATGCGGATCATATTCACGGCATCGACGACGTCAGAACCTTTGTATTGGCGCAGGGAGAAATGATCCCGACATATGCAGATCAGGACACTTACGATCGGCTGAACGAGGCCTTTGCCTATATTTTTCAGACACCGGAAGGTAGTTTCTATCCACCTATCCTGAAACAGACATTGATCGATGCGGGTCATCATTTTTCAATTGATGGCAATGGCGGAGAAGTTAGTTTTTTGCCTATATATCAAGAACATGGAAATATTCATTCACTCGGCTTTCGGGCAGGGGACACTGCATATTGCCCAGATGTTTCAGGACTTCCACATGCATCGATAGACGCCTTGAAAGGCTTGGATGTTCTCATCATCGACGCGCTTCAGTATCGTGAGCACAAAAGCCATTTCTCGCTTGCTCAGTCGTTGTCGGTCATCGAAGAGTTGGCGCCAAAGAGGGCATATTTGACCCATATGCACACGCCATTGGACTATAATGTCGTCATGCAAGAAACGCCCGACAATGTCGCGCCGTGCTTTGATGGGATGGTGATAGATGTTCCAAACCACTAAACCGAGCAAACCTGTTTATGATGGCTTTATCATGCAGTCTTTGCCGCGTAGCGGCACGGCTTTAGCGCTAGATTACACAAATGGCATTGGCGCCTTCGGGCATGCACAAGAGTATCTAAATCAACGCGTCATTCCATATGAAGCGGCCGAGAATGCGGAAGAGCATTTTCAGATGGCCATGAAGTCCGCGTATAATGGCGCAGATCGCTTTTCGATGAAGCTGTTTCCAAAACAGCTGCTGGATTGCGTTGATTACCATGGTTACGACTTCTTATCGCGTTGCAGAAACGAGTATTCGATACTCTTTGTCCGTCTTCGGCGGAGAGATACAATTGCGCGCGCAGTTTCGCTTTTCATTGCTTTGTCCAATGATCAATGGGCGACTGACATGGAGCGCAAGGTCAATGATGTTCCGTATGAATTTCAAGCCATTTATAAAATCTGGGTGTTCCTTATTAAAGCTGAGGCGTTCTGGGATGCCTACAACGCAGATAATGAAATCGAGCCAATCGAGTTTGTTTACGAAGCTCTAGAAGAAGACCCATCTCAATTTGGGCGTAAGATGTGTGCGATCTTTGACGTTGATAGCAAGGACATGAAACCACTTCGGGGTATCAACAAACAACGAAATCAACGCTCTGAAGACTATTGTGCACGGTTTCGGCAAGAGCTCGAATTGGATCGTTATCGTGACGAATTTATCGACACTGACTCCGGGGCTCTGGAGTTACGCAAAGCTCCGCGAACGTGGGGAAACCTATATAGGCTTGTCGCGCAAAAACCTCTGCAAGTTCGCAAATAAGTGTTCCATAATCCATATTATGCGACAGTATCTGACTTCTCTCTGAATGTTGCTGTGGATGCGTGAATAGCAACTATCATCGATAGCTCGCTACAATGCTATGCTTGAGCGTATGGAACCTTCTCGTGATATTGCCTGCCTTCTAGAAATCATGGAGCGCTTACGCGATTCCAAGACAGGATGCGCATGGGATATTGAGCAGACCTTTGAAACGATAGCGCCGTACACCATTGAGGAAGCCTATGAGGTCGCGGACGCTATCGAACGGGATGACATGAGCGAACTGACCGACGAACTGGGTGATCTGCTCCTGCAAGTGGTTTTTCATGCGCGTATGGGCGAAGAACTGGGAAAATTCAATTTTGGTGATGTTGTGCTGGCCATCACAAAAAAAATGATACGTCGCCACCCGCACGTGTTTGGCCCAGAAAATCAACGCAATCGTAAGTTGGCCAAGGGCGAATGGAATCGAATAAAAACGCAAGAAAAAGCCGAAAAACGTGCGCGGCAAAACGCGCGAGCGAAAAATGGCGGCGTTGGCGCTTATGTTTCTCTATTGGATGATGTGCCACGCGCCCTGCCCGCATTGATGCGCGCCCTGAAGCTACAGCAAAAAGCAGCGACAGTTGGATTTGATTGGGACACTGCACCGCCGATCCTTGACAAGATCGACGAGGAAAAGGGCGAGTTGAGAGAGGCGATGGAGCAAGGCCATGACGCCGACATCGAAGAAGAGTATGGCGATTTACTTTTTGCGATAACCAATTTGGGCCGACACCTCGACATCAACCCGGAAGCTGCACTGGATGCGGCCTCAAACAAATTTAAGTCGCGTTTCTCACACATCGAGCGTTCGTTGGCAGAGGAAAATAAGAGTCCGCGCGATGCCACTTTAGACGAAATGGAAGCGCTTTGGGTTGCCGCCAAACTTGAAGCACAGGCTAGCTAGCAGAACTTACCGATCCTGCTGGCAAATGAGCCTCGAGGATTTCGTCAGTATCGCGAGTAATTCGTACATCGACGATCGTCGTGCCGTCATCGCTAACATCACGCTTGTCAACAATGCTATTCTCGTACAACCATGCCACATCAGCAAAACGGGACGGCGGCAATGATATGCGGCGAGCAACCAGCGTGCCGGAAATGCGTTCTTCAACTAAAGAAAGGAAGTCGTCGATCCCCTCTCCAGTTACCGCTGACAAAGCAATGGCGCTATCATCTCGATCAGCGCGCTCCAAAACCGCACTGCGCGCTTCGTCTGGAAGCAAGTCGATCTTGTTCCATACATTGATGATCGACGTAGCTCGTTCGCCCTCAATGCCAAGGTCATTCAATACGCTATCCACATCGGCAGCTTGGGCGCCTGACTGCGAATGACTGATGTCGTGGACGTGTACTATGATGTCAGCTTCACGCACTTCCTCCAACGTCGCGCGGAACGCTGCAACCAAATGCGTCGGCAAATCGGAGACAAAGCCAACCGTATCAGACAAAACAGTTTGCGTTCCTCCAGGCAATTTGATGCGTCTTAATGTCGGATCAAGCGTTGCAAACAACATATCTTTCGCAACGACTTCCGCGCCAGTTATCCTATTGAAAAGCGTGGACTTTCCCGCATTTGTGTAACCGACGAACGCGACGATTGGCAGTGGCACTTTCTTGCGTTTGGCGCGATGAAGCGCGCGGGTCCTGCGCACTTGTTCCAGTTCATTCTCAAGGCTCTTGATCTTGTCGCGCAAAATACGACGGTCGGCCTCGATTTGTGTCTCCCCGGGGCCTCCCAAGAAACCAGCACCACCACGCTGGCGCTCCAGGTGGGTCCATGAGCGAACCAACCGACCCCGCTGATAGTTCAAGTGCGCCAATTCGACTTGTAGCGTACCCTCCTTGGTCGCTGCACGACGCCCAAAAATCTCAAGTATCAAGCCAGTTCGATCCAGCACCTTCGCATTCCACGCTTTCTCCAGATTGCGCTGCTGTACAGGTGTGAGCACATGATCAACGATCAGCAAGCCAGCTTCCATGGCAGCGGCAACGCCTGCAATCTCATCAACCTTGCCGGTACCAAGCAGTGTTGCAGGTCGCAGGTTGGTGATGGGCGCGATGATTGAATGAACTATCTCAAGATCAATTGCTGCAGCTAGCCCTACAGCCTCTTCCAAGCGTTCGGGAGCCGTACGCTTCATCTCCTTTGACGCATTCGCAACCGCGTCCCTGGTTTTCACCTCGGGAACGATAACAATGGCCAAAGTCGGTGACCCGCGGCGATCGATGGGATGCCGACGCTTCTTTCCAGTTGAGCTGTTTATATCAGGAACAGGCTTCGTCAATCGGCCTTTTGATCCGTGTTCTCGACATCAAACATTTGTACCGGTTGCCCGGGCATGATTGTTGATATCGCATGTTTGTAGACAAGTTGAGCGCTACCATCACGTCGCAACAGCACACAAAATGAGTCAAACGATGTCACAACACCGGTCAGCTTGACGCCGTTGACTAAAAAAACGGTGAGAGGAATCTTCTGCTTCCTTACCGCATTCAAAAATTGGTCTTGGAGGTTTTGCGACCTGTCAGCCATCTTTTTTCCCCTTATGCCCCCAAGCCTCTAACACAAATTTTGTGCGCCGCGGCAAGAATGTTTTGCAAATGCGTCAAATTGGCTAGCCATAGACCGGTGTTCGCTCAGCTAGACGATGAAATGCAGCGCGCAATTGGGCTGCAACGCTGCCGGGCTCACCATTAGCTATGGAACGATCGTTTAGCCTGATCACAGGCATAACAATCGAAGTTGCCGACGTTACGAACATCTCAAGCGCATCATAGGCTTCTTCCACCGTAAACCCACGTTCTTCGACTGATAGCCCCGCCTCTTCAGCAACATCGAAAACACCTTCACGCGTAATGCCGCGCAAAATTCCGTGCTCTGCTGGGCGTGTGACGAGAACGCCTTCTTTGGTAACGATCCATGCGTTGGTTGAAGCCCCCTCTTTGATTATGTCGTTTTCGTCGACAAAAAGGCCTTCCTGTGCGGCTGCATCGATGGCACTTTGGCGCGCCAGTACGTTGGATAATAATCCCACGGTCTTGATATCAACACGATCCCAACGGGTTTCTGGTACAGTGATGGCAGCGATGCCGTTTGCGGCCTTTTTTTCTGCGAGAAGCGGATCAGCGAAACGTGCGGTTACCACTAAAGCTGAACGCGTCCCAGCTGCCGGAAAAGCATGATCTCGTCGTGCGACCCCACGTGTTACTTGGACGTAAACTAGACCATCGTGAACACGATTGGCACGCACAACCTCTGCCAAAATGCTCGGTAGTGCATGTTTGGCAACGGGCCACGCCATCTGCAATTCACGCAGTGACCGGTCTAGCCGATCCAAATGGCGTGTTTGATCGATGAGATACCCGTCCTTGACTTCGCAAACCTCATACACGCCGTCTGCAAACTGATAGCCTCGATCTTCCACATGAACTGAGGCATGCGCGTGAGGTAGATAGCGCCCATTTACATATGCGATGCGTGACATTTATTCGATCCACCAATTGATGATTGCGCTCAATAGCAAGCTAGAAGTATTCAAGGCTGACGCGGAACAGTTGCTCCACCTTCTTAACCGCTTCGGTCTTGGCAAAAATAACGACGCGATCGCGCGCTTTGATCTGGAACTGTCCATCAGGCTTGAAAACCTCGCCGCTTCGATAGACTGCGCCGATCCTCAGATCGTCCGGTAGATCAAGATCCCGCAGCGGGACACCGACCAGTGGAGACGTCTCCAAAGCCCCTGCTTCGAGCACTTCTGCAAGACCTTTTTGAACCGAAAACACCTGCATGATACGTCCACGCCGCATGTGTTGCAGGATCCGGGAAATTGTTACTGCACGCGGATTGATGAGAGCATTGATACCAAGTGTCGACGTAAAGGACTGGTAACCGCTGTCATTGATCAACGCCATCGTTGCTTCACAGCCAAGCCGGTCAGCCATAACAGCCGACAGGATATTGACCTGATCATCGTTGGTTAGCGAGACCATCAGTTCCGCATCTTGAATATCCGCTTCATGCAAAATCTGCTGATCCAGCGCACTGCCATGCAGAACAATGGTTCGGCGCAGCCGGTCAGCGTTGTCCATGGCGCGGTCGAGATTGCTTTCGATTATTTTGACATTGGTTCTACCGGCGGTCTCTTCCAAACGCTCCGCAACATATGAACCAATATTGCCACCACCGGCTATAACAATCCGCCGGGCCTCAATTTCCTCGTGCCCGAAAAGCGAAAGCGTTCGCCGAACTTGATCACGTTTGGCGACTACATACACAAGGTCATCGACGAGCAACTGGTCAGCAGACCGCGGTATGAACAAATGTCCATTACGCCAAACGCCAACAACAGTGGCGTTCAAATCTGGAAACAGATCGGTCAGTTGATTGAGCGGTGTATTGATTACCGGACAATCCTCTCGGCATGCAATCGCCATCATGGTTATGTTGTCGTCCGCGAATTGGACGACATCAGTTGCACCTGGCAGCGCGATGCGTTTCAAAACAACATCACCGACTTCACGCTCCGGCGAAATGATCACATCGATGGGAAGATGGTCTGTGCTGAAAAGGTCACCATATGTTGGTGATAAGTATGATTGTGAACGCACACGGGCAATCTTTGTTGGAACACCAAATAACGAGTGAGCAACCTGACAGGCCGTCATGTTCACTTCGTCATAAAGCGTCACTGCAATTAGGATATCGGCATCATCTGCACCGGCCTTAGCCAAAATATCTGGATGACTGCCATGGCCGATAAAGCCGCGCACATCCAACGTATCACGGACACGTTGAATAAGATCTTGTGAAGTATCGATGACTGAAACATCGTTACCCTCAGCCGCCAAGCGCTCAGCGATACCAAATCCGACTTGGCCAGCGCCGCAAATAATCACGCGCATCGTATCAAACCCCCAGCGATTTCAGCTTACGATGCAATGCAGATCTTTCCATGCCGATAAATTCGGCAGTACGGGATATATTACCACCAAAGCGGCCAATCTGCGCCAACAGGTAATCGCGCTCAAAACGCTCACGCGCCTCACGCAAAGGCAATGACATTATGTGCGTGTCGTTCGATGTAGGCGCCTTTGGTAAATTGTCATTAAGTTCATCGGGCAGCATGTCAGCACTGATGCTCACATCATCGGACTTGTCACGTGTCAGAATCATCAATCGTTCGATGGCATTGCGCAGCTGGCGTACATTGCCTGGCCAGGTGTGTGACTCAAGAACCGTCATTGCTTCATCATCGATAAACTTGGGGCGTATGCCAGTCTGCTCGCCGATTTTCTTCATGAACATCTGGACAAGATGGGGGATGTCCTCTCGTCGCTGGGAGAGAGGCGGCACATCGATAGGCACCACAGCCAATCGATTATAAAGATCGCGCCGGAAGCGTCCTTCTTCGATACGTTGCTCAAGATCAACTGCGGTAGACGAGATGATGCGCACATCAACTTTCACCCGCCGCGTTCCACCAACGCGCTCGAATTCCTGATCGACCAACACCCGCAAAATCTTGGCCTGTGTTTCGAGTGGCATGTCGGCAATCTCATCGAGAAAGAGAATGCCAGCGTGCGCGTTCTCCAAAGCACCTACTTTACGGTCAGCGCCCTCACCTTCGGTTCCAAACAACTCAACTTCCATACGGCTCGGCGTTATGGCTGCCGCGTTGATAGAAACGAATGGACCACCAGCCCGGCTCGATGATTGATGAAGCGCTCGCGCCACCAATTCCTTGCCGCTGCCGGTTGGGCCAATAATCATGACGCGGCTGTTGGTGGGCGCGACCTTTTCAATGGCAGCGCGCAACAAACCCATAGCAGGTGACTTGCCGGTCAGTTCCGAGATTTCGATGCTGCGATTTTTCAAGTCGGTGACTTGCTTTTTGAGTGCCTGCGTTTCTAACGCGCGCTCAGCAACCAGAACCAATCGGTCGCTCTTGAACGGCTTTTCGATGTAATCATACGCCCCGCGTTTGATTGCAGATACAGCTGTTTCAATATTGCCGTGGCCCGAGATCATGACGACGGGCAGGCCCGGGTGCATCGTTTGAACCGTGTCGAGAAGCGCCAAGCCGTCAAGTCTGCTGTTTTGGAGCCAAATATCCAAAAATATAAGTCGCGGAACACGCGCCTGTATGGCTTCAAGCGCGCTATCACTATCGTAGGCAACCCGGGTTTCATGGCCCTCATCTTCAAGGATGCCAGAAACAATATCTCTGATATCATCCTCATCATCCACAATAAGAACATCAGCCTTCATGCTGCTTTCCCCCCACTCTCTTTTACTGGTGAGATGCGAGCTTTGTCGCTACTCTCAGCTCCCTCCTCCGCGCTTGCCAATTGGACGCCATGCGCTAGAAAGATCATGCGAACCATCGCGCCTCGACCATCATAAAAGTTTGCCGGAGCATCGCGCAGAGCCATGCGCCCGCCATGGTCCTCAACAATCTTGCGAACAATCGCCAAACCAAGGCCGGTCCCCTTTTCACGCGTCGTCATGTACGGTTCGAGGAGCTTGTTGCGGTCTTCCTGTGGCAGTCCACGGCCATTGTCGATTATATCGATAATGATCGCCTTGTTGTTGGCTCCTCCAACGCGGCCGACAATCTTGATATGACCGGCCGGGCCATCTGGTGAATCTGCCAGTCGCGCATCTATCGCCTCAGCAGCATTTTTCACCACATTGCCGACAGCCTGGCCGACAAGGCGATCATCATACCGGGCCATGAGCGGTGCCGCTGGCATTTCGCGTTCGAAGGTAAATTCGGAGCGGGAGACTTCGACCAAAAAGGTCGCTTCACGCACAGTTTCACGAAGATCACGCAAAGCCATATCTGGCTTTGGCATACGGGCAAATGTTGAAAACTCATCGACCATTCGCCCGATGTCACCCACTTGGCGAATAATCGTGTCCGTACACTGATCGAACACTGCCCGATCATCGTGTGGAATGATTTTTCCATAACGTCGCCGAATACGTTCAGCCGACAGTTGAATTGGGGTCAGCGGATTCTTTATTTCGTGGGCGATGCGCCGGGCAACATCGCCCCAAGCCGTTGAACGCTGCGCCTCAACCACGTTCGAGATGTCATCAATCGTGACGACGTGTGTATGGCGTGAGTCTTTCTGCCCTCGGACCGCGTCCATATCCAGTGCAATCTGGACATTGAGCACGCGCTCCCGGCCGGTTGAGTCTATGAATGTTACCTGTTCGTTGACGTCAGAAATTCGGCCCAACAGAGCCCTGGCAAAAACATCAGCGACTTGTGGCGAAAGAGAGTGGAGGTTGGCGCCAGCCGCTACCCTTTCTATTCCAAGGACATCCGATACTGCGTCATTGAAGATGGTAACGCTTTGCTCGTCATCAACACCGAGAACGCCTGCAGAAACGCCTGCAAGCACCGCTTCGGTAAACCTTCGGCGCTCGTCGATAACGTCTTTGGCTCCGAGGATCTCATCGCGCTGGCTCTTTAACTGGCCAAGCATTGAGTTAAATGTATCGGCCAAGTGCCCAACATCACCGTCCGACGAGCGGACCGGAACTCTGACATCCAAATTGCCACTGCCGACTTCATCAGATGCGTTGATAAGGAGCCTGATCGGTCTCACGAGCCGGTTGGCAACTGCAATCGCGGTCCAGATCGCAGACAATAGCAGGATGAGTGCAAGGCAAAAATAAAGAAGCGCAAACGCCAGCTGCAAGAAAGCCCGATTGGCTTCAAGTCCCTGATATTCGTCGCGATTTTGTTGCATCAACCGGACCGCATCCAACACTTCGGGATCAACGGCGCGGATGGCATACAACATAGCGTTTGGGATTTCACGCAGCCTGATCATAGCACCGACAAGGTTGGTAGAACCGGGCGGAATAATGACCGGACCGCCCTTCAAAGCCGTCTCTACGGCGTCTTGTGGCGGTAGTGGCAGTGGCAACTCAGTTTGAATATCAGCCGTGTAAATCACGTTGCCATCAAGCCCGATGACTGAGGCACCAAGCATCCCGCGGCCACGCGCTTGTTGGGTGACAAACTGTCTAAAACCGTTTCGATCCAGATTGAAAAGGCGCCGTTGCTGATCAAGCGCAAACGCCATATTGATTGTGGCATCGCGCAAGTTGACGGCGTTCTCATTAATATAAGACTGCGCAACTTGTTCCGATGACTGAACAATGGTGCGGGTTCGAATTTCAAACCAACGATCCAAGCCCAGATCGAGCGTGATGGAAGCAACTATGGCTATCACCACTGCGGGAATGGTCGCGATAATCGAAAAAAGCGTTACAATACGAACATGCAGCCGCGACGCTGCTTTGCGATCTCGGCGTGCTTTTATAACCGATCGTACTTCAATGCTGACAAGCCAAATTAGCGCCAGCACAAACGTACCGATGATCACAATGGTCAGCGTTGTGACGCGCTCCGTTGGCTGAATTGGCGTCAATCCAATTAGCACAATAAACGAGACAACAGCGCTCAGCGTGGCGGCCAGCACGATGAGAGTGCCAGGCCAACTGTTACCGGCCTGGCCCCGTTCACGCAGCAAAAAGCTGCCAGACACTGTTCTGTCCAAGATCGCCATGAACACTCAAATGGGTCGATTAACGTGCCCAATATGCAACATATTGTGGCAAATCTGCAACTACAATAATCGCGCTAGGATTTGAAGATACTGACGTTCAGGTCGCGAATTTTCTTCCGCAACGTATTGCGGTTAAGGCCCAAAACCTCCGCCGCTCTGATCTGGTTTCCACGCGTCGCAGTAAGTGTTGCCACAATAAGCGGATACTCAAGTTCACCGAGCACACGATGATAGAGCCCTGGCGGCGGCAGGCCGTCGCCAAACGAGGCAAAGTATTTAGCCATATTCGCTTCTACAGCATCGGATATACTCTGCCCTTGCGGCGATGAGGTTGCTGCAGACGCACCGGCGGTTGGCAGCCTGCCCTCTTCACTGGAGCGCAGCTCGTTGGCCACAATGTCGGCATCAACCGCTTCCTGCGGATAAAGCGCCGCCAGTCTGCGTACAAGATTTTCTAGTTCACGGACATTACCCGGCCAGTGATAACGCGACAACATCTGCATAGCGTCCGGCAGCAGACGCTTCGCCTCCAGACCTTCATCTTGCACTTTCGACAAGAAGTGCTGCGCTAAATCGGGAATATCTTCCAAGCGTTCGCGCAGTGGTGGCACGCGCAAAGGCACAACGTTTAGCCGATAATACAAGTCTTCGCGGAAAAGGCCTTGGTTGATCAGAAGGCGCAAGTCCTTGTTGGTTGCCGTTACAATCCGAACATTGGTCTTGATGGGGGTACGACCGCCAACGGTCATATATTCTCCCTGTTGAAGCACCCGCAAGAGACGTGTTTGCGCTTCCATTGGCATGTCACCAATCTCATCAAGGAAAAGGGTCCCGTTTTGAGCTTGCTCAAATCGTCCCGTCGATCGGGCCGTGGCTCCTGTGAACGCCCCTTTTTCGTGTCCGAACAATTCACTCTCAATGAGATCGCGCGGGATCGCTGCCATATTGATTGCAACGAACGGGCCCTTCTTGCGTTTGCCATATTCATGCAAGGCACGTGCAATCAGCTCTTTGCCGGTGCCGGACTCGCCATTGATCAGTACAGTCAGATCGGACTGTGTCATACGGGCAAGAACGCGATAGATTTCCTGCATGGCGGGCGAACGGCCAACCAAGGGCATGTCGGTATCAACATCAGCTGTCTTCGCTGGCTGTTGCAGCTTTTGGCGTGTTTCGGTCAGCGCACGGCCAACAAGACTAGTCAGCTCTACAAGGTCAAAGGGTTTCGGTAGATATTCATAGGCACCCTTCTCTGTTGCCCTTATCGCCGTCATGAAAGTGTTCTGTGCGCTCATAACGATGAACGGCAAGTCTGGACGCATTTTCTTCATGCGTGGCAGCAACTCAAAAAGATTGTCATCGGGCATTACAACGTCCGAAACGACGGCATCACCCTGCCCTTCGGCGACCCATTGCCAAAGTGTGGAAGCGTTCGAGGTTGCACGCACGTCAAATCCGGCTCTCGTCAAAGCTTGGCTAACCACTGTGCGGATTGCTGCATCATCATCGGCAACCAAAATTGTACCGCTCATAGGGCTTCCATCTCTTTTGTAGTGTCAGATGAGGTTTCAATGTCAAACGGTGCTTTTGGCATCAAAACGCGAAATTGCGTGCGATTGGGCTCGCTCTCGCATTCGATAATGCCGCCATGATCGCCAACAATTTTGGCAACCAGTGCTAGCCCCAATCCAGATCCGTTGGTTTTGGTCGTTATGAATGGATCGAACATGTGACGACGAATGTCATCGTGAACACCGGGTCCATTGTCTTCCACCGTGAACTCGAGCGGAAGCGAAACGCGCTCATTTGCACCTGGCACCATTAGGCGTACTCCCGGTCGAAAAGCCGTGCGAAGTGTGATCTCAGGCCGGTCACGCCCGAGACAGGCTTCAGCTGCATTTTTGACCAGGTTCATGAACACTTGGATCAACTGATCGAGATTGCCAAGAACCGGCGGCAAGGACGGGTCAAACGCCTCTTGGAACGTCACATGGCTGGCAAAGCCAGGTTTTGCTACACTGATAACTCGATCTAACACCACATGGATATTGACAGGTTCACGGTCAATCGGACGCTCATCGGAGAATACCTCCATGCGATCAACAAGTTGAACAATCCGATCAGTCTCAGCGCGAATGAGCTGTGTCAGCGCTCGGTCGTCGTCGCTCGCATTGGCCTCTAACAATTGTGCAGCGCCGCGAATACCAGACAGCGGATTTTTGATCTCATGGCCCAACATAGCGGCAAGACCGGTCACGGAACGCGCTGCACTACGATGGGTGAGCTGCTGATCAAACTTATCTGCCATCGTGCGTTCGCGCAGGGCAATGACCAAGGAGCCTGGATCCTCAGACACGGGCGTAACATGAATATCGACAGAGCGCTCACGCTCCATACGCGGTGAACCCAGATCGACTCGGTATTCATTCACCGAAGCAACGCCATTGCGCACCTGATCAATCAAAGACAGCAAAGGGCTGGAAAATGGGATCAGTTCATCCAGGCGCATGCGTGACAATTGCTTGGTCGAGATTGAGAAAAAATACTCTGCCGTCAGGTTGGCATGAATGATCCGATTTTCGCTGTCGACCATTAATACAGCATCTCTGATGGTATCCAGAACGAGACGCGCGTTGGCCTCAACATTGGCCGCTTTCTTTCCCGTCATGCGGCCCTCCTTTGGTTTGAAGCGGTCCACTCAACGCGAAAGGCTTGCCCGATCAGACGACGAACTTGCGCGGCGTCTTTTTCACGCAGCATATCAGCCCTAAGATCGCCAGGCGTATTCGGCACCAGTTTATTCAGGTACCAACCAAGGTGTTTTCTGGCGTTTCTGACACCGGTAAAACCGCCATAGTGATCTAGGATCGCATCGTAATGGGCGCCGATATACTCGACATAGTCTCGTGGTGTTGGAACATCTGTAGCAGAACCGGCCAAAAGAGCTGGCAACCACGGCCGCCCGCAAGCCGCTCGACCAACCATAATGGCATCTGCACCGGATTGTTCCAGCGCTTGTTGAGCAGTTTTTTCACATTCAATATCGCCATTGATGACTAATGGGATTTCGGGCCCGATTGCATCACGCACATGTCTGACTGACCGCCAATCTGCTGTGCCTTCGTAAAATTGATCGCGGGTTCGACCGTGCACAGTAATCATTTGAACACCAGCGGCCACGGCGCGTCTTGCCAACTCTGGTGCATTCAACTTCTCGCGAGACCATCCAAGCCGCATCTTAAGTGTCACGGGAACGCTGGATGCTTGGACCGTCGCTTCAATCAACGAAAGCGCATGATCAAGGTCGCGCATCAAAGCTGAACCAGACTGCACACCCACGACCTTTTTGGCTGGACAACCCATGTTTATATCAATGATTTGAGCACCATGATCCGATGCTAATCGCGCAGCATCACCCATCCACCGGGCCTCAGTACCTGCAAGCTGCATCATGCGCGGCGATCCATCATCAGGAAACAAAGCGCGTTGCAGAGACTGGCGTGTCTCTTTGCAGAACTCGCGGCTGGCGATCATCTCGCTGACAACAAGGCCAGCGCCGTGCCGCCAAGCCAATTGCCGAAATGGCAAGTCACTCACGCCAGACAAGGGCGCAAGAAACACTCGGTTGCGTAATCGCACCGATCCAATGTCAATTGGTTTGGACACATCGACAGTCATTGCCATCATTTTAGGCAACATCCTTGATTGCACAAGGATTAAACAGCGCGATTTGATTGCGAAGAACAATTTTCAGGCGTAAGCGAGCGATCTAGAAGGGCCAAAATTATCGCAAGTTGCAATGACTGGACACATTTACAAAGACATCGGTGCAGTGATTGTAGCAGCGGGGCGCGGCGCGCGTTCAGGCCTTGATGGGCCCAAACAGTATCACTTACTCGCAAAAAAAGCTGTATTAGTCAGAACTTACGAAGCGATCTGCGAACGCATCTCTCCACAAAACATCATAATCGTCCACCATATTGATGATGAGGAACTGCTAGCTAGTGCTTTTGAAGCTCACCGTGCGCAAGAATTCCATTCAACAATTGGCGGCAAAACACGCCAGGCATCCGTTCTGGCGGGTCTAAACGCACTTAAATCGCTCAATATATCTCTACGCAGCGTCATGATCCACGATGCTGCGCGCCCCTTTGTTTCTTGCGATTTGCTGGACGCACTTGAAGAGCAAGCAACTCGATTTCCAGACCAAGGCGTCTTGCCGGTTTTACCTATAGCCGAAACGGTCAAGCGCATTTCAGATGATAAGGTGGAAGCGACGATATCCAGACAGGGATTGGCGACAGCGCAGACCCCGCAATTATTCCCGCTGAACTCAATTCTTGAAGCTCATCAGGCAGCAACTGATGTGGAACATGAGTTCACCGATGATGCGTCAATCTTCGAATGGTACGGAAAGAGCGTAATAACGGTGGAAGGTGAGAAAGATAACATCAAGCTGACCTATGCTGCAGATTTTGAGCGCGCAGAGAAAACTATTCAAATGAGAGAAAATGAGCCTACTCAGTTGCCGGATATTCGAACTGGACATGGGTATGATGTTCACCGGTTTACCGATGGCGATCATGTCATGCTTTGCGGTGTTCGCGTTGCGCACAACAAAAGCTTATCGGGACATTCGGATGCCGACGTCGGCCTGCACGCTCTTACCGACGCCCTTTTGGCAACGTGTGCTGCTGGTGACATTGGCGACCATTTTCCACCGACTGATCCAAAATGGAAAGGCGCCGAAAGCCATGTGTTCCTGACTGAGGCTATCAGATTAGTGGCAACGCATGGCGGCACTGTGCTCAACGTGGACATTACCCTGATCTGCGAGGCGCCTAAGATCGGACCGCATCGTGAACGGATGCGGCAACGTCTAGCAGAACTGTGCGGCATCGATATTGAGCGTTGCTCAGTCAAAGCAACGACCAATGAGAAGATGGGCTTTATCGGCCGAGACGAAGGCATGTGCGCCATGGCAACAGCAAGCGTGAGATATACATGATGGTTGAAGACGATATCATCGAAGACCCCATTTATGTGCGAGCGGAAGCATTGCTGGAAAAAGCCGCGGCGCTAGGGGTTATGGTAGCGACCGCAGAAAGCTGCACCGGCGGCATGATCGCGGCAGCCATAACCGACATAGCCGGATCATCCGCTGTTCTGGATCGCGGCCTTGTGACCTATTCAAATGAAGCCAAAGCAGAGATGCTGGGCGTTTCAATGAACGATATCGAACGCTTTGGGGCAGTTTCCGAGGAAGTGGCGACTGCGATGGCGGAAGGCGCTCTGGCACATTCAAACGCCGATCTTGCGATTTCTGTGACTGGCGTCGCAGGTCCGGATGGCGGAACAGTGGAAAAGCCCGTTGGCCTCGTATGGTTCGCATGCGCATGCGCTTGGGCGCCAACGCTTGCTACGGCCTGTCAGTTCGACGACAATGGTCGCGCCTATATACGCCACCATACCGTACTCTATGCGCTGGAAATCTTGCTGGATACGCTGGAAAATAGACCTGTGTCCGCCGCCAACGATGAAACTGCTGGACACGCTTAACGATCTGGGTACTCAGTTATTTTTGCCGTAGAGCACATCCGCGCGGGCTTCAAATGCTGATGAGAACTTTCTGAAAGCGCGGTCAAACATCGTGCCCATTAGAGCGCCGAGCATTCGGTTCCTGAATTCATAATCGATGTAGAAATGGACATCGCTACCGCCTTCTGCGTGGTCGGAGAATGCCCATCGATTGTCCATGCGCTTGAATGGTCCATCCAGATAAGTGGCCTGAATCCTGAAGGCATCGGGATCGAGGTGAACCTGACTGGTAAATGTCTCTCGAATGGCTTTGTAGCCAACGGTCATGTCTGCGATGACGATGGACTTACCGTCGCGTTCGCGCCTATCACGAATGCTAAGCGCCTCGCACAAAGGGACGAATTCAGGATACCGCTCAACGTCAGCGACAAGTGCAAACATGTTTTCAGCGCTATGTTCAACGGCGCGCGTACTTTCAAATTTGGGCATAGATTCAATATGTTGACACTAAAAATCCACTCAGGACTGAGCCAATTTTGCTTCTCGCGCCGCGCGCAGCTTGGCAAAGTCATCACGTGCGTGATGTGAGGAACGGGTCAGCGGCGAGGCAGATACCATCAAAAAGCCTTTGGTGTAGGCAATTTGCTCAAAGGATTTGAACTCGTCCGGTGTGACAAAATCCATAACCTGATGGTGCTTCTTGGTCGGCTGCAAATATTGCCCGATTGTGATGAAATCGACATCTGCTGTGCGCAGATCATCCATCAACTGAAGCACTTCGTTTCGTGTTTCACCCAAACCGACCATGATACCCGATTTGGTAAAAATCGTTGCGTCGAGTTCCTTCACGCGCTGCAGCAGGCGGATAGAATGAAAGTAACGAGCACCCGGACGAACAGTCAGGTAATTACCCGGGACGGTCTCCAAATTATGGTTGAATACATCGGGTCTGGCTTCAACAACCTTTTCAAGCGCGCCATCCTTGCGCAAGAAATCAGGCGTCAGAATTTCAACAGTCGTGGAAGGTGAGTGCTCACGGATCGCCTGGATCGTTTCCACAAAGTGCTGAGCGCCGCCGTCGCTTAAATCATCGCGATCAACCGAGGTGATGACCACGTGGTTTAGGCCCATCTGTTTGACAGCTTGAGCGACGTTGTAAGGCTCCTGGCCATCAAGACTTGAGGGCACACCGGTCGCTACATTGCAAAAAGCACAGGCGCGGGTGCAGATCTCGCCCATGATCATGAAAGAGGCGTGTTTTTGATCCCAGCATTCACCGATATTTGGGCAACCTGCCTCGCCACAAACCGTAACCAGATTGTTCTTTTTCACAATCTCGTTGGTTTCATGAAAGCCCTTTGAAACAGGGGCCTTCACGCGAATCCAATCGGGCTTCTTCAGCTGGGTGATATTGTCAGGCCGGTGTGCTTTTTCGGGGTGACGGGCTTTACCTGCCGGGCGCTTCGTGTCGAGAATTGTTACCAAGTGTGGCTCCAGATCATCCAATCAGGTGATGAATCGCGCTATGATAATAACAATCATCGCACCAACAGTTGATGTGATGATTTGACTCACCAGTGGGCTTCCCAGTTTGAGATTGATGCCCAGAGCATTGAATACAAAACCACCTACAAATGCGCCAAGAACGCCTGCAATGAGATAACCAAGCAGTCCGCCTGCACCTCCGACAACGAGGCTGGCCAGAAAACCGGCAACAATGCCGATCACGCCCATTATTACCAGTGCTTTTACGTCCATCCCAAAGCCCTCTCCTACCTTAAAGCCATGCAAGATATAAGCAGGCCATTCCGACCCTACAAGCAAGCACTATGCGTTCAGAGCCCGTCCATAGGCATCCAGAACGCTCTCCTTCATCATTTCTGAAAGCGTTGGATGCGGAAAGACCGTATGCATCAGCTCTTCTTCCGTTGTTTCAAGCCCCATAGCGACAACAAAGCCCTGGATCAGCTCGGTGACTTCCGCGCCTACCATGTGTGCACCGAGAAGCTGGCCGGTGTTGGCATCGAAGATCGTTTTGATCATGCCGTAATCTTCGCCAAGTGCGATGGCTTTGCCATTGGCGCCAAAGGAGAAGCGACCAACCTTCAGTTTCAAGCCTTTTTCCTTGGCGGCCTTTTCGGTCAGGCCGACGGAAGCAACCTGCGGGTGACAATAGGTGCAGCCAGGGATTTTGTCCTTTTCCATCGGATGGACACCTGGGACGCCGGCGATCTTTTCGATGCAGATCACGCCTTCATGCTCAGCCTTATGAGCCAGCATTGGTGGGCCAGCAACATCACCAATCGCGTATATGCCCTCCACATTGGTGCGGCCATAACCGTCGATCACGACGCAACCGCGATCTGTCTTGATGCCCATTTCTTCAAGGCCAAGACCCTCGATATTGCCTTGTACGCCAACCGCGGAGATCAAGCGATCAGCTTCGATAGGCGTAACCTTGCCGTCCTTGCCTTCAACATGAGCAACGACCGAGTTGGTCTTCTTATCAACCTTGGTGACTTTCGCCTCGGTGATGATTTTCATGCCGTGCTTTTCGAGTTGCTTGCGCGCCATACCGGAGATTTCTTCGTCCTCGACCGGCATGATGTTCGGCATTAACTCCACAACGGTAACGTCGACGCCCATGGAATTATAGAAGCTCGCAAACTCGATACCGATAGCGCCAGAGCCCATAACGACCAGCTTTTTCGGCATTTCTTTGGGAACCATCGCCTCAAAGTAGGTCCAAATCAGGCTCTTGTCGGGCTCGATGCCGGGCAGCGCGCGTGGGCGGGCGCCCGTCGCAACAATAATATGTTTTGCTGTGTAGTCGCCCTCGCCCTTCACGCCTTTCGGAGTTGGGTGCGCGGGTTGGACAACTTCCTTTTTCATCTTGCCGACGGTGATCTTGCCTTTACCGGTCAATTTGGCTTCGCCCCAGATGACGTCGATCTTGTTCTTCTTCATCAGGAAGCCAACGCCACCATTGAGGCGCGCCGAAACGCCGCGTGAGCGTGAAACCACATCTTCAACCTTGGCAGTCATTTTGCCTTCAAGCGTCAAACCATAGTTTTTCGCGTGCGATGCGAAATCCATGATTTCTGCCGAGCGTAGGAGTGCTTTGGTCGGAATACAGCCCCAGTTGAGGCAGATACCACCCAAATGCTCACGCTCGACAATGGCGGTTTTGAAACCTAGCTGCGCGGCGCGGATGGCCGTTACGTACCCTCCCGGCCCGGAACCAATAATGATCACATCATAATTGTTGTCAGCCACGTCGTTTCTCCCTCTTGTCTGGAACAACCGCGGCCAAACAGAACTATGCTGCCGTCAGCATCCCATAAATTTCATCTTTCAGAACCATGCGCTTCTTGCGCATGGTCTCCATTTTGAAGTCGTCCGGTGGCTCAATGTCTGTTTCCGCGCGATGGATAGCTTTGTTGACATCGTGATACTCGTCAAAAAGCTTGGCGAAGTGGGCATTGCCTTGCTTCATCTGGCTGATGGTTTCGGCGTGCTCCGGAAATTCTTCAGCCAGTTCGTGCGGAGTGTGCCATCTAAATTCTCCCAGGGGATGTGTTGGATGGCACCAACCTTAAACCTTCAGAACAGTTCCTCTTCGATCCGTGTCAAACCAGCAGGCCCATCGGGTTTTCGATGTAACCTTTGAATGCCTTCAAAAGTTCAGCGCCCAACGCACCATCGACGCACCGGTGGTCCGTTGAAAGCGTGACAGTCATCACCTGAGCGATAGCCAAGGCACCGTCCTTCACCACGGGACGTTGTTCACCTGCCCCGACAGCCAAAATCGTGGCATGCGGGGGGTTAACGACGGCAGAGAAGTTCTTCACGCCCATCATGCCCATGTTGGAAACGGCTGTTGTGCCGCCCTGATACTCTTCAGGCTTCAGCTTGCGATCTTTGGCACGCTTACCGAGATCCTTCATCTCTTTGGAGATGGCTGACAGCGTTTTTGCCTCGGCAGCGCGAATGATCGGTGTGATCAAACCGCCGGGAATGGAGACCGCAACACCGACATCGGCATGCTTATGCATGACCATATGATCGTCGGTCCATGATACATTCGCATCAGGAACATCACGCAATGACAGCGCCAAAGCTTTGATGACCATGTCATTGACGGAAACCTTATAGGCAGGCTTATCGTCTTTAACAGGCGCAGAATCATTGATCTGCTTGCGCAGCGCCAGAAGCGCATCCAGCTCACAGTCTACAGAAACGTAAAAATGCGGGATGGTTTGCTTGGCTTCCGTCAATCGCTTGGCGATGGTCTTGCGCATGCCATCATGCTTGACGAGCTCATAGGAACCTTCAGCAAAGTTCGCCAGAACTTGGTCTGCGCTCGGACTTGTTGCCATGGCAGCGGCCTTTGGAGCTTCGGCAGCTTTCGGCGCTTGAGCCGCTGCAGGTGCCGCTACCGTACCGGATGCAAGTGCTGCATCCACATCGCGTTTTACGATCCGACCTTTGGGACCAGTGCCGCCAATTGCCGTGATATCGATCCCCGCGTTGGAGGCGATACGCCGTGCCAAGGGTGACGCTGGCACTTTCTGCCCATCCTTTACCGGTACGGGGCCAGCGGAACCGCCCTCAGCGATAGCGGACGGTGCACCGCCGAAACTATCACCGCCAGCAGCAGTTGCTACCGGCGCAGCTGTTTCTGTAGCGGCCGATGACGGTGCAGCTTCTGCAGCGGGTGCAGACGACGCAACGCCACCTGAAGCGGCAGCCTCGGCAACATCCTCGCCATCTTCTGCAAGGATAGCGATCACTTCATTCACCTTGACCGCTTCCGTCCCTTCGGCCACCAAAATCTTCGCGATGGTGCCCTCGTCAACCGCCTCGACTTCCATCGTAGCCTTGTCGGTCTCGATCTCGGCCAGAATGTCACCAGAAGAAACAGTATCGCCTTCTTTCACCAGCCACTTAGCTAGATTGCCCTCTTCCATGGTCGGGGATAGCGCGGGCATTGTGATTTGAATTGGCATTACTCTGTCCTCCTCAAACCGCGTAGGTCACGGCTTTCACCGCATCGACGATTTCTTCAACATTCGGCAAAGCCAGCTTTTCAAGATTTGCCGCATAAGGCATCGGCACATCCTTGCCCGCAATTGTCATGACCGGTGCGTCCAGAAAATCGAACGCCTCCCGGCTCACGCGGTTGGCGATAAAGTCACCAACAGATGATTGCGGGAAGCCTTCCTCAACAGTCACCAAACGTCCAGTTTTCTTCACGGAATTGATAACAGTCGGCAAATCCATCGGACGCAGTGTACGCAGATCAATCAGTTCCACATCGATGCCCATTGCTGCCAACTCGTCCACAGCCTTCGTGGCATATGTCATACCGATGCCAAACGACACCATAGTGACATCGCTGCCCGCCTTGTGGATGCGTGCTTTGCCGATAGGCAGAACAAAGTCATCAAGCATCGGCACATCAAATGTTTGACCGTAGAGGATTTCGTTTTCGAGGAACACAACCGGATTGGGATCTCGGATTGCCGCTTTCAACAGGCCTTTTGCATCGGCGGCTGTGTAAGGCATCACGACTTTTAAGCCGGGAATATTGGAGTACCACGAAGCGTAGCATTGAGAGTGCTGAGCACCAACGCGAGCCGCAGCACCATTTGGTCCGCGGAACACCATCGGCGCGCCCATCTGACCACCCGACATGTAAAGCGTCTTGGCCGCAGAGTTTACGATCTGGTCGATGGCCTGCATTGCAAAGTTCCAAGTCATGAACTCAACGATGGGACGCAAACCTGTCATCGCAGCACCCACACCGATACCGGCAAAACCATGTTCGGTAATCGGTGTATCGACGACGCGGCGTTCGCCAAACTCGTCAAGCAGGCCCTCGGTGACCTTATAGGCGCCGTTATACTCTGCCACCTCTTCACCCATGACGTAAACATCATCATTGGCGCGCATTTCCTCGGCCATGGCATCGCGGAGCGCAACGCGCACCGTAGTCGACACCATTTCAGTGCCCGAAGGGATTTCTGGGTCGGCGGCGACTTCAACGTCGATGGGTGCTGCCGCAACAGGCGCTGGTTCTTCAGGGGCTGCCTCATCGTTCACGACGGGCGCCCCACTGCTTCCACCTAATGTTGTAACATCAGCCGCACTCGCATCTTCGCCCTCTTCCAGCACGACGGCGATGGGCGTATTGACCTTAACGGCTTCGGTACCTTCGGCGATCAAAATCTTGCCGATGGTTCCTTCGTCTACGGCTTCCACTTCCATGGTCGCTTTATCGGTTTCAATTTCAGCCAGAATGTCGCCAGAAGCGACACTGTCACCTTCCTTCACGAGCCATTTGGCAAGATTACCCTCTTCCATAGTTGGAGAAAGTGCAGGCATCAAAATTTCAATTGGCATGTCGTCCTCCCCCAATCACGCTTCGACAAGAATGTCGGTCCACAACTCCGATGGATCGGGCTGCGGATCATTTTGCGCAAATTCAGCTGCATCGGTGATGATGGCTTTGACTTCCTTGTCGATGCCTTTCAGTTCATCTTCTGACACCACCTTGTTTTCGAGGATACGCGCTTTGACCTGTTCAATCGGGTCGCTTTCCTGACGCATTTTCTGAACTTCATCCTTGGTGCGATACTTTGCAGGGTCCGACATGGAGTGACCGCGATAGCGATATGTCATCATTTCGAGAATGATTGGCCCCTCCTCGCGAGCAAATTGACACGCAAAGTCAGCGGCAGATTTTACCGCCCGCACATCCATTCCATCGACGCGCATGCCGGGAATGCCAAAGGAAACACCACGCATCGAATAATCGTTCTGCGCCGCATGGCGCTCAGTTGATGTACCCATCGCGTAGCGATTGTTCTCGATCACATAGACGACGGGTAGCTTCCAAAGCGCCGCCATATTGAAGCTTTCATAGACTTGGCCCTGGTTTGCGGCTCCATCGCCGCAGTAGGTAGCCGAAATGTTGCCATTGCCACGATATTTGTTGGCAAAGGCCAGCCCGGTCCCAAGTGAAACTTGTGCACCAACGATGCCATGACCTCCGTAAAAGTGCTTCTCCTTGGAGAACATGTGCATGGAGCCGCCCTTACCGGCGGAATAGCCATTCTTGCGTCCTGTAAGCTCAGCCATGACGCCGCGGCTTTCCATGCCACAAGCCAGCATGTGCCCATGATCGCGGTACGCAGTGATGACCTGGTCGCCTTCCACCATCGCCATCTGCATACCCGTTACAACGGCTTCCTGCCCGATATAGAGGTGGCAGAAGCCGCCGATGAGGCCCATGCCGTACAGCTGACCTGCCTTCTCTTCAAAACGCCGGATCAGCAGCATATCGCGATATGCTTTCAGTTCTTCATCTTTGGAGAAGTGTGTCGGATCCGGCGGAGTAACGGAATTATTGCCAATACCGACAACCTTTTTCTTGGATGCCGGCGTCTTGCGTGCGCGAGTCGCCATTGGTGTCTCTTCCCTCTAATTTTATATTGCCCAGCATAAAGACGAAAACGCCGCACACAAGACACATTTGGGCATAGAGACTATGCGATAAATGACGGAAATAACGGGAATAATTGCGAATTAACTTGAATTCAGTTAATTGCTGCCATGTAACAAAACAAGCTCGTTCTGATTTGACAGACCAAGCATTTTTCGGGCCTGTTCATCTATCATATCCCGCTCGAGGGAACCATTGCTCAAGGCCTCCGTGCGCGCCGACAAGACCAACCGGTCGCCAGAGAGCGCTGACAATTCGGCTTGCAGCGAATTTATTTGTTGAGCGTAGACTTTGGACTTTTCCAAGCCAAAGCGCCCTTCAATAGCGTGATAATAAAAGTAAAAACAGGCGGCTGCAGAAAGAGCTGGAAACCAGCAATAGCGCAGCCAGGATTTCCGGTACTGACGGGTCCACATCAACCAAACTCAAAATACGCATACAATAACGTCAGGTTTGCATGCGGATGGTTAACCCCGCCCTAAACAAACAAAAAAGCCGCCTGAGTGGCGGCCTTTTCACTTTTCTGATCACGCGAACTCCTAGCTCCGCAACAAGCCTCGGCCATGATAGCGTGATGCCAGACCCAGTTCTTCTTCAATACGGATCAGCTGGTTGTACTTGGCCAACCGGTCAGAACGGGCCAGTGAACCGGTTTTGATCTGACCGCAGTTGGTTGCAACAGCCAAATCGGCAATCGTCGCGTCTTCTGTCTCCCCTGAACGGTGTGACATCACCGCCGTATAGCCTGCCTTATGTGCCATCTCGACTGCAGCGAGTGTTTCGGTCAGCGTGCCAATTTGGTTGACTTTGATCAGAATTGAATTGGCGACACCTTTCTGGATGCCCGTGGAAAGGCGCTCCGTATTGGTGACGAACAAATCGTCACCGACCAACTGGCAATGACTGCCGCTCGCCGCCGTGTGCGCAGCCCAACCGTCCCAATCGTCTTCGTGCATACCATCCTCGATAGAGATGATCGGATACTGCTTGATCAGGCTTTCCAGATAGTCAGCTTGTTCTTGTGGCGAACGTGAGACGTCTTCACCCTCATAAACATAAGCACCATCCTTGAAGAACTCCGATGCGGCGCAATCGAGCGCCAAATACATGTCTTCGCCAGGCTTATAGCCAGCTTCAGAAACCGCCTCCATGATGAAGTCCAGCGCTTCCGTTGCACTTTGCAAGTCGGGTGCAAATCCGCCCTCGTCACCAATCCCGGTATTGTGCCCTGCCTTGGTAAGTTTCTTTTTCAGCGTGTGAAACGTTTCCGATCCCATGCGCACAGCATCAGCAAGCGACTTGGCGCCAACTGGCATGATCATGAATTCTTGGAAGTCAATCGGATTATCCGCATGCGCACCACCATTGATGATATTCATCATGGGCACGGGCAGAATATTGGCGTTGGCACCACCCACATAACGATAAAGCGGCAAACCAGCGCTTGCAGCCGCAGCTTTTGCGACAGCCAGTGAGACACCCAATATCGCGTTCGCACCCAAATTGGCTTTATTTGAAGTACCATCCAGATCAACCATCGCTTGATCGATCTTGTTTTGAAGTGATGCATCCATGCCGCCGATGGCATCGAAAATAGGGCCGTTGATTGCCGTCACTGCCTTGGAAACGCCTTTGCCCATATACGTGTCGCCACCATCACGCAGTTCAACAGCTTCATAAGCGCCTGTTGAGGCACCAGATGGTACGGCAGCACGGCCCATGGAGCCGTCTTCCAAAACCACATCCACTTCAACGGTTGGGTTTCCGCGGCTGTCAAAAATCTGACGCCCAATAATGTCGATAATGGCTGGCATGTTTCCCTCACGGTTGTTTAAATCGATTTAGCTAATGAGCGCGATATACGCTGGAAATTGTCAAAACCTCAAACTGACGTCAGCATGATGACAAGTGTCACAGGTCTTTGACGATTGCGTCAATATCCATGAGCCTCTTAATCAGGTCAGAAAAGTCTTCGAGAGGTACCATATTCGGTCCATCTGACGGTGCGCTGTCGGGATCGTTGTGAGTTTCGATGAAAAGTCCAGCAACACCGGCAGCAACAGCCGCAGAAGACAACGTTTTGACAAAACGCCGCTCTCCACCAGTTGAGCCACCCTTGCCACCCGGCTGTTGAACTGAATGTGTGGCATCAAATACAACCGGTACGCCCATATCAGCCATGATCGGCAAGGAACGCATATCCGAAACGAGTGTGTTGTAGCCAAAGCTTGCACCGCGTTCTGTCGCCAGAACATTGGCATTGCCGGAACCAGTCACCTTGGCGACGACGTTTCGCATGTCCCAAGGCGCCAGAAACTGACCTTTCTTGACATTGACGACGCAGCCCGTTTGCGCTGCCGCAACCAGCAAGTCGGTCTGGCGGCAAAGGAACGCCGGAATTTGGATTACATCAACAACGTTCGCAATTTCTGCACACTGTTCGGCGGAGTGGACATCCGTTACAACCGGCAGCGCAAATGTTTCCTTGATTTCCGAAAAAACCTGCATGGCATTGTTCAAACCAACACCGCGTCCTGCATTCAATGACGTCCGGTTGGCTTTGTCGAACGATGTCTTGAAAACGAGACCGATGCCCAGCTTTTCAGAGATACTCTTGAGCGCCTCTGCCATCATCATGGCATGGTCCCGGCTTTCCATGGCACATGGCCCAGCCATGAGTGAAATCGGCTTGGCATTGTTGAAAACGACAAGTCCGGCAGAGACAGTTGGATTGGGTGGCGGTGAGATGTGTTGGTTCATGGTGTATCCGTGAATGCGTAAAACGCGCCCTGCCCAGGTTTGCGATCTGCGATCGCATAGCGCCCATGGCTACGCAGCAAACTGTCTTCAGGCGGACAGCCACCATCAAATACGATACCCTCCAACCTCAAACCCCTATCGCATGCCTCACGCTCGACACCGAACTGCATTCGAAGTCCCTCTGGTGTGAGAACGTTTATATTAACATTGGCGGCTGCGATCTCCATACCCAAAGAGCTCGAGGGCGTGTCTCGATTATCCATCACGTTCTGCAAATAATATTGGAAGTCCGATGGGTTTTGCTCAGACAGGATGATTTCAGCTATACCTTGCACACCATTTTTGTGTTCAGCCAACACGCTTTTGCCTGCCTTTGGCATATGTATATCTTGGCAGCAGAACAACATAATGTCAGGTGCACGTCTGTCGCGCGTAAATGTTAGTTCGAAACGACCCTCTTCCATGCTGCCATCAGGCATCTCGAATGAGCGCGAAAAAGTGAGATTGTTGGCTGCCAGAATTTCGCTGCGTACAAATTCATCTCTGTCGGCCTTCGCATCTTCGCTCAGAAAAGCCAACGCGGAGAAGCCATTCTCACCATTACGAAATCGAAACGCTTGATCATGCGCCGTAAAGCCATTACCCGCACGTGCACTTGCCTCGCAATCCTCACGCTGATTGATCCCAAGCGGCTCCAGATAGGTGCCGTCTTCAAAAAATATACAGCAATTTTCTGTACCAAACGGATGTCTGGCTTCAGGTGCGACCGTAAATCCCAGCGCTTCATGCCGACTGCGTGCGGCGGCCAAGCTCTCGACGGGTAAAACCGCATGATCAAATGATCGAGGATTTTTTATCATGGCGTGCGCTTGCCCGATTTCGCGAGTCCGCGCAAGCTTGGTGGAAACATCAGTTAACTTTTTAATCCAGGTCGCGCCTGACGCGTAAAGAGGTTAGCGGAGGCTAATATGTTTCAAAATTCTATGCAGCGCTTTGCGGTTGTTCTGTTGCTTTCAATGGGCATCATAACGTCAGCGCCAAAAGCATTTGCCGATGAAAATGCGGCGCGGGCTATCATTTCTCAGCAGCTGGAAAGCTTTTTGTCTGGCGACTTTGACACCGCTTATTCTTATGCGTCGCCAAACATCAAGCGGCTTTTCCCAACTCTCGACCGCTTTATGTCGATGGTACAGTCCGGCTACCTTCCCGTACTGCGCCCAGGCAATTATGCATTTGGACGCGTTGAAACGGCGCCCGACGGGCGCGTTTTACAAGAAGTGACCATCCGCGCGCCAGATGGCTCCGATTGGACCGCGCTTTACTTTATGCAACAGCAGGAAGATGGATCGTGGAAAGTCGATGGTGTTAATCTTCGCAAAGGGGCTGCTGGTCTGACATGATCAGAGCGGCGCAATATCGCCGGCTTGCCAACGCGTTTCGGTGTCTCCAGCAAAAGCAAGAAAGCTCTCGTTTTCTATCGCTTCACGCATCTGCGCCATCAAATGTTGGTAGTAAAAAGTGTTGTGCCAGCTCAAGAGCATTTGTCCGAGCATTTCATTGGCGCGGATCAGGTGATGCAAATAGGCACGTGAATAGTCACGTGATGCAGGGCAGTCGAGTTCATCGTCCAACGGGCGATGATCTTCGGCATGTCGCGCATTCTTCAAGTTCACCCTTCCGCGTGTCGTGAAAGCCAATCCATGACGTCCTGAGCGCGTAGGCATCACGCAATCAAATTGATCCACGCCACGTGCTACCGAACGCAGCAAATCCTGCGGTGTCCCAACACCCATTAAGTAACGCGGCTTGTTTGCAGGCAAAATCGGACACACCACGTCGAGCATGGCCAACATAACCTCTTGCGGCTCGCCGACAGCGAGGCCACCAATGGAATAACCAGGCAGGTCCATCGACTGAAGAGCGTGCGCAGACTGTTCGCGCAGCGCAGTATTGTCGCCACCTTGAACAATGCCGTACATTGCTTTGCCCGCCTGCGAACCAAAGGCTTTCCAAGATCTTTCAGCCCAGCGCAGCGACAGCTCCATAGCTGCTTTTACGGTATCGCGTTCGGCAGGCAGCGCAACGCATTCATCTAACTGCATCTGAATGTCAGAACCAAGCAGTGTTTGAATTTCGATAGATCGCTCAGGCGACATGTGATGGGTCGAGCCATCAATATGGCTTTTGAAGGTCACTCCCGCCTCTTCCATCTTGCGTAAACCGGACAGAGACATGACTTGAAAGCCTCCACTATCTGTCAGTATCGGCCCGTCCCAGCGCACGAAGTCATGCAAACCGCCCAGCCTTTTTACTCGCTCGGCACCAGGCCGGAGCATAAGATGATACGTGTTACCCAAGATAATATCTGCGCCAGATTGCTTTACCTGATTGAGGTACAGCCCTTTGACAGTTCCTACCGTCCCGACTGGCATGAAGGCCGGTGTTTGGATGGCGCCGCGCCCGGTTTGGATAGTCCCGCGTCGCGCTTGGCCATCCGTCTTATGAAGCGTGAAGCCAAATTCAGTGCTCATAACTTTTTCCGTGTCAACAGACTTGAGTCGCCGTATGAATAAAAGCGGTAACTGTTTTCAATGGCGTGGCGATAAGCCGAGCGCGTCTCCTCAAGTCCGATAAAGGCACTGACCAGCATGATCAGTGTCGAACGCGGCAGATGAAAGTTCGTCATCAGCATATCAACGCACTTAAAGCGGTATCCCGGCGTGATGAAAATATTGGTCGCACCGGACCAAGCATGCACATTCCCGTCCTCAGTCGCGGCAGTTTCCAACAAACGCAATGAGGTTGTACCAACCGAGATAATGCGTGCGCCGCGCTTTTTGGTTTCGTTGATCAAAGCGGCCGTATCTTCGCCGAGGACGCCAATTTCAGCATGCATTTTATGGTCGTCTGTGTCGTTGGCTTTGACGGGCAAAAACGTGCCCGCCCCCACATGAAGAGTAACAAAGCCGCGGTTCACTCCTCTCTGATCGAGCGCTTCCAAAAGTGAAGGCGTAAAGTGCAAACCGGCAGTTGGCGCTGCAACCGCGCCATCATGCTCGGCATAAATCGTTTGGTAGTCCTGACGGTCTTGTGCATCCTCTGGACGTTTCGATGCAATATAAGGGGGGAGCGGTACGTGGCCACAAGTGGCAAATGCCGCATCAAGATCAGAACCCGAACGGTCGAACTTGAGTGTTATCTCACCGTCGCCGCTTTTTTCGATGACGACAGCACTAAAACCAACATCCAATTGAATGTGATCATTGACCGCAATCTTTTTGGCGCCCCGGACAAACGCTTTCCAACTGTCAGATGCAGTGCGCATGTGCATGGTAAGTCCGACCTGCGCGCCCGGCGCACCCTCTCTCAGGCGCGTTGCCTCAAACTGCGCGGGTATAACTCTGGTGTCGTTGAAAACCATCAGGTCGCCCGCTTGCAGGAAATCGGGCAGCGATGAAACAATATCATCGCTCAGCCTTTCACCGTCGACACGCAATAGTCTTGCACTGTCGCGCGGATCTGCTGGACGTAGCGCAATCAGGCTTTCAGGCAACTCAAAGTCAAATTCATCAACACGCATTGTTTTTCATAGGTAGCGAAACAAAACGAGCAGGACACTCAGAGCGCCCTGCCCATCTGTGCATTAACGCTCAATGATTAGCTGTCGGCCGCGACTTTCATCGATACAATGCTGTCTGGATCGCTGACGGGCTCGCCGCGCTTTATCTGATCGATGAATTCCATACCCTCGGTGACTTTGCCCCAGACGGTGTATTGGCGATCAAGAAAGCCAGCATCTTCAAAACAGATGAAAAACTGAGAATTGGCTGAGTTTGGGTTTTGAGCACGTGCCATTGAGCAAACACCACGTTGGTGGCTTTCCGCACTAAATTCTTGGCCGAGATCCGGTTTTGATGATCCGCCCATGCCGGCGCGACTGGCATTGAAGCTGTCCTTGTTTTTGTTGCCGAACTTTACATCGCCAGTTTGCGCCATGAAGCCGTCAATGACCCGGTGGAAGACTACACCGTCATACTCTCCATCGCGCGCTAGCTCTTTGATGCGCTCAACGTGTTTGGGCGCCAAGTCGGGACGCATTTCGATGACCACCGTGCCTTTGGTGGTCTCCATAATGAGCGTATTATCTGGATTTTCGTAAGCCAATTTCTGGCCCCCTTTAGTAAACTAGGATAGATTAGCGGTCCGCTGCGATTTCAACCTTGATCATGCGATCTGGATCGCTGACCGCGCCGTTGTTGGCCTGCGACCCCTTCTTGATGTTGTCAACAAATTCCATACCCGAAGCAACTTCGCCCACAACAGTGTATTGGCCATTCAGGAACTCGCCTGCGTCAAACATGATGAAAAACTGCGAGTTTGCCGAATTGGGGTTTTGCGCACGCGCCATGCCAACGACGCCGCGCAAGTAACGTGCATCGCTGAATTCCGCAGGTAGATCAGCCTTGTCTGATCCACCGGTCCCCGCGCGGCGGATGTTAAAAGAAGCATCTTCCATATCACCGAATTCTACGTCGCCTGTCTGCGCCATGAAGCCAGGGATAACGCGATGGAAAGCCACGTTGTCATAATCTCCGGCGCGAACAAGCTCTTTAATGCGAGCCACATGCTGCGGTGCCAAATCTTCCCTAAGATTAATGACCACCTCACCGTCTTTAAGCGTGATGATCATCGTGTTCTCAGACTCAGCCAGCGCCGCGTTGAAAACGCCAACGACAACGAAAGCTGCCGCTATTGCAAGTGCCTTAAGCGATCGCATAAATAACCTCATTTTCAAGGAGTTGAGTGAATTTTCTTAAGTTGTACGTAAATTTGTCTCGGGACAAAAGACCTTACATCTCCGCCCATTGCAGAGATTTGACGAACCAATGTGGCGGTAATCGTACGCACTGCTGGGCTAGACGGTACAAACACCGTCTGAAGATCGGGTGCCATGGTTTCGTTCATCCCTGCCATCTGCATTTCATAATCAAGGTCTGTGCCGTCTCTCAAGCCACGCAATATGATCCCAGCATGATTTTCGCGCACCATGTCGACCAGCAGATTATCGAACGGCAAGACAGAAACCGTGTCAGCATAGCCCTGATCTGCACACACTTCATCTATCATCTGCTTACGCTGCTCAAAACTGAAAAGTGGCTTCTTACCGGGATGAACACCGATGGCGATAACGACATGATCAAACAGCTTTAGGCCGGCGCGTAGCACATCCAAATGCCCATTTGTCATGGGGTCGAACGATCCGGCATAGACGGCTTTGTGTGGCTTGGTTTTACTCATGGCAGCGATTTAAGGGGTTCTGATAAAAATGCAAAGGGGCATAGGATCTGGGTGATACAAGCCTTTTAATGATTAGCTGCGGAAAACCGTCAATTTCACCGCTATTGGCACAATTTTAGCGAAACAACTCACGCTTTCATCACTGCCATGTGTTCCGTTGTGTGTTGTAGCCAAACGCTAATCCGGTAGCTTTGGCTCCAGTAAAAATTGTACGAGAGGCTCAGATGTTTACGGTCGTGCTGACAACATCCGCGTTGGCTGTTTTGACAACAAGCGCAGCCGTGGCGTTTGCACTTATGCTGCGCGTCAAAGACGACAGCTAAGTGCTGCTGCCGCGTCCTGAAAACAGCATCCAGACGCCTCCGCCGATTAACAAGCTTCCAGATACGCGCTCTACGACGCGAATTTTATTCCTGCTCAACCAACCGCCTGCGCTGCCCGCAGCAATTGCATAAAGCCCGTCAAAGATCGTTGCGCAAAGCATAAAGATGCCGCCCAAAATCAGCGTTTGGAGGGCAAGTGACCCTGACGGGTCGATGAACTGCGGGATAAATGCACCAAAGAAGAGCAGCGCTTTTGGGTTGGACCAAATGACGAAAAACCCCTGCCAGAAATAACCAGCCATTGACCTGGAGGGCCTTTTGACCTCATCGGGATCAGCGAGCGATCCATTGGCAAGCCAAAGCTGCACACCAAGCCAGATCAGATAAGCGGCACCAATCAGCTTCAAGTAAAAGAAGGCCTCGCCAACAAAGGCCACAACAGTTTGAAGGCCGAGCGCTAGGATACCCATCATGATGGCCAAGCCAGCTTGCGTGCCCGCGACATTCATGAAGCCTGCAGATGATCCACGAGAAAGCGAATTTGCGATAATTACCGTCACCGTTGGCCCGGGTACGATTATGATCGCAATACACGCCAAAGTGAATGTTAGAAGCGTCGCCCAATCCGCCATATCGGTCCCCATTTTCTTTCTAGTCGTTAAGCTTCGCCGCCACCTTCCGGCGGCGTCTCACCTGGCGCTTGCTCGCCGACATCCTCGTCACCATCATCATCTTCCGGCTCTGAAATACGTTCAACAGACACAACTTTTTCGCCATCACGTGTATTAAAGATGGTCACACCCTTTGTTGCACGGCTAGCAAAACGAATACCTTCAACCGGCACACGAATAACCTGTCCTGCATCCGAAACGAGCATGAGTTGATCATCTGTCTCGACCGGGAACGACGCCACCAACGGCCCGATCTCGCCAACTTTATTTGTGTCAGTGGCTTTGATGCCTTTACCGCCACGGCCGGAAACGCGAAACTCGTAGGAAGAGGAACGCTTTCCATAGCCTTTTTCAGATACCGTAAGGACAAACTCCTCGCGTGCACCCAATTCGGCATAGCGAACCTCTGGCAACGCAGTGTCCGCATTACCCTCAAGCTCATCGTCTTCGGGCGTTCCATCCTCAATAGCGGTGTCGGCACGACGCGCCGCAGCCGCTATCTTCAAATACGCTGACCTTTCATCAGCCGTTGATGGCACATGCGCAAGGATTGCCATAGATATGACCGTATCGCTATCAGCAAGTGTTACACCGCGCACGCCAGTGGAACTGCGGCCAGCAAAGACGCGAATGTCCGTGACCCTGAAGCGAATGCATTGACCGGCCGCTGTTGTCAGCAGAACATCATCATCTTCCGAACAGGTTGCGACAGCCAAAATCTCGTCATCGGAACCGTCCTCGAACTTCATGGCAATTTTGCCATTGCGGTTCACTTGAACGAAGTCCGAGAGCTTGTTGCGCCGCACACCACCGGACCGGGTTGCAAACATCACATCAAGTTCACTCCAGCTATCCTCATCTTCCGGCAGCGGCATGATCGATGTAATGCGCTCACCCTCCTGTAATGGGAGCATGTTACGCAAGAACTTACCTCGAGACTGGGGCGTCCCGATCGGCAAGCGCCAAACCTTTTCCTTGTAAACGATGCCCCGGGACGAGAAGAACAAAATCGGCGTATGTGTATTGGCAACGAAGAGCCGCGTAACGAAGTCTTCGTCCTTTGTCGCCATACCCGCACGGCCTTTGCCACCGCGCCGCTGCGCTCGATAAGTATCCAGTGGGACGCGCTTGATATAACCTTGGTGCGAAAAAGTGACCACCATGTCTTCGCGAGCGATCAGGTCCTCATCATCCATATCCGGACCGCCTTCGGTGATCTCGGTGCGACGAGGCGTGCCAAACTCATCTCGTACCGCAATCAGTTCCGATTTCACGATATCAAGAATACGTTTGCGGGAAGACAGAATGTCGAGGAAGTCCGTGATCTCCTCGCCGATTTTATTCAGTTCATCGGCGATCTCATCACGACCAAGCGCTGTCAAACGGGCCAAACGCAATTCAAGGATCGCGCGCGCCTGTTCTTCAGACAGATTATAGGTTCCGTCTTCATTGATCTTGTGTCGGGGATCGTCGATCAGACGTATAAGTGGCTCCACATCCTTTGCGGGCCAGCGCCGTGTCATCAGTTGCTCGCGCGCCGTTGAAGGATCGGGCGCATTGCGAATGAGCGCAATCACTTCATCAATATTGGCAACTGCAATGGCCAAACCGACCAAAACATGGGCACGCTCGCGGGCTTTTTTCAAAAGATACTTGGTGCGACGGCTGACAACCGTCTCACGGAATGCCACAAAGGCACGCAGCATATCCAAAAGGTTGAGTTGCTCAGGCTTGCCACCATTGAGCGCAACCATGTTGGCGCCAAAGGAAGTCTGGAGCGGTGTATAGCGATACAATTGGTTCAATACGACGTCCGCAACCGCGTCGCGCTTGAGTTCCACGACAACGCGGTAACCCTGTCTGTCGCTTTCGTCCCGGATGTCGGAGATGCCTTCAATACGCTTGTCGCGCACAAGTTCCGCCATCTTCTCGATCATGGAAGCTTTGTTTACCTGATAAGGCACTTCCGTAACGATGATCGCCTCGCGGTCATTGGATCGTTGTTCAATTGCGGTCTTCCCACGCATCATTATGGACCCGCGTCCCGTCTCATACGCTGACTTTATACCCGCTCGGCCAAGAATAAGCGCACCAGTCGGGAAATCCGGACCCGGTATGATCTGCATCATATCGAGAAGATCGATTGCGGGATTGTCAATCAGCGCAACACAACCATCAATCACTTCGCCCAGATTATGGGGCGGAATATTGGTCGCCATTCCAACGGCAATGCCGCCGGAGCCATTGACCAACAAATTGGGAAATCGTGCCGGAAGAACAGTCGGTTCCTGACGCGATGAGTCATAGTTCTCCTGAAAATCGACTGTTTCCTTGTCGATATCTTCCAGCAGCTCATGCGCCACCTTTTCAAGGCGGGATTCCGTATAGCGCATCGCTGCTGGCGGATCACCGTCGATCGAGCCAAAATTGCCCTGTCCATCCACCAATGGAAGTCTTAGCGACCAGTCTTGCGCCATACGCACCAGCGAGTCGTAAATGGCACCATCACCATGCGGGTGATAATTACCCATCACATCGCCAACGATTTTGGACGACTTCACATATTTTCGGTTCCAGTGATAACCGCTCTCATGCATTGCATAGAGAATTCGCCGGTGGACGGGTTTCAATCCATCGCGCACGTCCGGCAAGGCACGACTCACGATGACGCTCATCGCATAATCGAGGTAGGAGCGCTGCATTTCCTCCAAAATGGAGATTGGTTCTATGCCGGGATTGGCGCCGCCGTCGCCGCCATCAATTGGTGTTTCGTCACTCAAGGAAAGTGGCCTGTTTTATTGCAGGAATCATCTGTACAACGATAAACGTCAAACTTATGAAAACCAAGGTTGACCAGCAGTTTGACACAGCCTCTTGCATGCCAAACCTGGCGGCAACTGCTACCGTTAATTTAGGGCTTTCCGATGACCACTGACATGCTCATTAACGCCATTGTGACGCTTGCGGTGACAATTGATCCGATTGGTCTGGCACCACTGTTTTTGGCCGTCACGGCTGGCATGGATCGAGGGCAACGGCGCGAGGTTGGAACCCGCGCTATTTTGACCAGCGCCGTGGTGCTGGTGCTTTTTGCTTTGATTGGTACTGCAATCCTTGCGCTTTTCGGCGTCACCTTGGGCGCGTTTCGGGTTGCAGGTGGGTTGCTGCTTTTTTGGATCGCGTTCGAGATGATTTTTGAAAGACGACAGGAACGTCACGAAAACGTCGCTGAGCGCGCCATGAGTGCTGATCAGGTAAAGTCGGTCGCGATTTTTCCGCTTTCAATTCCACTAATTGCAGGGCCAGGCGCGATATCTGCTGTTATCCTTCTGTCCGGGCAAATGCCCGGCGTGACTGGCAGGTTAGCGTTAATCTCGATTGTCTTGGCAATACTCGCGATCACTTGGGTTATATTTATAGCAGCCGAGCGCATTGACGGGCTTTTAGGTGAGACAGGCCGATCGGTATTAACACGCTTACTGGGGGTCATTCTTTCAGCGCTTGCTGTGCAATTCGTGGCCGATGGTGTCAAAGCGTTGGCTGCGAGTTAGCGCAGTAATTCGACTGTTAATTCTTGACCACCAAGCCCGTGCACGCTGTCATGGGCGCGTACAATAACACTTGCAACATCATTCGGGATCGAAACACCGCGCAATGATCGCGTAAATGGTTGCTCGTCGACATGAGGATGCAGCAAAACGCGTTCGCCGAGAACCGTTCCATCTGGCCCGATAACATCCCACCGATCGGCGTAATGATCCCAGCCCGTATCTTCGTGAGTGACGGTCACATCGAACCGCCAAGTACCTTCCGCTTGCTGTTCGGCACTAACAGCAACAACGTCGGCCTCTCCAGCGAGCGCAACGTTAGCCAACTGAGCACAGGCCAATGCAATCGCTACAACTAGTAAGCATGTAACGAGCGCAAGCGTCGATAGATCGTTGGATTTGGCATTTGTCATGGAATCAATAGTTCGAAAAAACATGATCAAATGCCAAACACGCCTATGTGACCATTTTTAGAACGGAATCTCGTCATCCAAGTCGCGAGAGAAGTCTCCGCCGCCTGACGGCGCGCCTCCGCCCATGCCGCCTTGACCCATGCCGCCAGAGCCCTGACCAACCTGATTGTTGTCATAGCCGCCTTGAGATCGACCACCACCATAACCGGCTTCGCTATCGGCCCGACTGTCGAGCATAGTCAATTCACCGCGATAGCGCTGCAACACAATCTCGGTCGTGTATTTGTCCATGCCGTTCTGATCGGTCCATTTGCGGGTCTGCAACTGGCCCTCCAAATAGACTTTGGAGCCTTTCTTCAGATAGTTCTCCGCGACTTTGGCCAAGTTCTCGTTGAAAATGACAACACGGTGCCATTCTGTTCGCTCACGGCGCTCACCAGAACCTTTGTCGCGCCAATTCTCTGAAGTGGCGACCGACAGATTAACGACAGGCTCACCGGAGTTTAAGCGCCGTATATCGGGATCAGCCCCTAGATTGCCCACCAAAATCACTTTGTTGACGCTGCCTGCCATGGCGAAAACTCCTATTTTGCCCCGTTCTACGACGTCATCATTGCCAGCAACAGCTAGGTACCCTGCAATCCACAACGCAATTATGTTCACTTATTGTTCTAGTTGTTATAGATAGAATCGTCAAGCAATTCAGCCTTTCCACAGGGCTGGCAGGAATGATGCAGCCACGGGTCGACATGTTGCCTGAAAAAGCTACATCACCGTTTGAGCGAAACAGGTCTTAATTATGAGCGATCACAAAAAGATCACTATCCGCGGTGCCCGCGAACACAATCTGAAGAATGTCGATCTCGATTTACCGCGCGACAAGCTGATTGTCATGACCGGGCTTTCAGGTTCCGGCAAATCGTCGCTTGCCTTTGATACAATCTACGCTGAAGGCCAGCGTCGCTATGTGGAGAGCCTGTCGGCCTACGCACGTCAATTCCTTGAAATGATGCAGAAGCCCGATGTCGACGCCATAGAAGGATTGTCGCCAGCAATCTCAATTGAACAGAAAACGACCAGCCGCAATCCGCGCTCAACTGTCGGGACAGTCACCGAGATTTACGACTATATGCGCCTGCTGTTTGCGCGGGTGGGTATCCCTTATTCACCGACGACTGGGCTTCCAATTGAAAGCCAAACCGTCAGCCAGATGGTCGATCGCCTGCTGATATTGGAAGAAGGCACGCGTCTTTACATTCTTGCACCTATCGTGCGCGGCCGCAAAGGCGAATATAAAAAAGAGCTGGCCGATCTCATGAAGAAAGGATTTCAGCGCGTAAAAATTGACGGCGAGTTTCATGAAATCGCCGACGCCCCTGCCCTCGACAAGAAATACAAGCACGACATTGATGTCGTGGTGGACCGCGTGGTGATCCGCGATGACATTTCGGCACGTCTTGCAGACTCGCTAGAGCAGTGTCTGAAGTTGGCAGACGGTTTGGCCATCGCTGAGATGGCCGACAAGCCTCTGGATGAAGCAACGACCAAAGGCGCTAATAAAAACAAGAACGAAACTCACGAACGTATCACATTTTCTGAGAAGTTCGCCTGCCCGGATTCTGGCTTCACAATTCCAGAAATCGAACCACGGCTGTTCTCTTTCAACAATCCTTTCGGCGCTTGCCCACACTGTGATGGGCTGGGCACCGAACAAGGCGTTGACCCCAATTTGGTTGTTCCCGATCCTGGCCTTTCAATTCGCAAAGGTGCGATCGCTCCCTGGTCAAAATCGTCGAACCCCTCGCCATATTACACCCAAACTTTGGATGCCGTTGCGAAGGCTTACGGGTTTAAGCTCACCGATTTTTGGGCTGATTTGACCGACGAAGCCAAGAACGCGGTGCTTTACGGCACTGGCAAGCAGGAAATCGAGTTCGCTTATGATGACGGCCTTCGCACGTACAAAACCAAAAAATCGTTCGAGGGCGTTATCGGTAGTCTGGAGCGACGTTGGCGCGAGACAGATAGCGCTTGGATGCGAGAAGAAATCGAACGCTACATGTCCCAATCGCCCTGCTCCGTCTGCGAAGGATATCGCCTGAAGCCTGAAGCACTGGCGGTGAAGATCAATGGACTTCACATCAGCCAGGTCGCCGAAATGTCGATCCGCGATGCGAATGCTTGGTTTGACGATCTGCCACGTCATTTAACCGACAAGCAAAACGAGATTGCAACGCGCATTTTGAAGGAAATTCGCGATCGGCTAAAGTTTCTCGTCGATGTCGGATTGGATTATCTAACACTGTCGCGCGGCTCAGGCTCGCTGTCGGGTGGCGAAAGTCAACGCATCCGCCTCGCCTCTCAGATTGGCTCCGGCCTAACAGGCGTACTTTACGTTTTGGACGAGCCCTCGATTGGCCTGCACCAACGAGACAATGCCCGATTGCTCGATACGCTACGCCGTCTACGTGATCTTGGTAACACTGTCATCGTTGTTGAGCATGATGAAGATGCTGTCCTGACTGCTGATTATGTCGTCGACATAGGGCCGGCTGCAGGCGTTCATGGCGGCCAGATTATCGCTCAAGGAACACCCAATGAGGTGATGGCCAACCCGAAATCGCTAACCGGCCAATATCTATCAGGCACGATGGGCATCAATGTGCCGCCAGAGCGACGAAAAGCCGATCTGAAGAAGCGTGCCGTTACGGTTCATGGTGCAAAGGGCAACAATCTACGTGATGTGACAGCTGCGTTGCCGCTTGGCACATTTACATGCGTGACCGGCGTATCAGGTGGCGGCAAGTCAACCTTCCTGATCGAAACACTCTACAAGGCCGCCGCGCGTCGCATCAATGGTGCTCGCGAAGCGCCTGCAGAACACGATCATATCACCGGCTTTGAACATATCGACAAGGTCATCGACATTGACCAATCACCTATCGGACGCACGCCTCGATCCAACCCTGCAACCTATACCGGCGCGTTTACACCGATCCGTGAATGGTTCGCACAATTGCCGGAAGCTAAAGCGCGTGGATATCAACCTGGCCGCTTCTCCTTCAATGTTAAAGGCGGGCGGTGCGAAGCATGTCAGGGTGATGGTGTTATAAAGATTGAGATGCATTTCTTGCCGGACGTCTATGTGACCTGCGATGTCTGCCACGGCAAACGTTACAATCGAGAAACCCTGGACGTACAGTTTAAAGGCAAATCGATTTCAGACGTTCTAGAGATGACCGTAGAAGAAGGCGTTGAGTTTTTTGCCGCCGTTCCCGCTGTTCGAGATAAAATGGAGACGCTAAAGCGCGTGGGCCTCGGTTACATCAAAATCGGCCAACAGGCGACGACCCTCTCAGGTGGCGAGGCGCAACGCATCAAACTGGCCAAAGAACTCTCGAGAAAATCAACCGGGCGCACACTCTATATACTAGATGAGCCAACCACCGGATTGCACTTCCATGATGTAGCCAAGCTTTTAGAAGTGCTGCATGAATTGGTCGATACCGGTAACACCGTTGTGGTGATCGAACATAATCTGGAGGTGATCAAGACAGCGGACTGGGTTATCGACCTTGGTCCCGAAGGAGGCGATGGGGGTGGTGAGATCGTGGCGCAAGGCACGCCCGAAGACATTGTCAAAGTTGAACGTAGCTACACCGGACAGTTCCTAAACGAACTTCTGCAGCGCCGACCTATTAATCGGATAGAAGCTGCTGAGTGAGTCCAGCAGACTAAAACGCTAACCCCAGTTTGATGCCGGCACTTACGGCATGCATATGGCTGGTGGAGTAATCTGTGGCGGACACCCTACCCGTCCCGTCACTTTGTAGTCGGGCTACTGGTAGTGAATTCCTGTAGAATGCCTCACCAAAAGCAGTCACGGAAAAACGGCCAATTGATTGCGTAATATCCAGGCTTGCCGATGCCGCGAGCCCGACACTGCCCGTCTGGCTACTTTGACGTTCGCTGATTTGGCTGGTTCCAGATAGTGTTGTGCGTTTCGTGATCGTGTCACTGACAAAAGAGGCTCGCCCGAAACTCGGCCCGCCGCTTAAACCAACGCCAACACTTGTTGTTGACGTAATGGGAAGGCGTAGATCGACACCTATCATGAAATCAACGATGTGAGTATCATGCAGATGGTCTATCGCCATATCGTCGATCACAAGAGCACTGTCAGAAATTGCCAGCGCAAAACCGCTTCCGGTAAGCCGTTCTACAAGGCTCAAATACGAAACGTCGCCGGTCACGGACAGCCATGGCAATGGGGTTAAAATGCTAGTGCCCCAACTAGCGCCATAGACCTCAAGCGATCGCTCAAGATCGGTTACGGAAACAGCGTCTGGATGCGAGGAAATTGTTTCGGGCAAATCGACAAGTTCAAGAAATGCGTCAAGTGATGACAGGCCAATCCCCAAAGGTCCGCCAAAGTCTGAGTCCCCGTTAGCGGTGAGAATTGAGCTTGGATCAAGCGACAATTGCGAACAATATGCAGCGTCTGAGGCATCCCAACATAGTGTCCATGACGGATCACTTTCAAACGCTCCGTAATGGCCGCGCAAATCAAATCTGACGTCGATACCGCCTAGCGTGTATTTTGGCGTTGAGAGCGTAACGGCAGCCTCGTTGCCACTCCAGCTTTGTTGCCCAATGGCTGTTGAATTGTCATTCGCATCGTGCATGCCCGCCACGCCCGGCACCACAACCATGTCAACGGCAGGTAGGTCGTACAAAGCATAACGACCCGATACGTCAATCGAAAAATCAGTTGCTCGAACAGGAGCAATTGAAAGTAAGCAAATACCGCCAAACGAAATGAAAGGTTGCAGCAGGCTGACAACCGATAAACGCAAACCCATGAAAACCGCCTGAATCCAATTTTAACCACGGGTTTGAGAACACGTTCATGCGTGCTCCCTCGCCCGGATGGATTTGCTTCAGGGGCCAATGATCGGGCGTATGCCCGTAGAATTCTGGTCAGCAAGCGGTGCACTGTTAGCGAGAATTTAACTAAAAGTCTTCGCAATTACTAAGAAATGGTTAACAAATAGGCGGCCGGACGTTCGCAAACTTCAGCGATGTTTCTCGTTCAAACTCAACAGATGCATATTTTTGCATCACTATGCATAACAATTGATCATTTTGCGGCGTCAAACGAATTTTCACACTGCCACACGTTCGGTAAAGACAGCCAAAATCGTGGAGCATTGCTGAAACGCTGGGCAGAGCAGCTCGTACAGCCTTTCTGGCATGAGGCATGCATATTTTGGGATCGGAACTGGAGGGCCGTTCATGAAAAAGATCGAAGCCGTCATCAAGCCTTTCAAGCTCGATGAGGTCAAAGAGGCGCTGCAAGAAGTAGGGCTGCAGGGCATTACAGTTACAGAAGCAAAAGGCTTTGGCAGACAGAAAGGCCATACGGAACTCTACCGTGGCGCCGAGTATGTAGTAGACTTTCTGCCAAAGGTGAAAATCGAAATCGTTGTTACTGACGATACCGTCGATGCTGCAATGGACGCCATTCGCGAGGCTGCACAAACTGGACGCATCGGGGACGGTAAAATTTTTGTCTCAGCCATTGAGAATGTTGTGCGCATTCGTACCGGTGAGACAGGCGCGGATGCTGTCTAGCGAACCAGCACAGATCACCAACAATCATCCACACGCATAAGGAAAAGGGAAAACTATGAGTGCAAGTGATGTCATGAAGCAAATCAAGGACAACGACGTTAAGTTCGTTGACCTGCGCTTCACCGACCCGAGGGGCAAAATGCAGCACGTAACGATGGATTGCGCCGTCGTTGATGAAGATATGTTTGCCGATGGCGTTATGTTTGATGGCTCTTCCATTGCTGGCTGGAAAGCCATCAACGAGTCCGACATGACTCTGATGCCAGACACCGAGACAGCGCACATGGACCCGTTCTATGCGCAGTCAACAATGGCGATCTTCTGTGACATTCTCGACCCGATTTCTGGCGAAGGCTATAACCGCGACCCGCGCATGACAGCCAAACGCGCAGAAGCATATATTTCTTCTGGTGGATTTGGTGACACTGCCTATTTCGGCCCAGAGCCAGAATTTTTCATCTTTGACGATGTAAAATTCGCATCTGACCCATATAATACGGGCTTCCAACTCGACAGTGTTGAACTGCCAATCAACACCGATGCGGAATACGACAATGGCAACCTCGGCCACCGTCCACGCACCAAAGGCGGCTACTTCCCGGTAAACCCGGTCGATAGTGCGCAGGACATCCGTTCTGAGATGCTTACTGTTTTAGCTGAAATGGGCGTTGCAACCGAAAAGCACCACCACGAAGTGGCGGCCGCCCAGCACGAACTCTCCATGCTGTTCAACACGCTGACACGCAAAGCCGACGAAGTTCAGCTCTATAAGTATGTGGTTCACAACGTTGCGCATGCTTATGGCAAGTCCGCTACATTTATGCCGAAACCAGTTTACGGCGACAACGGCACGGGCATGCACGTTCACCAGTCGATTTGGTCAGACGGCAAGCCTCTCATGGCTGGCGACGGCTATGCAGGTCTGTCTGAAACATGCCTCTACTACATTGGCGGCATCATCAAACACGCCAAAGCGTTGAACGCTCTTTCCAACCCATCAACCAACTCCTACAAGCGTTTGGTTCCAGGCTACGAAGCACCGGTCCTGCTCGCATACTCTGCGCGCAACCGCTCAGCATCATGCCGTATCCCATTCTCCGGCTCGCCAAAAGGCAAGCGCGTTGAAGTGCGCTTCGGCGATCCAATGGCGAACCCCTATCTGATGTTCGCTGGGATGCTTATGGCCGGCCTCGATGGTGTTAAAAACAAAATCCATCCAGGCGACCCAATGGACAAGGATCTGTACGATCTGCCTGCGGAAGAGTTGGCTGGCATCCCGACTGTCTGCGGCTCTCTGCGTGAAGCCATGGAAGCACTGGATGCAGATCGTGACTTCCTGAAAGCCGGTGGTGTGTTCGATGACGATCAGATCGACGCCTACCTCGAGCTTAAGGATGAAGAAAATGCGCGTTACGAAATGACGCCTCATCCGGTCGAATTCGACCTTTACTACTCCGCTTAATCATCCAACCTCCCATGGATGATTAAAAAGACCGGCGGCTGGATTTTCCAGCCGCCGTTTTTTTTACCGCATGAAAAACCACAGGCGGGTACTTTTTTACTCAAGGTTCGTAAAGCCCCCCACCCAACGTCAATCGGCCTGTTTAAGTTGGCAAAGGCCCTGCTCTTCGATTACGCTAAAGCAGGGCGCACTTATGATCATGCTCTCATAAAACGGCGGATCATACGGAGCACACCCATGAAGCTTAAGCCATTGATAGCAGGCGTAGCATGTTTTGCGCTCGGCAGCACAGTTGCCGTTACTCAGGAATTCAGCAACAAGCTATAACCTGCCGACGGCAGCAATTTAAACGCGCCAAGCGGATTTGAAAACCAAGGGGTTGGCGGCGCACTTTTGGGCGATGCGGTACTGTTTGCTATTGTTAATAGCGATGGCGCAATTAGTGGTGGCAAGGGCGAGCGCTCCGTGACGCGTATTGCCTTGGGTACATATGAAGTTGTTTTTTGGCGAAATGTGTCGGCATGCGCGTTCCTCCCCACAATTTCGAGCAACGAATTTGGCATAAGTTCTGGCATTGTCAGCGCGGTGCGTCGTAGCAGCAAGAACGCTGGCGTCTTTGTGGAAACGAAGTCTGTCGACGGTGACGCCGCTGATAGAGACTTCACATTGCTTGTGATTTGCTGATTGAACCGCCGGATTTGGAGTGAAACCAATGAAAACCACTACATTCATAGCTGCTCTCGGTGCCACCGCGTTGTTAACAACGGCATTTGCACAGGAAATTGGCACTGAAGGGACAACGGTAGACTCGAACCCACCCGATGATAGTCCAGTGAGGCAGGGCTTTGGCGGCGCTGGCTTCGGTGGTGCGGATATGTTCGTGTTCATTAATTCCAACGGAACCAAGGCCCGGGGCAAGGGCGACCTCAATGCCAGCAAAATCGATACGGGCGAATATGAAGTCACCTTCTGGCGCAACATTCGTGACTGCAACTACCAGGCGACAATCGGCAGCGCCGATACCTCAACAGCCATTGGCTTTATTACCGTGGCGCGACGCAGTGGCAAAAGCAACGGTGTATTCGTCCGCACTTATAGTCCCGGCGGCGTTTTGTCGGATCGACCATTCTCAGTCTATGTGAACTGCTAGAATTCAAAAAAATCATCGAGCGTCGGGCGGCAATGGGCCGCCTTTTTCGTTTTTGGCTTTCGCACAGCTGCCTCACGATAAGCTCACTGAACGCTCACCGCTTCTTCACAAGGGTCTCACTCACTGATTTTGAGAACGGCACTTAACGTTGGGTCATTCACTCAATGGAGGACACTATGAAGAAGACGCTTATCACTACAACTATTCTTGCTGCTATTGCCTTTGCGCCGATGCCCGCGCAGGCCATGGATAATTTCGGGATGAGTCCTGAAGAAACGTCAGCTGCGCTTGCGCAAGTGGACAAGGCCATGGCTGGCAATTTGGATAATGTCATTGAACAATTGGAAACGCTGGATGGACCCATCATCGTTATCCCATACATTTGCCCTCACCTCATAGAAGCACTGGGGCGTATTGGTGTGGGCGAAATCGAGACCGGTTCAATTGGCAAAGCTGTCGTGACGGCGATTATTGATGACCAGAAAATGGCCGCTGAGATGCTCTTTTCCACCGGCAAAGTGCCAACGATGGCCGAAAACGGCATGTCGATGCAGATAAAGATGCAGGATCGCAAAGCTGTAGCCAATGCCATTTCGGCTGCAAAGTTTGCACAAGAATTCCTTACACGCTGATCGACCTAGTCAGCTATCGACGGAAACTCACTAAATTTTCTAAATGAATTGCAAGGGGCAAATCCATGGCAACCATTACTTATCGTGCACCCAAAAAAGGGGTCAACACACGGCTCAATGTCAAAAATGACGGGGCGGCTGCAGTGCTGTCTGACCCGAAATCTGGTAAAATCGTAGCAAGTATGAAAATTGACCAACCGGCAGTTATCATGAACGCTGTCAAACAAGTCATCAAAGGCGATGTTCTACCGATTACCATTAAGGCAAATGGTATCGTTTCCCGGCATCGACTTGGCTTGGTTCAATTTGACAAGTTTGACTGGCGTCCGGTCTGCGTATGTGATGATGGGGGTGTCGGCTCCGGCGCGCCTGATGATGACGATGACAACAACGGCTCCGGCGGAGTAACCGCCATGATGGACCCGGTGACGGCGGGTGTAATTATCGTCGGCATCATTACCGCGGGTGCCGTTGCCTGGCACGCAATTGATGAAGGGGCGACGTTTGAACTGGAAGTCGGTAAAGACGGCGTCAAAGCTAGCGTCGATGCAAATGGCCCGGATCAATTGCCAGACAATGGTGATAATCCGCAGTTGCCCGGCGACTGACCGCAAGCCTGATGAATAACGAAGCGCGCCCTGATAAATTGGGGCGCGCTTTTAAATTACCTTGCATCCAAAGCGCTTTGAGCGTTTCTTGCGCCCGATAGTCGGGAGCAAACACCATGGCGGATAGATTTACATTCACACGCAACACTTTTCCAAAAGACTTCCTTTTTGGTGTCGCCACATCGGCATACCAGATTGAAGGTTCGCAATATGGTGGTTGCGGTCCGTCGCATTGGGACACATTTGCTGCGACGCCTGGCAATACCAAGAACGCCGAGAATGGTGCTATTGCATGTGACCATTACCATCGGTTTGAAGCAGATTTGGACATCATATCCGGCGCCGGTCTTGATCACTATCGCTTCTCCGTTTCTTGGGCACGGGTCATGCCCGATGGCCTCACTGTTAACTCGAGAGGTTTGGATTTCTACGATCGACTAACGGACGCCATTCTAGCGCGTGGCATCAAGCCAATGCTCACATTACACCATTGGGATCTACCTGCCGCGCTTTCCGATGTTGGCGGATGGCGAAACAGAGATATCGCTGACCGGTTTGCAGAACTAACAAGGCATGTAGCAGATCGGATCGGCGATCGCATGTGGGCAACTGGAACCTTTAATGAGCCTTGGTGCACAACATGGTTGTCGCATTTTCACGGCATGCATGCGCCTGGGCTGCGTGACATCAGAGCGACTGCCCGCGCGATCCACCACCTATTGTTAGCGCACACCAAGTCCATCGCTGTGATGCGTGACAGCGGTATGGGCAATCTGGGCATCTACTTAAATTTCGAACCCGCCCAACCAGCAGCCGAAACGCAAAGTTCAAAGGCTGCCGCAGAACGCTATCACGCCTACTACAATGAGTGTTTTCTTGAACCACTCATGGGCCGCGGTTACCCCGAACTCATTTTGAATGGCATCGAACCGCATTTGCCGAATGGTTGGGAAGATGACGTGTCGTCATTTGCCGCGCCACTCGATTGGCTTGGTATCAACAATTACACCCGCAAACTGATCGATGATGATGGTACCGATGTCTGGCCCAACTTTAAGGAAGTGCCTGGCCCGTTGCCTAAAACCGAAATGGATTGGGAGGTTTCACCAGACACATTCGAATGGCTCCTTAACTGGGTGGGTGAGAAAACAAATGGCCTGCCCCTTTACATCAGCGAGAATGGCATGGCGGGGCCGGACGTTATTGTTGAGGAGACCATCACCGATCCATGGCGAATAGACTTCATCGACCAGCATATTCACGCCACAAAACGTGCGATGGATAGTGGTACAAATATAAAAGGGTACACTGTCTGGTCGTTGCTCGATAACTACGAATGGTCTCTTGGCTATGAGAAGCGTTTTGGTATCGTCTATGTCGACTATGAGACATTGGAACGCACGCCGAAAGCCAGTTGGCACGCACTGAAAGCCGCCCTCACCTGAAACGGGAACCATGCAAGACAATCAGATCGTCACTGTAACGCTTAATCCAGCACTCGATTTTTCATCCGAGGTGCCGGAGCTTGTTCCCAATGAAAAGTTGAGGTGTGACCACCCAAGCATGTTTCCGGGCGGCGGCGGCGTCAATGTCGCGCGCGCGATCCGAAACCTCGGTGGGGATGCTACAGCCTGCGTTGCACTCGGAGGCCCCAATGGCCAGTCTCTTGAATTGCTGCTACGCGCCGAAGGCGTCGATGTGGCGCCGGTCAGCCTCGATGTGCAAACAAGGCACTCTCTGTCAGTACGTGATCAAAATGACGGGAAGCTCTATCGCTTCATGCTACCGGGTACACCTTGGACGCAGATGATCGAGGCTCACTTTCTTGCAAGGGTCGGTGAACTGCTCGGCCCGGCAAAATATTGCGTTTTATCCGGCTCAATGCCGCCCGGCACCGGCGTTGACACCATACGCAAGCTGGCAACCATCTGCCACAATGCGGACTGCAAGCTGGTTGTCGATACATCGGGGCCCACATTGATCAGCCTTGTCCAAGAGGAAAGCGTTGGGATCGATATTCTACGCGCAAATCAGGATGAAGCGCAGTACAGCACAACGCGTCAGTTAGAGACACTCGAGGATTTTGCAGCCGCCGCAGGTAGAATGATCAAGCGCGGCTCAGCCAAAAACATCGTTCTTGGTGTCGGCGGCCAAGGCAACCTTGTCGTAACCGAAGATGGTATCTCGCTTTTTGTGCCGGCTCCAAAAGTCGAAGTTATCAGCCGCGTTGGCGCGGGAGACAGCTTTGTCGGTGCAATGGTGCTGTCTCTAGCACAAGACAAGTCTTGGGAAGACACCCTGCCAATGGGCGCAGCGGCTGCCTCTGTTGCATGCACAAAACCAGGCACGGAACTCTGCACGCAAGGAGAAACGGAAAAACTTGCCGCGACCCTTCAAGTATCTGACTTGAAATACGACGGTTAATCAGTCTCGTTTGCAAGATCAGGCCTTGCCTGCAACCACAGCCTCGCTAGTCTCGCGTCAGACTTGGGAGGAGCAACAACAATGGCCAAGCTTTCATTCTTTGGTGCCGCGGGCACTGTTACCGGCTCCTGCTCCATGGTTGACACAGGAACGGCCAGTTTTCTCGTCGATTGCGGCATGTTTCAGGGAAACAAGACCATCCGTGCGTTGAACGAGGAAGAGTTCCCCTTTGTTGTAAGCAACATCGATTTTTTAGTACTGACACACGCACATATCGACCATTCGGGGCTTCTTCCCAAATTGGCCAAGCTCGGCTTCAACAAACCGATCTACGCAACCGAACCGACCTGCGATCTGCTGACTTTCATGATGAAAGACTCAGCAAAAATTCAAATGTCCAATAACGAGCGCGAAAACCGAAAGCGCGCGCGAAAGGGCCTTGATCCAGTAGAACCTCTTTATACCGACCAAGACGCAAAACGTGTTTTGGAACTACTGCGTCCAATCAAGGGCTACGACATTTGGTTCCAGCCCATGCAAAGTATTGATATTCGCTTCTGGAATGCAGGGCATATTTTGGGCTCGGCATCAGCAGAGATTAAGTTCGATGACGCCAGTAGCGGCCACAAGATGCGTATCCTCTTCTCAGGTGACATCGGACCGGAAGAGAAGGTCTTTCACCCGGAGCCAGGCGGCGAAGCCGGCTTTGACTATATTGTCTGCGAATCAACTTACGGAGACCGCGATCGCGATGACTATACGCTCGAAAAGCGCCGTGAGATGCTTCGCAAGGAGTTGGTGCGTGGTCTTTCAGCGGGAGGCAACGTTGTTATACCCGCATTCGCGGTCGAACGAAGCCAAGAACTGCTACACGACATTGGCGTACTGTTGGCAAACGGTGAACTGCCAAAAGCGACCGTTTTCTTGGATTCACCGCTGGCAAAAAATGTCACTGAAGTCTTCATCAAGCATGCACATACACTCGATGATGTTGCCATTGATAACAACCGCCTGTTTCGCGACGAACAATTCCGTTTGGTAGAAAGTGTAGAAGAGTCAAAAGCCATCAATCGCATAAATGGTGGCGCTATCATCATATCAGCGTCAGGCATGGCCGATGCGGGGCGTATCAAACACCATATCAAAAACAACATCTGGAAGCATAACGCGACGATACTGTTTGTCGGTTATCAGGCACCCGGTACGCTAGGCCATATCATTACAAGCGGCGCTGACATGGTCCGCATTCATGGCAAGGAATATGTTGTAAAAGCCGAAATCCGACGGCTCGGCAACTATTCGGCCCACGCGGATCAAGGCGAGTTGATAGATTGGATATTGGAAAGGTCACCGATTGCGGGTGGCGTATTTCTTAATCATGGCGATGACGATGCACGCGAAGAACTGGCGCGCCTATTGGGCGAGCGTGGTATCGATGCCAGTTCCATCCACTTACCTCAGTTTGATGAGAGCTTTGACATCACCGCCAGTTCGGCAGAAAGCAAAGGTCGCGTGCATTCAACCGGCAAAGTTGCCAATCGCATCCCTCACGATGAGCTACTAACCGATTGGAACAATGACTATGCGGCTTTTATTGTAGCTTTGACACAGAGGCTGAACGCGGCCGACACCGATTCTGAACGTCGGGCCGTGATACGGCAGCTACATGGCTTGATTTAGCTGTTTTTCTTCGACGTTTGGAACGGTTTTTCTGGCCCCTTAGCGAACTGGGGCGCTGCGTTGAACAGGTCGAGCGTGTCAGAGTCGCCGTTCGGCCGGTCCCATGTTTTCATCCAGAGGGCCGGCGGTACAAGGGCTCCGCCCCTCTCCCATCTAAAATAGCCGAGCGTACCTTTGGCAGGAATTGGCTCGATGGCTTTTGGATTTTCCAGCACAAGACCCGCCTGCCCGCCAAACCATTCACTGTCGCTTTCCGTGATAATATCAACCACATCAACGGTGCCGATGATCCCGCCATAAGTCAGTATGTCTGGGCGTGGGCAGGCGACGCCATGGCGCTCCAGCCGCCAGACAGCCCAGTCATACTCGTCACGTTTCATCGCTGAAGCAGCATGAATACAGATTGTGCGGCAATCCATATTGCCCGCTTTTATCGATCCCAGTGAGCGGTTTTCAATGATCTTGCCACCATAAATGATTGCCCAAGCCCAAGGCTGACGAACAGAAAGGGCAAGGTCTGGCAGTCCCGCCATCAGCGAGTTACGGGTATAGAAGCACCGTCCCCATGTATCCATTCGATACTGTCCAGATCGATACCATCAATACAGGATGCGTGAACGCCAATACGTGCCGGGGGGTCAGCCAGTGTGTGATGGGTATGCACACCACAAATCTTGCAAAAATAATGCTTCTCGCGCCGCGTGTTCCATCGGTAAATTGATAAAGCATTCTCCGAGTTCGTCAGCTGAAAACGTTCCGCCGCCACCAGTAAAACACCACGATTTTTCCGCGTACATAGGCTGCAGTTACAACATACGTTGATGTCATCGTGCGCACTCCCGGAAATGTTGAAGGTTACCGCACCGCAGTGGCAAGCGCCCGTGCGTTCTTCACTCATTATCAGGCTCCCCTTCGCCTTCATCCAAACCTAGCAGGTTCCAAGACTGTACCATATGAGGCGGAAGTGGCGCGGTAACGTTGATCTTACCGCCATTTGGATGAGGTATTCTCAGCCGACGAGCATGCAGGTGCAGCTTCTTTTGAATGCCACCGGGAAACTCCCAGTTAGGATCATCCTCAAAGTATTTAGGATCGCCCAAAATAGGCAAACCCATTGACAGGCAATGTATCCGCAACTGGTGAGTGCGACCGGTTTCTGGTTGTAGTTCCATCCAGGTCAGGCGCTGGCCTGCCGTCTCGATGCGTCGATATTGCGAAACCGCGTGATCGGCGCCTTTCTCACCATGTTCGGCAATGCGCATCCTGTCGCCATCCGGGGTCTGTTCTTTGGCAAGCCAGGTTGAAATGCGACCTTCCGACTTACGTGGCGATCCTTTGACGAGCGCCCAGTAGACTTTTTCGGTATCACGCTTGCGAAACGCTTCAGTGAGCGCTTGGGCAGCACTCCGGGATTTTGCAATTGCCAGAACGCCAGTTGTATCTCGATCCAGTCGATGCACGAGGCGCGGTTTTTCACCCTTTTTGTTTCTGAGGGCTTCCAGCATTCCGTCAACATGGCGGGAAACTCCCGAACCGCCCTGTACTGCCAAGCCAAAAGGTTTGTTTAAAATCAGAACCTTGGCATCTTCAAACAGCGTCATCTTTGCCAGTGCATCACGGTCATTTGCATTTTTAAGCGGGTTGGTAGGCCCGTCGGATGAGGATTTCTCTTGTGTCAGCTGTGGCGGGATGCGGATCAAATTACCGGTATGGATACGTGTATCTGATTTGGCGCGCCTCCCATCCACGCGCACCTGCCCGGATCTTAAAAGTTTTTGTAATGCACCAAAGCCCAGACCCGGAAAATGCGATTTAAACCAGCGGTCAAGTCGCATGCCGTTTTCATCGCCTTCAACCGTTTTTTCGCTGACCCCCGTCATTAAGCTCACTCACATTGCCGCCCGGGAAAGCCAAAGGCCGCCAAAGACCGCCAAAATGGAGGCGACTACACTCATCGCGGCGTATCCTGCGGCCAACCCAACTGCTCCACGCTCGTAAAGTGCAGCAAAGTCCAAAGAAAAAGCGGAGAAGGTGGTGAAGGCACCTAGGAAGCCTGTGGCAAAGAATAGACGCAACATATTGTCGCCTGCTGCACGACTAGCCAACCACCCAATCAGAAATCCCATCGCAAAGGACCCCGCGACATTGACAATTATCGTTCCCGCCGGAAAGCCTTGCCCAAAGAGCCTTGTTGTTGCGGAGGTGGTTGCATAGCGCGCCATGGCGCCCAGCGCACCGCCAATTGCGATAATGGCATAGTTCATCATGAGCCAGCCGATGGCGCTTTCTGACCAACGCCGATCATCCGCCAGTTCTTGTAGAAGATCGATTTAACACGATCTGCCACAGCGGAGACAAAGCTCAGTAAGAAATCAATAACGCCTGGGAAACGTGATGGTCGGGCAATATCCATAAACACACAATACCGAAGCGCGTCCAGTTCGTTAACGGAACGATGAAACAGCGTGTCGTCGAATATGTATAGCGGGTTTTCGTGCCAATAGTGCTTTTTGCCGTTGCACTCGATGTAAATCTTGTCAGTCTCGACAGGTGTCAGATTGTAGAGAATGCGGTAGCTCAAGCGCAGCGGTCCGTAGTGCCAAGTCGTCGATTGCTTGCCTGAAAACACTGAGACAGCGATCGTTTTTAGATATTTGAATTCGCCGTTGAACGCTTCAATGTTCTGAATCTGTCGCTTGCCATACCAGCGATATACGTACATCCCACGCTTACTATCGCCCATTGCACCGTCAATATCGGCGATGATCTCTTCCTTGCGTTCCTTGAACGTGTTCAGAACCGTTTCAATCTCCGCGCGATATTCAGCTGGAAAATCATCCAGTGTGTGGAGGCCAGGATTGCGCTTGGAAAACAGGTCAATGAGAAGATTAAATGGAGAAAGCAACCAAGTTGGAATGCCATTTCCCATGAAGTAGCGGCGATACATTAGTCGCGTTTTGCCCTTGTTGCGGCTAACATCAATCAGACCACATGCAAGAAAAAACAGTGTTATGCGTGGGATCAAAACCAAAGCAAAACAAAGTACGGGTATTGCGATAAAAACCCGCTTGATCGCTTTGCGTGTACTGCGGTCCATCTCAAATACTCCAGTTTAGTTCCCTAGGCTTCGCTTTGATTGCGAGAGGTACGCAGGCGCGCCCAATACTCCAACCTTTTTGCGATATCGCGTTCAAAACCGCGCTCAGCCGGCGTGTAGTATGTTTTTCGACCCATTTCACTGGGAAAGTAGTCCTGGCCGGAAAAAGCATCGTCCTCATCGTGGTCATAGCGATAGCCATCGCCATAGCCTTCCGCCCCCATGAGTTTCGTTGGTGCGTTCAAAATATGCTTTGGTGGCATCAGTGATCCAAACTGCTTAGCATCGGCCATTGCCGCTTTGTAGGCGGTGTAGACGGCATTTGATTTAGGCGCTGTTGCGACATAGACGCAAGCTTGCGCGAGAGCCAGTTCGCCTTCAGGTGACCCAAGATAATCATATGCGTCTTTGGCCGCCAGCGTCACGGTCAAGGCTTGAGGGTCAGCAATGCCAATATCCTCGACAGCCATACGCACCAGGCGCCTTCCGATGTAGAGTGGATTTTCACCGGCATCGAGCATACGGCCGAGATAGTATAGTGCCGCATCAGGATCTGAACCACGCACTGACTTGTGCAAGGCAGATATCAAATTGTAATGCCCATCCTGGCCTTTGTCATAGATTGGCGCGCGCCGTTGAAGATAGGAGAGCAGTTCGTCTGGCTCCAAGGGTTTGGAAGGTTCAAGCCTTAGCACCTCTTCAACATAAGACAGCAGCGCACGTCCATCTCCATCGGCCATGGACATGATCATCTGCCTTGCCTGGGGCGAAAGCTTCAATGCACTTCCGACCTGCTGCTCGGCACGTTTCAGCAACGCCTCCAAACTATGATCGGAATGGCGTTTCAAGGTAAGTACCCGTGCGCGGGACAGAAGCGCTGCGTTCAGCTCAAAAGATGGATTTTCCGTTGTGGCACCAACCAACACAATAGTCCCGTCCTCCAAGACGGGCAAAAAGCTGTCTTGCTGAGATCGATTGAACCGATGAATCTCATCAACGAAAAAAAGTGTTTGACGCCCATTGGACCGTCGTAAACGCGCCGCATCAAAGAGCTTTTTCAATTCCGCAACGCCAGAAAAAATCGCGGATACCTGCTCGAAATGCATATCGACACTATCAGCCAGCAATCGCGCAATCGTGGTTTTACCTGTACCGGGCGGCCCCCACAGTAGGAGTGAGCCGATGCTCCCACTCTCTATGGCACGCGTCAGGGCGCCATCATCACCGACCAAATGATCCTGACCAACAACCTCTGATAGAGTTGCCGGTCTCAAACGATCCGCAAGTGGACGACTGTCTTCCTCAGCGGATTCCAATGATGTTTGGAACAAATCGGCCAAGTGTCAAAACCTGATGAACTGGCGAATACGGCGCCCTTGCCTATCAATTTCGTATCGCCAGGATCGCGTGTCTGCCTCAGTTGCTCTGCGAAGATCTATTGCCGATCGTACAGGCTCACCATTCAAGCCCAGCACCACGTCACCGGGTCGAATACCATACCTGTTGGCTATAGCGCCCCGTTCAATCTCAAGGACGAGCGCACCCGCTTGCACCGAAAGATCATATCGCTGGGCAAGCTCTGGTGTAAGGCTCGTTACAACGGACCCCTGAAACGGATTACGTCCTGCAATTGTGAGCGTTTGCGCCGGTTCAGGCTGGGGTGCGCGTTCTAGCCGAATCGTAATATCGCGCACGCGATTACGCCGCAGTATACGCATGACTGCTTTACCGCCTGGTCCGATGGTCGCCAATCGGTATCCAAGCGCATCGGGATGTTCGATCTGCTCGCCATCAATTTCCAGGACGACATCACCTGCCCGCAAACCCGCCGCTTGCGCAGCACTATCAGGCAGCACATCCAAAACGAGTGCCCCATAGGGTCGTGGCAAGCCGATACTCTCTGCAATTGCCGCATTCACTTCCTGGAATGAGGCGCCAATGAACGGACGTTCAAAAGCTGCTGCCCCGCCGCGCGCTTGGTCGACCACAGCGCGTACCATATTGGACGGGATCGCAAATCCGATACCATTTGAACCGCCAGAACGTGAAAATATCGCTGTGTTAATGCCGATAAGCCGCCCCGCCATATCAATCAATGCACCGCCTGAGTTGCCCGGGTTTATGGCTGCATCGGTTTGAAGAAAGAATCCGAAGTCTGACACGCCAACCCGCGTTCGTGCCGTCGCCGATACTATCCCGGATGTTATGGTTTGCCCAACGCCAAAGGGATTGCCGATAGCCAACACGAGATCACCGGTGAGCACATCATCGGAATTGGCAAATGGTAGCGGTACGAAGCGTTCCCCCGTATCGATGCTAAGCACTGCCAAATCCGTGCGTTCATCTCGCAGCACGAGATCACTTTGAAATTCTCTACCGTCCGAAAGAACAACACGGATCTCATCGGCCCCTTCGATCACATGATCATTGGTAACGATCAGCCCATTTTCATCAACAATGACACCCGACCCAAGTGATGACTGCACGCGAGGTGGCCCGCGAAAGCGATCCCCGAAAAACTCTTCAAAGAAGGGGTCACCAGCGAACGGTGAACGCCTTTGTGTCGAACGCGTGGTGTATATATTGACAACTGACGGCGCCGATTGTTGCACCAAAGGTGCGTAAGAGAACTGCAATTGCGCACGACTATCTGGCACGCGCCGGTTCGTTGGCTGTCCATTCGGGAAGTCAGGCGCAGGTCTTGATCCACGAAGATTGTCCAAGAGCTGTCCAAGCGGACTGTCTTGAGCTTCAGAAACAACAATCTGCGCTGAACCAGCCAACAAAGCGACCAGAAATATGAAAGAAAGTCGTCCGATCATGTGTCCACCTCCGCCACCATCATGCGCTGAAATTAAGATGCAAAAAAGGGGCCATTAAGGCCCCTCAAATTTGTTGCAGCACTATTGTAAGTTCTAGGCAGCGGATGCAGCTGCTTGTTCTTCTGCGGCTTCTTCAGCTTCGATGCGTGCCAGGTCAGCAGCGCCTTTGGCATCTACATCACGGTCAACAAACTCAATGACCGCCATTGGCGCACTGTCGCCATAACGGAAACCTGCTTTCATGATGCGTGTGTAACCGCCATTGCGGTCCGCATAACGTTTGGCAATTGTATCAAACAGCTTGCGAACCTGGTTCTGATCCTGGATTTGGCTGATGGCTTGACGACGAGCGTGCAGATCGCCGCGCTTTCCAAGTGTGACCAGTTTTTCAACAATCGGACGTAGTTCTTTGGCCTTTGGCAAAGTCGTAACGATCTGCTCATGTTCGATCAGTGACACTGCCATGTTTGCAAACATCGCTTTGCGATGTGAGCTGGTACGGTTTAGCTTGCGGCCTGCTTTACGGTGGCGCATGAGCCTTCTCCTTGTCTTTCATGACTGGCGCGTGAACGCTCAGTAATGATCCTCATAACGTTTCGCGAGTTCTTCGATATTTTCTGGCGGCCATGTTGGGACTTCCATACCAAGATGGAGGCCCATGGAAGCCAGTACTTCCTTGATTTCATTGAGCGACTTGCGGCCAAAGTTCGGCGTACGCAACATTTCGCCTTCTGTCTTTTGAATGAGATCGCCAATGTAAACGATGTTGTCGTTCTTCAAGCAGTTGGCAGAACGTACGGACAGCTCCAGTTCGTCGACTTTCTTCAACAACGCCGGGTTGAACGCCAGTTCCTGAACCTGCTCTTCTTGAGTCTCGCGCTCTGGCTCATCAAAATTGACGAACACACCGAGCTGATCTTGAAGAATGCGAGCCGAAAAAGCGACTGCGTCTTCACCGCTTATGGCGCCATTTGTATCAATGGTCATTGTCAGTTTGTCATAGTCGAGAACCTGACCTTCGCGGGTATTCTCAACCTTATAAGAAACCTTACGTACAGGCGAATACAGGCTATCGACCGGGATCAAACCAATGGGGGCATCTTCAGCCCGATTACGCTCGGCAGGAACATAACCTTTGCCAGCATCGATGGTGAATTCCATACGGATCTCAGCGCCCTCATCAAGTGTACAAAGCGCGTGATCAGGGTTCAGAATTTCAACATCGCCCACAGTCTGAATATCGCCAGCTGTGACAACACCCGGGCCCTGCTTGCGCACAACCATGCGTTTTGGACCATCGCCTTCCATGCGGATGGCAATCTCTTTGACGTTCAAGACGATGTCGGTCACGTCTTCACGCACACCGGCAATCGAAGAGAACTCATGCAAAACACCATCGATCTGGACTGCCGTTACCGCAGCTCCGCGCAACGATGAAAGCAACACGCGACGCAGCGCATTGCCCAATGTCAAACCAAAGCCCCGCTCAAGCGGCTCTACAGTGAGCGACACGCGCGCACCGGAACCCTTGAATTCCACTTTGTTCGGTTTGATCAGTTCCTGCCAGTTCTTTTGAATCACGCTTCTTTTCCTTCAAGTTTCTTTGCCACTATCCAATCGTGGCAACAGATCTTGCGCTAAACGGCACATCTTGAATGCCGATCAACCCTGTGATGTCGTCAGGTGTTAGACCCGGCGGCGTTTGCGCGGGCGGCAACCATTATGGGGAATGGGTGTCACGTCGCGAATAGATGTAATGGTAAAGCCAGCAGCCTGAAGTGCCCGCAGCGCTGATTCGCGACCTGAACCTGGTCCACAAACTTCAACTTCGAGAGACTGCATGCCATGCTCTTGGGCTTTGCGCGCGCAATCCTCAGCAGCAACTTGGGCAGCAAAGGGCGTAGACTTCCGAGAGCCTTTGAAACCTTGCATGCCCGCTGACGACCAAGCGATTGCGTTGCCTTGGGCATCAGTAATCGTGATCATCGTGTTGTTAAAAGTCGAGTTCACATGGGCAATGCCCGAAGTGATGTTCTTGCGCTCGCGGCGGCGAACACGTGTTTCAGCTTTAGCCATTTTAGTTCCTTCTCGATATCAACGCCGCCGTAATCCCAGCGGCTACACCCATACGGTTATGAGGGCTAAGCGCCCTACCCGCATGATTATTTCTTTTTGCCAGCGATTGCTTTTGCCGGGCCTTTACGAGTGCGCGCATTAGTATGCGTACGCTGGCCACGCACCGGCAAATTACGACGGTGACGCAAACCGCGATAGCAACCCAAGTCCATCAAACGCTTGATGTTCATTGATGTTTCGCGGCGCAGATCGCCTTCCACCTGATAATCGCGGTCGATTGTCTCTCGAATTGAGAGCACCTCAGCGTCCGTCAGTTCGTGAACACGGCGCTCCGCCGGGATGTTGTTTTTCTCAACAATCTCCTGAGCAAACTTCTTGCCGATGCCGTGAATGTATTGAAGCGCAATCACAACGCGCTTTTGTGTGGGGATGTTAACCCCGGCAATGCGTGCCATCTCTCATCTCCATGTCGGCTGAACTAGGTCCAGCGGTCAAAACCATCCCGCGTCCGGTGGAGGCCGGCCCTTGCGAGAGCCCCAAAACAAAAAGCAGCCCGGAGGCCACGCGAATAGTTTCAAGGAATAGTGGGCATATAGGCCCGCTCCCCTCTTGTGTCAACGCAAAATATGAAGTGTCAGACCGATACTACGCAGTTTCCAAAAGCGCGCGGATTTGGGCGGTTACATCATCAATGGAAGCCATGCCGTCAACTGATTTTAGCAAACCCTTGGCATGATAATAGCCAAGCAATGGAGCGGTTTTCTTGTAATACTCACGCAAACGCTCGTCGAAAACCTCAGCGTTATCATCTTTACGTGGCGTCTCTCCACGCGCAATCGCTTCTTGAGCCCGTTTTTCGATACGGCCCACCAAAGCTTTATCATCAACAGTCAGTTCTATAACCAGATCAAGGCTTTTGCTTTTATCCGCTAACATGGTTTCGACAGAATCAGCTTGAGCAAGCGTGCGCGGGTAACCGTCGAGAATGAAACCTTTCGCGCAGTCATCATGGTCAAGTCGTTCGGAAACGATTCCGTTCACGATCTCGTCTGAAACCAGTTCACCGGCATCCATAACCGCTTTCGCACGCTTGCCGATCTCAGTGCCGGCGGCGACCGCGGAACGAAGCATGTCACCTGTCGAGAGCTGCGGTATCCCGTGTAATTCAACCAAACGCTGTGCTTGGGTCCCCTTGCCAGCGCCAGGCGGGCCCAAAAGAATCATTTTCATTTAAGGTGTCCTCCCCAAAGCGGCGAAGCCGCCCGCTTTTTATCTGCGGCGGCCCTTTTTGCCTCCGCGCAATTTGGACTTCTTGATGAGCCCTTCATATTGATGGGCAAACAAGTGTCCCTGCACCTGACCAACCGTATCTAGTGTGACACTAACCACGATCAACAAGCTTGTTCCGCCCAGATAGAAGGGTACGCCGGTCTGCGCTATTAGGAATTCGGGTAACAAGCAGACAAGGATCAAGTAGAGTGCACCCACGACGGTGATACGGGTCAGAACATAGTCGATATGCTCAGCTGTGCGCTGCCCTGGACGTATGCCTGGAATGAAGCCGGAATGCTGCTTGAGCTGGTCAGCCGTGTCCTGCGGATTGAAGACGATTGCTGTGTAAAAGAAGGCAAAAAAGCCAATAAGGAATGCATAAAGCAGCATATAAAGCGGTTGACCATGACCCAAAGCGGCCAAGATCATGCCCGCCCATTCTGGCATGTTCTCAGTGTTTGAAAAACCCGCCACGGTTGCCGGCAATAGCAGCAATGATGAGGCAAAGATCGGCGGAATGACACCAGCGGTGTTCAGCTTCAATGGCAGGTGCGATGTGTCGCCCTGGAACATACGATTGCCAACCTGGCGCTTTGGATACTGGATCAACAGTCGTCTTTGTGAGCGCTCCATAAAGACAATAAACGCGATAACCGCGATCGCGATCACGATGATCGCAACCACGAAACCGGCAGAAAGCGCGCCTGTGCGGCTTAATTCCAATGTTGCGGCAATCGCACCTGGCAACCCAGCGACGATACCTGCAAAGATTATGAGCGAAATGCCGTTACCAATGCCACGCGCCGTAATCTGCTCACCAAGCCACATGAGGAACATGGTGCCACCAACGAGCGTTATCACTGTGGAAATGCGGAAGAACCAACCGGGGTCGGTAACAATATTGACCCCGCCTTCAAGGCCAACAGCGATGCCATAGGCCTGCAGTGTCGCTAGAATGACAGTCAAATAGCGGGTGTACTGATTGATGACTTTGCGACCCTGCTCACCCTCCTTCTTCAGCTGTTCCAACGTCGGGATAACCGATGTCATCAACTGAATGGCAATAGAGGCGGAAATATACGGCATGATGCCCAGCGCGAATATCGCCATGCGTTCGATCGCGCCACCGGCAAACATGTTGATTTGGCCAAGGATACCGTTAGCCTGATTGGCGAAGGCAGCCGCATAGGCTTCAGCATTCAAACCCGGCAGCGGGATGTAGGTACCCAAACGATAAATCAGCAGCATGCCGAGCGTGAACCAAATACGCTGACGAAGCTCTGTTGCCTTTGCAAACGCACCAAAATTCAGGTTGGAAGCGAGTTGTTCGGCAGCTGATGAAGCCATAAAAATATCCGTTCGTTATAAGCGGGCGCAGGTCCAGTAAAATTGCCACCATCGAGCCAAGTGGAGATAGGCGTTAGAGGCATTGGGCGCAAGTCACAAAAAAGCAACAAAAAAAGCCGGATCAATGACCCGGCTTTGATTAATGCGTGAAAAGGATCAGGCTTCAGCCTTCTCGGCGGCTTGACCACCAAGTAGCGTTACCTTGCCGCCAGCCTTCTCAATTTTTTCAACCGCAGCACGCGAAGCGCCCGCCACTTCTAGCTGAAACTTGGTTTTTGCTTCACCATCGCTGAGGACACGAACGCCATCTTTTGCGCGGCGTACCACACCAGCTTCGATCAAAGATTCGACTGTGATAGCTTTTTTGGCGTCCAACTTTCCAGCTTCCACTGCTTGCTCAAGGCGCGCAATCGAGACGATGTTGTAATCACTGCCGAAGATGTTCTTGAAACCGCGCTTCGGCAGGCGACGGTAAATCGGCATTTGACCGCCTTCATACCCATTGATGGAGACGCCGGACCTTGATTTTTGACCCTTTACACCACGGCCACCAGTCTTGCCCTTACCGGAACCGATGCCGCGACCAACCCGGATACGGCTAGAACGCGCACCCTCATTGTCTTTGATTTCGTTCAGTTTCATTTTCTCGTGCCTCTTTGCGCCAATCAAGCCTTCTCGTCGACGATGCGAACGAGGTGGCTGACTTTGCGGATCATGCCGCGAACTGCTGGCGTATCTTCCAGCGTCTGGCGGCGGTGCATCTTGTTAAGGCCCAAGCCAACCAGCGTTTGCTGCTGGTCTTTCGGGCGGCGAATGTGGCTGCCGACCTGCTCAACGGTAATGGTCGCGCCTTTGGTTTCTTTAGCCATCGGTTATTGCTCCTTTACCGGATCAGTCTTCCGCGCCGATCAGATCGCGGCGGCGATCCTGCAGCGTCGAATACTTAATGCCGCGCTGGGCAGCGATGTCTTTGGGGTGCATTTGGCGCTTAAGCGCATCGAACGTCGCACGAACCATATTGTAGGGGTTGGATGAGCCAAGAGATTTGGCAACCACATCCTGCATGCCAACGGTTTCAAAAACCGCACGCATTGGACCACCGGCAATGATACCAGTACCGGCTGGTGCTGCTCGCAACAAAACCTTGCCCGCGCCGTGACGGCCTTCAACATCATGATGAAGCGTACGACCTGAACGAAGCGGCACGAAAATCATGTCACGCTTGGCGGCTTCATTGGCCTTGCGGATCGCCTCAGGCACTTCGCGCGCTTTACCATGACCAAAACCTACACGGCCCTTCTGGTCACCAACAACAACGAGCGCCGCAAATCCAAAGCGACGGCCGCCCTTGACCACTTTGGCGACACGGTTGATGTGGACGAGCTTGTCTACAAACTCGCTTTCTACTTCTTCACGCTGATCGCGATTGCGGCCACGGCCACCTCCGCGCTGTTCTTGCTGTGCCATTATCCTTGTCCTTTGTTCTTTTCCGGTAGCACGGGCGTTGCGTTGAGGCGGATAGCCGCCCGGTGAGAGCTTAGAACCTCAGACCACCTTCACGGGCAGCGTCGGCCAGAGCCTTAACGCGACCATGATAGATGTAGGCGCCGCGGTCGAACACGACCTCTTCAACGCCGGCCTTTGAAGCGCGTTCTGCAACAAGCTTACCAACAGCTGCTGCAGCAGCCGTATCGGCGCCTGTCTTAAGGTCCTTGCGCAAGCCAGCATCAAGAGTGGACGCAGCCGCTACAGTTTTGCCGGCGGCATCATCAATAACCTGCGCATAGATGTTCTTCGATGAACGGAAGACCGAAAGACGCGGGCGTCCATTGGCCACTTTCTTCAGTTGGCGGCGAACACGCTGAGCGCGGCGCACCGTTTGTGCTTTTGAACCAGCCATGCTGTTCGCTCCTTACTTCTTCTTGCCTTCTTTGCGGACGATCACTTCTTCCGCGTATTTCACGCCTTTGCCTTTATAAGGCTCCGGCGAGCGGAATGCGCGGATCTCCGCCGCAACTTGGCCAAGCTGTTGCTTGTTGATACCATTCAATACGATTTCGGTTGGCTTTGGACATGCCGCAGACACACCCTCTGGAACCGCGTAGATCACATCGTGGGAATAACCGAGTGACAATTGAAGGTTTTTGCCCTGCATCGCAGCGCGATAGCCAACGCCATTGATTTCAAGCTTGCGCTCAAAGCCACTCTTCACACCTGTCATGATGTTTTCGATCATCGTGCGTGACATGCCCCACTTGGAGCGTGCGTCTTTTGAATCGTCGCGTGGCGCAACGGTGATCTCATTGCCTTCCATCTTCACGAGGACTTCCTCGTTAACAACGAAATGCAACTCACCCTTAGGGCCCTTTGCGGTAACCTTATTGCCATCTAGTGAGGCAGTAACGCCCTCTGGGACAGCAACCGGTTTCTTACCAATACGAGACATTGTTCGTTTCCGTTCGTTAGTACTCAGTCAGCTTGCAAACGCATCAGAAGATGCGGCACAAAAGCTCACCACCTACATTTTGCTCTCGCGCCTCATGATCCGCCATCACACCTTTCGGCGTTGACAGGATTGAGATACCCAAACCATTGGACACGCTCGGGATTGACTTCGCGCCAACATAGACACGACGGCCAGGCTTAGAGACGCGCTCAATCGTCCGTATGACAGGCTCGCCATCATAATACTTCAGCTCGATTTCGAACTCTGACTTGCCGGAACCGTACTCAACTTCAGAGTATCCGCGGATATAGCCTTCGGACTTCAGAACGTCGAGAACGCGACCGCGCAATTTTGAGGCAGGTGTTGAGATTGAGTTCTTTGAGCGATGCAAACCGTTGCGGATGCGTGTCAGCATATCACCGACGGGATCAGACATAGACATGATCGATCTCCCTTACCAGCTTGACTTCACAACACCCGGCACTTTGCCGAGGTTACCAAGTTCACGAAGTGCAATCCGTGACATTTTGAGTTTGCGGTAAAAACCGCGTGGACGGCCTGACACTTCGCAGCGGTTGCGAACGCGAACCTTGGCGCCATTGCGAGGCATCTCTGCCAACTTCAATGTTGCCTTAAAACGCTCTTCAATCGGCAAAGAACGGTCCTTGGTGATTGCTTTGAGCGCAGCGCGTTTCGCAGCATGGCTTTTAACCAGTCTGCGGCGGCGGTTGTTCTTCTCTACGGCACTTACTTTGGCCATGGATGATGTCCTCTCTTACGCTTGCCGTTAGTGCTTTTCCGGTGGGAATGGGAAATTGAGAGCGCGCAATAGTTCGCGCGCCTCATCATCCGTTTTCGCACTCGTACAAACGATGATGTCCATTCCCCACATCTGATCGACTTTGTCATAATCAATTTCGGGGAACACGATGTGCTCTTTCAGGCCCATGGCAAAGTTGCCACGACCATCAAAAGACTTGGGGTTCAGACCGCGGAAGTCGCGAACACGCGGCAACGCGATGTTCACCAAGCGGTCAATGAATTCGTACATGCGATTACCGCGAAGCGTGACCTTCGCGCCAAGCGGCATCTCTTCACGCACCTTGAAACCCGCAATCGACTTGCGTGCACGTGTAATGACAGCTTTCTGACCAGTGATCAGAGAAAGATCATCGGCAGCGCGTGTCGGTTTCTTGGAATCACCAACAGCCTCGCCTACACCCATGTTGACGACGATCTTCGTCACTTCTGGGATTTGCATGACGTTTGCGTAATTGAACTGCTCTTGCAGTTTGCCGCGAACAGCCTCGTGATAGGCCGTCTTCACACGCGGTGTGTATCCTTGTGCATTAGCCATCGATCACTTCTCCTGAACGTTTCGCAACGCGAACCTTTTTGCCATCTTCAACTTTGAAGCCAACACGGGTCGGGCTACCATCTTTCGGATCAGCAATCGCAATGTTTGACAACTGAATAGGCGCTTCGCGATTGATAATACCGGCCTGGGTCGACTGCGTCTGACGCTGGTGTCGCTTGATCATGTTGATCCCGGACACAACAGCTTTGCCGTCTTTCGGCATAACGGCCAAAACGTTACCTTTGCGGCCTTTGTCCTTGCCAGTCAGAACAACAACTTCATCGCCTTTTTTGATCTTTTGCATCGTCGTTCTCCTCAGAGCACTTCTGGTGCCAGCGAAATGATCTTCATGTGCTGACGACCGCGCAATTCGCGTGGCACTGGCCCGAAGATACGAGTGCCGATGGGCTCTTTGTTGTTGTTGACCAGAACAGCCGCATTGCCATCAAAACGGATGACAGAACCGTCCGGGCGGCGGATATCTTTAGCCGTGCGCACGACAACGGCTTTCATGACGTCGCCTTTTTTTACACGGCCGCGCGGGATAGCTTCTTTCACGGACACCACGATGATGTCACCGACAGACGCATATTTGCGCTTCGATCCGCCCAGCACTTTGATGCACTGAACACGACGCGCGCCGGAATTGTCGGCGATATCGAGGTTTGTTTGCATCTGAATCATGACTGGATGCCTCTAATTCTTCTTTTTCATTTGCCGTCACCGGCGGTTCGTTTGAGCTTTCGCTCTATTCAGCGGCAGTCTGTTCAACAACAGACCAACGTTTGTTCTTCGAAATCGGCGCAGTCTCCTGGATGGAAACCTTGTCACCGACTTTGAATGCGTTGTTCTCGTCATGCGCCTGATAGCGCTTTGAGCGACGAACGGTCTTTTTCAACAGCGGATGAGAGAAACGGCGCTCAACGCGCACAACGACTGTTTTATCGTTTTTGTCACTCACCACAGTGCCTTGCAGGATGCGTTTTGGCATGGGGGTCGTCCTTATGCTTGTGCGTTCTGGCCGCGGGACTTCTCAGCCGCGATCGTTTTAATACGTGCAATATCACGGCGAACCTGACGAGCACGGGCAGAATTTTCCAACTGGCCAGTCGCCGTCTGGAAGCGCAGATTGAACTGCTCTTTCTTCAACTCAGCCAACTTGGCGGTCAGTTCGTCAGCGGTCATTGCGCGAATGTCTACGGATTTCATCTAACCCACTCCTTATTCGGCAATGCGCTGTACAAAGCGCGTCTTGACTGAAAGTTTTGCAGAACCGAGACGCAGGGCCTCGCGCGCCACATCTTCGGGCACACCATCAATCTCGAACATGATACGGCCCGGCTTTACCCGCGCTGCCCAATAATCGACAGAACCTTTACCTTTACCCATACGAACTTCGGTAGGCTTTGATGTCACCGGAACATCTGGGAAAATACGGATCCAAACACGACCGGCACGTTTCATGTGGCGGGTGATGGCACGACGAGCTGCCTCGATTTCACGGGCATTCACGCGGTTAGGCTCCAGCGCTTTCAAACCATAAGCGCCAAAGTTCAGTGAGGACCCACCCTTGGCAACGCCATGGATTTTGCCCTTGAACTGCTTACGGAATTTCGTCCGCTTTGGTTGCAACATTGCTCTTTACTCCACCGCCCGCTTGTATCAGGCGTTTTCGCGGCGACGGTTGCTACCGCCACCCTGATTGTCTTGCTCGGTCGCGCGGCGCTCAGAGGCCATGGGATCGTGCTCAAGAATTTCACCTTTAAAGATCCAAACCTTGATGCCGATGATTCCATAGGCGGTTGAACCCTCCGCAGTGCCGTAATCAACGTCAGCACGCAATGTATGAAGCGGCACACGGCCCTCGCGGTACCATTCAGTCCGCGCAATCTCCGCACCACCCAAACGGCCGGCACAGTTAATCCGGATACCTTCAGCGCCCAAACGCATTGCAGATTGAACTGAACGCTTCATCGCACGACGGAATGCAACGCGGCGTTCCAGCTGCTGAGCAATAGATTGCGCAACAAGGTTGGCATCGATCTCAGGCTTGCGGACCTCGACGATATTCAGATGCGTTTCTGCGTCGGTAAACGCTGAAATCTTGCGGCGCAATTTCTCAATATCAGCGCCTTTTTTGCCGATAATGATGCCTGGACGTGCAGAGTGAATGGTCACGCGGCACTTCTTATGTGGACGCTCAATAACGATCTTTGAAACGGCAGCCTGCTTGAGTTCCTTCTCAAGGAAGCGGCGAATCTTCAGATCTTCATGAAGAAGCGTGCCATATTCCCCAGAATTGGCAAACCAGCGAGAGTCCCATGTACGGTTGATGCCGAGACGGAAACCGACTGGATTAATCTTCTGACCCATTATGCGGCCTCCTCTGCGTCGGCCTTCTCAGCCACAACAATTGTCAGATGCGAAAACGGTTTGACGATGCGGCTAGCGCGACCGCGACCACGCGCCATGAAACGCTTCATCACGATTGATTTGCCGACCCAAGCCTCGGAAACGACGAGCGCGTCGACATCGAGATCATGGTTGTTTTCAGCGTTCGCAATCGCACTTTCCAGTGTCTTCTTGACTGTGCCGGCGATCCGCTTGCGCGAAAATTCAAGGTCCGCCAATGCCGCAGACACTTTTTTGCCGCGGATCATTGCTGCCACCAAATTCAGCTTCTGCGGGCTAACACGCACATTGCGGGTAACCGCACGTGCTTCATTGTCAGCCAACCGGCGTTCTGCCTTGGGCTTGCCCATCCTTACTTCCTCTTCGCTTTCTTGTCTGCGCCATGACCATAGTAGGTCCGCGACGGCGCAAACTCACCGAATTTGTGACCGACCATCTCCTCGGAGATGGAAACCGGAATATGTTTTTGTCCGTTGTAGACACCAAATGTCAGGCCAACGAATTGTGGCAGGATGGTAGAGCGACGGCTCCACATCTTGATCACATCGTTACGACCGCTTTCGCGTGCCTTCTCAGCTTTCTTGAGAAGATAGCCGTCAACAAACGGACCTTTCCAAACTGAACGCGCCATGGCTGATCCTCTAATCCTTACTTCTTGCGCTGGTGACGTGAGCGCATAATGAACTTATCGGTCTGTTTGTTGGACCGTGTCCGCTTGCCTTTGGTCGGCTTACCCCATGGCGTCACAGGGTGACGACCACCGGATGTACGCCCTTCACCACCACCATGCGGGTGATCGACCGGATTCATGACCACGCCACGCACATGCGGACGACGACCAAGCCAGCGCTTTCGACCCGCTTTACCAAGGTTTGTGTTGGCATGATCGGGATTGGAAACGGCACCGACTGTTGCCATGCATGTGCCTTGAACCAAACGCTGTTCGCCCGAGTTCAGGCGCAAAATTGCCATACCTTGGTCACGGCCAACGAGCTGAGCGTAGGTGCCGGCAGAGCGTGCAATCTGTCCGCCCTTGCCCGGCTTCATCTCCACATTGTGGATAATGGTACCCACAGGCATCGCTTGAAGCGGCATCGCATTGCCTGGCTTAACGTCAGCCTTAGCACCCGCAATCACGCGGTCGCCTGCTGAAAGACGCTGCGGTGCCAGGATGTAAGCCAACTCACCATCATCATATTTCAACAGCGCAATGAATGCTGTGCGGTTTGGATCATATTCCAAGCGCTCAACAGTTGCGCCAACACCAAACTTGCGACGCTTGAAATCAATGATGCGGTAAGAACGCTTATGACCACCACCAATGTGGCGTGATGTCATACGGCCGGCATTGTTACGGCCACCAGACTTCGTCAAACCAACAGTCAGTGTTTTGACCGGCTTGCCTTTGTGCAGGTGCGACTTATCAACGAGCACCAGTTGGCGCTGCGCTGGCGACGTCGGATTAAATGTCTTTAAAGCCATAGCTCTAATTCCCCTTAAAGACCGGTCGCAATGTCAATTGCCTGTCCGTCTTCCAACGTGACAACGGCTTTCTTGACATCTGACTGGCGGCCTTTGATGCCGCGGAAGCGCTTGGTCTTACCCTTGCGCACCAGCGTATTCACAGCTGTTACCTTCACACTAAAAAGTGCTTCAACAGCAGCCTTGATTTCCGGCTTGGAGGCGTCCTTAGCGACGTTGAAAACAACTTGGTTGTTTTCACCGACAAGCGTCGATTTTTCCGTGATGACCGGCGAAACGATCACATCATAGTGGCGCAGATCACTCATTTGAAACGCTCCTCAAGAGCTTCGACAGCTGCTTTTGACAACACCAAAGTGTTGCGCCGCAAAATGTCGTACACATTGATGCCTTGAACCGGCAGCACATCAACATTGGGAATGTTGGAGGCAGCATTGGCAAAGTTTGCGTCAAGCTCAGCGCCGCCAATAACAAGTGCGTTCTCCAGACCGAGGCCCTTCAGCTGAGCGGACAGTGTTTTGGTTTTGCCATCAGCCGCAAGCTCATCCACGACAATCAGCGCTTCACCCTTCACCTTTGAAGAGATCGCGTGCTTGAGAGCCAGTGCGCGTACCTTCTTTGGCAAATCAATCGCGTGGCTGCGTGAAACGGGACCGTGCGCCTTGCCACCACCACGGAATTGCGGTGCAGAAGCGGCATGGTGACGGGCATTACCCGTACCTTTTTGGCGGTACATTTTCGCGCCTGTGCGAGCAATGTCCGAGCGACCGAGCGTCTGGTGAGAACCCTGCTGGCGCTTTGCCAACTGATAGCTGACCATGCGTTGCAAAATATCGGCACGCGGCTCGAGACCAAATACCTCGTCAGATACACTGACTTTACCGGCGGCCTTACCGTCGAGTTTTTTGACAGAAAGTTCCATTATTCCGCTCCCTCCTGGGCAGCCACTTCAGCTTTGGCCGCAGCAGCACGAAGAGAAGCTGGCATTGGAACACCGTCCTGAGTCCCAGCCTTCACAGCGTCACGCACAAGAATCCAAGCGCCTTTGGAGCCAGGAATAGCACCCTTGACCAAAATCAAACCGCGATCTTCATCAGTCGACACGATTTCAAGGTTCTGTGTTGTCACACGGGTTGCGCCCATGTGCCCGGCCATTTTCTTGCCTTTGAAAACCTTGCCCGGGTCCTGACATTGACCGGTCGAACCGTGCGAGCGGTGCGAAATGGAGTTACCATGCGTGGCGCGACCACCACCGAAATTGTGGCGCTTCATAACACCGGCAAAGCCCTTACCCTGGCTAACGCCAGTCACATCAACCTTTTGACCCGCAACAAAGTGGCTCGCGACGATCTCTGCACCAACATCAAGCATGTTGTCAGCAGAAACGCGGAACTCTGCAAGCTTGCGCTTAGGTTCAACAGAAGCCTTGGCGAAATGACCGCGCATGGCTTTTGATGTGTTTTTCGGCTTGGCAAAGCCAACGCCCAACTGCACAGCATCATAACCGTGCTTGTCGGAAGTGCGTTGCGCAACCACCTGACAATTTTCCAAACGAAGCACGGTGACCGGCAAGTTTACACCCTCGTCGGTGTAAACCCGGGTCATCCCCAGCTTCTGAGCTATCACTCCTGAACGCATTGGTTCATTCCTCTCAAATAGGTCTGCAAGCTCTTAGAGCTTGATCTCGACATCCACGCCCGCAGCCAGATCGAGCTTCATAAGAGCATCGACGGTTTGAGGCGTTGGATCGACGATATCCAACAGACGTTTGTGTGTGCGCATCTCGAACTGTTCGCGGCTCTTCTTGTTGACGTGTGGCGAACGGTTGACCGTAAAGCGTTCGAAACGAGTTGGCAGCGGTACAGGACCGCGCACGCCCGCACCGGTACGCTTTGCAGTCGACACGATTTCGCGGGTCGATGCGTCAAGCACGCGGTGATCAAACGCCTTCAGGCGGATGCGAATGTTTTGGCCGTTCATTTATTTGGCTCCATCCAATGAGAAAAGCGCGCCAGCGTCTCTGACGCGCCATCTGGTCTCTCGCCTATTTCACTCAATAATTTTTGCGACGATCCCGGCGCCGACGGTGCGGCCACCTTCACGGATCGCAAAGCGCAGGCGTTCTTCCATCGCGATCGGTGTGATCAGCTCGACATTCATTTCCGCATTGTCGCCTGGCATCACCATTTCGGTGCCGTCAGGCAATTGCACTTCACCGGTCACGTCGGTTGTGCGGAAGTAGAATTGCGGACGATAATTGTTGAAGAATGGCGTGTGACGACCACCCTCTTCCTTCGTCAGAATGTAGGCTTCAGCAACGAACTTCTTGTGCGGTGTCACCGAACCTGGCTGACAAAGAACCTGGCCACGCTCAACACCTTCACGGTCAACACCGCGCAGCAGCGCACCGATATTGTCGCCCGCCTCACCGCGATCAAGCAGCTTGCGGAACATCTCAACGCCTGTGCAGGTCGTTTTCGATGTGTCACGGATACCAACGATTTCAATCTCGTCGCCCACATTGATCACACCACGCTCAACACGGCCGGTCACAACAGTACCGCGGCCGGAGATGGAGAAAACATCTTCGATCGGCATCAGGAACGGCTGATCGACAGGACGCTCAGGGGTCGGGATATATTCATCAACCTGCGCCATCAATTCGCGGATCGCGTCTTCACCGATTTCCTTGTTTGAGTCTTCCAGTGCCGCCAGAGCAGAGCCCTTGACCACAGGAATATCGTCGCCCGGGAAGTCATAGTCGGAAAGAAGCTCACGCACTTCCATCTCAACCAGTTCCAGAAGCTCTTCATCATCAACCTGGTCAACCTTGTTGAGGAACACAACAAGCGAAGGAACACCAACCTGACGGGCAAGAAGAATGTGCTCGCGTGTCTGTGGCATCGGGCCATCAGCGGCAGAGCAAACAAGGATCGCGCCATCCATCTGGGCAGCACCGGTGATCATGTTCTTCACATAGTCAGCGTGGCCCGGGCAGTCGACATGCGCATAGTGGCGGTTGTCTGTCTCATACTCAACGTGCGCCGTTGAAATCGTGATGCCGCGTGCACGCTCTTCAGGCGCACCGTCAATCTCGTCATAGGCCTTGAAGTCTCCGAAGAACTTCGTGATCGCAGCCGTCAATGACGTCTTGCCATGGTCAACGTGACCGATCGTGCCGATGTTCACGTGAGGCTTATTGCGCTCAAACTTTTCCTTGGCCATTTTCTTCTCCAAATTGGCTCATTTTAGAGCCGGTCGTCTGTGTTTCAGTGTGCCGACAAGCGGCTGATTTCAAAATCGTTAGGCAAGCTTCGCCTTGACCTCATCCGCAACCGCTTGCGGAACAGGATCGTAATGATCAAACACCATGGTGTACTGCGCACGACCCTGGCTCATGGAGCGGAGGTTGTTGACGTAACCAAACATGTTGGCCAGTGGCACCATTGCTGAGATGACAGTGTCGACACCGCGTGTTTCTGTGCCCGAGATCTGCCCACGACGGGAATTCAGGTCGCCAATGATATCGCCCATGTAATCTTCCGGCGTAACAACCTCGACCTTCATGATCGGCTCAAGCAATTGAGCACCCGCTTTCTGAGCACCTTCGCGGAAAGCGGCACGCGCTGCGATTTCAAAGGCAAGAACAGAAGAGTCAACGTCGTGGTAAGCACCGTCCATGAGCGTTGCTTTAACAGCAAGCATTGGGAAGCCAGCAACGGGACCGGAGTCCATGACCGACTGAATGCCCTTCTCAACACCGGGAATGTATTCTTTTGGAACGTTACCGCCGACAACAGTGCTTTCGAACGCGAAATCTTCGCTCTCAGGGTTTGGCTCAAACTTGATTTTTACACGCGCAAACTGACCAGAACCACCAGACTGCTTCTTGTGCGTGTAATCGATCTCGGCTTCGCGTGTGATCGTCTCACGATAAGCAACCTGCGGCGCGCCAATGTTTGCTTCAACCTTGAACTCGCGCTTCATGCGATCGACGATGATGTCGAGGTGCAATTCGCCCATACCGGAAATAATTGTCTGACCACTTTCCTCATCGGACTTAACGCGGAAAGAAGGATCTTCCGCAGCCAGACGGTTAAGGGCAAGACCCATCTTCTCCTGGTCGCCTTTTGTTTTTGGCTCAACGGCAATGGAAATAACCGGATCAGGGAATTCCATGCGCTCCAGAATGACTGGCTTTAGCGGATCGCAAAGCGTGTCGCCGGTTGTTGTTTCTTTCAGACCAGCAATAGCGACGATGTCACCAGCATAAGCTTCCTTAATATCTTCGCGGCTGTTGGAGTGCATTTGAAGCATACGACCAATGCGCTCGCGCTTTTCCTTGACGGTGTTCATCAGGGAACCGCCAGTCTCAAGCTTACCGGAATAGATACGGCAGAATGTCAGGGAACCGACGAACGGGTCGTTCATGATCTTGAAGGCGAGCATGGAAAGCGGCTCATCGTCGGATGATTTTCGGTCCGTTTCTGCTTCCGTTTTGGGGTCGATACCCTTAATGGCAGGCACGTCGATCGGTGCCGGAAGGAAATCAACCACAGCATCAAGCAAAGGCTGCACACCCTTGTTTTTAAAAGCTGTTCCACAGAACACTGGGAAGAAATCTACGTTGATTGTGCCCTTACGGATCAATCGGCGAATAGTGTCATTGTCAGGCTCATTGCCTTCCAAGTAGGCTTCCATGACATCGTCGTCAGCCTCGACCACGACCTCAATAAGCTTTTCGCGATATTCAGCAGCCTGATCCACAAGATCTGCAGGAATATCGACAACATCCCATTCAGCACCCAGGTTCTCAGACTTCCAGACCAGCGCGTTCATTTCGATGAGATCGACAACGCCAGCAAACTCGTTTTCCGCACCGATTGGCAATTGCATGACAACAGGATTTGCGCCAAGGCGCTTTTCAATCATGTCGACGCAGCGGAAGAAGTCCGCGCCAGTCTTGTCCATCTTGTTGACGAAGATCATGCGAGGCACGTTATACTTGTTCGCCTGACGCCAAACTGTCTCTGTCTGCGGCTCTACGCCGGCATTTGCGTCAAGAAGCGCAATAGCGCCATCGAGAACACGTAGCGAGCGCTCTACCTCAATCGTGAAGTCAACGTGGCCAGGTGTGTCGATAATGTTAAAGCGCCGCTTTTTGCCATCTCGGCCTTCCCAGAAGGTTGTTGTCGCAGCAGATGTAATCGTAATGCCGCGCTCTTGCTCCTGCTCCATCCAGTCCATGGTTGCCGCGCCGTCATGCACTTCACCGATTTTGTGGGACTTACCTGTGTAGAACAGGATCCGCTCCGTAGTCGTTGTCTTGCCAGCATCAATGTGAGCCATGATGCCGAAGTTGCGGTAGTCCTCAAGAGCGTATTCGCGAGCCATGGGATATTGCCTCTAAGAGATCGGAGTGAGCGGTTACCAGCGGTAGTGTGAGAAAGCGCGGTTGGCGTCGGCCATCTTGTGCGTATCTTCACGCTTCTTCACGGCAGAACCACGGTTGTTGGCAGCATCCATGAGTTCGCCGGAAAGGCGCTCGACCATGGTGTTTTCGTTGCGAGAACGCGCAGCCTTGATCATCCAGCGTATAGCCAGCGCCTGCTTGCGCTCTGGGCGAACATCGACCGGGACCTGATATGTTGCACCACCAACACGGCGTGAACGCACTTCAACCGCAGGCGCGACATTTTCCAAAGCCTGATGGAAAACTTCTACCGGCGGCTGCTTTGTCTTTTCTTCAATCTGGTCGAACGCACCATAAACGATGCGTTCAGCAACTGACTTTTTGCCGTCAAGCATGACAGCGTTCATGAACTTGGAAACCACCAGATCGCCAAACTTTGGATCAGGGTTGATTTCGCGTTTTTCTGCACGGTGACGACGTGACATATTAAACTCTCACTTCGCTCAATTATTTCGGACGCTTGGCGCCGTACTTGGAACGGCGCTGCTTACGGTTTTTCACGCCTTGCGTATCAAGTACGCCGCGCAGGATGTGATAACGGACGCCCGGCAAGTCTTTCACGCGACCACCACGGATCATCACCACGGAGTGCTCTTGAAGGTTGTGACCCTCGCCAGGAATGTAGCCGATAACCTCAAAGCCATTTGTCAAACGCACTTTTGCAACTTTACGCAGCGCGGAGTTCGGCTTTTTTGGTGTGGTTGTGTACACCCGTGTGCAAACACCGCGCTTTTGCGGGTTTGCTTGCAGCGCCGGAACCTTGTTTCGCTTCACCGGAGCCACGCGGGGCTTGCGGATCAACTGATTAACTGTTGGCATCCCGCCATCCTTCTCTACGCGCCGCTTGGCGCAAAATCCAACTTTGACATAAACACAAGCGGGCAACCCGCTCATGTGCGGTTGCCCTTTAGACGTTAGAGGAAGCTAATGCTTCATAACTTTTCGGTTTAGGCCGTATCGAAAGAGCCTTGTTTGATGTCTCGTCTGCGCAAGCAAGCGCGATCAAGTGACATCACATCGACTCGAGTGAGCGGCTTCTAACGCTGCATTCATTGTGCGTCAACAGGGTCATGACTACTTTTTGGCATTCAGAACGATGTTTGCGCGCGCAAGCCACTTCAGCGAAGTCAAATGTAAAGATTAAACTGTCATACTACCCAGATGACAGTTTTTTATGAGCAGAGTGAGCCCTCTAGAAGCACCACAACGCCTGGGTGGGTTAAGCCGTTTTTGTTTTGTGTTCTTGCATTTGCATTAAGTAGGGCCGCGCTCATGGCCGTTGGGTATCTTGCTTATACAGAGCAACTGCCCATACCGCTATCGCAAGACTATGACTTACATACACTGCTGGCAAATCCGCTTATGGACATTTGGTTCGCTTGGGACAGCACCTGGTATCAAATGCTCGTCGAGCAAGGCTATCAAACAGCCGCCGAGGTACCGCAAGGCCCAGTTCCCGTACAAGCTAACTGGGCCTTTTTTCCATTATACCCATGGCTGAGCGCCATGCTGTCCAGCGCGACTGGCTGGCCAAGCGAAGTCAGCCTGTTGCTTGTTGCTAATGTGGCGTTCGTGTTTGCGCTTTACTTGGTTTATTGCGAAGTCCAAGAGTTGCATAACGAACGGACTGGGCAGCTTGCCGCTTTTCTGCTGTTGGCCTGGCCGGGAACACACTTCTTCTCAAGTGCCTACACTGAATCGCTTTTTCTTCTGATTGTTGTCGGCGTATTTCGCTTGGCAAGACAGGAACGATTTTTGTGGGCCGCATTGGTAGCGGCGCTCGGCGCCCTCACCCGCAGCCCAGGTATTATGCTGGTTTTCCCAATCGCATTTTATGCGTGGTCAACATGGGCTGGAAAAAACAAGTCTCGCCAGAACATACGTACCGGTTTCATTTTTGTGTTTAGTGGTGCCGGCGCAAGGACTTTCCTTATCTGCTGCATACCGCTTGCTGCGCTCAGCTGCTTCATGGCTTACCTCTATACACTGACGGGTGACCCGCTTGCATTCGCCACGGTGCAAGAAGCCTGGGGGCGCGGGGCACGAAACCCAATACTGGAGTTTATCAGACCATTTGTAGCGCTATCCACGATACCCGCAGAGCAGTGGATGGACTTCATGACGATGTGGCTCATTCCGATCCCGCTACTTCTGCTCCTACGGGAGCGCAGCTGGCCGCACTTTAGCTTCGCATTCATTCTGGTGCTGCTCGCCATCACCGCCGGCGTCGTCTCATTAAACCGACAAACGTTGGTAATTTTTCCGATTATCGTGGTTCTTTCTAAGTGGCTGGCCAGCAATCCTAAGGCATCGCGTATCTTGGTGCCTGCCGTCGCATGTGCCGGCCTTCTCATGATGGCCTTTTGGTCTGCAGGCTATGGCGTTGTGTGAGCAAATCAGCGTATGAATTCCCCAGCACAACGGGAACAAATTCATGACACCGGAAAACGAAAACGCCGTCTACATAATCGTCGGGCGCGTAACGGCGGAAGAAGACGGTCCGCAAATCCCGGTTCATATTCTACTTACCGGCCCCGACGATGACAGCGTAATCCGTGATGCGCTCAATGCTCTGGCTGGCGACGGCTATCATGAGGCTGATTTTGATCAAATCGGCACATTAACCGACCAACCGATCGAAGAGCCGCATGCATCTGCTTATCAGGGCGCCATGGAAGGCGAAGTCGCGATCATCACCTTCGACGAAGAGCTAGACAGAGGTGACGACGAAGACGGCATGGACGCTGATAATGTTCACCCGTTTGAAGCCTTAAAGGATTGGGGCAGCTAGGCCGGACGTTTTTCAACAGCAAATGAAAAAGGGCAGGAGAACAATCCCCTGCCCTTTAATTTTATCGGAGGTTGGAAGCCGCGATTACTCGGCAGCTTCGCCTTCACGCAGATCTTCCAGAACGCCTTCCGCTTGCGCGCTGGCCTCTTCGCGACGCTGATCAAGGATCAGGTCGTCACGTGAAGTCGCGATGCGGCGGATCTGGTTCATCGCCCCACCGGTACCGGCCGGGATCAAGCGACCGACGATGACGTTTTCTTTCAGACCCTGCAGCGTATCGATCTTGCCAGCAATCGAGGCTTCCGTGAGAACCTTGGTGGTCTCCTGGAACGATGCAGCCGAGATGAAGGATGGCGTCTGCAGCGATGCTTTCGTGATGCCGAGCAGAACCGGTTCGCCTTTGGCTGGTTCTTTGCCTTCTTCCTTCAGACGCTCGTTGACATCTTCCAGTTCGATCCGGTCGACATTATCGCCAGCAATGTAGCCGCTTTCACCCGGATCGGTGATCTCAATCTTTTGCAGCATCTGGCGAACAATCACTTCAATGTGCTTGTCGTTGATAATCACGCCCTGCAAACGATAGACTTCTTGGATTTCATTGACGAGGTACGAAGCAAGCGCCTCAACACCCTTGACCGACAGAATATCGTGCGGCGCCGGGTTACCATCCAGAATATATTCGCCACGCTCGATCGGATCACCATCCTGCAAGTGGAACGGTCGGGACTTCGGAATGAGGTATTCCGCAGGCTCCTGCGTTTCATCATGCGGGTCGATGTGGATTTTGCGCTTGTTCTTGTAGTCACGGCCAAAGCGGATTGTACCGTCAATCTCAGCGATAACGGCATGATCTTTCGGGCGACGCGCTTCAAACAGTTCAGCCACCCGCGGCAGACCACCGGTGATGTCTTTCGTTTTTGCGCTTTCCATTGGAATACGTGCGATCACGTCACCCGGCTTGACCGTTGCACCTGGCTCAACCGATAGAACAGCATCCACTGACAACAGGATACGTGCATCACCACCACGGGCCAGTTTGGCGATCTCGCCATCCTTGCCTTCAATGGCAATCGCCGGTTTCAGATCGGCACCACGTGGGTTTGAACGCCAATCAATGACTTCACGTTTGGTGATACCGGTATTCTCATCGGCAGATTCTTGAACCGAAACGCCGTCAACAACATCCTCAAAGAGTGCCTTGCCTTCAACTTCGGTCATGAGCGGCCGGGTATATGGATCCCACTCGGCAAGGCGCTGGCCACGTTTGATCTTATCGCCATCATCAACCATCAGCTTAGAGCCGTAGGTCACTTTGTGAGACGCACGCTCCTCGCCCTTCTCGTCCATAATAAGAATGGACATGTTGCGGCCCATGGCAATCATGTTGCCTTCCGAGTTGCGCACCACATTGCGGTTCTTGATCTTCACTTCACCGTCATAGGACGCCTCAATGAAGGACGTATCGACAACTTGAGCCGTACCGCCCATGTGGAAAGTACGCATCGTCAACTGTGTGCCAGGCTCGCCGATGGATTGCGCTGCGATAACGCCAACAGCTTCACCCATGTTGACCGGCGTACCACGCGCCAGGTCGCGACCATAACAAACCGCACAAATGCCAGATTGCATCTCGCAGGTGAGCGCCGAACGGATTTGAACGGACTGGATACCAGCCTTTTCAATCGCATCGGCATCCGGCTCTTCAACCATCTCACCGGCTTTAACCAAGATCTCCTCCGTCTGCGGATGCATCACATCATGCAGCACAGTCCGGCCCAAAATACGCTGACCAAGAGACGCCACAACCTGACCGGCATCAACGATGGCAGTCATGGTCAGGCCCTTTTCGGTACCACAATCCGTAGATGTGATGATGCAGTCTTGGGCCACATCGACCAGACGACGTGTCAGATAACCTGAGTTCGCTGTCTTCAAGGCCGTATCGGCAAGACCTTTACGAGCACCGTGAGTCGAGTTGAAGTACTCGTTAACGGTCAGACCCTCTTTAAAGTTCGAGATGATAGGTGTTTCAATGATTGAACCATCCGGTTTGGCCATGAGGCCACGCATACCGGCAAGCTGCTTCATCTGACGGGTTGAACCACGCGCACCTGAACGGGCCATCATGTAGATGGAGTTCATCTGCTTTTGACGCCCATCATCATCAAACTTGACAGCCTGAATACCGGCCATTGTTTCATCTGTCAGACGATCATCACAACGTGCCCAAGCATCAACAACCTTGTTGTATTTCTCACCAAACGTGATCAGGCCATCATTATACTGCTGCTCATAATCCTTTACGATGGCATCAGTTTCTTCAACGATACCCGACTTGGAATCCGGGATAACCATGTCGTCCTTGCCGAACGAAATGCCCGCTGTACATGCATGACGGAAGCCAAGCGCCATGATGCGGTCGCAGAAGATAACCGTCTCTTTCTGACCGCAGTGCCGGTAGACCGTATCGATCATCTTTGAGATGTTCTTCTTGGTCATTTCCTGGTTGCAGACGTCAAACGGCACTTTGAAGTTCTTTGGGAGCAACTCGCCAATGATCATGCGGCCAGGTGTCGTGTCGTGGATTTCAGAGACAGGATTGCCTTCCTCGTCGACAGTCTTGAACCGGCCTTTGATTTTGGTGTGAAGCGTCACGACCTTGTTTTCGATTGCATGGTGCAACTCGCCCATGTCAGCAAAAACCATGCCCTCGCCCGGCTCATTCTCTGCCACGATGGACAGGTAGTAGAGGCCCAGGACCATATCCTGCGATGGCACGATGATTGGCTGACCATTGGCCGGATGCAGAATGTTGTTGGTCGACATCATGAGAACACGTGCTTCCAACTGCGCTTCCAGAGAAAGCGGCACGTGAACCGCCATCTGGTCACCGTCAAAGTCAGCGTTAAACGCCGTACAAACGAGCGGGTGCAGTTGGATAGCCTTGCCTTCAATCAGCACAGGCTCAAATGCTTGAATGCCGAGACGGTGCAACGTCGGCGCACGGTTCAAGAGAACCGGGTGCTCGCGGATAACCTCATCGAGAATGTCCCAGACTTCCGGCTTTTCCTTCTCAACCAATTTCTTGGCCTGTTTGACCGTTGATGAATAGCCTTTGGCATCCAGACGCGCGTAGATAAATGGCTTGAACAGTTCCAGCGCCATCTTCTTGGGCAAGCCACACTGGTGCAGCTTCAGTTCCGGGCCTGTCACGATCACTGAGCGACCCGAATAGTCCACGCGTTTGCCAAGCAGATTTTGACGGAAGCGACCCTGCTTGCCTTTGAGCATGTCAGACAGCGATTTCAGCGGACGCTTGTTGGCACCCGTGATCGTGCGGCCACGACGACCATTGTCGAACAACGCATCAACAGATTCTTGTAGCATGCGCTTTTCGTTTCGAATGATGATACCCGGTGCACGTAGCTCCATGAGGCGCTTCAACCGGTTGTTCCGGTTGATCACGCGACGATAGAGATCGTTCAGGTCAGAAGTCGCGAAGCGACCGCCATCAAGTGGTACCAGCGGACGAAGATCCGGCGGAATGACCGGAATGATTTTCATGATCATCCACTCAGGGCGGTTGCCTGAATCGATGAAGTTTTCAACGACCTTCAAGCGCTTCATAAGCTTTTTGGTTTTAAGCTCAGAGGACGTCGCATCGAGCTCTTCTCGCAAATCAACCGCAATCTTAGGCAGGTCAAGCGATGCCAAAATATCATGGATCGCTTCAGCGCCGATCATGGCAGTGAACTGATCTTCGCCATACTCTTCGGCGGCCTGCATGAACTCTTCTTCAGACAACAACTGAAATTCGCCGAGCGGCGTCAGGCCGGGCTCAGTGACGATATAGTTCTCAAAGTAGAGGACGCGCTCAACATCTTTCAGTGTCATGTCGAGCAGCGTTGCGATGCGGCTTGGCAAAGACTTCAGGAACCAGATGTGCGCTACCGGCGCTGCGAGTTCGATGTGGCCCATGCGCTCGCGGCGCACTCGCGAGAGAGTGACTTCAACACCACACTTCTCACAGATGATGCCCTTGTACTTCATGCGCTTGTACTTGCCGCAAAGGCACTCGTAGTCCTTTACAGGACCAAAAATACGCGCACAGAAAAGACCGTCGCGCTCCGGCTTGAACGTACGGTAGTTGATCGTTTCCGGCTTTTTGATCTCGCCATAAGACCAGGACAGGATTTTTTCAGGTGACGCGATCGAAATACGGATCGAGTCAAAGTTTTGTGACGTGGCCTGCGGGTTGAAGATATTTGCAACCTCTTGGTTCATGCCGTTCTCCTTAGCGGGCTATGCCCGTTTCATTCATGTGCCGGTAAGTCCGGCGAAATGGGTGAAGGCCGCCGCGGACTATCCCGCAGCGGCGTCATCAAAACACTCTACTCAGCAGCGTCTGGCAGCTGTTGCTGCTCGTCTGCATACTCAGGATCAACACGTGTGGACGAAAGCTCGACATTGAGGCCGAGCGAACGCATCTCTTTGACGAGAACGTTGAAGCTCTCAGGGATACCAGCCTCAAACGTATCATCACCGCGAACTATTGCTTCGTAGACCTTGGTACGTCCAGCAACGTCATCAGATTTGACTGTGAGCATTTCCTGAAGTGTGTACGCCGCGCCGTAAGCTTCAAGTGCCCAGACCTCCATCTCACCAAAGCGCTGGCCACCAAATTGCGCCTTACCGCCCAAAGGCTGTTGTGTGACAAGTGAGTACGGACCGATTGAACGGGCGTGGATCTTGTCGTCGACCAGATGGTGTAGCTTGAGCATATAGATGTAGCCCACAGTAACTTGGCGGTCGAACGCCTCACCGGTACGGCCATCATAAAGCGTGGATTGACCGGAACGATCCAGACCCGCCTGCTCAAGCATCACGTTGATCTCTTCTTCAACCGCACCGTCGAAGACCGGCGTTGCAATCGTCACACCGCGTGTGAACTGCTCACCAAGGCGAACAACAGACTCATCATCCATCGTGCGCACCGGCTCGTTGCGGTTGTTGTCCGGGATCAAATCTTCAAGCGTGGCACGAAGCGGCTTGGTATCGCCGGAAGCTTTATAGGCCTCGACCATTTCACCAATCTTCTTACCCATGCCGGCACAAGCCCAACCAAGGTGTGTTTCCAAGATCTGACCAACATTCATCCGTGATGGCACGCCAAGCGGGTTCAACACGATGTCGACATGCTCACCATCCTCAAGGAACGGCATGTCTTCGACCGGCATGATCCGCGATACGACACCCTTGTTGCCGTGACGACCGGCCATTTTATCGCCCGGTTGAAGCTTGCGCTTCACGGCAACGAACACTTTCACCATCTTCATAACGCCAGGAGGCATCTCGTCGCCACGCTGGACCTTCTCGACCTTGTCCATGAAGCGCTGTTCAAGCGACTTCTTGGTGTCGTCATACTGGTTGCGCAACTGCTCGAGTGTGTCCTGAAGCTTTTCGTCATCGACGGCAAACTGCCACCAGTTGGATTGTGGATAGCTTTCCAGCAGTTCGGCGTCGATCTTCGCGCCTTTTTTGAAGCCCTTAGGACCAGCAATAGCTTCTTGACCGCTAAGCATTGATGACAGACGCGAATAGGTATTGCGGTCGAGGATCGACTGCTCATCATCGCGGTCTTTTGCCAGACGCTCAATCTCCTCTCGCTCGATGGCCATCGCGCGCTCGTCCTTGTCGATACCATGACGGTTGAAGACACGAACCTCAACAACAGTACCGAAACCGCCGGGCGGCATGCGCATTGATGTATCACGTACATCAGATGCTTTTTCACCGAAGATTGCACGAAGCAGCTTTTCTTCCGGTGTCATCGGGCTTTCACCCTTTGGCGTGATCTTGCCGACAAGAATGTCGCCAGGACCAACCTCTGCGCCGATGTAGACAATACCGGCCTCATCGAGGTTTTTCAGCGCTTCTTCCGAAACGTTTGGAATATCGCGTGTGATTTCCTCAGGGCCGAGCTTCGTATCGCGCGCCATCACCTCATATTCTTCCAAGTGGATGGAGGTGAAGACATCTTCACGCACAATCCGCTCTGAAAGAAGGATGGAGTCCTCGTAGTTGTAACCATTCCAAGGCATGAACGCGACGAGCACGTTGCGGCCAAGAGCCAAATCACCAAGATCGGTTGACGGACCGTCAGCGATAATGTCGCCTTTCTCGATCACATCACCAACGCGCACGAGTGGGCGCTGGTTGATACAGGTTGATTGGTTCGAACGCTGGAACTTCTGCAGCCGGTAGATGTCGACGCCGGGTTCGCCTGGATCGAGGTCATCGGTTGCACGAATAACCACGCGCATCGCATCAACCTGATCAACGACACCAGCACGGCGTGCACCAATTGCAGCGCCAGAGTCGCGCGCCACAATCGGCTCCATGCCTGTGCCAACAAACGGTGCATCCGCCTTCACGAGCGGCACCGCCTGACGTTGCATGTTAGAGCCCATCAAAGCGCGGTTGGCGTCATCATTCTCAAGGAACGGAATGAGTGCTGCTGCCACGGAGACAAGCTGCTTGGGCGAAACGTCCATCAGATCGACAACGTCTTTTGGCGCCATCATCACATCGCCATTGTGACGAACGATCACGAACTGGTTGACCAGCATACCGTCATCGTCGAGCTCGGCGTTTGCCTGCGCTACGTGATATTTGGCTTCCTCAACAGCAGACAGATAGATGACCTCATCAGTAACTTTTCCGTCCACAACGCGGCGGTAAGGGCTTTCAATGAAGCCATACTTGTTCACGCGTGCAAAAGTCGACAATGAGTTGATCAGACCGATGTTCGGGCCTTCAGGCGTTTCAATCGGACAGATACGGCCATAGTGCGTTGGGTGAACGTCACGAACCTCAAAACCCGCACGCTCGCGCGTCAAACCACCCGGCCCCAGCGCGGACAGGCGACGCTTGTGTGTAATTTCGGACAGCGGGTTGGTCTGGTCCATGAACTGCGACAGCTGAGACGAGCCGAAGAACTCACGGACCGCGGCGGCGGCAGGTTTCGCATTGATCAAATCCTGCGGCATCACCGTGTCAATATCGACCGACGACATACGTTCTTTGATCGCACGCTCCATGCGCAGCAAACCAACGCGGTACTGGTTTTCCATCAACTCGCCGACGGAACGAACGCGGCGGTTACCAAGGTTATCAATGTCGTCGACATCGCCCTTGCCATCACGCAGATCCAGCAGGATGCGCAACACCTCAATGATATCTTCCCTGCGAACCGTGCGAACCGTGTCTTCGACATCAATGCCAAGACGCATATTCATTTTCACGCGGCCAACAGCAGACAGATCGTAGCGCTCACTGTCAAAGAACAGCGAGTTGAACATCGCTTCTGCTGTTTCCATGGTTGGTGGTTCGCCGGGACGCATGACACGGTAGATGTCAAACAGTGCATCTTGGCGGCTCTCGTTCTTGTCCACGGTCAGGGTGGAGCGAATATAAGGGCCAACATTGACGTGGTCGATGTCAAGGATTGGGAACGAGGTATGACCGCTTTCGATCAAAACCTGGAGGGTTTTTTCATCGATTTCGTCGCCGGCTTCCAGATAAATCTCACCGGTTTCATAATTGACGATGTCCTCGGCCAAATATGCGCCGTAAAGGTCTTCATCTACGGCTTTAAACGCCTTGATACCTTTTTCGCTGAGTTGCTTGACCGTGCGTGCAGTCACTTTCTTGCCAGCTTCGACAATCACTTCACCCGTATCGGCATCGATCAGGTCTTTAAGTGGTTTCGTGCCCTTCAATCCCTCCGCGTTGAATGGAATGCGCCATCCATCTCCATCGCGCTCGTAAGAGACATAATTATAATAAGTTGAAAGAATTTCTTCCGGATCCATACCGAGCGCCATCAGGAGTGATGTCACAGGGATCTTGCGGCGACGGTCAATACGAGCGTGCACAACGTCTTTTGCATCGAACTCAATATCGAGCCAGGAACCGCGGTACGGGATCACGCGGGCTGCGAAAAGCAACTTGCCGGAAGAGTGCGTTTTGCCCTTGTCATGATCAAAGAAAACCCCCGGCGAGCGGTGCATCTGAGAAACGATCACGCGCTCAGTACCGTTGACAATGAACGTACCATTGTCGGTCATGAGCGGCATATCACCCATGTAGACGTCTTGTTCTTTGAATTCGCGAACGGACTTGGTGCCCGTATCTTCGTCGACATCAAACACGATCAAACGAAGCGTCACCTTCAGTGGCGCTGAATAAGTCAGATCGCGTTGGCGACACTCTTCCACATCAAATTTGGGAGCCTCAAATGTGTAGGAAACAAACTCAAGCTGGGATGTGCCAGCAAAATCAGAAATAGGGAAAACTGATTTGAAGGCAGCTTGAAGTCCTTCATCACCCCGCCCGCCTTCGGGCTCTTCGACCATTAGGAATTGGTCGTAAGATGCCTTTTGAACCTCAATCAGGTTCGGCATCTCGGCAACATCGGGAATGTCACCAAAGAATTTGCGTACGCGTTTGCGACCGTTGAATGTGGTGGTAGCCTGCGCCATTGCAGCTCCTCATCGTTCCGCCTGGCACGTCAGGCGGCATTTGTTCAGTTCTGACCGCCCGGCTGTGCCATGCCGGTGATCTATGCCTAAACAGGCTCGAAACCCATGCAACCGGTTTCGCAGCCCTGAAACGGTTAAAACCCGTTTCCAAAATTCCTCAAAGTGAGGAAATCGGGAAAAGGGTCTGTTCGTACGGAACCGGACGGCAGGACAGATATCCTGCCGCCCGAAATCGAATTACTTCATTGCAGCAGTTGCGCCAGCTTCCTGAAGTTTCTTGACGATTTCCTCGGCTTCGCCTTTGGAAATACCCTCTTTGATTGGCTTTGGAGCGCCTTCAACGAGGTCTTTGGCTTCTTTCAGGCCAAGACCTGTGATGCCGCGAACTTCCTTGATGACGTTGATTTTCTTGTCACCAGCAGATTCAAGAATGACGTCAAATTCGTCTTTCTCTTCTGCAGGTGCAGCATCGCCACCAGCAGCGCCACCAGCAGCAGCAACAGCAACAGGCGCAGCAGCAGAAACGCCCCATTTTTCTTCAAGCATTTTGGAAAGCTCAGCAGCTTCCAAAACTGTCAATGCGGACAGATCGTCCACGATTTTAGCAAGATCAGCCATTTTTCAGTTCCTAATTTGGTTCGAACAGTTCAGTTGGTTTTCTCAAAGAAGAGGCCTTACGCAGCCTCGCCCTCCTTTTGGGCATAAGCGTTGATGACGCGTGCGAGCTGAGCGCCCGGCGCGGCAGTAACGCTTGCGATACGAGAAGCTGGTGTTGAGAGCATGCCAAGAATCTTGCCACGCAATTCGTCCAGCGATGGCAGTTCGGCCAAAGCCTTTACACCACCTGCATCAAGTACCGTGGCACCCAGCGCGCCACCCAAGACAACGAGCTTGTCGTTGGCTTTGGCGAAATCACTGGCTACCTTGGGCGCCGTTACCGGATCTTCGGCGTAAGCAATGAGCGTTTGACCCTTGAAAAGATCACCCATGCCTTCGGCGTCCGTGCCCTGAAGAGCGATTTTGGCAAGACGGTTCTTTGCGACTTTCACAGTGCCACCAGCCGTACGCATCTTTGAGCGCAAGTCGCTCATTTCAGCCACGGTCAGACCTGTGTAGTGGGCCACAATAACGGAACCGGAGTCTTTAAAGACCTGGTTCAGCTCAGTGACAAATTCGCGCTTTTGCGTTCTATCCACTTCGTCTCTCCGTTTGACGGTAATTCCAAAGGAAATACCGCTGGTTGCCTTTGCCACTCCAGTGACCGGTCAGGTCCCCGGAGCAACGCTCGAGGATCCCTGTCCCCTTTCATCGGATCGCGAAAATGCGAACTGACTAAAGGCACTACGGTTCGAACCAATTTTGTGGGATACCCCACCAAATTCGTCCTACCCCGTCTCATGCAGGCCCGTTTGGTATTAAGGCGAGCCACCTGCAATCTCGGACAGAGGGACCGGATCAGTTTCCTTTTCCGGCCATCCGTACCGGCCCAAGCCGGGACGGAATTTTTGTTTGTGCGTTGCGTGTTATTGAGCAGCCAGACTGCTCACATCCACACGTACGCCAGCGCCCATGGTCGATGAAATCGCAAGACGCTTCAAATAAGTTCCCTTCGCACCAGATGGTTTGGCCTTATTGACCGCATCCACCAATGCGCGAACATTTTCTTCGATCGCTTTGGCATCAAATGATGCCTTGCCCGCACGTGCATGTACGATGCCGGCTTTCTCAACGCGGAACTCTACAGCACCACCCTTAGAAGCCTTGACAGCCTCGGTCACGTTCGGTGTCACAGTGCCCACTTTTGGGTTCGGCATCATGCCGCGTGGACCGAGAACCTTACCCAAACGACCGACCAGCGGCATCATGTCAGGCGTTGCGATGCAGCGGTCAAAATCGATGTTACCGCCTTGAACGGCTTCAACGAGCTCCTCGGCGCCAACAACGTCAGCGCCAGCTGCTTTGGCTTCTTCTGCTTTGTCACCGCGTGCAAAAACGGCAACGCGGACGGTTGCGCCCGTGCCGTTAGGCAGGTTGACGACACCGCGCACCATTTGATCGGCATGGCGTGGATCAACACCCAGGTTCATCGCGACTTCAATTGTCTCATCGAACTTTGCCGTTGCGCGCTCTTTGACCATGCCGATGGCAGTGGACAATTCTACAGTCGCGTTTTTATCGACACCCTGACGAAGGGCTTTTGTTCTTTTACCAATGCGTGCCATCGATTAGCCCTCCACCTGCAAGCCCATGGCCCGAGCAGAACCTTCGATCTGGCGCATGGCGCCTTCAATGTCCGCTGCATTCAGGTCTTTCATTTTCAACTCGGCAATCTCTTTGATTTTGTCGCGCGAGATTTTTCCAGCAGACGCCTTGCCCGGCTCTTTAGAACCTGACTTCAAGCCAGCCGCTTTTTTCAAAAGGTAAGATGCTGGTGGCGTCTTCGTTTTGAATGTGAAGGACTTGTCTTGGTAATATGTAATAGTCGTCGGAACCGGCGCGTTCTTTTCCATCTCACCGGTCGCCGCATTGAAGGCCTTACAAAATTCCATAATGTTGATGCCACGCTGACCAAGCGCCGGGCCAATTGGCGGCGACGGGTTGGCAGCACCGGCTGGAACTTGCAGCTTCAAATAACCTGCAACTTTCTTTGCCATTATATTTTCACTCCGTTGCTGACATTTTGTCAGCGGTTTCAAGTGTTGGTGGTGCGATCAGGCCTGCTTGGCATACAGCCCCTCATCTCCCACCGGTTTTGCGGTTTACACCGCGTTTCCAGCCGCGCATGCGACCGAACTTTTATGAAGGAGCGTTAGCCACCCTTCTCCACCATGCCGAATTCCAGATCGACAGGCGTCGCACGCCCAAAAATTGACACTTCCACTTTCAGGCGCGAACGCTCTTCGTCCACTTCCTGAACAACACCATTAAACGATGCAAAGGAACCTTCGATCACGCGGACGCTCTCGCCAACTTCAAAAGACACACTTGGTTTCGGCCGCTCGACACCCTCTTGGACGGCACCCAAAATCTGTTCCGCTTCTTTTTCAGTAATCGGAACTGGTCTTTGGTCAGAACCAAGAAAGCCGGTAACCTTCGGCGTGTTCTTGATCAAGTGATAGACATCATCCGTCAACTTCGCCTTGACCATCACATAGCCTGGATAGAAGCGGCGCTCTGCCTCAACTTTGCGACCCTTGCGAACTTCAATGACTTTCTCTGTCGGCACCAAAATCTGCTCGAAAAAGTCCGACAGGCCTTTAATACGCGCCGATTCCATAATGGAGTCAGCGACCTTCTTTTCGAAGTTCGAGTAGGCGTGAACGATGTACCAGCGAGCGGTCATGGGCGACAATATTCCAGTCATTTAATGTGGTTCGACTTAAGTGCCGAAAACGATTGAAAAGCCCCAGCTATAGAGCTGGTCAGCCAAAAAGAAAAAAGTGGATGCCAAAGCCACCATGATAAGCACCATAACCGATGAGACCATCGTCTCGCGACGCGATGTCCAAGTGACTTTTGCCGTCTCATTACGAACTTGCTGGAGAAATTCAAAAGGATTGGTGCGCGCCATTTTCTCTTGCCTATCACCCCAGCCTTGCCTGCTGAAGCGCTCCTTAATTCATAGGCACATTCGGCAAGACGCTAAACAAGAAAGTCTGCGATGCCTGATCAAATGCCTTTTTGGTGGTAGCGCACACGCAATTCATGCAATCCGGCGCAATTGCGCAGATAGCCGTGCATCATGCGAAGATCAAGTGGGGTTTTAGAAAAAGTCAATAAAAAAATGGCAGGGGCACACAGGCTCGAACTGTGGACCTTCGGTTTTGGAGACCGACGCTCTACCAACTGAGCTATACCCCTGCAGGGTAAGGTGAAGCGGGTGATAGTTCGGCTCACCGCATGATGCAACAGGAAACTTCCCGGAAGAAAGCCGTTTTGCGCCACTTACTCCTTAACCTGGTGCACCTCGATCACGTTACCATCGGGATCATAGAAGAAAATCTGGTGCCACTCGGCAGCGGCGACGTGGCCATAGTCAGAATATGGTATTTTCTTTGCTTCCAAGTGTCGCTTAAAAGCTTCAATGTCGTCTGTGCGAAACGCAATATGGCCCTGGTGCAATGGGTTGACGAAATTACCGGTGCGAATGCCCAACTCCATATCCTTTTGGGCCAAATGAAACTGTGTATCCCCATCATGTCGGAAGGTCACCGCACCATCAAAGCCCTTGTTCATTTCACGCTTTGGCCGGTTTTCCGCCTCTTCTTCCGGTAATCCCAGCACGTCAGCATAGAATGTGTCCATGCGCTCAACATTGTCAGTGGCAACATTCACATGGTGCAAAGTCAGTTTCATAATGGACCTCCCAAACTAAAAATGGCCGCTAACGCGGCCATTTTGCAAGCCTCAGTTTTCTAACCTGCAGGGAAACGACAGAAGCCGTCAGAACGCGTAAACCTCTACGCGATACCCGTCTGGATCAAAGACTTGCACGCGGGTGGGCCCGTGCTCCTGGAATTCTGCCTCGATGACACCGTTCCTTCGAAAGGTTTCGCGGGCAGCCAGAACAGCTTGAGTGCTGTCTAGTTGCGATCCAAAATGATTGGTGCGGGGCAAGTCAGCTGGCACATCTCCCTTCGACAGTGCTAGCAAGCCGCCAGCAGTATCCGCGAGAATCAGCAGATGATCATCTTCATGAACCGTGGAATAAAAGCCGAAATATTCCTTGTAAAAATCGGCGGACTTCTTTCGATCGGAAACGGTCAGAGCGACGTGATTTAAGCCCATGATCCTTCTCCTTGACCTGCAAATAAAAAATGGCCGCTTCAGCGGCCATTTTCAAGCTAATAATATTGAGCTTGGGTCAGCGCAAAAAGACTACTCAATAATTTTTGCGACGATCCCGGCGCCGACGGTGCGGCCACCTTCACGGATCGCAAAGCGCAGGCGTTCTTCCATCGCGATCGGTGTGATCAGCTCGACATTCATTTCCGCATTGTCGCCTGGCATCACCATTTCGGTGCCGTCAGGCAATTGCACTTCACCGGTCACGTCGGTTGTGCGGAAGTAGAATTGCGGACGATAATTGTTGAAGAATGGCGTGTGACGACCACCCTCTTCCTTCGTCAGAATGTAGGCTTCAGCAACGAACTTCTTGTGCGGTGTCACCGAACCTGGCTGACAAAGAACCTGGCCACGCTCAACACCTTCACGGTCAACACCGCGCAGCAGCGCACCGATATTGTCGCCCGCCTCACCGCGATCAAGCAGCTTGCGGAACATCTCAACGCCTGTGCAGGTCGTTTTCGATGTGTCACGGATACCAACGATTTCAATCTCGTCGCCCACATTGATCACACCACGCTCAACACGGCCGGTCACAACAGTACCGCGGCCGGAGATGGAGAAAACATCTTCGATCGGCATCAGGAACGGCTGATCGACAGGACGCTCAGGGGTCGGGATATATTCATCAACCTGCGCCATCAATTCGCGGATCGCGTCTTCACCGATTTCCTTGTTTGAGTCTTCCAGTGCCGCCAGAGCAGAGCCCTTGACCACAGGAATATCGTCGCCCGGGAAGTCATAGTCGGAAAGAAGCTCACGCACTTCCATCTCAACCAGTTCCAGAAGCTCTTCATCATCAACCTGGTCAACCTTGTTGAGGAACACAACAAGCGAAGGAACACCAACCTGACGGGCAAGAAGAATGTGCTCGCGTGTCTGTGGCATCGGGCCATCAGCGGCAGAGCAAACAAGGATCGCGCCATCCATCTGGGCAGCACCGGTGATCATGTTCTTCACATAGTCAGCGTGGCCCGGGCAGTCGACATGCGCATAGTGGCGGTTGTCTGTCTCATACTCAACGTGCGCCGTTGAAATCGTGATGCCGCGTGCACGCTCTTCAGGCGCACCGTCAATCTCGTCATAGGCCTTGAAGTCTCCGAAGAACTTCGTGATCGCAGCCGTCAATGACGTCTTGCCATGGTCAACGTGACCGATCGTGCCGATGTTCACGTGAGGCTTATTGCGCTCAAACTTTTCCTTGGCCATTTTTATATCCTGTCGTGTGTAATGGTTGCTTGAATCCAAGGCAGGCCTTGTCGGGCGCGCACATAGGTCACTTGGCAATTATGCGCAAGGGGCAAGCCGCTACGCTCTTACTAACTTGTCATTATTTTCTGGGCTTTGGAGCGGGTAGCGGGAATCGAACCCGCACCAAGAGCTTGGAAGGCTCGTGTGATACCATTTCACCATACCCGCGCACCGGAGGTCCGGTTTAATCATTACCATAGGTGCCAATGGTGGGGGAAGTAGGACTCGAACCTACGAAGCATTACGCAGCGGATTTACAGTCCGCCCCCTTTGCCGCTCGGGACATTCCCCCAACTGGCACCGGATGGTGTGTGAAGCATGTGCGACACAGGCGCGCCTTATGACCACGACGAGATGGCAAGTCAACACAGCATCTGACCCCAAAAGGGTAAAAACACAGGCGGCATGTTCGAACTTGGCATGAAGCAAGTTGGCAAGATAAACAGCGCCATGAGCAAACAAGACACCCACTACGCAACGCTTCGCCGTAAACATCGCGAGAACGCAAAAAAGAACGGCACTTATGAAGCGAGTTTTGACAAGCCGCCAGACGGCCGTGTTTGGCTTTATGGCCTCCACGCAGTTGGAGCAGCGCTCAATAATCCCAAAAGAATTAGTCATACCCTTTGGGCCAGTGAAAATGCGATAGCCAAGCTTAATTTGTCGGAGGCCTCAGACGTAAAAGTTGTCAGCATTCACCCCAAAGAAATCGACAAGAAACTGGGCAATGAAGCGGTCCATCAGGGTGTTCTGCTTGAGGCCGAAATTTTGGCAAACCAGACGTTGGAAGACTGTTGGGACGACGACCTGTTGCTTGTCTTGGATCAGGTTACCGATCCCCACAATGTTGGAGCAATGATCCGCTCGGCGGTTGCAATGGGTGTTGGTGCCATCATCACGACAGCCCGACACAGCCCGGGCGAGTCGGGTGTACTGGCAAAGGTAGCGTCGGGCGGTCTGGAGCATATAAAGTATGTGACAGTCAGAAACCTTGCCAATGCCATTCAGGCGATCAACGAGCGCGGCTATCAAACAATCGGCCTTGATTCTGAAGGGCCGAAAGATCTCACCGAGACGATCGGCGCACCAAAAATCGCGCTTGTAATGGGTGCTGAAGGCAAGGGCCTACGCCAAAAAAGCAGAGAATCCGTATCTCATCTGGCTCGGCTTGACATGCCGGGTCCGATTAAATCATTGAATGTTTCCAACGCGGCCGCTGTTGCGCTATTTGTGGCATGCAATCATCGCAATGCGTCACCGCAGCCGTAAAGCTTGGTTTTTCAGGCAGTGCTTAATATTCAACTGCGTGGCCTGAGTTTCGTCGCAATCAAGGCATGGCCATCAAAATTCTGCCTTTATTTGCGCCAATGCGGGCAAACGAATAGAATAAAGAATAGAAACTCACGGGACTGGACATACTCATGAAAAAAGCACCGCTTTTGATCCTTGCCGCGGCAAGCATTGCGTTAGCAGCGTGCACCACAACTGACCCATTTACAGGTCAACAGCAAATTTCGCGCACAGCAGGTGGTGCAGCTATCGGCGCGGCTGTTGGTGCTGGCCTTGGAACATTGGCAGGTGGTGACGACCGGCGTAATGCGCTGATTGGTGCGGGCATTGGTGCACTGGCGGGTGGCGCTGTCGGCAATTATATGGATCGCCAGCAGGCTGAGTTGCGCGCTCAACTTCAAGGCACAGGCGTCAGCGTGACACGTGTCGGTGACCGTATCATCTTGAATATGCCATCAAACATCACATTCCCCGTTGATCAGGATCAGGTCTTGCCCGCCTTCTTCGCGACGCTCGATTCAGTCGTGCTTGTGCTGAACCGTTACAATCAGACCATCATCGATGTGTATGGACACACCGACTCAACAGGTGATGAAGGTTACAATCTGGGGCTTTCACAGCGTCGCGCCAATTCTGTAGCCAACTACTTTACGAGCAAAGGCGTTGATGGTCGACGCTTGCTCGTTACCGGCTTTGGAGAAAGCCGTCCCATCGCCGACAATGGGACCGAAGCAGGGCGTGCTCAGAACCGCCGGGTTGAAATACAAATTTCGCCGCTGAGCTGATCAGCCGATAAAAGTTGAACCGAAACGGCGGGAAATCCCGCCGTTTTCCTAGCTGCTCTGGTCGTCCACCTCTTCGACAGACAATTCACCAGCATCTCTGGCGCGCATTTCCTCAATGTCGTCAGCAATTAATGCCAGATGTTGCTCGATGAGCGACAGATTGGCAATCAAGCCGCAAATTAAAGCAGCGATGATTAGCCCACCCAACGCGCCAAGACCCGCACCAAATGTAAGATTTTCGCCGGCCCAATAGGCTGTGCGGAAACCGAAATAGCCTCCCAATGCCACAATCACCAACCCAATGGCGGGATTGAGCGTCTCCAGCGCTTCAGCCAATAATCTTGAAAACCGCATCTTCGCCCTCCGTTGCATCCACCGTTAGCTCTGGCCAAACCATTCGGCAAGCGGTCAAAAATTGCTTCTCATATCCCGCAAACGAGCAAAGACTTCATCATCACTTGCGGTTTCCATGCCAAGTGCGGCACGGACTCCAGGATCATCAACGCGCAAAAACGGATTGGTCGCCAACTCTCCCGCCAGCTTTACGGGAACTGTGGCCTGCCCCGCATCTAACAACTTTTCCAAACGAGCAATCCGTTCCTGCACTGCTATGCTGTGCGGATCGACTTTCTGCGTGAACGCGATGTTTGTACTGGTGTACTCGTGTGCGCCGAAAACCAATGTTTGGGGCGGTAGAGCGGTAAGCTTTGAAAGGCTTTGCTTCAGCAAGGAAGGACTTCCATCAAAAATGCGCCCGCAACCCAGTGTGAAAAGCGTATCGCCCGTAAAAACAGCGTCTTGGTCACCAAGATAGAAGTTGATCATATCAAGCGTATGACCGGGCGTTGCCAAGATTTTCACTTCATGGCCTGCAAAGGTGAACGAGGCACCATCCCAGTAATCCACATCCAAACCCCGGATAGGCAGCGAGCGCCCTTGCTCCGGTCCACGGACATAAGAACCGGTTTCCGCCTTTAGCTCCAAGACGCCGCCGGTGTGATCCGGATGGTGATGGGTAATCCAGATCTCATTTAGCTTCCAGCCGGTTCGCTCAAGAGCTTTTTTAGTTTCAGTGGCATCCCCACAATCAATTGCTGCAGTTTCGCCGGTCGTGCGCGAATGCAAAAGCATGCCGTAGTTGTTAAGCGGTCCGTGCAGGTAAAGGTCGATATCGAAATCTTTCAGCATGTTCATCACCTCCGCGCAAAATCATCGTAAATATCTGTTATTGCGCCTCAATATCACCCGTAGCCAGTCATCCAACAGCAAACAGCGCCGGTTGGCTGACTAAATTCATCGAGATGAAAGTCAGTATTTTATACAATAGATTCCATATACCTATCGACGCATTTTTAATGTAACGCATTGGATTGAAATATTAAACGACTCGCAACTCTCGAGAGCTTTAAGTGGCACGACCAACCGCATGACCCACATTGATCAAGCGGCCATAAACAAAGCGCTAGCAATTATCAGAAACTTTAAGTCGGATTGGCCCGGCAAGGTCGTCGATAAAACCGGGCTCGTACATATTGCCAACGAAGACGGTAGGAACACGCCTCTACTCTGGTGTTTCAATGACACCCATCCATTTGAACGCCTTGCCGAGGCACTAGGGCCTGATCAACCATTGATTGGGCTGCGATCTGCACATTTAACGAGACGAGCTCAGTTCCGCTCGACACACATCGATTTTGCGATTGCTGACCGTTACACGGATCTCATAGTAAAGAACTTTGCGGGCAGCCCACTCTTTGTTGGAGGCAATTGCCAAGGTGCAAACATAGCGGCCCGCATAAAAGAGAACCTCTTTTTAAAAGGCTTTGACATACCAGCAGCTTTTCAGATGGAAAGCTGCGACTTACAACCATTTGCTGGCCGACAAACCATGTTGTTTGGCGAACAGAGTCACGAATACAACCCCTACTTGCTCGGAAAAGACCCAAAACCGACATGGCAAGTAATCTTTAAAGAACCGAGTGTTGCTTTCTTGAATGGTGGGCATGGAGAGTATTTTTCACCCGAAGGTGCCCGGCAGTTGGCTGATATTCTTCTGGCCAAAATGTCAGAGGCGCAACCGTCATTTGAGGCAGCGCGACAAATTGATTTAGTCGCAGACTTCTCGGTCTTAACTGACGTCCTTCAACCGGGACAGCCTGTCCGTATCAAGATCGATTTACGAGCCGAAGCGCTCAATAAAGTGTCCGCTTTAAGTGCGCTGAAGCTGTATGCGTTTTGGTACTCAATTGATCGTCTATGGGCAGAAACTGAGCTTGTCGATTTAGACTGTAAGGCACTCAATTCGCCCAAAGAAATCCATCTAACCGCACCGGAAAAAGGTGGCTGGAACCTCACGCTATATCCGGCAATTAAGGGACACGGTCCGGTTAGCGTTGGAGAAGCGAGAAAACGCACTCAAGAGCTTACCGTTGGCGAAGCATCATGAGGGTTTTTCAATAAGAACATTTTCCAGGAGCACGGCATCGAGCCCCGTTGTCATTAACATCGCAACGGCATCTTCGACGGAGTGTGCAATTGGTTTGCCCATGATATTCAGGCTCGTGTTGAGAATGATCGGCACTCCAGAAATCCGCTCAAAGGCCTCCAAAAGATCTGCTAACCACGGGTTTTGATCATGCCTTACCGTTTGCAAACGCCCTGTACCGTCGGTGTGCACCACTGCAGGTACCAGCTCCTTTGAGGTCGAACGCCACTGCAAGGTTTTAGCCATGTAGGGGCTTGGTTCGGGCGTCTGAAACCAGTCGTCCACTAGATGCTCTGCAATGACGGGCGCAAATGGACGGTAAGCCTCCCTACCCTTGACCAGTTTGTTCAAGCGATCCTTCATCTGGTGCGACCTCGGATCAGCCAGAATTGACCGGTTACCCAAGGCGCGGGGCCCAAACTCCGCCGACCCTTTCATAACGCCTATGATTTTGCCCTTTGCTAGCAGGTTAGCGGTGACTAACGGTTGGTCTCCTGCTAACTCGGTAATTCTCAGACTACCTGCTGCGTACGCCATACAACGGGCTATCGCCTGGCGGTCGGGCAAAGAGCCAAAATAAGCGGATCGGTCAGATTTTGGTATTGGAGCGTTGTTATCAGCGCTCCATGCCAAGAGAGCTGCCCCGATGGCATTACCGTCATCTGCCGGGCATGGTGGCACATCAACTTGTTCGAACCCAAAACGGGAACGGATTGTTCCATTGTATGAAGAATTCAAAGCACAGCCGCCGGTCAAAAGCAGGTTACGGTTCTCTGATTTTGCGCAGCCGGATAACAACTCGTCGGCGAAAAGCCCATAAACGTATTGACCAGATGCAGCGAGATCGGCGGCTTGCATCACTGGATCGCTAGAACCCCGAGCGAAAGCCCTGACTTGAGCCTCGACCTCAGCCATAACTTCACTACAACAAGGCTCAGGTCGGTGATTTTTAAAGCTGAGAATGCGCTGCAAAGGGTCGACCAATTCCTCACGTACGGTGCCAAAAGCAGCGAGACCCATAACCTTCCATTCTTCGCCCAACACATCACTGAACCCACAACGAAGCGTCAGCCAACTATAATATAGCCCGAGGCTCGCGCCCGCGTTCCAAGACCTCCAATCGCGGCTAAGCCTACGATTGGTTATACTGAACTGGGAAACAGCCCCCGTTTCACCCTCACCATCGACAACAAGACAAACGGCATCGCGAGCATCGGAGAAATAAACCGCGGCCGCGGCATGGCAGCTATGATGTTCAAATTTGCGAACCTTGATCGGCTCGTCAGCAATATCGAGCAGGCGAAAAGACGCACCCGAAACATCAAACAGAGACGCTTGATAGGTTGAGAGCGCGCTCAGCTGGTTAGGGCTCATCAAAGGGTTTTTTAGCATTTCGGCCGGCCGAGACTGAACGCTCTTCCAACAGGTGGAAACCTCAACACGATCTCTGCCAATCTCAAAGTCAGTTTGATCAATGGCATGTGCCAGATGTCCGGCAATGTCGGGCGGCACGCCCCATGCTCGCTTCACTTGAGTAAAGCGTTCTGTCGCTTCCGCAAAAGCCACACAGCCATTGGGATCAACGATGGCAATTGCAGGATCATGTCCAGTGTTGGAGAGACCAACATACCACGTTCTTTGCGGCGTCATTTGTCCTGGCCAGCCGTCTCGGCAATCTCCTTGGCAAAGGCAGCCAAAGTGTTAGACTCAAAGATCAAAGACGGGTCAATCTCAATACCAAACACTTCCTCCAAGATGCCGCACATGTAGACGGCATCAGCTGACTTTATGCCTAATTCTTCGATTGGCCGATCAAAATCCACATCGTTTGGTGGAAGCTTAGCGTCCTCAACCAGAGTTTTGACGATCCGCGCTTTGATGTCGTCTAACAAATGTGTGTCCCCAAGGAATACTCCGTTACGTAAGTTGGCGTCGATGCTATCGCGGCGCGTGCACAACAACCGGTAGATCGACGATACGTCCCAATGGGTGTGATTGTTCGACCACGATGTCATCCGCCGCTAGCTCGACACGCTCACCCGTCTCAAAAATCGTTGTCAGTGCCACCGCAACCATCTCTCGAGCCATCCCTTCCCCAACGCATTTGTGTCTACCAGCACCAAAGCTAAGCGAGTGATCAGGAATATTACCCGGGCTCTTCGATCGGTTTTTCATATCGGGCATAAGGTTCAAAGTAACGCGCTGGTCAACTGCAACTGACCTATCTGCAAACAGCGCCCCACTAGCGCACACGCGCGTGACATCGGGAACGGCTGAACTAACTGCGATCAAACGGTCTGTGGCGTCCTTAGTGTCACGCGCAAATGCCTGCCTCCATTCTGAAAACCCGCGATCACTGGCAAGCACGATGCAGAGCGCATTAGTGATCGTGTAGGATGTTGCGATGGATCCAAGCAGCAACGCCGATAGGACAAAGGCTAGATCGTTGATTGAACGCTCCTCAACCAGCGTGTCGAAACCACTGGCCCTTAGATTGTTACCATCGTCCGCTGCGAACCAGTTCAGAAGCGAACCTTGCAAAGCCTTTACCGATGCATTGAAATGCTTGACCTCACGCCAAGGCGGCACGTCAGCTAAAAGCCATTCGATGTTAGAGCGCCAACGGTGATATTCGTCCAACCCGCGCGGGTTAAGACCTAGAGACTGGATCACAACTGCATTTACAAATGCGTTGCTATAGTCTTCCGCGAGGTTCACGCGTACCCGACGTGCAAGCGAGCCGAAGATGCCCTTTGCAATCTCGGGGTACGTCGACTTGTTACGAGACAAGGCCAGCCGGCTTGCGGCATTAGCCAGCGATTTCAATCGCTTGTGGGTATCACCTTCAGAAAAAAATATGCTGTTCTTTGCAAACTGACGAAAGTGGACCAAATCAATGTCGAACTTATCTTCCAGCCCTTCGTAGAGACGGCTCACATGAACAGCATGGAGGTCCTTGGATAAAAGCGCTGCTCGCACATCGGACTCGTTATCAATCCAAATGTCTTTAGGCATATTCGGCCTCACCGTTCTTTTCGGTTCGAGCCGCTTTAACGCTTGCCCGGCGAATTTTGCCGCTGGAGGTTCGCGGGAGACTGCCGCGGTTCAAAATAACCACATCATCCAACTCAACCCCATATCGCGCAGCAACAGACTTTTTGATTTTCAAAGCCAACCCCGCCAAATCAAGCTGTTGCGTGTGCTTGGCTTTCAATTCGATTTCTAGAAAACAGGCTTGTGTTCGATCCACTTGGTAGGCAGCAGCAGCCAATGCATTAAGTGCATCAGACTGTGATGCAGCATGCCATTCAATCTCGCTTGCCATGTAGTTTTGACCATTGACAATCAAAATGTCTTTGATGCGACCCGTCACATACAAATGGTCATCGACAATGCTACCAAGATCACCTGTCAACCTAAACGTGCGTTCGTTGATACGAACCAAGTCACCTTCATCGACCAGCCCGTTCTCCCGGTAGACCGTACCTAGCGACGCGCCCGACAAACATATCTGTCCCGAATGACCATCTTTCACAGGTTCATTGGTCACTGGATCAGCAATCACGATGTCGGCCTTGTCTTCTGGCGTCAGCTGACAAGGCTCAACCGGAACGCTCCGGAAGTTCGGTTTTGATCCGGAATACCCACCTGCGGCGTAGAGGGTCATCTCCGTCATACCATATGTCGCATAGATGGCTCCTCGCTTCAGTCCCGTTCGTTGAAAGTGTTGATGAAACCGATCCAGCAGACCGGCAGGTACCGTCTCGCCGCCGCAAAACAGGCGAACCCAACCACTCAAATCCAGTGTTTCAACCAAGTCCGCTGGGACACGGTCCATCATTAGTCTGAGCGCAAACGGCGGTGCGCCCGAAATTACCTTTGGCAAAGATTGCACAAGCTGCAAGAAATCGCCTGGCCGCTGTAGAAAAGCCAAAGGTGACAGTTGAACACTCGGCATGCCAAGGACCAGCGGAATAAGAATACCGCCGACAAGACCCATATCGTGAAAGTGTGGCATCCAGTTCACGACATACTCATCTGACATCGCGTAAGCACGCTTTGCGCGCGCCGCATTGTCGAACAAGTTAGCGCTGGATATGCCGACACCTTTCGGGTCCTGTGTCGATCCCGATGTGTATTGAAGGAGAACCAAATCTTTGGCGGTTCGCTCGAACCCCGGCAGATCACCCATTTCGCGATGACCAGGATGTTCAAGCGAAACAACACTATCGAAGCTTCTGATCAATACACTGCTGTCGAGCACTTGTGTAAGATGAACGAAGTCAACCTCGCGACAAATAAACTGATTGAGGTCAGCGTTTTTTGCGATGGTGCTGATCCGCTGGCTTTGTGGGCCCTGTCGCGGCGCTGGTATCGGGACAGCAATTTTACCGGCAAGAACACACGCGATCAGACTGGTTACAAATTCTGGACCCGTTGGAAAAGCCAAGCCTACACGGTCTCCAATGCTGCCTTCATTCAAAACAACAGCTAAGGGAAAAGCGCGTGATAAAATCTCAAAGAGTGAGAACTCGCGATCAATAACTCCGCCGCGTCCTGCAAAAGACAATGCGCACGGTTTTTGCGAGGGGTCACTTCTGGCAAGCGCCACCAAATGCTGCGCCAAACTACCCATATTGCCCCTTGCGATGCGCCCTGATGCTCGTTCTACGCGTGATTCCGACTAAGATCAATTCGGTCCAAAACAAAACCGGCTGAATGAAATCCAGCCGGTCCGTTCTTCCAGTCATAAATTCTGAAACGAAATCAGGTGATTATGACCGCTAGCTGCGCGGTGGAAACTGACCGCGGACCGTAATGCACCATTTCATCGCCAGTGTTGGAGCGATCACTGGAAACGGTATGTTATTACCCGTATGGCCGATCACCGCGCGGTTCATGGTGCTTCCATTGGGCGTTGTAGATTGGCTAAACGCGTTTACTCCCGCAGGAAGTTCGGAAACTCCTGCAGCATTGGGGCTAACAACAGCGTTGGGTGTGCCCGTGTTTATTCTGTGGTTATGGGGTGGCAAATTGGGAACGGTCAGCGTGACACGTTCCTGTCCACTACGCGCTCCATAATTGCCAGCGCCCTGAGCGACGCCTATGGCTATACGCCCACGCAAATCCGGCAGGGCAAAAGTTGTTCTACCATTGCCGCCATAATTAGAACCCAGCAGGGCAAAAAGCGCCGGATTGGTGCTAGTGTTCAAAAGTTGACCTGCCGCTTCGAGAGTGCCCTCGGGACAGAAATTGTACGGCGTTAATTGCAGATCGCCGATGAACGTATCAGGTGCAGCTTGCGCAGACACTGAAAGCAGCAATGCTCCACTAAGCGCACACGTAAGTCTCTTCAAATATTTCAGCATTTCATTCTCTCTTTGGGAGTAAAAACGACCACTCAGCTTCGCGAAGGAAACAAACCTTCCAGCGCGATGCACCAGTTCATGACAATTTGGGGCTGTTGGATGTTGAAAGGCAAACCACTGCCGGTCGACCCAACCACACTGGAAGCCATTTGGCCCGCAGTTGTATTGGTTGAATAGGCAGGGAAAGAACCGAAGCTACCAAAGAAGTCATCGATACCGTCATGAGTATCCACCGGATCATCGGAAGCCACGAGCGAATGCGAATGGGCCGGCATCTGTTGCAACCGCATTATTGTTTCGCTTAGGCCAATTTCTTGTCCCCAAGCGTATGTCGACAGGCCCGGACCGGTGCCAAGGCCGATGGGTGCTCTGCCGGAAAGATCGGGGACAGCGAAAGTAGTTCGGCCATCGCCGCCGAATGTTGTGCCCAACAGTGCAAACAAAGCCGTGTGCTGGCTGATGGACAAAATCTGCCCTTGGGCTTGCGTCCATGAGCGCGGACAAAAATTGTTGGCGAACAGGCGCAGTTCGCCAATGAACGGTTCTTGTGCGGCAGTTACGGTAGGTGCAGCAGATACCGCGCCAAAAATAGTTGCGGCCAGAAGTGCTAGCTTCAGTTTCATGAAATTGTCTCCAAACGTTCGTAAAGTTCAGGGCCGATTGGGGAATTGGCCGCGCAAAGCGATGCACCAAAGAATGGCTAGCGCAGGCGAGCGGATATCAATCGGCTGATTTTGCCCCGCATTCGCAATGCTCTGCGAACTCATGGCAACAAGATTTGTGCTCGTATCTCTGAATGCATTCGCCGCACCGGCGTTTCGTTCAAATATTGAAGCACCGACTGGCGAGCTTGAGACGTTGGTGCCTTCTGCGACCAGGTTGAGATCATGGCTATGAGACGGTAGATTGTTTTGGTTTAAGACGACTGTCTCCGATCCCAGCTTTGAGCCCCATGGATAAAAGGACAAGCCTGGCGATTGGCCATAACCGAACGCGTGCCTGCCACGCAAATCTGGCAAGCCGAAGGTGCTCACGCCATCACCACCATACGTCGTGCCAACCAACGAGAACAAACCTTCGTTGCCAACGATCGAAAGGACGCCGCCGGATGCAGCGGTCCAACCAACCGGACAATAGCTGAAAGCGACAGGCATCACGTCGCCGACATAAGGCTGGCTATCGGCAAAGCTCTGTGTCGGCATCAGAATACCAGATGCAAATATTGTTGCGGCGATGTATGCCGCACGCTTGAGCGAGTTTAACATAAAAGTGCCCCTCTTTCGCAATTTAAACCCAAATCATTTGAAATGGATTGCGACTCAAAGGCGTAAAGCCATCATGTATTACTGTCTAGCAGTTTAAATTCATTTTCTCAGAATTAATATTTGCTATTGTAGTATATTCATTTGACTTTTTCATATGAATCAATTGCTTTGCGATTCGCACTATTTGCCGGCGAAGCGCGACAGGCGGCCAGTTTGAAAGACTCGACTTGATAGGGATCACAACCCGAGCGGGAAGATTCCGATAGTGTTTTTATTGAAAACTTTGGCGACCCCGGAAGGATTCGAACCCTCGACCTGATGATTAGAAGTCACCTGCTCTATCCAACTGAGCTACGGGGCCGCTAAGTGATGGGCATCTATTGCCCAAGTCGGAAATATGAGACTGGTCTCAATGCGTCCAGGGCTGACGACGCCCGAAACTAAAATTGTCTGCATATGCAACCCGTCGACGCTTGGCGCCCTTGGGCTCAACCACGCGAAACGGCAGGCCATACTTTTGTGCATATGACACTGCTTCACCTTTTGATTCAAAAAACAGCTTAACTTGCGATCTTGTGTCACCGGAAGACGTATATCCCATCAAGGGTTCAACTGATTTGGCCGCTGTTCGGTCAAACTCCAAGAGCCACCGTCCGGTTTTGCCCTTGCCCGATTGCATCGCTGTTTTCGCAGGCGAATAAATGCGTGCTTGCATACGTCAGTTCCCTCAAATGCCGCCGATTTCTGTACGTTTATGCCAGAATTTTGGCAAAGCAGCGGCTCCATGGTCTATTCTCAAACAAAAGGCGCTGCAAGCCGCGAAAGCAATTTGCTTTTTGATTCAATCATCGTTGCCAAAAACCTTGTATCTTAGCCAACAGTTGCACAAAAATAGTCGCAAGAAGCTCAGGGCAACGACTGAAAAGACCTCACGAGGCATTTTGTCGCTCATTTCGGCGAACCAACTAAGCTGCTGATTTATTGGCATAATACGCGTTCAACCGATCGAAACTGAACAACTATCGACAATAGTCCTATGGTCTTTTTTCGCAATTGGAACAAGTTTGTTGATGTCTGGACCAGACAACGTGCCGATTTTGAGGAGAGTCAGGCACGGTTTCCAATTGGGAGGTTTTTTATGAACAAATTCTCGATCTCACGCCGAGGTCTGATCAAGTCTTCAGCCTATGTGGGCGCAGGCTTGGCCATGCCTACGATTTTCACCAACAAAGCACATGCTTTTACAAACGAACCAACCGGTTCGACGGTTACGCTCGGCTTTAACGTTCCACAGTCCGGCCCATATGCTGACGAAGGCGCGGACGAGTTGCGCGCATATGAATTGGCGGTCGAGCACCTGAATGGTGGTGGCGACGGCGGCATGATGAATACCTTCTCTTCCAAAGAGTTGAAGGGTAACGGTATTCTCGGCAAGAAAGTTGAGTATGTAACAGGCGATACACAGACCAAGTCTGACGCAGCGCGTGCATCTGCTCGTTCAATGATTGAAAAAGACGGTGCGGTGATGATCACCGGCGGTTCTTCTTCTGGTGTCGCGGTTGCTGTGCAGGCGCTCTGTCAAGAAGCTGGCATCATCTTCATGGCCGGTCTGACACACTCAAACGATACGACAGGTAAAGACCGTAAAGCCAACGGTTTCCGCCACTTCTTCAATTCCTACATGTCAGGTGCCGCATTGGCGCCGGTTTTGAGTGCCAACTACGGGAAGGATCGTAAGGCTTATCACCTGACCGCTGACTATAACTGGGGATACACAACTGAAGAAGCTGTGCGCCAGTCAACAGAAGACATGGGTTGGGAAACTGTTGAAGCTGTGAAAACACCGCTGACACAAACAGACTTCTCTTCCTACATCACACCTGTCCTGCAATCAGATGCCGACGTTCTCGTTCTGAACCACTATGGCGGCAACATGGTCAACTCACTGACCAACGCTGTTCAGTTTGGCCTGCGTGACCGGATGGTCAACGGCAAGCAAATGGAAATCATTGTTCCATTGTACTCTCGCCTGATGGCCAAGGGTGCTGGCGCTAACGTTAAGGGCATCTTTGGCTCAACAAACTGGCACTGGTCACTGTCTGACGAAGGTTCGAAAGCGTTCGTCAAATCATTCGGTGAGAAGTATGGCTTCCCACCATCACAGGCTGCGCACACTTGCTATGTTCAAACACTTCTGTACGCAGATGCTGTTGAGCGCGCAGGTTCGTTCGCTCCATGTGCAGTTGCCGAAGCTCTGGAAGACTTTGAGTTCGACGGCTTGGGCAACGGTAAGACTCTCTACCGCGGCGCTGACCACCAGTGCTTCAAAGACGTTCTCGTCGTGAAGGGTAAAGAAAACCCATCATCAGAGTTCGACCTTCTTGAAGTTGTTGAAGTCACACCTGTGGAGCAAGTCACATACGCGCCAGATCACCCGCAAATGGGCGGCGCGGAAGCCTCACTGGGCTCTTGCAACAACGGCGCCTGATTTGAGCGCCTTACCGACCCGCAATGGCGGGTCGGTATCTTTCTAAACTGAAATGAAACTCGCCGCTTTATGCGGTCGGTCTAGCCATGCGGGATCACCATGGAAGCCATTCTACTGCAAATTCTTAATGGTTTGGACAAAGGTAGTGCCTACGCGCTCATCGCCTTGGGTCTCACACTAATTTTTGGCACGCTTGGTGTGGTCAACTTTGCGCACGGCGCCCTTTTCATGATTGGCGCCTTTTGTGCGGTGACTTTCAGCCGCTTGCTAAATCTTTCCTTCACCGTTGAAGATCCTGAAAAGCTGGATTTTCTGGGCAATCCATTGAAGGTAGATACACCCTATCTGGAAAGCTGGTTTGGTCCGGAAGTTGGCGCAGCGCTGATACAATGGTCGGTACCACTATCAATCTTGTTTGCCATTCCAGTGATGATCCTTGTCGGACTGTCCATGGAACGCGGCCTCATCAAGCACTTCTACAAGCGACCTCATGCCGACCAAATTCTCGTAACGTTCGGACTGGCTATCGTACTGCAAGAGATCGTGAAGTATTTTTACGGCGCAAACCCGATCCCAACGCCCGCGCCGGGTGTTTTTGCCGGCAGCTTTGATTTTGGCGTTCTGGTTGGCCTTGATGCCGGATCGATTATCTACCCCTATTGGCGATTGATCTACTTCATGTTCGCCGCGCTGATCATCGGTTCAGTATTTGCGTTCCTTCAGTTCACCACATTTGGAATGGTCGTGCGCGCCGGAATGGCAGACCGCGAAACGGTAGGGCTGCTCGGAATCAATATCGATAAGCGCTTCACTATAATGTTCGCCATAGCAGCGGTCGTTGCAGGCCTTGCGGGCGTCATGTACGCGCCGATCAACTCGCCAAATTACCATATGGGCATGGACTTCCTGGTTCTATCATTTGTGGTGGTTGTTGTGGGTGGCATGGGGTCCTTGCCGGGCGCGGTGCTTGCGGGATTTGTGCTTGGAATTGTCGAGAGCTTTGCGTCGATGGCGCAAGTCGTTTCCCTCATCCCGGGAATCAACCAAATCATCATTTATCTAATCGCGATCATCATCTTGTTGACCCGTCCGCGTGGTCTGATGGGACGCAAAGGCGTGATGGAAGAGTAAGAAGATGCTTGGATTAAAAAAACAGGACTTTGCGCTACTGGCTCTGGTGACCGTACTCACCATTCTGGCGCCGTTCATCCTCAACCCGTTTCCGGAGAATTCGGCACTGGCCCAATTCAATGGTGGCTATCCTGATTTGATGCAGCGCTTCGTGATCTTCGGGATTTTCGCAATCGGCTTCAACATCCTTTTCGGGCTGACGGGTTACTTGTCATTTGGCCATGCTGCTTTCTTGGGTGTCGGTTCGTACGCCGCGATTTGGTCCATGAAACTTATGACCATGAACATCATCCCGGCGGTCATATTGGCCGTCATTATTGCTGGCTTGTTTTCGCTTCTGGTCGGATGGATATCGCTCCGACGCTCGGGCATCTACTTTTCGATCCTGACGCTGGCATTTGCTCAAATGTCGTATGCCCTCGCCTATTCGGTGCTTACGCCAATCACAGGTGGTGAGACGGGCTTGCAGCCAAAAGTCGCCGATCCCCGTATCTTTGACGCAACGCTTGCAGAGGGTGTTTTGCCAACGGCAAATTTGTTTGGCGCGACCATGAAATCGAGCTACGAACTCCAGGTCGGCGGATGGCTCTTTACATTCAATGTGGGTTACTACGTCGCCGCCTTCGTCATGCTTTGTGCATTCTATTTGGCGATCCGCATCTTCCGCTCGCCGTTTGGCATGATGCTGCGGGCCATCAAGACCAACCAGACCCGCATGAACTATACGGGGCTCAACCCTCGCCCCTACACGCTGGCAGCTTTCGTTATTTCTGGCATGTATGCCGGTCTTGCTGGTGGCCTGATGGTGGCCATGGATACGCAAGTTGGACCGGAACGCATGTTCTGGACAGCATCCGGTGAAGTCGTTCTGATGACGATCCTCGGAGGTGCCGGCACGTTGATCGGACCCGTTCTTGGCGCTGGCATGATCAAGTATATGGAAAACATCATTTCCAAGATCAACAAGGGTATTCTGGAAGGCTGGTTCTCCATTTTCCCCGACGGCTTGAGCGACTTTATGGTAACCATCGTCTACCCATTCATCGGCAAAGGTTGGCACCTCACACTTGGCATTGTCTTTATGCTTGTAGTGATCTTCCTGCCTGGTGGATTGATTGAGGGCGGGCAGCGTTTGCGTGGTTGGTTTGGCCGTACACGCAAGGAAACTGTCCTTGGCAAAGACCCGGAACATCACCCCAAACCAAGCCCGCACGTGGCCTGAGCGAGTAGTACCAATGGGAATTCTTGAAGTAACTGACGTCAATAAGCGTTTCGGTGGCCTCCAAGCACTCGGCAATGTGAACTTGTCCGTGGAAGAGAACTCGGTCCATGCGATCATCGGGCCGAACGGTGCCGGCAAATCAACACTACTCAACGTCCTCGTCGGAAAACTAGTGCCCGACACAGGGTCCGTTATGTTCCAAGGCCAATCTGTACTGGGCCGGACACCGTTTCAGATCAACCAGATGGGCATTAGCCGCGTTTTCCAAACACCTGAGATTTTTGTGGATCTAACGGTTATGGAGAACATGCTGATCCCGTGCTTTGCCAAACGTGATGGCGCGTTTCGAATGCACGCCTTTGAAGGCATCACCAGTGAGCATGAAATCATAGAGCGCGCTGAACACATGCTGGAAGAGGTCAACATGGCCGATAAAAAGGACATGATTGCCGGTTCCATGTCGCGCGGTGACAAACGCCGCCTGGAAATGGCAATGTGTCTGGTTCAGGAACCTAAGCTGCTGCTGCTCGATGAGCCGACGGCTGGTATGGCTCGGGCCGATACTAACAACACCATCGATCTCCTCAAGGAAATCCACGACAAGCACGATATCACGATCGCTATCATCGAACATGATATGCATGTGGTCTTCTCACTGGCACAAAAGATCACTGTGCTCGCGCAAGGCACACCGCTTGTCGAAGACATTCCGGAAAAAATCAAAGGCCATCCAAAGGTCAAAGAAGCCTATCTTGGAGAAGCAGCATGAGCCAGATTGCAGGCGAAGCAACGCAACGCGCCCCTGGCGCACACACTGACTTTTCCAACAGCGCAAACCACGCAGCAACAGCACCGGCCTTTTTGTCAGTGCACGATATTCATGCCTATTACGGCGAGAGCTACATCGTTCAGGGCGTTTCATTCAATGTCCACGAGGGTGAAATTCTCGCTCTCCTAGGTCGCAACGGCGCAGGTAAAACGTCCACACTGCGCACAATTTCACGACTTTCAGACCCAATGCTCACCTATGGCGAAATCTGGTTGGATCACGAGCATCTCCATACCATGACGAGCCACGAAGCGGCCCGTGCTGGCATGATCCTCGTGCCGGAGGATCGTCGCATTATCCAAGGCCTGACAGTGGAAGAGAACCTGCAATTGGCCCAAATCGTTGAGCCGGTAGGTTGGAGCATTGAACGTTTGTACGATTTGTTTCCGCGTCTGGGCGAACGCCGAACACAGGAAGGAACAACACTTTCCGGCGGCGAACAGCAAATGCTCTCTATTGCACGTGCCCTCGCCCGCGATATTAAGGTCTTGCTGCTCGATGAACCTTATGAAGGTCTTGCGCCCGTTATTGTTGACGAGATCGAGAAAACGCTCGAAATCATCAAAAAACAGGGGATTACAACCATTCTGGTGGAACAAAACGCTGTGCGTGCGCTGGAGCTGGCTGATCGTTCTGTAATCCTCGACACCGGGTCAGTCGTCTTTGATGGCACTGCTAAAGAAGTTTTGCACAACAAGGAATTACGCGAAGAGTATCTGGCAATCTGATTTGCCTTCTCTCCAAGCAACCATCTTAAGCCCGGCTGAATTCCAGCCGGGTTTTTTGTTTCAAGAACACGCTTTTCCTGTTTTTTCCCCTTGCGTGCCCTAGACCAAATGGGTAGTGGGAGCCTCCGAAAAGCAATGCTTTTTCTGGATCGGAGCGTAGCGCAGCCTGGTAGCGCATCTGGTTTGGGACCAGAGGGTCGCAGGTTCGAATCCTGCCGCTCCGACCATCATCCCAAGAGCCGAAACATCATTATATCGATGCTTATAAAGCGCTGTGGTCAATTCCCATTGCCAATGGCGGGATGCATCACCGTATCGCCGGTCACCAAACCAATTTCGCTGGCAACCCCACTCAAAACTTCCAAGACAAACTGGGCTGCCCCACGCGACGGGATAGGGTTGGTGGAGAACGGTACCGTAGCGCGCGCGATTGAAACAATCGCCCCTTCCGCATCAATATAGATGATGTCCAGCGATGCTGGTGTGTCCTTCATCCAGAAAGCGCGCTCCCGCTCTGCTTCAAAGACAAAAAGCATGCCTCTATCACGTGGTAGGTCGCGCCGATGCATAAGGCCCGTGGACGTTTGTTCTACAGTCAATGCTATTTCGATCTCCAGCGCTGCCTTCTGCTCGCCATTCTTGCCGATAACGATCAAATTGTTGGGATCCAGGGGAAGCCGCTGCGGCTGGTCGGCTGAGCAAGCTGATACTAGTCCCGCAAACGCAATCGCGAGCGCAATCAACAGCCGTGCTGAAATCCACAGGCGAAAAGGCGATGCCACTTCGTTCATGTTAGTGCGGGACTGGTGGCTGAACACCGATATCGGGATAGACTTCCGCCGCCATCAAACCCTTGTCTCCGTTACCGTAACGCACAATTACGACTTGGCCCGGGCGAAGTTCGGTCAATCCAAAGCGGCGTAAGGTTTCCATGTGGATGAAAATATCTTCAGTTCCTTCACCCCGAGTCAGAAAACCAAAACCTTTTGTCCGATTGAACCACTTAACAATGACCCGTTCCAAACCACTCGTGGGTATGACGGTACTATGTGTCTTTTGTTCGACTTCAGCTGGATTTATTGCTGTCGATATATCCATCGATATGACACGGAAAGCTTGGTAGCCGCGGTCGCCACGACGTACTTCGCAAACAATGCGAGCCCCTTCCAGCGCTGTCTGGAAACCGTCTTTGCGTAGACATGTTACATGCAGCATTACATCGCCAAATGCGGCGTCGTCGGGCAAGATAAATCCATATCCTTTGCCGACATCAAACCATTTGATGACACCGGCAATCTCAACGATATCGGCCCCCGCAGACGCGTCTAACGGCTTCCCAATTTCCCGAGCTGTATGTTTTGGTTCGCTACTCATACCCTCAGCCACACACATATAGCGCATTCAAATCGAACGATTCGTCTAAAGGATAGCATCGTCGCGCCCGATTGGGGCAAGCAAATTAAGGCAACTTCCCCTGCTAAGTTGGATGCGTTCCAAGACTACTGTTGGTCAGAGCAAGGCTTGTTATTAGGTTCAGCAACGTTAGAAAGATGCAGCGTTTGGGAGGCTAATTATGCGATACTTGCACACGATGGTTCGCGTCAGTGACGTAGAGAAGTCGCTCGACTTTTATATCAACAAGCTGGGCCTAGAAGAAATTCGGCGCTACGACAGCGAAAAAGGCCGCTTCACCTTAATCTTTCTGGCAGCGCCAGAAGATCGTGAGGCTGCATTAGCAAACAAAGCGCCATTGATTGAGCTAACCCACAACTGGGATCCTGAAGAGTATGAGGGCGGGCGCAATTTCGGTCACCTTGCCTATGTCGTTGATGACATCTATGCGCTCTGCCAGAAATTGATGGATGCGGGCGTGACGATCAATCGCCCACCACGCGACGGGCATATGGCATTCATCAAGTCACCGGACGGCATATCCATCGAACTCCTTCAAAAAGGCGACGATTTGCCCAAAGCGGAGCCGTGGGCATCAATGGAAAATACGGGCAGTTGGTAGCAGCTATATTTCTTCACTTTCTTGCCTTATTTGTGACATAGTTGACACATTTGACGCACCGCAATGTGAACCCGGCGTTAACCAGATAGGGTACTATGCCGACTCAAAGATCGGCATGAGGGGATTAATGAAGAGCCTGCCTTCCAGATTATGGGCAAAGAGATGCTTTGGCGCGAAGGGCGTTGCTGTAGTTTCTGCTGCAATCCTCATCACCGGCTGCACCTCAACGGTAGGTTCGTTGGATTCCGCTCTGGTACAATTCGACAATCAACAAAACGGATCACCGGAAAATATCACGACCACAGCATCGTCGTCCGTGCCGGCACCACGCCCCCCTTCGAGTTTAATTGGTGAAGTTGACGATCAGCCAGCAACAGAGCCTGCTGTTACGGCCTTGGCCCAGTCACAGGTTGATGGCGCGGAACAAGCGACACTCGCAGTTGTGGAACCGTCAGACACCGCGGCTACTCAAAGCGCCGAATTTCCGCAGCCGCCGGTGGCAGTGGCAACCCCACCTGAGAATGCCTCCGATTTTGCAGATCAGCGCATAGCACAAGCCAACGCTGCGCCAACTGCCCAGCTTGAGGAAACAGCAGCGCAGTTTAGCCCGGCGCCCCCTGTTGTCGCAGCCGCAGCACCGGCAGCAGCGCCAGCACAGTCCGGCTTTTTGAACCGCCTGTTCAGCCGAAAGCCTCCGGAGCCTAAGGAACCTGTTTTGGTTGCTTCAGCGAACCCAACACCTACGGCTGCAGCAACACCAGTCGCAACACCTGCACCAACGCCGACAGTCTCAATAAACAGGTCGGGTAGCTCGTCATTGCCAGGTGTTGATAAAGAGCGCTTGCTTGGCATCAACCAGCAGAGCGAGGAGCCCGAAGCGCGTCCCGTTCAAGTCGCATCAGCTGCCGGCTTGGCGAGACTTGCGCCAAACGGTTTGCGCACGCAGCACTCTGGCGTTGACGTTGCCTGTCTAAAACCCGCTCTGGTACGTGTTTTGAAACGTGTGGAGCGCCATTTTGGCAAACCTGTTGTTGTGACTTCCGGTTATCGCTCGCCATCACGTAATTCAAACGCACGTGGTGCTAAAAACTCACTGCATATATATTGCGCGGCAGCAGACATTCAGGTCGAGGGCGTGAGCAAGTGGGATCTTGCCTCATACATGCGCTCCATGCCCGGCCGCGGCGGTGTTGGCACTTATTGCCATACCAAGTCTGTCCATATCGATATCGGTCCAAAACGTGACTGGAACTGGCGTTGTCGCCGTGGCTGAAGTCGTCAGCTAAATGAGACGAACTTTTTCAACAAATCGCTTTTCCAACCGCTTGCAACGCGAAAACTTTGTGCCTATACACCGCGAACCTTACCGCGCTCCCATCGTCTAGCGGTCTAGGACGCCGCCCTTTCACGGCGGAAACACGGGTTCGAGTCCCGTTGGGAGTGCCACACTTTCTTAGTATGTCAAAAGCCAATTCAGCGTCTCTCGCCAATCGATCATGCGAATTGGTGTGCCGTGCGTACCTGAGCTGAAGTTGACCATACGAACGGGCAGTCCAGCGTTGCGGAGTGCGCTGTAAAACTCGTCCAATTGGCTAACGGGATAAACACGATCACTACCCCCATGAGCAATCATGACTGGAATACGCGCCCTGCCCGCGGCAGAGTTGACAAAAGAAGTATCGCCATAGGCTCCCAAAAACACAAATCCGGCCAGTCTGGGTAAAAGCGATTGGTTTTGCGCGACCTGATAACAGACTGCGGCACCCGCCGAACCACATGCAATAACGATCCTTGCCGATGGTGACGCTTCACCGAGCGCGATAAGTAGATATTTGATCCGTTCCAGATCATTGCCGGCAAAGTTGCCCGCATCCGGCGCTATATAGGCACCGCCAGACTTTATCATCAGCGCTTTTATGCGGTTGAAGTTACCGCCGAAGGTGAAATCATCGACGCCTTGGCGCGAGTCACCTCCGCTGCCGTGAATATAAATGGTGAAGAAGCGACTTCCTGTCAGCTGCCCTGCATAGCGGTAGGTTAATCGACCAACCGGCGTATCAAGGCCTTCCTTCTTCGTGGCTCGACGTGCAGCAAAATCGATGTAAGCGCGCTTCACGCGCCGCTCAGGGATTTCATCACGACGGTCTATATCCCGCGATTCCCGATAGTCCAGAATGCGATAGGCACCATTATCGCGCACATCCAGCACTTTTGGATAAGCGAAGAGCCGGTCTTTATGAGCAGAAATCGGCTGAGCATGCGCGACAACGGTCGCCCCTACCAGCAAAAGTACAGCTATTACTGAGAATGTGGCGGTTACAGTTGCGCGCCGTAGCTTCCCTTTGGTCATTTGCATTCGGTTAATCCTGAATGGCCTTTTCGCCTAAAAAAATGGCATCACAGACGGTTAACCATTTTTAGAAACCGGCCTGCAACCCAAAGGCTGTAATCGGTTGCATATCAACGAGTGCGCAAAGCCGTATGAGTCTAGGTTCATATCGTGACAAAACCAAGAATGCGCGTGCTCTGAGATACATAACGAACGGCGGTTTCCGCCAATATTGGAGAAACAGGGTTATGAAAAAACTTCTCGCATCTATGGCTGTTGCTGCTGTTTTGGCACCAGCATCCGCATTCGCAGAGGATGTACCATTCACTGCAACAGTCGCTTCAACATGCGGCATTGTCGTCAACACGGCCGGTACTTTGGGCCCAAATGGTGACGCATCTGTGCTGTCTTCAGCAAACGGCACTGCCGCTGCTGCAACAGTTACAGCCAATGCACTGAACTTCACGCTATCTGTTGGCGCACCATCTGGCTGGGTAACTTCACCAACCGGCACGCCAACAACTTCTTTTGATGCTGCAATGACATTCGGCGGCACAACTTACTCAACTTCAGACACGCCTTCAGTTCCAGCAACTGCCACACCTGTCTCTGTTGATATGTCAGCAACAGCTGCTTCCGGTTCTTTCCCGAACGGCTCTTATTCAACGAATGCTACGCTGACCTGCTCATCTTAATCTTTGCGAAAAAGGGACTCCGCAATGATCAAAAAGACGACTTATTTTCTTTCGGCAATCGTCGCGGGGTCACTCGCAATGACACTGCTGCCTTCCGAGGCAGCAGCACAATCCATGTCACCCATGCGTGGCAAGGTAAACAGTTTTACCGACAGCTTTGCGCTGAAGGTATATCCAGCCAATCCATATGATCACCGCATCCGCATTGAAGTAAAGGTCTACGACCAAGACTTCCGTCCCCTACGTGATGCTCGCGTCTCACCCAGCAATTTCACGCTTGCAGGCCAGTTCGCACGCCCCGTGACCGTTACGGTTCCGTTCAACGGCGACAAGGCGCGTCGCGTACGCATCTGCACCGAAAGCGTCCCATTTCCTGGACAAGCGCAAAACAATGTTAAGGCACAAGTATGCGGAAAATTCATCGGCGAGCGCGTCAACTAATCGCTGCGATGGTTGTCGCACCCGTTCTGGGTGCTCCCGCAGCGATAGCGCAAGATACAACATATTCCAGCGGCTTTTCACTGCCGGGCGTTTCGTTGCCTTCCGGGCATGATGAAGTACGCGCAGCAGACGGCACGACTTGCCGAAGCGCGGTTGTCGGCTCGGGCGCTTATCTGGACATCGGCGTCATCGGCAATCCGCAGGACATTGGCGCAGGCCAATCTGCTTATGGTCGGATCGTTATCCCATTGGGCTTAAAGCGCCGCCAGCGACTCGATTGTTCTAAACTCTATCAGTTGGAAGTTGATCGTCTAGCGACAGAACTAAAGCTCATGCAAATGGGACTATCTGCTGGAGTAGAAACGCCAAATGACACCGACATCACACCCGGTGAAAGCGAGTTCAACGACGATGGCTGGTCAACCGCCGGGTTGAACGAGTGATGGGGATCGGGGTGCACAGCGTATCCTGCAACCAACCGATGGCAAAAACTCCAAGCTTAAAACCGATCTTGGTAGCGCTTGCTTTGCTACCTTGCCTGCATACAAGCGCTCTGGCACAGAGTCGGCAAAGCTGCACACTGATCGTTCTGGAAGACGGCACCCTTGCACCCAATGCCTCAAACCAGGTGCTGTCTTCGAAAAACCATCGCGGCAGGTCTGCTGAGGTGCAAGTCTCAGCCACCAATGCACGCTATTCTGTTTTCATCGATAAGCCTTTAGGTTTCGTAATCGCACCACAGGGCGGTAACGATAATATGCAACTGAGCGTTACTTACTCGGGCCGTGGTCAAACCGAGTTTGTGGAGAAGCCCTCTGATATTCCAACGAGGATAAAACGGGGCGATACTTTTCTAGACATCGACATGACGGCAGAACGCTTCAATGGGTCGTTTCCGGGCGGCGATTATCGCGCAGGAGTAACCGTGCGATGCGAGTAACAAAAAAGATCAAGCTTGTCTTTGCATTGACAGCTATTTGCGCTGCAACCAACTCCGCATATGCGTTAGATGTCCCGTTCACAGCTGAAGTCGACAATCCCGACTTTTGCTTGATAGAGGTGGTTCAACCTGGTGCGTTGACGCCCAATGCTACTGATACAGTTTTAAGCAGCTACAACGCAGGTGGTACCGCTGCGCTCGCGCGGGTAACGTCCTATTGGTTCAACTACCAAATCCAAGCGCTGCACAGCCAAGTTTGGCAGACTTCACCGATAGCCAACAATCAGGACACGACCTTTTCAACTTTTTACTCCGGCTCGGCCAGACGTATCTTCGGTGGTGGAAGCCTGGGTTCTTTCCCCGAAGTGCCGGGAAGCACCGTCGTGACTTTGCCGTTTTTGAGCGTTACCGACTTGGAGATCAATTTGGTTGCCCAACATGATAGCGGTACGTTTCCGGGCGGTGATTATACCACCAACGTTACGCTCCTGTGCAATTGACGATCGGACATCGCAATCCATTTCAGAGAAATGGCGCACAAAAAGGTCAACCTTCCCGAAAAAATCTGCGTTCATTGTCATCGTCCGATGACATGGCGCAAAAGCTGGGCCAAGAACTGGGATAGTGTGAAATACTGTTCCGACAAGTGCCGCATGCTGGCCAAGAAAGCCCTACGCTCTAGCGCTCAGAGATGATGGGCTTGAAGAAGTATCTTTTTCCACCAAGCTGATCTTCGAATGATCGTGCACTCTTCAGGGCCCGTTTGCCGCATCTTGCAAGATGACCGACACCCAAACTGTGCTCGGTGACAAAACGTGTCCGTCCGGTTTCGATCTCAACGATCAATACGCCATTTATGTTGCCCTCCAAAGCGTGCCAAATTGCTTTAAGAGTAATCGGCTCCATGACTAACCGACCCGCATGATGAGAAGACGTTGATGGCCGGCACTGTGCTCCCGTGGTTCACCGGTATTGAAAACATCTTGCAGCAGGTTTTCGGGCACATCAGTCTTGTCAGGACAACCGCACACTCCGCCATTTTCCGAGATTGCATACATACTACCGACCGCAACGCTATCGCTTGCAAGGACGATAATGATGACAACTTCAACGCCATCGCGCATCAAACCTTGTGCATATTCCAGAACTTGCCGATCGTTTTCCATGTAAAAGCGACATCCTGAAACGAATTTTGGCCTTGCACACTGCAAGACCGGAAGGCATCTATCGAGCATGATAGGCTTATTTTCCAGAACAATTTGGGCATCTAAGCACCGCGCAATCCGCGTTTTTCTGGCATTATCGACAATGGGATCAACGTTCAGCGTCTCTGCACAAGACACTCAAACCGTCATTATTGCTGCACCATTTACCGGCACCCATTCAGCGCTTGGCGATTTGATCAATTCATCCGCTGAATCAGAACTTGACGGTCAACAAGTATCCCAAGTTGATACCGGCTGCGATGTGGAAATGGCTAATCAGGCAGCCATTGATATTCTGTCGATGCCTCCTGACATGGTTATCGGTGTACCATGCATTGACACCTTCGACGCGCTGGCGCCGGTTTTGGTTGAAGCGGGCGTCTCCATGACTGTTATCGGGCTGCAGACGCCTGACATTACGCAAGACAAGGATGGCCTCATAAGACGCGTTGCGCCGACGCTGCAGCAAGTCCACCTGAGGCTGGGAAACTATCTAAGCGATGCTTGGCGCGACGTGCCTTTTGCGATAGTCGATGATGGGACTCTGTCCGGACGTTTACTGGCTGAACAAGTCGGTGGCGCGCTCTCTGAAGAATCGCTGGAGCCGATCTTTCGCGACACTTACCGCCCGCTTCTCAGCAGTCAGGCTGCGCTGGTAAGGCGCTTAGACCGTGCAGGCGTTCAACATGTAATTCTGGGCGGCGACAGCTTTGACGCTGCGATTATCGGCGCTGATGCTGCCAGGCTGGGGGTAACTTTGAATATCGCAGGCGGACCCAATCTACTGGGCACGTTCGAGGATGGCACGCTCCCCAATGGAACGATCATTGCGTCAGCGCTTCCGTTCGCAGACCTTGCGGCGCTGGCTATGAGAACGCTGAAGTCCACAGCACCAACCATTGGCTTTGATGACAACGGCGAGCCAACAATTGATCTATCGGTCATCCAATCAGTTGAGAACGGCATACTGATAACGTTGGTGCCCTCACCTGCCGTGGCGGAGTAAATCGGAATGAGTTTTCAGGCGGGACCCACCAATCTTATTACCGATATTGAGGGAGTTCGCGTCGGCAACGCCACTGATCCAGTTGTTAAAACCGGTGCCACAACAATCATTTTCGACACACCCGCCATCGCAAGTTCACAGACGTTAGGCGGCGCACCGGGCACGCGGGACACAGAACTATTGGAGCCGCACAATGTCGTCGAGGCTGTCGACGCTATCGTTCTGTCGGGCGGATCGGCATTTGGGTTGGCCGCAAGCGGCGGTGTTCAGGATTGGCTACATGACCAGGGTCGAGGCTTTGAGGTAGGCCCAGCCCGCGTTCCTATCGTACCCGCTGCCATCCTCTTCGATCTGGTCAACGGCGGTGACAAGGAAGGCAAACAAAACAGTTACTACCACGCACTCGGATATGAAGCGGCGGGCGCCGCAAGCCATGAGTTTGAACTGGGCAGTGTCGGCGCCGGTACGGGGGCGTTGACCGCGGGCTTGAAAGGTGGGTTGGGTTCGGCGAGCACATACCTACCTCGTCAGGACATCACCCTTGGCGCCTGTGTTGCTGTCAATGCTCTTGGTGCAACAACGGTCGGCGATACCCATCATTTCTGGGCTGCACCGTTTGAGATCGGAGAGGAGTTTGGCGGTCTTGGATGGCCAAATCCGCCACCTGAAAACGCGCAGGAACTAAGAGTAAAGTTCCGTGGCAGCGAGGCCAGTAACACAACAATTGGCGCAATCGTAACGGATGCCAAACTCAGCAAAGCACAGTGCAAGCGTCTGGCGATCGCCGCACATGATGGATTTACGCGCGCCATATGGCCTGCGCATACTCCTTTTGATGGCGACATTGTTTTTGCTGCGTCGACCGGCACAAAACCAATTGAAATCGACGTTGATGCAATGATTGATCTTTGTGCGGCAGCAGGCGCCACGATGGCCCGCGCAATTGCACGCGGCATTTATGAAGCAACCGAAAGTCCGGGGGACATTCTACCCTGCTGGTCCGACATTCGTTGACAATAACACTCCAGCCAGCCCAACAGTTGCCTAAAATCGAGGAATGATCATGCGCGGCCAAACACTTATTGCACCTTCCGTTTTAGCCTCTGACTTTTCCAAGATGGGCCAGGAAGTCAGTGATGTTGTCAGCGCGGGTGCCGACTGGATCCACCTTGATATAATGGATGGCCACTTTGTTCCCAATATCTCTTTTGGTCCGGACGTCATCGCCAAGCTTCGCCCCCATACCGATGCAGTCTTTGACTGCCATCTGATGATTGCACCCGCCGATCGCTACTTTGAAGCATTTGCCAAGGCCGGTTGCGACATCATCACTGTCCATGCGGAAGCAGGACCTCACCTGCATCGCTCGCTGCAAGCCATTAAGGCGCTCGGCAAAAAAGCCGGCGTGGCTCTCAACCCCGCAACACCAATCAGTACCATTGAACATGTGATGGACCTTGTTGATTTGGTGCTGATCATGACCGTTAATCCGGGTTTTGGTGGCCAAAAGTTCATCGAAGCTATGGTGCCAAAAATTCAGAAGGCAAAGGCGTTGATAGGCGAGCGGCCAATCGATTTGGAAGTAGATGGCGGCGTTACGCCGGAAACCATCGCGCCATGCGCTGCTGCTGGCGCCAACGTATTTGTCGCTGGTTCAGCAGTTTTCAAAGGCAGTTCGCTGGACGCCTACCGCGACAATGTCAGCGCTTTACGCAAAGGTGCCTCCGCAGCCTGATTGGATAGATCGGCTCAAAGCTTGATGATACGTTGAGAACCATCATTCCTTAAAAGATTTTGATTAAGCGGGAGGCATGCAACGTTCCCGCATCATACCATCTGCAGGCACTTGGTTCGCCGCGATCATCTCCGGCATTCTAGGTTTGCTGTGGACCAGCATTTTCATGTTCGGTTGGTTTGGTTGGCAAAATCCTGTCAAAATTAGTGTTGTTGGTCTCTTTTATGGGATGGGGTTGAGTTTGGGACTGCTGGTCGCTCTACAGCTGGACAGACTTTTCATGACTGGCCTGAAGCGAAGATGGCTACGTCTCTCGCTCTTGCTCATCGTCGCAGTAGTTCTGGTGATCGGTTTCACAGCCGGCCTTCTCGCTATCCAGTACCGTTTTTACTACGCGCAATGGCACGAGCCCTTCCTATCGCGCACCTGGATGTTCCAGCTCTTCTTCACGACGCTGGGTGCAGTTGCACAGTATGGAATTTTCGGCATCCGTTATCATGGCGTCGGTGCATTACTTATCATTTTGGCCACATGTTGGTGGGCAACCCGAACTAGCCATTGAGCCGCTGGTCTGCGTCGGCTATCGGGCGCGCATACGAAAGGTTTTGTCATGATCCCACGCTATGCCCGCAAAGCGATGACCGATATTTGGTCACCAGAAACCAAGTTTCGCATTTGGTTCGAAATTGAAGCCCATGCATGCGATGCATTGGCTGAACTCGGCGTCATCCCCAAAGAAGCGGCAAAAACCATTTGGGAAAAGGGTGGCAATGCGAATTTTGACGTAGAACGCATTGACGAGATCGAGCGTGAAACCAAACATGACGTTATCGCCTTCTTGACCCATCTTGCTGAGATTGTGGGGCCAGACGCGCGTTTTGTGCACCAAGGTATGACGTCGTCCGACATTCTTGATACGTGCTTTAACGTTCAACTTATGCGCGCCACCGACCTGATATTGGAAGACATGGATGCGCTTCTACAGGCTTTGAAGGCCCGGGCGTTTGAGCATCGAAACACGGTTACCATTGGCCGCAGCCATGGTATTCACGCTGAGCCAACGACATTCGGCGTCAAACTGGCACAAGCATATGCAGAGTTTGATCGGTGCAGGGAGCGTCTTGTTGCTGCGCGTTCAGAAGTTGCGACATGTGCAATTTCAGGTGCGGTTGGCACTTTTGCCAATGTCGACCCCGCGGTAGAAGAACATGTTGCGAAGGCTATGGGGCTGTCTCCAGAACCTGTATCGACGCAGGTTATCCCGCGTGATCGACATGCCATGTACTTTGCCACGTTGGGCGTCGTCGCATCGTCAATAGAGCGACTTGCCACTGAGATTCGACACCTACAGCGTACAGAAGTGTTGGAGGCAGAAGAATATTTCTCACCGGGCCAAAAAGGCTCATCGGCCATGCCACACAAGCGAAACCCGGTTTTGACCGAAAACCTTACCGGCCTGGCTCGCATGGTACGCGCATACGCCCTGCCCGCTATGGAGAATGTTGCGCTGTGGCACGAGCGCGACATCTCTCATTCATCCGTTGAGCGTATGATTGGTCCAGATGCCACTGTTACGCTGGACTTTGCTTTGGTCCGCCTAACTAGCGTTATGGAGAAGCTGGTCGTTTACCCGGAACGTATGACCGCTAACATGGATCGCTTGGGTGGTCTTGTTCATTCCCAACGCATCTTGCTTGCCCTTACCCAGGCAGGGTCAAGCCGGGAGAACGCCTATCGCCTTGTTCAGCGCAATGCCATGAAGGTGTGGGACTCCTATCAGCTTTCTGGCGATGCGACGGTTGATTTTCTCGATTCCTTATTGGCCGACAAGGAAGTGACTTCGCTTTTGCCCGAAGATGAAATCCGGGATCGCTTTGATTTGGGCTACCACACCAAGAATGCGGATAAGATCTTTGCGAGGGTTTTCGGCGATTGATTGCAGCGTTTCATAGCAAGTGAACATAGTCTCCAAGTTCCGCCGAATTGCTCTGATAATTAACTCTAAGGACGATGGTGCTTGGAGACGGATCAATGGAACATGAGCAAGATAGCGACTGGCATGCAAATCAAACAAAAAGCCGACGGAAGCGATCTTTTATGCCTATCGTCTTCTTAGGCTTTATTGGCCTCACTGCAGCTTCGCTGATTGCCGGCTTCATGGTTCTAAACTCAAACGCAGAGCCTGACTATGATTTCACTGGCGTTGATATACCGGACACTTCAGTGCCCATCGAAGGCTTTGAGATAACGGAGCAGCCAGAGACTGACTTTGAGTTTGAATCTGAAATTCAAGCGCCCGAGTAATCCTTTTTCGGCCGGCCTTAAGCCCCGGGGCAAAAATTAGGTCGCCCCATTTCTAGCCATCGGGCGAAAGGTATTTGTCGCTGGTCGACACGCGTTTTTCTTTTGCCACTCGCCACCGTTAGATCAGCTTCGCCTGTAAGCAAATTGATGTCGCAGCCAAATTCACTGTTCGGTTGCAGTGTGTCGACTTCAAAGTAGGTATAGCCGGCCATGATCACACTGTTATCGCGCCAGATCAGAGTAACGGTCTGATTCCAGCGATTGCGCCCCACTGCGTCATTGCCGCTGCGCAATTGCAGAGAACCCGCATCGGTAAAAGCAACAGACGGACGATTACCGTAAAAATCACCAACGCCGCCCCATGCGGCATCCTTGTACCGCGCAATCTCTCCGAGCGAACCACCAGAGCCTGCAGCGTCGGCCAGTATGACTAGCGTATAATCACTGTCGCTGTCAGATCGCGGCTCAACCAATAAGGCCAAATCCTCGCCGTAGCCGCCTGTAAACCGACCCATAGCCGCTGCAGCTACTGATTCAAAGGAAACAAAAGCCACCTGCGCATGCACGGGCACACATAAGAGCAATGCCAAGCAGACCATGAGTGACTTCACGACTTTAACCTCCCGTTGCGCATGAATATCAGCCATAGAAATAACGCTATCGCCTAAAACGCTTGCGCGCTACACAATCCCGGACGATAGCCGACGATAAGCGATCATAATGAAAATTCGCGATGCCCAAATCCTGATTGTTCCAGGCTATAAGAACTCCGGTGAAGGGCATTGGCAAACTCGCTGGCAAAACAAAATGCCGAACGCAACGCGCGTCGAGCAAGTAGCTTGGTCAAAGCCAGAACGCAATGCTTGGGTAAAAGCGGTTCGCGTTGCAGTGGAAACCGCCACGCTGCCAGCTGTGATTGTGGCACATTCTCTGGGTGTAGCTGCCGCCCGTCATGCAATTGAGGAAATGGATGCCAGTTCAGTACGTGAACGCGTCAAAGGTGCTTTGTTTGTCGCCCCGCCGGATGTGACTAATCCCGCCATCCGGCCTAAGCACCTCATGACGTTCGGGCCATATCCTTCGACACCGATGCCGATACCGTCTTTTGTTGTGGCCAGTCGCAACGATCCCTTCTCAACATTCGAAAAGGCAACTGAAACTGCTGCCGATTGGGGCAGCCTCTTTTTGGATGCGGGCGAAAGCGGTCATATTAACTCGGAAAGTGGCCATGGCCCCTGGCCGGAGGGTTTGATGGTCTTTGCCGAATTTATGAAAAGACTTTAATTAAAGACGTCAATATCCTGTTTTGACATGGTTTTCTTGATAATTCCCTCTAGCCATTTCAAGAACTTGTTTTGCACCAATCGATAGCACTGAAAGGTCAAAACCAACGGCAATAAAGCGATACCCCATTTCGACAAAGCGCGGTACGTCCGCAGGATTGACGGCAAAAATACCCGCATGCTTGCCATGCGTGCGCGCTGTTTGCGCTATGCGGGCAATCGCTTCCATCATATCGTCCATGCGAGGATCAACTCTTTCACCGCCGGTCCAGGCAATGGAAAAATCAGCCGGTCCCACAAACAGTCCATCGATGCCATCCACCGCTGCAATATCATTGACGATGGCCAGTGCTTCACGTGTCTCAATCATGGCAAAAGACACTGTGTTTTGATTTGCGCTGTTTAAATAATCGGTGCCGCCCTTAATCCCTCGCAAATTGATGGCGCGGGTCGGGCCCCACGAGCGCTCGCCAACAGGTGGATACTTCACCGATGCTGCAAAGAGGCGTGCATCGGTAACAGAATTGACCATGGGCGCAATCACTGCATCTGCGCCAAAATCGAGCGCCCGCGATGCCATGTCGAAACGCCCGACCGGTATTCGCACCACTGACGGAGTTGATCTGGAAATCACCGCCTCCAAACCTTCTAGCACTGACGCTTCGTGGTGACCGCCATGCTGCATATCCAGCGTGATCGCGCCAAAATCGTTCATGGCCAAGGCGGAAACGAAGCCGCGATCCGGCACAGAAGACCAAGCTGTCAGCACGGTGTCGCCAGCATTGAGACGATCAGCGAGGAGGTAGGGGAAAGTGGACATATCAGATTTTACGGCTTAGCCCTCTTCCTGCACTTCCTTGACAGCTTGAGCCATCAATTCATCCATGGTGCGGCGGATCTGGTGATCCGATTGCTCGACACCCGCGGTGTCAAAATCAGCGCGCAGCTTGCGGAAAACGTCTTCGTCGCCGGCCTCTTCAAAGTCCGCCATAATGACTTCTTTGGCATAAGCCTCGACGTCGTCCTTCCCCAAAAGCGGTGCGGCCCACTGACCCAAAAGCTTATTGCGACGCGCTTCTGCCTTAAACTTCAATTCTGCGTCGTGCGCGAACTTGTTTTCAAATGCATCTTTGCGTTCATCCATGCTCATCGCTAGCGGTCTCCTCGGAATGTTCAGCTTTGTAATGAAAGGTGGGCGTCGGCTGACGTTGGTTCAAGCAGTAGCCGAGCAAGTAAGGTAAGATCAACAATCAGTTTCATTGCGTTACAACGACTTTGGGCATATTTGCGGTGGAACGAACTGTTTGGCGCTTGTTTCAACAGCCAAATCATCTAACCACCGGCTCATAGCGCTCCACCAAGCGCACAGAGGTTTATTCCATGAAGCAACGCCGACGCGTTTATGAAGGCAAGGCCAAAATCCTGTATGAAGGACCAGAGCCCGGAACCCTGATTCAGTTCTTTAAGGATGATGCGACGGCATTTAACGCCCAAAAACACGAAATCGTTGAGGGCAAAGGCGTGCTCAACAACCGCATCTCGGAGCACATTTTTACCGCTTTGAACCATATTGGTGTGCCTAACCACTTTATGCGCCGCCTCAACATGCGCGAACAGCTTATCCGTGAAGTTGAGATCATCCCGGTAGAGGTCGTCGTCCGAAACATTGCTGCAGGTTCGTTGGCCAAACGCTTGGGCATTGAGGAAGGCACCGTACTGCCGCGTTCCATCATTGAGTTTTACTACAAGTCCGATGAACTCAATGACCCGATGGTTTCCGAAGAGCATGTCACTGCATTTGGATGGGCCAGCCCTCAGGAGATCGATGACATCATGGCTCTTGCCATTCGCGTCAATGATTTCATGTCCGGCATGTTCATGGGGATCGGCATTCAACTGGTTGACTTCAAGATCGAATGCGGCCGCCTTTTTGAAGGCGATACGATGCGTATTATCATCGCCGATGAGATTTCACCCGATTCCTGCCGCCTGTGGGACATGCGCACAAAAGACAAGCTCGACAAAGACCGGTTTCGCCAGGAAATGGGCGGTCTCGTTGAGGCGTACACCGAGGTCGCGCGCCGTCTTGGTATTTTAAACGAAAATGAACCGCCGCGTGGCAAGGGCCCTATCCTGGTCGCCAACAATGACGCCGAAACGAAAGAATGAAACACGACCATGCCGATCAAAGCTCGCATCACCGTCACATTGAAAAACGGCGTTCTCGACCCGCAAGGAAAAGCTATCGAAGGCGCACTCGGTGGTCTTGGCTTTCATGGCGTTGACGGGGTTAGGCAAGGCAAGGTTTTTGACGTTGAGTTAGCGCACGACGACAAGTCGCTGGCGTCCGAAGAGCTGAAAGCTATGTGTGAAAAGCTCCTCGCTAATACAGTGATTGAAGATTACGCGGTGGAGCTCGGCTAAGGAATGAAAACCGCTGTTCTTCTCCTGCCAGGCCTGAACCGTGACCGCGACATGATTGCGGCCCTGACCAAGATTTCAGGTCAGGAACCAGTTACCGTCTGGCAAACGGAAGATGATATTCCCGACGTCGATCTCATCGTTATTCCGGGCGGATTTTCTTACGGTGACTATCTACGCTGTGGTGCCATCGCTGCACGCATGCCGTCTCTGGAAGCAGTCAAGCGCAAGGCCGAAGCTGGCGTGCCGGTCATCGGCGTTTGCAATGGTTTTCAGATTTTGCTCGAGGCAGGTCTGTTGCCGGGCGCTCTAATGCGCAACGCTTCGCTTAATTTTGTCTGTAAGAGCGTACAACTGGAAGTGACCAACGCCAGCACGCGATTCACATCAGGCTATTCCAATGGCCAGATTATCAACTGCCCAGTCGCGCACCACGACGGCAACTATTTCGCCGATGCTGACACGCTTGCAGAGCTTGAAAACGAAAACCGTGTCATTTTCCGCTATGCCAATGGCACAAACCCCAACGGCTCTATCAATGACATTGCCGGGATTACCAACGCCAAAAGCAATGTTCTCGGCATGATGCCTCACCCGGAAAATCTGATCGAAGCCGCCCATGGCGGCACGGACGGCCGCGCGATATTCGAAAGCGCATTGGAATTGGTCAGCTAAGTAGGCTCACTTTTGCGCTGTGATCAACTCGCCCGGCGTAGTGCGTGACACGGTGATTTGCCGCGCAACGCTATTGCATAAGAAAACCAGATTGGCTTCAGCTGATATGAGCTTTATTTTGTAATGCGCGCCAGTGTCCGTCATCAACGCAACACGGCTTCGGTCAGCCCCCAAACTGTCCAGCATGTTTTCAATAACACCAGGACAGGCGTGAAACTCCATGTCCGTGCGCATCAATATTTCCTCACCAGCAAATGCTGAGGTGGATGATGAGATAAAAAAAGCCGCACAGGCAAAAGCCGTGCGGCGCAAAAGTTTTCCCGACAAAATTTGGTTCTCCTGATCGTCATGAACCCTCAAATCATGATAATCCGGTAACAATCCCCGATCGACCGCTTCCAGATTGGATTAGCCTATGCGCAACAGTAAGATTCGCAATTCCGGTTTAAGGGCAAACCGGCCATCGATTTTATCCAGTGCTTTAGTCGCGCTCCTTGTATCCGCCTGTGCCGGGCAATGGGAACCGCCCGGTGGACCGCTCTCAGCCGAGGTGCAGGGCAAGTCTGCAATCAGGGCCCTTCAGCGTGTTAACGAACGGGCTTACGCGTGCTGGATTCGTTCAGGAGACAAAGACTTTGCCGCCTATGCTCTCGTGCCAGAACTTGATTCACGCGCCAATGATCCGCGCATACTCATCGTCGAAAAAGGCGAAGCACGCGGCCTTCCAGTTCTGGTGATCAGCGCATCTGGCGCGGAACCTGTCCGCATAACAACCTTTGGATCATTGACCGATAAAGCCGTTTCGACGCGAATCAATGCCGATGTTCTTGCTTGGAGCGCTGGTAGAACCAGTTGCTCGTGAGGAATTGAGTCTTTTCATTGTGCACCAACGTCGTTGCTCATTGGAGATCGCCGCAGACCTTGTTTAAAAGGCAGGCAACAAAACCTGCCACGGATCGCCATGACCATCCCAAACGATATTCAAATAACGCCTGAGCTTATAGAAGCTCACGGTCTCAAACCTGATGAGTATGACCGTATCCTGAAACTGATTGGACGCGAGCCGAGCTTCACGGAACTCGGCATATTCTCCGCAATGTGGAATGAGCATTGTTCGTACAAGTCATCGAAAAAATGGCTGCGGACGCTGCCGACAGAAGGCCCGCAGGTGATCCATGGGCCCGGTGAGAATGCCGGTGTCGTCGACATCGGCGATGGCCAATGCGTGATATTCAAGATGGAGAGCCATAACCACCCCTCCTACATTGAGCCCTATCAGGGAGCGGCAACGGGTGTAGGCGGCATCTTACGCGACGTGTTCACCATGGGCGCGCGACCAGTCGCGGCGATGAATGCATTGCGGTTTGGCGAACCAGACCATCCCAAAACACGGCACCTTGTTTCCGGCGTAGTCTCCGGCGTTGGCGGTTACGGCAATGCATTTGGCGTACCGACGGTCGGCGGCGAAGTAGAGTTTGATGCTCGCTATAATGGCAACTGCCTGGTCAATGCTTTTGCGGCTGGCATCGCCGATACCGACAAAATCTTCCTTTCCGAAGCCAAAGGCGTTGGCCTGCCGATTGTGTATTTGGGCGCGAAAACCGGCCGCGATGGCGTCGGTGGTGCAACGATGGCATCGGCCGAGTTCGATGAAACCATCGAGGAAAAACGTCCGACGGTACAAGTGGGCGATCCATTTACGGAAAAATGTCTGCTCGAAGCTTGTTTGGAACTCATGAAGACCGGTGCAGTGATCGCCATTCAGGACATGGGGGCTGCTGGCCTTACCTGTTCAGCGGTGGAGATGGGCGCAAAAGGGGATCTGGGCGTCGAACTTTGGCTTGATAAGGTGCCCGTACGCGAAGAGAACATGAGCGCCTATGAGATGATGCTATCAGAGAGCCAAGAGCGCATGCTTATGGTGCTCGACCCGGAAAAGGAAAGCGAAGCCGAAGCGATCTTTGTCAAATGGGGTCTCGATTTCGCTATCGTCGGCAAGACGACCGATGATCTCTGCTTCCGAATTATCCATCAAGGCGAAGAAGTCGCCAACCTCCCGATCAAGGATTTGGGCGACGAAGCGCCAGAATATGACCGCCCTTGGATAGAACCCGGACTTTGGCAGGAGATCGACGTCAATGAGTTCGCCGAACCGGACGACTATGGCGAAGCGATACTTGCCCTACTCGGATCAGCCAATTTGTCGTCGCGCCGTTGGGTTTGGGAGCAGTATGACACCCTCATTCAGAGCAATTCTTTGCAGCTTCCCGGTGGTGATGCGGGCGTGATCCGAGTTGATGGTCATGAAACCAAGGCACTCGCCTTTTCGTCAGATGTCACGCCGCGCTATGTGGAATCAGATGCTTTTGAGGGCGGCAAGCAGGCCGTAGCGGAGTGTTGGCGCAACATCACAGCGACGGGCGCCCTGCCCTTGGCTGCCACTGACAATTTGAACTTCGGCAATCCGGAGCGCCCTGAAATCATGGGCCAATTCGTTAAAGCCATCGAAGGCATCGGTGAGGCATGCCAATATCTGGATTTCCCCATCGTTTCCGGCAATGTCTCTCTTTACAACGAAACGCATGGTGAAGCGATTTTGCCAACACCAACGATTGCAGGCGTTGGCCTTTTGAACGACTGGAACCAGATGGCGCGCGTCGGAACAATGCAGGAAGGTGACGCGGTTTTCCTGCTGGGTGGTGCGGGCTCTCATTTGGGACAATCGATTTTCAACCAGATTATCAACGAGCGCACCGATGGCCCGCCGCCGCCGGTCGATCTTTACGGCGAGCGCCGCAATGGCGATTTCGTTCGTTCCGCCATTCAGAATGGGCAAGTGACCGCTTGCCATGATTTATCAGATGGAGGCCTGGCTATCGCGTTGGCCGAGATGTGTATTGCCGCTAATGTGGGTATGAAGATCGACATCGACGCCCAGAACGGGCCATCGCATGTCCAGCTCTTCGGAGAAGATCAGGCACGTTATGTGGTAACCGTGCCCGCCGACATGGCGCGTTTCTTTGCAACCACGGCAGAAGGCGCTGGCGTACCCTTCCTGCAGATCGGCACGGTTGACGGCTCGTCGCTTGCATTGACGGGCGCGGTCGAGGCCACCATATCGGTTGAAGATATGCACGAGGCTTCCGAATCATGGTTTCCTGCCTACATGTCATCGCAACCGCTGGCCGAAGCCGCCGAATAGGAGCGCACTAAAATGCCCATGAATGCTGCTGACATCGAGAAGATGATCAAGGATGCGCTACCTGATGCGCAGGTCACAATCCGTGATCTGGCCGGCGACGGCGACCATTATGCAGCTGAGGTCGTTTCAGAGGCATTCAAAGGAAAAACCCGTGTGCAGCAACACCAGATGGTCTATGAGGCACTTCAAGGAAACATGGGCGGTGTGCTCCACGCCCTTGCCTTGCAGACCAGCGCACCGGAATAGGCCAACGCTGCATGTCTATGGACTTGCACCGGGTTAAAACCTTATATCATCGAATATCCAAAACCACCGGGCCTTGAACCCGGCAGCGAACAGGAAAGCTGACATGAGCGCGCAAGCATTCATCGAAAATGAAGTGAAATCCAACGATGTTGTCCTCTTCATGAAGGGCGACCCGCAGTTCCCGCAATGCGGTTTCTCGGGCCAAGTTGTTCAAATTCTCGATTATCTGGGCATCACCTACAAAGGCATCAACGTTCTGACCGATGACGATTTGCGCCAAGGCATCAAAGATTACGCCAACTGGCCTACGATCCCGCAGCTATATGTGAAAGGCGAGTTCGTCGGTGGATGCGACATCATTCGTGAGATGTTTCAAGCTGGTGAATTGCAAGACCATTTTTCTTCCAATGGCATTAGCGTGAAGCAAACCAGCTAACGCCTTGGTTGCACTCAAACAGCTGCCTGATCCTATTGCGGAAGCGTTTGCCAATCAGGCAACTGCTTGTGAATCACTAGGCTCTCCATTTACCGCCACTATATGTCGCTTAGCGGCGCAACATGGTTTGCCAGTGGGCAAAACTCAGTCGCGTGTTGCATCATGGACAGGTGACCCGCACGGGACCGGCACAGCGGTCGCATTGCGACTGACAGGTGCTTTGCACAATATCGTACTCAAAGGCGCGGATGATGAGCTTGCTGAGGCATACCCGCCCAAGGATTGGACTGAAGCCACACTGAATGCTGCAGTTTTCAGCGCCTTCGAGCGCCATGATAAGACGATCTGTGCGTTTCTCGAAAGCCCGCCCCAGACCAATGAGACGGGTCGGTCCGCCGCTTTGCTTCCAGCCTTCTTGCAACTGGCAAATCGCCATGACATGCCGATGGAACTGTTGGAGTTGGGTGCCAGCGCTGGCTTGAATCAGAACCTCGCACTTTTTCATTATAACTATGGCGATTGGTCGTGGGGCAATCCAACTTCACCGCTTCAATTGGCATGCCAATGGCGCGGCAGGCCTTTCCAATACAGCGATCAACAGCTTCATATTGTTTCTCGCTCGGGATGTGACATTTCACCAGTTGCCATCTCAACCGAAGAAGACCGCATTCACCTGACATCCTATGTCTGGCCCGACCAACCCAAACGCCTGCAGCGAATGAAAGCGGCACTGTGTCTTGCGCAGTCCAACCCACCAACAGTTGATAAATCGAGCGCAGCGGACTGGCTTGAGCACAAACTGCAAATGTCGCATGCCACGGGATTGTGGCGCGTCATCTTCCACACCATCATGTGGCAATATATGCCAGCAAAAGAGCAGCAGCGTGCACGCGCGCTTATTGAGGAAGCAGGCAAGCGTGCCACCAGGCAATCGCCGCTCGGTTGGGTACGGCTTGAAGCTGACGGCGAAAAAGGAAGCGCCGGGCTATATGTAACCGTATGGAATGGCAGCGATGATGATGGGCGGGACCGCCTACTCGGTCGTGGCGACTTTCACGGCCGCTGGATTGAATGGTTTGCCTAGAATGGTAAATCCAGCACTGCGTGCCTTTGTTGCCCTGCCAACTTAAGTGTCATTGACGGTAGACCCTTCTCAACTTTGAAAACCGGTTCCATCTTTATGCTCAGTGGATTCATGATATGCGTGTCGGAGCACTGCAGTCTGGTGATTTCCAAACGCTCAAAGCCAGCCTCTTTCTGCATGCCACCATGACGTTCCGGCGGCATCTCACTTGGCGGTTTTGACCCAGGAAAACTGAACAATAGAGGCAAGTCAGCATCATCACTTGCAACCGCCATCGGAATAGAAACACCTTCCGGCAAATAAGGCGGTTTGAAATCCCACACCGGAACGTTGGCGTCACCACGCCACGCGATGCCGAACGGATTGGCATTGCCCAAAGCGCGGTCAGCCAGCTTGGTTCGCTCAATGGCAGGTGACCGCGCTTCGGCCTCATCTTCTAGCCAGAGTATTTCGAGAAACGCATTTTCAAAGCAGTAGCAGATGTTTGATGTGCCCTGTCCCCGATGTTGTCGACGATAACTTTCTTTGAGTCCAAGCGCTGATAACTTGGCTACGACGCGAGCAACCTCGTCTTTCGGTACCATCCAGAAAATATGATCCAATTCAATGGACATGCGCAGTTCGCTTCACATATGAGATCGCTCTATCAAGGAGATAAGTCGATGCAATGGAACGTCTATCTTTCAGGCGAAATTCACACCGATTGGCGAAAGCAAGTTGAGAACGGCGCAAGCAAGGCCGAGCTTCCTGTGACATTCTCAGCACCGGTGACACACCATGAAGCATCAGACGATGCAGGCGTGGCCATCCTGGGCGCTGAACCGAATAAGTTTTGGCACGATCACAAGGGTGCACAGATCAACGCAATCCGCACAAGAACACTGCTTGAGAAAGCCGATATCGTGGTCGTGCGGTTTGGTGAAAAATATAAGCAATGGAATGCTGCGTTCGACGCTGGTTACGCCGCTGCGCTCGGCAAGCCATTGATCATCATGCATCAAGACGAGCACGCGCACGCGCTCAAGGAGGTGGATGCTGCGGCTCTTGCTGTTAGCAAAACACCGGCTCAAATTGTCGAAATCCTGTCTTATGTGATCAACGGAGAGCTTTCAGGCTATACGGACGCATCGCAATGAACCCAGAGACTTTCCAAGGATTTCCAGAAGACACGCTAAAGTTTCTAAAGGCGCTCGGCTTTCATCAAAGCCGTGAATGGTTTCACGAAAACAAGAAACTGTACGAAAGCGCCGTCAAAAACCCGCTCGGCGATATGATCGAAGCGGCGTCAATACAGTTTGAGGTCGACAAGATCCCGCTGCGCGCGAACCGCAAAACATCGCTTTACCGGGTCAATCGCGACATTCGCTTCTCGAAAAATAAAGACCCTTACAACACGCATATGAGCGGTCTTTTGACCCGCAACGCTACCAAAAAAGAACAGGGTTTTGTTTATGTCCATATCTCTAATGAAGAGACGTTTATCGCATCTGGTTTCTATGGACTGGATGGCGCGCAACTGAGAGCATTTCGCGATTTGATAATCCGCGAACCTGATAACTTCCGCAAAATCGTAAAATCTATGGAAAAACTGGGCTACACCATGGGTGAAGGTGGCGCGCTCAAACGCTTGCCAGCCGGCTTTGACAAAGAGTTGCCCGAAGACATTCAAAAGTGGCTAAAGCTGAAGAACTTCACCTTCATGGACCATTTTGACCAGTCGGTCATCTATACGCCGGAATTGATTGAGCGTATGGCGCGACTTGGCAAAGCGTCGATACCGTTTCTGGAATTTGGATGGCGCGCCATCGACCCCCTTCGAGAAGATGCACCTGCATGAACGATATCAAATCGCCAAGTATGCCTGCGCCACCACGTTTCGAACTGGCGCAGACAAATGTTACGCGTCCGGAATTTATCGCCATGCTGGCCATGCTGATGGCGCTCAACGCGTTGGCCATCGATATTATGCTGCCTGCATTCCCCAACATTCTGGCGTCATATCCGGAAACGCCGGACAATCGCGTCCAACTCGTTTTAACTGCGTATCTGCTTGGCTTTGGCTTTTCGCAGCTCGTTTTCGGCCCCATTTCCGATCGTTTTGGTCGACGTGTACCGCTATTCGTTGGCATGGGAATCTATATGACATTTGCGCTCGTCGGCGCGTTTGCACCAAGCCTTGAATGGTTGCTTGCTGCCCGCTTCGTACAAGGCGTTGGCGCGGCAGGAACCAGAACTATTGCGCTGGCCATTGTTCGCGACACACATTCTGGTCGAGCCATGGCATCGACAATGAGCTTAGTGCTCATGGTCTTTATGATTGTGCCAGTGCTGGCACCAGCTATCGGTCAAGTCATCATCCTGGGCCGCGAGTGGCAGTGGATATTTATCTTCATGGCGACCTGCTGCGCCATCGTCTTGGTCTGGACTGCAGCACGCTTGCCCGAAACGCTGGGCACCGAACACCGCAGAGCGCTGACCTTTTCTTCGGTCAGGGAAGCGTTCAAAATTATTTTTTCGAACCGTCAATCACTCTTTTATGGGCTCGGGACAGCTTTCTTTTTCGGGTCGCTATTCTCCTTTCTCAATCTCGCACAGCCAGTCTTTGGTGAAACCTATGAGTTGGGTGTGCTTTTCCCGGCAGCTTTCGCAAGCCTTGCGATTCTGATGGCGATCTCCAGCTTTGCGAACTCACGGCTCGTGTTGCGTCTGGGTCAGCGGCGGCTCGCGCATAGCGGGCTGCTGGGTTTTGCGACCCTTAGCGGCCTGCACGCGTTTATTGCTGCTTTCGGCAATCCGCCACTGTGGCTGTTTATGATCCTTATTGCCATCACAATGCCGCTGTTCGGATTGATAGGCGCTAATCTGAACTCCCTTGCGATGGAGCCCATGGGCAAAATTGCCGGAACAGCTTCATCTGTCTTCGGCTTTGGTCAAACCGTGATCGGCTCGCTACTTGGAGCAATTGTCGGGCAGGCCTTTGGCGGTCAGATCCTTACATTGGTTTTAGGCTTTGCACTCGTTTCGTCTGCAGCCCTGACATGTGTGCTCATCGCGGAAGGCGGCAAGCTATTTGGTTCCGTTGAAGGGTGAGGTTCAAGACCGGCAAAGTCGAACAAAGATCGATCCAGCAAATGGCTGGGACGCGCATGCGCCAAAGCCCGGATCATGGTATCTTTTCGACCAGGCATTCGCTTTTCTATTTCAGCAATCATCGCCTTCATGGCGTTACGCTGGAGGCCGTCTTGTGAACCGCACAAGTCGCACGGAATGATGGGAAACTTCATCGCGTCTGCAAAGCGCGCCAGATCATCTTCGGCACAGTACACCATAGGCCGCATGACCAGTAAGTCTCCATCATCATTAAGCAATTTGGGTGACATGGATGCCAGTCGGCCGCCATGGAACAAGTTCATAAAAAAGGTTTCAAGCAAATCCTCACGGTGATGGCCAAGGATCAGCGCAGAGCAGCCCTCTTCTCGCGCCACCCGATAAAGATTACCCCGTCGCAAGCGGGAACAAAGCGCGCAATAGGTCTGCGTTTCTGGCACCTTGTCCGTAACAATGGAGTAGGTATCCTCATACTCGATGCGGTGCTCAATACCGAATTTGGAAAGCCATTCTGGCAGAACGTGTTTTGGAAAGTTCGGTTGACCTTGGTCCAGATTGCAAGCCAGCAACTCAACGGGCAAAAGCCCGCGCCATTTCAGATCAAGCAAACAGGCAAGCAGACCATAGGAATCCTTGCCACCCGACAGCGCAATCAGCCATCGATCGCCTGTTTTGACCATAGAGAAATCGTCCATCGCCTGGCGTATGTGGCGCAACAATCGCTTTCGCAGCTTGTTGAATTCTACAGACTTGGGCACATCCCTAAACAGCGCATGAGCACCGTTCTCGGTAGGTATTTCATTGATAGTTTCCATGAAAAGCTCGATAGCGCGAAATGTCATACGCGCAAAACAAAACCGCCGGACCAAAGGCCCGGCGGCTGAAAAAACTTCTGTTCTGATAAATCAACGAGAATAGAATTCGACGACCAGATTTGGCTCCATCATCACAGGATAAGGCACATCGCCAAGCGATGGCATGCGAACAAAAGTTGCAACCATTTTGGAATGATCAGCCTCAACATAGTCTGGCACATCGCGCTCGGCCAACTGTGTCGCTTCGATTACGAAAGCCAATTGCTTGGACTTCTCCTTCACTTCAACGACATCGCCCGCTTTCAAGCGGTATGATGGAATATTAACGCGTTTGCCATTGACCTTGACGTGACCATGGTTGACGAACTGACGCGCTGCAAAAATTGTCGCGACGAACTTGGAGCGGTAAACGAACGCGTCCAGACGGCTTTCCAGCAAACCAATCAGTAGTTCCGGCGTATCGCCCTTGCGGCGTGAGGCTTCATCATAGGTCTTGCGGAACTGCTTTTCCGAGATGTCGCCATAGTAACCTTTTAGCTTCTGCTTGGCGCGCAACTGGACGCCGAAATCAGAAAGCTTGCCCTTGCGACGCTGGCCGTGCTGACCAGGACCATATTCGCGGCGGTTTACGGGAGACTTTGGGCGACCCCATACATTTTCGCCCATACGTCGATCAAGTTTATACTTAGCAGATGTGCGCTTGCTCATCGCATGTCCTTTCAAATAACGACATCGCCGCACCATGCAGCGATGAAAGGAATGCACCCTCCTCTGCCTTCATTTTTGGAAGACTGACAGAAATACCCACGCACGCATTGCAGGAGTTCATTTCACGGGATACACAATGCTCCAGCCGGAGCCGCGTTGCCAATGAACGCGATAGCCCGAAATGTCAACATCGGAAAACGCTGAACCTTGATGCAAACCAGCAGCTTGAAACAAAAGTTCTGGGACTTGCACGCGCGGGTTAGGCTTCCAAGACGAGCCCAACGTGATTTGAACTTCATGGGTATGGCAACGCCGCCGGCAATTACTTTTGGCCTAACGCGATCATCACCGTTTTCTCATGACGTAAAGCTTTCCCGAAGAGGGTCTGCGATCCACGTGGATTATCAATTTGAACAACCCGAGCACGAATTAAACACCATCAGAAGGCGCATGTCGTCCGTCATTTATCAGTTCGCTCATTGCAGTGATGAAGTTGAGGAAATGTCGGTCTGCTTGGGGGATGGATTCGAAGGCACATTGACCCCGCTCGTCTTTTCGACAAATCGATCTGATAAAACACCGATACCTGATTGTTATCAGTTCATGTTGCGTGGCTTTGCAAAAATGCGTGCCGAAGCTGACGCAAATGCCCAGCCGTGGCTCAAAAGAAGCAAAACACTGCGCTGGCGGGGTGCTGATTCTGGTGAAGGACGAAACTTGGCAGAGCCAGGTGTTCAAAATGACCCAACCGTAAAGGCGCGCTTGAGAATGTGTGTAATTGCCAAGGAGCTGGAAGATGCCGACTGCAAGATTTACCTTGCAGAACGCGACAGGTCAGCACCCGCATTTCGATTTCATGGCATATTGGGCGGACGCATAGAAGAAACAGACTGGATCAATGACCGATATGCACTGGACATTGACGGCATGACCAATACGTGGAGCAACTTCCTTGCACGCTTGCATCTAGGCTGTTGCGTTTTGAAAGTTGATAGCCAGTTCGGCTACCGACAATGGTACTATGACAGGATAAAGCCGTGGGAGCATTATGTACCTGTGAAGGCTGACATGTCGGATCTGGCTGAAAAACTCGATTGGGCTCGTTCAAATGATGCCGAAGCGGAACAAATTGCACAAAACGGCCAGAGCCTTGCGCGATCGATGACGATGGAGCATGTAACCAGAGATGCCGCCCGCATCATCGAGACCCACTATTTGGGAAAACCCAAGTCAGCTTTTGCGCTGTCGTGAGCGGAATAAAACTTGGACTAAGCCAAAACAATAGAAACGCGATTCAACTGCTGATTAAGAAATCGAATTGTTCAAAAACCTCTCCGAAAACTACAACAAATTTCGCATTGTAAGGCGTGCGCAGCGACATGTGCGAAAACATGGCGCAACACCGCCGCGCATGACGATGAGTTTCACCCGCAATTCACCGTTTCAGTCTGATGTTAGGTTGGTGCGTCGGAGAAATGGCGCCTTTGAAATTGAATACCAGTTTGTTCGACCGGACTTGATGCTCGATGGCATTCGGCGCCGCATCAGCACGCCTGTGCACCAATTCATTTATTGCTCGCCACAGGTCACAGAGATGGGTGTGTGCATCGGCGATGGTGCAGAAGACTCAATCAATCCGTTCGCTTTCTCTTCAAACCGCCCACACATGGTTCTTATTCCGGACCATTATCAGTTCATGCTTGAAGGTTTTGCCAAGCATAGAGCGACCACAGACGGCAATGACAAGCCATGGATATCACGCGGCAGCACCTTACGATGGCGTGGCACAGACACGGGCGCTGGACGAACCGAATGTGATCATGATTGCGCTTTCGATCCGAGTGTAAAAGCCAGACTACGCCTTTGCTTTATTGCTAGAGAGCTACCCGACTGTGATATCAAGCTGGCCAGATCTGTCAGACCAAATCTGGAACCCAAATATACTCATCACGGGATTATTGGTCCTATCATCGAAGAGCAGGAGTGGATCAACGATCGCTACGCCTTGGACATTGATGGCAACACAAACACGTGGAGCAACATGATTGCTCGCATGCATCTGGGCTGCTGTGTCTTGAAGGTCGCCAGCCAATTCGGCTATCGCCAATGGTATTATGATCGAATCCAACCGTGGGAGCACTTCGTTCCGGTCAAATCCGACATGTCGGATCTAGCCGAGAAACTTGATTGGGTACGCTCTAACGATGAAGAAGCAGAACGCATTGCCAAGAATGGTCAAGCTTTCGCGCGCACGCTGACGATGGAGAGTTGCGCTGTTGAGGGCGCTCAAATTATAGAAACCCATTATTTGGGAAAACCCACCGGGTACGCACAGGAATATCTAGTAAAGTGAATATCGTCGTAATTGGAACCGGGTATGTGGGCCTAGTTGCCGGAACATGTCTGGCAGACATGGGCCACTCGGTGGTGTGCGTGGACAAGGACCCGCATAAATGTGCGCAGCTGGATCGCGGTGAAGTACCGTTTTTTGAGCCCGGTTTGAGCGAGAAAATAGCAACCAATCGCGATAGCGGTTCACTGGAATTTCGCAATCAATTGGAGGACGCAGACAAATCCGCTGATGTGTTCATCATCGCAGTCGGCACGCCACCGGGTGAAAACGGCGAACCCGATATGCGCTATATTCACGCTGCGATAACGGACATATCCCCCTTTGTCGGTCCAGATACAGCAGTCATCACAAAGTCTACCGTTCCTATAGGCACCGGCGACAAAATCGCTGCCATGTTCAAGAAATCACATGGTGACCAATCACCCATTGTGATGTCCAACCCCGAGTTTTTGCGCGAAGGCACGGCGGTTACCGATTTCATGACACCTGATCGGATCGCAATCGGACTTCCAGATGACAATCAAGTGTCGTGGGACAAAGGCAAATCGATTGCTGAAATCCTGTACAAACCGCTTCTCCATAAATCGGTGCCAATCCTGTTCAGCAGTCGTGTTACCGCAGAAATCACCAAATATGCCGCCAACACGTTTCTTGCGACAAAGGTGGCATTTATCAATGAAATAGCTGACATATGTGAGGCAACTGGTGCGGATGTGCGCCAAGTATCCAAAGGTGTTGGTCTGGATGATCGTATCGGCAGTCGCTTTTTGCGCGCAGGCCCAGGCTTTGGTGGCTCATGCTTTCCAAAAGACACAGAGGCGCTGGCAGCACTAGCGCGCCAAGCAGGATCGCCCACCAAGATCACTGAGGCCGTCATCGCTTCCAACGATCAAAGAAAACGCGCCATGGGCAAGCGTATTGTGGATGCGCTGGGGTCTGAAGCTGCCGACAGATCGGTTGCGCTTTTGGGTCTTACATTCAAACCCAACACCGATGACATGCGCGCATCGCCTTCTCTCGATCTGATCGACGTTTTGGAGGAGGCAGGTTTGACTATTTTGGCATATGATCCAGAGGGTATGGAGAACTGCAAGCTGTTGCGTCCCAACATCAACTATGCCGAAAGCATTGAAGCATGTGTTCAAAACGCCGACGTAGCCGTTATTGTCACAGAATGGGGACAATTTCAGACAATAGATTTGAATTGGCTAGGCAGTGCCATGCGTGGCAACGTTGTCGTTGATCTGCGCAACGTATTTGACGCAGGCAAAGCGCGAAGTGCTGGTCTGAAGTATGTTGGCATAGGGCAAGGGGCGTCGGAAATTTAATGAATTTCAAACATGCGGTCGTCAGTGGTGGCGGAGGATTTCTCGGCGCTAATTTGGTGAAAACGCTTCTTCGCAACGGCGTCGAGGTAACCGTACTCGACAACTGGTCGACCGGCAGAAAGATCAACTTCTCAAATATAAACGATGATCGCGCGCTTGAAGTTATAACCGCCGATGTAAGCGACCCGCTGCCGGATATCCACGCGGATATCATCTTCAACATGGCCTGCCCGGCTTCCCCACCTTTCTATCAAGCCGACCCTCTGGGCACCATGCGTACGTGTGTTATCGGCATTATGAATGTTCTGGACTGGGCTCATCAACGCGGGGCACGCGTTGTTCACGCTTCGACTTCAGAGGTCTACGGTGATCCACTGCAACACCCGCAGCGCGAAGATCAATGGGGCAACGTCAACCCGATTGGTCCGAGAGCGTGTTATGATGAAGGAAAACGCGCCGCAGAAGCGATCATCTATGATCATCGCCGCGTTTATGAAACTGACGTACGCGCGATGCGGATCTTCAATACCTATGGCCCTCACATGCGCCCTGATGATGGGCGTGTGGTCTCAAACTTTATCGTCCAAGCGCTGAAAGGCGAACCGCTCACTATATATGGCGACGGTACCCAGACGCGTTCCTTCTGCTACGCAGATGATTTGATTGCCGGCATTCTTGCACTTGCAACAAGCGATATGCATATCGACACACCAGTCAATCTGGGAAACCCGGGCGAGTTTACCGTCGAAGAACTGGCCTTGACCGTAAAGGAGCTTGTGGGTGCGGACGTCGAGCTGTCGTATAGAGATATGCCCATCGATGATCCGGTAAGACGCCAGCCAGACATTTCATTGGCCAAGCAGCTCTTGGACTGGGAACCGAAAGTACAGCTGAGAGATGGCTTGAAAGAGACGATCGCCTATTTCAAGTCAGAGATCGCATCAGGTCATTAACACTCGAACAGGCCAAATCCCCGCATAAGATCCCGAACAGACTTTGGAGGTTTGGCGGATGTGAACAAGGCGACATCGCGTTCAGTTGGGTCCGGCTCGGCAAATTGCAGTTGTTCAGCCAATGCCAAAGCGCGTCGGGCAATGGCCTCAGAAGTGTCGATCCAGTCCACCGGCCACGGCGCGACTTTGCGCATCCTGTTCGCCAGGAACGGATAGTGTGTACAGGCTAACACGACAATGTCAGTTCGCCGCCCATTGTCCTCCATGAAGCAGGGCTCGATTTCAGCCTGCACGGCGGCCTCATCGACAAAGCCATCGCGCATGTATGTTTCTGCAAGTTCAGCGAGGTTTTCACTTCCCACCAAACGCACATGGCATTGCTGAGCATACCGATCGATCAGATCACGCGTATACTGTCGCTTGACTGTTCCTGGTGTCGCAAGCACGGAGACAAGCCCCGACGCCGTTCGCTCCGCAGCTGGCTTGATAGCCGGCACGGTACCGACAAACAGTTGCTCGGGAAACGCCTCTCGCAAAGCTGCAATACCGATGGTTGATGCTGTGTTGCAGCCAATCACTACAAGCCCGGGCTCAAAGCGCGCGAGCAAGGTTTTAAACAGCCCTATCATGCGCTCAACAAGTGCGTCCTCTTCCCAAGCGCCATATGGAAACGCATCATCATCAGCGACGTAGACGTAACGCATGGCGGGCAGAATGATCCGCGCTTCCTTGACGACGGAAAGGCCGCCGATGCCTGAATCAAAAAACAGGATGGTGGGATTTTTCAACTCACTCATCCGGCGGCCCGCTTCCTCGCGGCTTGTCTGGCGAGAACCGGTCCAGCGAAGATATAACGCCGCGCAAAACGCGAATTTCTTCGGCAGAAAAACCCGGGCGTGTGAGCACCGCCCGCAGGCTATCTACCATGACGGCTTCACGCTCAGGCGGACGGAAATATCCACGTTTGCCCAACGCGCCTTCCAGCTGCGAAAATAGTCCGAACAACTCCTGTTTTTCCGCAGGCTGAAACTCAGCACCACCAAACGGCAAACCATCATCAGCCAGTAAGCGCGTTCCCATATATTCGTATGCCATCAACAAGACTGCCTGCGCGATATTCAATGAGGCATAGGCCGGATTGACGGGAAACGTCACAATATCATCGGCAAGGCCCACTTCATTGTTGCGAAGACCGATCCGCTCCCGACCAAACAGAATCCCAATCCTCTCCCCTACCCGTTCGCGGTCAGCCAGCATACCGCAAGCTTCCTTTGGGCCCAGGACACGCTTGAAACCATCACGTTGGCGGGCCGTTGTTGCGACAACATAGTTCAAATCCAGCAGCGACTGCTCAAGCGTTTCATAAATCGTTGCCGCATCAAGCACATAGGTGGCACCCGCTGCAGCTGAAACAGCCTTCTCGTTGGGCCAGCCATCACGCGGATTGACGATACGCAATTGATCGAGGCCAAAGTTGCCCATGGCCCGCGCAACCATACCGATGTTTTCGCCCAATTGAGGTTCGACAAGGATGATAGCAGGTCCGCCGGTGAGTATCGGTCTATTTTTGTCGGTTCCGGCCAAGTCGCCACGCCTTATTACTGTCAATCAATGCCGTATGACATCCGATACAGCTAAATGATCAGAAAGTAATGCATCACTTAAGCCCAAAGCGGGTATCGCACGCCAAACCGCTTTGCTATATGCCGCGCCAACGGGGGAAGATCGGCTTAGCCCCTGAACAAACATAATTTTCAGAGGTTTCGTATGTCCAAGATCAAGGTCGCAAATCCGGTCGTCGAGCTCGACGGCGACGAGATGACACGCATTATCTGGCAGTTCATCAAAGACAAACTTATTCATCCCTATCTGGACGTTGATCTCCACTATTATGATCTCGGCATCGAGGCACGCGATGAAACCGACGATCAAATCACCGTCGACGCGGCCAACGCGATCAAGGAACACGGCGTCGGCGTTAAGTGCGCGACCATCACGCCAGATGAAGCTCGCGTAGAAGAGTTTGGCCTAAAACGCATGTACCGCTCGCCCAATGGCACGATCCGCAACATTCTCGGTGGCGTGATTTTCCGCGAACCAATCATCATGCAAAATGTTCCCCGCTTGGTTCCGGGTTGGACAAAACCGGTTATCGTGGGTCGTCATGCGTTCGGCGACCAATACCGCGCTACCGACTTCAAGTTCCCGGGCAAAGGCAAGCTCTTCATGAAGTTTGTTGGCGAGGACGGCAAAGAACAGGAATATGAGATTTTCGACGCACCGACGTCCGGTGTTGCCATGGGCATGTACAATCTCGACAAGTCGATTGAAGATTTTGCCCGCGCGTCATTGAACTATGGTCTGCAGCGCAAGGTACCAGTCTACCTTTCGACCAAGAACACCATCATGAAAGTCTATGACGGCCGCTTCAAAGACATTTTCCAGGACATTTATGAGAAAGAGTTCGAGGCGCAGTTCAAGGAAAATGACATCTGGTACGAGCATCGCCTCATTGACGACATGGTGGCATCAAACCTGAAATGGTCTGGCGGCTATGTATGGGCCTGTAAAAACTATGATGGTGACGTACAGTCTGACACAGTTGCGCAAGGCTTTGGCTCGCTCGGACTGATGACATCTGTTTTGATGACGCCCGATGGGAAAACGGTAGAGGCAGAAGCTGCACACGGTACCGTCACCCGCCATTATCGCCAGCACCAGAAGGGTGAAGAAACCTCAACCAACTCTATTGCTTCGATATTCGCCTGGACGCGCGGTCTCGCGCACCGTGCGAAGCTGGATGATAATGACGCGCTGGCCAAGTTCTCAGCCACGCTGGAGCAAGTCTGTATCGACACGGTTGAAAGCGGCTATATGACCAAGGATCTGGCGCTGCTCATCGGTCCGGATCAGAAATGGCTGACCACGACAGGCTTCCTCGACAAGGTCGATGAAAACCTGCAAAAGGCAATGGCCTAAGCGTCTTTATTGCAGAATCGCGAAACGGCGCTTCACGGTGCCGTTTTTTGTTGCAAGCTGGCCAGAGTTTGAGACACTGAACTCATGAAGGTCGGGATTATAGGGACGGGTCAGGTTGGAGCTGCCTGCGCCTTTGCCTGCGTTTTGCGCGGGGTTGGCACACAACTCATTCTGGTAGACCACAATCCAGCATTGGCGCGGGCACAAGCTGAGGACATTCTCCACGCCACGCCGTTTGGCCACAGCATTCCCGTGCATCATGGCAAAATCGCTGACCTTGAAGGCTGCGCTATCGTGATGATCGCAGCAGGTGTGCCACAAGCCGACCCCAATGAGAACCGCCTGGACTTGCTGGCGCGAAATGCGCAAGTCTTCGCAGAAATCATACCGCAAGTCTTGAACGCAGCGCCCGATGCAATCCTGCTGATTGCATCCAATCCAGTCGACGTAATGACACATATGGCGCTGGAGGTTGCAAGAAAGTCAGGTTTCGACGACCCCAGCCGGATTATTGGATCAGGCACTATTCTCGACACAGCTCGTTTTCGCACACTGATAGCGGCCAGATTGAGCGTTTCCAGTCATTCTGTGCACGCCTATGTTTTGGGCGAGCATGGTGACTCGGAAGTTCTGCTGTGGTCAGACATCAATATTGGTGCAGTGCCGCTGGAAGCATTTTGCGAGCAGCTCGATTGCACCTTAACAGTGGATGATATTGAGAACATCGATCAAGGTGTGCGCCGGGCTGCTTATCATATCATCGACGGCAAGGGTGCCACCTGGTTTGGTATTGGCGCGGGAATGGCACGCATAGCGCAAGCGATCTTGAGCGACGAACGCGCGCTTCTTACTGTTTCGGGTGCAACACCGAACTTTGCAGATGGGCCGGTTACCTTTTCAATCCCATGTATGGTGGGCGCTAAAGGGATCATCGAGAGCGTCACACCGCCAGTTAGCACGCAAGAAATGGCCGAGCTAAAGCGTAGTGCAGATATAATCCGTACAGCGTGTTACGAGCTCATCGCACACGCCAGCATCTAAGCGTTAGCGATTGCTACTTTAATAGCATCCAGTGCCTGTTGAGGGTCTGCTCCTGCCGGGCCGCCAGCTTGCGCCATATCGGGGCGACCACCACCGCCCTTGCCGCCGACGGCAGAAGACGCCGCACGAACCAAGTCTATGGCGCTATGAGTGCCGGCCAAATCATCGGTAACCGCCGCAACAATACTGATCTTGCCATCATCACCGGACGCTACAAAGGCAACCGCACCCGAACCGATCTGCTGTTTTGCATCATCCGCCATTGGCTTCAAATCGCGCGGCGAGACGCCTGAAACAATTCTGCCAACAAACGCGACATCGTTGATCATCTCAGGTTCATTGCTCCCACCGTCACCAGAAGCAGGACCTGACATAGCCAATGCCTTGCGTGCTTCGGTCAGCTCGCGCTCCAGCTTCTTGCGCTCATCCAAAAGCGCCTTGACGCGAACAGGCAGATCGCTTGGCGACGCCTTCAAAATATCTGCCGTCTCACGCAAGGACGCATCCTGACCCTGAAGATGTTTGCGCGCCGTTTCACCTGTCAGCGCCTCAATGCGCCGAACACCAGCAGAAACCGCGGTGTCAGACAAAATGCTGACAAGACCGATCTCACCTGTAGATGCCACATGTGTTCCGCCGCACAACTCGACGGAATAAGTGGACCCGGCTTTGTCACCACGAACGGCGGTTCCTATGGAAACGACACGAACCTCATCACCATATTTTTCGCCAAAGAGCGCCATGGCGCCCGTTTTGCGGGCTTCGTCGATTGGCATCAACCGGGTGGTAACCGGGCTGTTCTGCAACACAATCTCATTGGCCATATCGCCGACCAATCCCAAATCATCAGACGCAATTGTCTTGGGATGTGAGAAGTCAAAGCGCAGACGATCTTCGGCAACCAACGATCCCTTTTGTGCTACATGATCACCAAGCACTTCTCGTAAAGCCTCGTGCAACAGGTGGGTCGCTGTATGATTGGAGCGCAATTTGTTGCGTCGAACTTCGTCGATCGACAATTCGAGCGCTGCGCCCATGTCGACTTGTCCACTCTCAATTATGCAACGATGCACAAAAACGCCGTCGGCACGTTTCTGAGTATCTGTCACCTGTATTTGGACGCCGTCGCCCGACATTACACCTTGGTCACCTTGCTGGCCACCAGACTCGGCATAAAAAACTGTTTGATTGAGAACCAGATCAACCTGACTGCCGGCCCTGGCACTATCGACTTCTTCGCCATCCAAGACCATGGCGGTGACAACCGCTTCGGTTTTCGCGCGATCATAACCCAAAAACTCTGTGGCACCGACCCGCTCGCGAATAGAAAACCAAACCTTGTCGGTCGCAGCATCACCGGAGCCTGACCAGTTGGCCCGCGCTTCGGCTTTCTGACGTTCCATTGCAACGTCAAACGCACCAGTGTCGACACTGATACCTCTTCGGCGAAGTGCATCCTGTGTGAGATCAAGCGGGAAGCCATATGTGTCATAAAGCTTGAAGGCCGTCTCACCATCAAACTGATCACCTTCGCTGAGCCCATCGCTGGCGTCTGCAAGCAAACCGAGCCCGCGCTCCAGGGTCCTGCGGAACCGAACCTCTTCCAATTGTAGCGTTTCCGTAATCAGCGATTTTGCACGATTTAGCTCAGGATACGCGTCACCCATTTCAGCAATCAATGCCGGCACCAAACGATGCATCAACGGATCCTTGGCACCCAGTAAATGAGCATGACGCATTGCGCGACGCATGATTCGTCGCAGTACATATCCGCGCCCATCATTGGACGGCAGCACGCCATCGGCGATCAGGAATGAAGAAGCACGCAAGTGATCGGCAATAACACGATGGCTTGCCTGCTGATCCCCTTCTGCCTTCGTGCCTGTCAACGATTGAGAGGCTTCAATCAGAGCCTTGAAAAGATCAATATCATAATTGTCATGTACGCCCTGCATGACCGCGGCAATGCGTTCAAGTCCCATGCCGGTATCGATAGATGGCCTTGGAAGATCAGCCCGCTCTTCCTTCGTCAGTTGCTCAAACTGCATGAAAACGAGGTTCCAAATCTCGATAAACCGATCACCATCTTCTTCCGGTGATCCGGGTGGGCCGCCCCAAATATGATCGCCGTGATCGTAAAAGATTTCGGAGCATGGTCCGCATGGCCCCGTATCACCCATCGCCCAGAAATTATCGCTCGTGGCGATACGGATAATGCGATCATCGTGAAGCCCGGCGATCTTTTTCCAAAGATCAAAGGCATCATCATCGGTGTGATAGACCGTAACGAGCAAACGATCTTTATCCAGTCCGAATTCCTTGGTGATCAGGTTCCAGGCAAGCTCGATGGCCAGTGGCTTGAAATAATCGCCAAATGAGAAGTTGCCCAGCATCTCAAAGAAAGTGTGATGGCGCGCGGTGTAGCCGACATTGTCCAAATCATTGTGTTTACCACCGGCGCGCACGCATTTTTGAGATGTTACCGCACGGTTGTAATCGCGCGTCTCCAACCCAGTGAAGACGTTCTTGAATTGAACCATCCCGGCGTTGGTAAACATAAGCGTGGGATCATTGAGCGGAACAAGCGGGCTGGACTCGATGATCGCATGATCGTGCGAGCCAAAATAATTTAAAAAGGCAGCACGGATATCGTTGACGCCGCTCATACTCAGATCACCTATTGTTCTGGAGCGCAGGCCCACACACCGGCCAACTCCTCAGTTCGAAGACCTGCTGATTAGTCGAAAACGAAAGCCCATGTCCACCGCTCAAAACTAAGCCCCGCAACCAATCGGCCACGAGGCTTCAAACTAACTACAAAAAACGTCAGAAATCAGTTGGTGTCTTCTGATCCTTCAAAATCCTCGTCCCCTGATGCCGCAATTTTTTGCGTTTCGTCATCATGGAGAAGCTGTTCGGCAATTAATCCGGCATTCTGACGCAGCGCCATCTCAATCTGATCGGCAACATCAATATTATCACGCAGGAACTGCTTGGCGTTTTCACGGCCCTGCCCCAAACGCTGACTATCGTATGAGAACCATGAGCCAGACTTCTCAACAATCCCGGCCTTGACGCCCAAATCGATCAGTTCACCGGTTTTGGAAACACCTTCGCCATACATAATATCGAAATGAACTTCCTTGAAAGGCGGTGCCAGCTTGTTCTTGACGACTTTGATTTTGGTCTGGTTTCCAACCACTTCATCACGATCCTTGACCGCACCGATCCGGCGAATATCCAAGCGTACCGAAGCATAAAACTTCAGCGCGTTACCACCAGTTGTCGTCTCAGGTGAGCCGAACATGACGCCGATCTTCATCCGAATTTGGTTGATGAAAATCACCATCGTGTTGGAACGCGATATCGACGCTGTCAGCTTGCGTAGTGCTTGGCTCATCAAACGTGCCTGCATGCCAGGCAGTGAGTCGCCCATCTCGCCTTCAATCTCGGCACGCGGTGTCAAAGCTGCAACGGAATCGATCACCAAGACATCGCAGGCACCAGACCGAACAAGCGTATCGGCAATCTCCAGGGCCTGTTCGCCATTATCTGGTTGGGAGATCAAAAGGTCTTCAAGACTGACACCCAATTTACGGGCATAAACCGGATCCAACGCATGCTCAGCATCAACAAACGCACAAATGCCGCCATTTTTTTGGGCCTCCGCTACAGTGTGAAGCGCCATCGTGGTTTTACCAGAACTTTCAGGGCCATAGACCTCAATAATCCGCCCCTTTGGCAGGCCACCAACACCAAGTGCAATATCCAGCCCCAAAGAGCCGGTTGACACTGTTTCAATCTCTACAATTTGTTCGCTTGCGCCCAGCCGCATGATCGAGCCCTTGCCGAAAGAGCGTTCGATTTGTGCCAGCGCCGCATCCAAAGCCTTGGATTTGTCCACGCCTTTTCCCTCAACGAGCTTTAAGTTTGCCTGTCCCATCATGTATCCCCTAAGTGCGCAAGTAAAAGACGCGCAAATTGATCATACAAATTCTGTACCATTTTTGTTCTATTTTCGCAATGCCATTAAATCATTGAAATTATTGCATTATTACATTTTGTTTTTGAAATGTTCTATTCTTGCGCAAAAAGCAGCATTGTGGATCAGCCCTCATGTGAGGTCGCTATGGCAGAATCACTGGGCATGTTAACCAGACTTCATGCGCGCAAAACACATCGTTGGCATCGGCGGCGCCCATGTCGATTGGATTGCCAAAATGAGCATACCGAACGTCGCTGGCGCTTCGACACCTGGTGTTGTTGACGCCGGTGTCGGCGGTTGTTGCCTGAACAGCCTGCGTGTTTTGGCGCAATTATCAGATGTTACCAAGATTACGATGATTTCCGCCCGTGGTGCCGATGCGGCAGGAGAGCAGGTCCAAGCCGCCATAGAAGAAGCAGAGATCGAAGATCAAAGCGCGGTGTTTCTTGATCGAACAACGCCAACCTACACAGCAGTATTAGACGCCGACGGCGATGTACAGGCTGCTGTTGCCGACATGAGCCTCTATGAAGACGCGCTACCGCGACATCTCAATCGTCGTGAAGTGCGCGATGCGCTTCAACATGCAGATATGCTTGTAATAGATGCCAATTTACCGGCCGAGACCATTGAAACTATCACATCAGCCTTTCGCGGCATAATCGTTGGATTAGCCATCTCTCCGGCCAAAGCCAATCGGTTGAAGCCGAGCGCAGGAAATTTCGATCTGGTTTTCATGAATCATAGAGAAAAAGCAGCACTTGGCGATTTGCATGCAGCCGGCTTTAAGGACACCGTCATTACGGAAGGCACAAAGGACGTCCTGCTTTCGACGGACGGAAACGAGTACAGCATCGGTGTTTCACAGGTGCCCAGCGTGGTCGATGTCACAGGGGCAGGTGATGCTTTGGCAGGCGCGACACTTGCGGCGCTGGTCAAAGTGGAAAACTGCACACTTTATGACGCGGTGAAATTTGGCGTAGCAGCAGCCAGCAAAACCATCCAAACGCATGGGCCGATTGCGTCACTTGAATGGGAGACGCTCTTGGCCGAGGTAAAGCAGCATGACAGCTAAAATGAAAATTGCCCCAGAAGTTGAGAACGCATTGCGGGCGGCTGATCCAGTGGTTGCTTTAGAGTCAACTATCATAACACATGGGATGCCCTGGCCGGATAATCTGGAAATGGCGGCCAATGTAGAAACCGTGATCCGCAAAGAAGGCGCCCTACCCGCCACTATAGCGGTCATAGAAGGCGTCTTGCATATCGGGCTCGATGATTCGGCGCGCGAAAAGCTGGCTAAAACCCAAAATGCAATGAAACTGTCGCGCGCTGATTTGGCGTTTGCCATGGCACGAGGGGCAACTGGCGGTACAACAGTGGCGGCAACCATGATGGCCGCCGCCAGCGCGGGTATCGGCGTATTTGCAACAGGCGGCATTGGCGGTGTGCATAGAGGTGCAGAACTCGACTTTGACATATCGGCTGATCTTGATGAACTGGCCCGAACGCCAGTCACCGTTGTTTGCGCAGGCGCCAAAGCAATCCTTGACCTTCCAAAAACGCTTGAAGCGCTGGAAACACGTGGCGTACCGGTGATTGCGTTTGGCCAGGATGAATTGCCAGCCTTCTGGTCGCGCCAATCGGGTCTAAAAGCGCCGTTGCGCATCGATAGCGTTGAAGAAATTGGCGATTTTGTTTCAATACGAAGGGAATTGGTTCGCATGGGCCATGGCGGAACGTTGATATGCAATCCCGTACCTGCCAGCGATGAAATTCCACTCGAAAAAATGAACATGCACATTGAAACAGCGCTGAAGCTCGCAACGGAGGCAAAGGCAATCGGCAAGGCTGCAACGCCTTTCCTGCTATCAAAGATGGTTGCACTGACGGGCGGCGATAGTTTGAAAACGAACATCGCACTGGTTGAAAACAACGCGCGCTTGGCGGCACAGATCGCTATCGATCTGGCCGCGCGAAACGACAAGCGCAAGATTGGTTTTGTCTAATACGCTTGACTTAAGCTGCCCAGCATACCCAGTGCGCTCCGGTGACTGAAATCAAACCGCGGTTCTATGAAAGGCAAAGAAGTGTCGGAGCAGGAACAAGCATTCGTTCGGATCAGGTCAACATGGGCTGCTGCAGCGAGCGACCCTTCAAGATTGGCCAGCCTGTTTTACGCCAATTTGTTCCGCATTGATCATTCAACGCGCCCTTTGTTCGTGGGCGATTTGGTGCTTCAAGGGAGAAAACTGGCTCAGACACTCAACTTCATTGTCGATAACCTCCATGATGAGGAAACTCTGGTGCCAGCCGCAAAAGAGCTTGCCATTCGCCACGTTGATTATGGCGTAACCGCTGATCAGTACGGATCCGTTGGCGCTGCACTTATTGAAACACTGACACAATTGCTGGGGCCGACATTTGGCGAGGAAGACAAACAAGCTTGGCTTGATACCTACGCCAAATTGTCATCCGTTATGGTAGAAGCAGCTTACCCCGAATAGCGCCAGCGGCGGCGGGGACCCCAACTTCGGGGCCCCCTATTCTTTTGGATAGTCTCGTATACCAATAACCAAAAACGCCAATTGCCAATTCCGCTAAACAGTTTCCGAAAAAGGAGACAGGGCGTTGCAAATCATCGCGGAAACCGCGTCTGACATTGAGGCGTTGGCCCTTAAAATGGGCCAGCAGCAATTCGATTTTGTTTCTTTGCACGGCAATTGCAACTTGCAGATAGCACGCGAAGCCCCTGCGGCATTGCAGCAAGCAAAGCGCATCCATGGTGCAACCTCATGCCATGGGATCATGTCCAATAGTGGGGCCAACAATGGGCTCGGTGCGTTTGCGATATGCGACCCCAAAGGTGCCTACGGGACGGGTATGGCAGCATTTGAGCAGTCTGTTGCGTCAGCTGCACAAAGCGCAACGAAGAGAGCACTTGTCGATGCCAAACGTATTGGCGAACAACCGGCTTTAGTTTGGGTATCCGCCACTCCCGGTAATGAGGAGCAGGTAATTGCCGGCATTGAAGCCGTTATTGGAAAAGACGCGGCACCGATAATTGGCGGCAGCGCTGCCGACAATGATGTCAGTGGAGACTGGAGTGTATTCTCCATGGATGAGATGGCCGCTTCAGGAGTTGTTGTATCGGTCTTATTTCCTTCGGTTCCGATATCCTTCGCCTATCAGAACGGATATTCACCCACGGATCGAAGCGGTGTTGTCACCGCAGCTGAAGGTCGAAAAATCAGAGAGATAGACGGACGACCAGCGCTTGATGTCTATCGCGAATGGACGGGCGGAGCAGTCACCGCCGTTGAGCATGGCGCTGGTTCACGACCCATTTTGTCAGAAAGCACTTTCTGGCCATTGGGCCGTGAGGTGAGCCGGTTTGGAGATGTTCCCCTGTACCTGCTGGCTCACCCGTCCGTTGCCCACGACGATAGCAGCATCGATCTTTTCGCCAATGTCAGTGAAGGCGAAACTCTCACCCAAATGAATGGAACGGCTCATAGTCTGATCGAGCGCGCAGGCCGGGTCGCTTCACTTGCGTGTGCAAGCGGCAGAATTGAGAAAAGCGACGTTGCCGGTGCACTCATGGTCTATTGTGGCGGCTGCATGCTTTCGGTGCGCGACAAGATTGACGAAGTTGCCGCCGGTGTCGCCGATGCATTGGATGGGGCACCTTTTCTCGGAACATTTACTTTTGGTGAACAAGGCTCACTGCTGCAAGCGGGAAACCGGCATGGCAATCTTATGATTTCCTGCATAGTCTTTGGAGTTGAATGACCATCTTGGGGCACCATGCAGCATGGCTGACGACGAGCGGTTAAGAGAAACACTGCTCGAACTGCAGATTTTGCGCGAGCGCGAAGCAAGTCTGCTCGCTGAGACCAAACGGTTGGCAGACTGTCTGGAGGCTTTTTCGACGGCTGACAATCCAGCCGCTGCGCTTAGCGCCCTTTTTGCGACCATTGCGCAGACCACAGGAGCACGGCGAATTGTTCTTATTGAAAAGCAATTGGCCGGAGCTTCTACCATCGTTGCCAGCAATCATGGGGATTGGGAAGGACTGAAACTCATCCCTCCAATCGACATGTATGCCCGGCCACGAAACGTCACTGACCTCTCTCTGGTGGGGGATTGGAAAGGTGATGCCCAGATGAAAGACCTGAGAGGTTTTTTGGTCGCTCCCGCTTCTGGTCATTTCAGTTTTGCAGCCTTTGGAGATAAAGACACACGCTTTGACGCCAAAGATCTAGAGCTGATAAGGCGGCTGGCTGGTTTGGCTTTGCAAGGCTTTCGAAACGCCAATATAGCCGCAGAAAACAATCTTCTAGCCGCGGCAATTTCTGGCTCTTCTTCCGGATTTGCGATTTCTGACGCCACTCACCCCGACAGTCCATTGGTCTATGTGAACGCCGCATTCGAGGAACTTTCGGGCTACAGTGCCGAGGAAGTTTTGGGCGAAAACTGCCGCTTCCTGAGCGCCGAGCCAGCTGATTCACCTGAACGCAGAAGGTTGAGAGCGGCTGTCAAAGATAAGTCGGGTGGCACATTTCTACTGCAAAACAAGCGCAAGGACAAAACACCATTCTGGAACGAACTAACGCTGTTTCCGGTCAGGAATGTTTCGGGTGACATCGTGAATCTTGTGGCGACACAAAGCGACGTCACAGAACGGGTCGCCGCGGCGGCAGAGCGTGATCGCGTGACAGCGCGCATGGAGCAGTCGCTAGCATCCAGCGATGATGGGTTCATGCTCGTGGAACAAGGTGGCGATTTAGCTTTTGCAAACGATGCGGTGCGGGCGATCTTCCCTGCACCTGCCCGGGACTGGAAAGCAGGAACAAGCTTTTCAGACAATTGGCGTTCTTACCTGGAACACATCGCCGTTTTGGAGCGCCCGATCAGCGAGGAGCTTAAATCATTAGACCTTCCAGCGCTGGCTCAATTGAAAGAAGGTCAGGAGTTCGAGTTACCCGATGGACGCAGCATTTTCCTCAAGGCAAGGCCGTTAAAAGACGGCGGCATAGTCGCCTCGGCAACCGATATCACAGCACGACTACACGCGCAGAACCTACTTTCCCAAAGACTGGCTGCCATTGAAGCCGCCAAAGACGGCATCCTGATTTGTGATGATGAGGGTCGCATCACTTACATAAACCCAGCTGGCGCTGAGTTAATGGGATTCGGCAAGTCCGGAAACGCTTATGGGCAAAAGTGGTCCAGTCGCTATGAAGGCGTACCCTCCATACGCGCCACGTTCGGATTCGAGCTGACGCTCAATCACAAGTATAGCAGCAACAAGTCGGTGCACGAAATCTCGGGCTCGCCCTTACCATCGGGGGGCTACGTTATCGTTATCCGCGATATAACCGACAGTTTAGCTTATGAAGAACGCGAAGCGGACATGACGCGCGAACTTATTCGTTTGCAGCGGCAGGAGGCCGTCGCGCAGCTTACAGCTGGCATCGCCCATGACTTTAACAATCTGCTATCTGTGATTACTGGATCAGTGACTTTGATTGAACTCTCGGATGCCAGATCGCCCGAGATTGACGAACATATTCAACGCATTGCGCAGGCAGGCCAACAATCCAGCAAACTGGTCGCGCAACTGCTTGATGCCGGCCGACCAGAAGAAACGATCGGCCAATTTGATCTGGCAAACGCCTTAAACAGCGTATCCGCGCTGCTGCGGCCACAGGTTCCCAATAACATTCACTATAAGGTGGCCACTGACCACGTCGCTGTCATGCTCAAGGGCAATCCTGAACTCTTCAGTCAAATACTGATGAACCTGTCGCTGAACGCGGTACACGCCATAGGTGTCGATGCTGGCGAGATAAGCGTGAGCGCAGGAGGGATGCAATTTGATGACGGTATAACCAGTCGAAAAATGGATGCAGGTCGCATCGATAGCAGCAGGAGGTACACGCAGCTGACGGTGTCTGACAACGGTTCCGGTATGGACACAGATACAAAAAGCAAAGCGCTAACCCCCTACTTCACCACCAAGGGCAGGCACGGAAATGGCCTCGGGCTTGCCATGGCTTCGATGCAAATTCAGTCAATCGGCGGCGCGCTAAAAATTGAATCTGAGATTGGTTTAGGCACCAAAGTCCATCTCTTCTGGCCGATCGCGGAGGATGGCAACAATCAGGAGAGTACCTCCGGCATCGAGAAGGTGCATCTGTCCGACAAGACGATTATCATTGTCGATGACGATGAGCGCGTTGGCGCTGTTCTAGCTGCCTTTTTGGAAGCGCAGGGCGCTGAAGTTGCCTTATGCACGGATCCACGCGACGCATTGTCAGCAATTGAAGATGATCCGGGCAGTTGGTCAGCGCTGGTTACGGACTATGATATGCCTGCAATGAATGGCGGCGACTTAGCCGCAGCCGTTAAGAAAATCACACCACATATCCCAATTTTTGTTGTCTCCGCGCTGGTAGGGCGAATTTCTGACCCGCGACTTTCATCGTTGGGGGGAGTAGAAATGTTTCGAAAACCGGTTGAGCTGGAAAAATTGGCAGCAGCAATCGAATTCTCGACAACAAAAGTGTAAGAATAACCTGCTAGGTTACCAAAATGAGAATTCTTATTGCAGATGATCACGATCTCGTACTTGAAACACTGTCGGCTTTTTTGACAGCGCAAGGCGATATTGAAGTTGAAACATGTACATCACTGGATACAGCATGCGAAAAGATCAAGAACGATGCTGTCTATAATCTGGTTTTGCTCGATTACGGCATGCCTGGCATGGACGGCCTTGATGGCCTTGCACGGGCCATCGAAGCTGCAAACAAAACACCCGTAGCAATCATGTCAGGCACCGCTAACAAAGCGGTAGCACAAGACGCGTTGGATGCAGGGGCAGTTGGCTTCTTACCTAAAACCATTGCGGCAAAGTCATTGGTCAACGCCGTTCGTTTCATGTCGATGGGCGAAACCTATGTTCCTCACGACTTCATGAACGCCGAAGAGGAAGCGCCGGAAAACGCTCTGTCCAAGCTCTTGTCGACACGCGAAATGCAGGTGCTCGAAGGCCTTTGCCGCGGGCTGTCCAACAAGGAACTGGCGCGCGAACTGGATCTTCAGGAAGTGACGATCAAACTCCATGTAAAAACGCTTTGCCGGAAGCTGGAGGCCAAAAACCGGACCCATGCTGCTATGATCGGAAAAGAGGCCGGTATCGTGTGACACCGGCCAGTCTCAGGGTTGCTGTATTTGTCTGGAGCTAATGGAGCTCCGGCAAGGTGATCTCTCTTGGTTGGAGATCAACCAAACCGAAGCCTGTGCGACCCACTGAACATTCAAACAAGAATGCAATCGTTGAAGTCACTGATCGAGAAATCACCAAGGTTTTCGCAAATCAGCGTGCTGCCACCCAGATCGATTTCCGCCGTTCCAGGACTGGTCTCGGAAATGTTGGCCAATATCCAGGATGCCAAATCCATGCCAACGTCCAGTAGATCCAACTGGCGGAAGTCCAGCACATCCTTATCGCTTCCAAACAGGTTGAAATCGAGAATAGTGTCGGTGGAACCATCCATGTCTTCACTGCGGAACACATAGCGGTCTCTGCCATCGCCACCCGTCGCGGTGTCACTGCCAGCACCCATATAGATGGTGTCTTTGCCAGCGCCACCGAAGATGGTGTCATTGCCGGTATAACCGTTGATGCGATCATTACCATCACCGCCGGTGATCTGGTCGTTGCCAGAGCCACCTTTGATGTAGTCATCGCCGGCACCGCCATCGAGCATGTCATCACCGCTACCACCATCAATGCTGTCTTTACCAGCATCACCATTGATGGTGTCGGTGCCACTACCGCCTTTTAGCGTATCGTCACCATCACCACCCGACATCACATCATTGCCTGAGCCGCCCTGTAAATTGTCTGTTCCTGCGCCACCAGACAGATCGTCGTTACCGGAGCCGCCAAGCAGCAGATCATCGCCCTCGCCGCCATCCAAGCTATCGTCTCCGCTGCCGCCATTGAGCGTATCGGTGCCAGTACCGCCGAACAGGTCATCGTCTTGGCCGCCGCCCGAGAGCTGGTCATTGCCCTCGCCGCCGACCAACGTGTCGCTACCGGAACCACCGTTCAGCGTGTCATTACCAGACCCGCCATTGGCATAATCATGACCGGCTGATCCGTCGAGCAGATCGTCACCCTCACCGCCATAAAGAATGTCGTCATCCTCGGGAAGCAGATTGCCATATTGATCATAGCGATTGCCGAACTCGTCATAGAAGGAAACGATAGTCGATGTTCCGTCAGGGCCGGCGCCACCGTAGATTTTATCATCACCTTCATTACCGGAAAGCTCATCGCCCAACGAACCACCAGTAATGGTGTCTTCACCATAGCCACCGTCGGCAGTGTCTTCACCGGCGCCGCCATTGATTTCGTCATCATAACTGTCGCTAGGATCTTCAATCTCAAAGAGTTCTGGGGCTTTGACCAAAACACCAGCTGATGCATCAAATGGTGTGAAGGGATCGAGTGCACGCGGGTCCATGGCGCCATCATTGCTGTATGCTTTTGGCGCATCGGTGACCAAAACCAGCTTTGCGGTACCGTCAGAGTTATACTCGATCCGGTAGATGCCGCCTGAGGTCGCAGTTGAATCATCCATGTCATGATCACCGCCATTGCCACCGGCGTACATGTTGCCCTCTGCATCAATGACGAAGGCACCGAAAGTCATCGCAGGCACACCGGCCATCAGAACACCGTCAATCTCCGTATGCGTGACCAGAATTTCGTTGAACACCGGGTCCCCCCCGCTGGCAACGGCAGAAATATCAACCTGGATAATCTTGCTTGGCTGACCTTCAGCGCTTGGACGGACAAGGCCATAAAAGCTCTGCGACGCAGCGTCGAACGCAACATCCCAAACCTTGTCGGTCATTAACTCGGCGGGAAATTTGAACGTCGTTGAAATTGGATTGCCGTTTGCATCAAACTGATCAACGTCAATCATGGTGACACGGTCGAAGTCTGACTCAAAAGCCCACAAATTGCCTTTGTCGTCAAAGTCGCCCGTCCATGAACGATAAGGCGTTTCGCCAATGCGGTAAGAATTTCCCTCAGCATCATACATGACGAGGTCTGTCTTGCTGACAACGTTGCCAAGAGAGTCAACGCCATCCTTGACGGCAATGCCGTAGATCAAATCATCTTCCTGGTTGAAGCCAACACAGTTTACGACGACCGTAGCAGGTGCGCCCGCAGCAGAGTACGTGCCGGTTTCGGTATCAAAGACATTGAGCTCGCCATCGATAACTTGGTAGATTTTCGCCTGGCCCTCTGCAAAGGCCGCTACATCAACTGATTGCCCGCCAATGTCGACGGTTGTCTCATAAGAGAAAATCGGTCCCGACGTATCGATTTCAGGGCCATCGCCTTCAGTTTCGCGGGTAACAAAAGTTAGCGTGCCGTCGCCACCGGTGCCGGTGAAGGTGAAGCTCGTTTCGGAAAAAAGCGCGCTGCTGGTATCAGCGGTGCCGACGAGCACCCCTTCCCAATAAACATCGACTGCGCCTGATGTTGACCCACCGGCAAGGTTCGCAGCTAGTTCGAACGAAATCTCATATTGCGCACCCGCAACTGTTGTCACGGTCTGCGACATTTGCGGGTTTCCTGAACCGTCCTCACCAACGGTCCAGTCGCCATTGGCACCGTGCTGCGCGAGCGTCAGCGCATCATCAGGACTGTCGAGCAAGTTTTCGCCGAGAAAGTCACCAAAGATGGTGTCATTTCCTCCACCACCATTTAGGGTATCATCGCCTTCAAGTCCGATTAATACATCGGCATCACTTGTTCCGTCGATTACATCGTTGGCGCCACCGCCAATCTGCGTATTATCTGTAGTCATTTTGCTATTCCTGTTTTGACTGGGATGTTTTTATTGTGCTGGAAAAGCGCGACAGCCGAACGGTCTAGATCACGCTAAACCTATGTTTTACCAACCAATTCCCATGTAGGCTGGCGCCGATGGCATATCGTCAAAGATGCGCACCACATCGATCACTGGCTTGTTGAAGTTGTCGGCTGCAATTTGCGCCAAACCTGCATAGACCGGGTGCTTTTGCGTCACGATCACCGCATCCACGCGGTCCACCGCATCTGCGGCTGTCTCTGCAAGAAGGCCCTTCAAATCTCCGGCCAATTTAACAAGGCCGGGATTGCCATGTTTAACGTAGCTCAGTTGAGCTTCGATATTGGTTTCGTCGTTGATTACCGGGTCGTGCGCCACAACCTCTATACCGCCTTCACGAAGCTCTGCGATGACATCGAGAATTGGGCTTTCGCGCAAATCATCCGTACCTGGCTTGAATGCTAACCCCAAAACACCAACCCGTTTGGCGCCCGTGTCACGAACCATCTGGACGGTTGCGGCGACATGCTCCTTGTTGGACGTGTCGAGGTTCTCGATCATCGGCAAAGTGATGCCAGCTGCCTTTGCGATATGCGCAACGGCACGCACTTCTTTTGGCAGGCATGACCCGCCATAAGCAAAACCCGGCTTTAGGTAATAGGGCGACAGGTTGAGTTTGGTGTCCTTGCAAAAGACATCCATCACTTCATGACTATCGACACCTTGTGTCTTACAGAGGCGACCGACCTCATTGGCAAAGCAGACCTTTGCCGCATGCCAGACATTGTCGACATACTTAACCATTTCTGCGGTCTCGATGGAGGTGATGATTGGGTTGTCGTCCACCGGCTCATATATCTTACGCACGATGTTAGCTGTGCGTTCACACGTTGCGCCGATTACGGTCTTAGGTGGAGCGTGAAAGTCAGCAATGGCAACACCTTCACGTAAAAACTCGGGGTTAAAGCAAACGCCAAAGTCCTTGCCGAGTTCCTTGCCAGAGCGCAATTCCAAGATGCGGGTCATAAATTTCATTGTCGTCCCAGGCGGAATGGAACAGCGCATGACAAACACGTGAAAGTTGTCTTTCAATGCCAGGCCATCGGCCATAATCTCAGCAGCAGACTTGATATAGCTGTAGTCACAGCCACCGTCCGCTGCTGTCGGCGTGCCGACTGATACGAAGGTGACATCTGTGTCACGAACTGCACGATAAAGGTTATCAGTCGCTTGGATGCGCCCTTCGTCGACACCTTTTTGAAGCAGCTCCCCCAACCCTTCTTCATGGATAGGAGACTGGCCGGCAGCGATTGCGGACACCTTGTCAACATCAATGTCTACGCCGATAACTTCGTGCCCCAGCGATGAAAGGCAAGCTGTGGATACGGCACCGACATAGCCTAGTCCGACAACTGAAATGGCTGGTTTTTCGTCGATCAACGAAAAGCGAACGGGAACTTTTGTGTCCGCTATGATAGGTGCGATCGCGTTCATCTAATAGTCCTCTTAGAACAGTAGTTTGAAGTTGCCGCAGGCCTAAACCGTTATTTTCCCTTTGTTTTTTCAATAACGGCTAGAGGTTTGCGTTTACGGACAGCACCACTGAACTTTCGGATAGGAGGTCGTCTCAATCGGCGCTAAAGCCGATACTTACGCAACACAATTTAAAGCTGCGCATTCACCATATACAACCTAAAGGCGCACCAAATTGTGCCAAGCCAATGATATGGCTCGCACCTAAGGCGTGAGAAATTCACGAACGGAGCAAGAGATCAGTGCGTTCTATCTATCCTAGACGCGCTGAAGGTTGCTTTTTTCGACCTGCCGATAATGCGCATGGTTAAGATGCGGACAAACCGGTCACTAAAATCCTTCGCTTTTTCTTAAGCGGCTATATCCCATCGCTGGGTAAAAAATGAAAAAAGCAGGTCTACAACTAAAACGTGAAATCGATTGCACCAACATAGATGGCCAGTATCGTCAGGAACCCGGATACAGCGATAACGAGCTGCGCCTTGGCAATTGTGTTTTGCGCGGTAGCAAGCCATCCCTCGCCGCTTTTCGACGTCTGATTGCCTCGGTTCGACCATTTCTGCTTTGACAGGTGAAAGATCATAAAAATCTTCACTGATGCGTTGACCACCTGATTGAGATACAAAATGAACGGCCAGGCAAGATCGATCGTTCGACTGTATCTATACAAGAAAAGGCAAAGCACAATCCTACTAAACAGCACCCAGATCAAACAGGACCATAAATAGGCTGGTTCAATAAAAGCCACCAGCAAAGCCAACGTTGGGGACACCATCATGGTCCACATCGCAATGCGCTGGTCGACAATGCACCACCAAATAAATGGTTTTACCTTTTTGGGGCCAAGAGCAATGGCGCGACTGCCATTACGTAGCATGTTCCCGGACCAACGCCGGAAGTTCTGGACCATGCGCGCAAGACCATTTTCCTTGATCACCTCGATCGTATAGACAGTGGCGTCGGGGACATAGGTCATCTTCGCATCACGCGTGAGCATATAGTACCAAGTGGATTTGTCATCGCCTGACAGAAAACGGAACCGCCCCCAAAGCCAATGATCGAGGTGGTCAGCTTCGATGGTGCGAATGAAACGTTCACTCAGCATATGTTTGGCGCGAAACACTGACATGCGACCAGTCAGCGTAAGCACTTTTCCTGAAACGGCGTGGCTTTGCATAGCTAAACGCCGTTGAGCGAAGCGCATGTTCAGCCAAGCTTCTATCCATTTGGGCCCATAACAAATGACTTCCTCATCGGTCGTCAGTGCCTGAAGTTCCGGATCGTTGCCGAACATAGACAGCGTTTTTTCAAGAACGTCATTGCCGTAAAGGGCATCGCCATCCATGAAGATAACAAGGTCATTAGGATCAACACCGTTGCGATTGATCGAGCGTAAAATCATGCCGATGGCCATACGCTTGCCGGGCTGGTTCTGGCGCAGGAAAACCAGTTCTGCCAAATCGTCGGGGATATCCTGAGCATAGACTTCAACGAACTCTCGAATGATCAGTTCATCATAGGCCGAGCCGGTACCGATATAGAGCGTGGTCGGAATTTTCTCGCGCCGAATTTGCCCAAGGATGGAACCGATAACGCGTTTGGTAATCGCCGGCTCCTCATAATAAGTCGTCATTTGGATATGCAGCCGGCCGGGTCGCCAGCCGCTTGCCCAAACCGCGTCAGCGTTCTTACGCATGTTAGGCCAAATAAAGTTACGGTAAATTTCTGCCCTAGCCGCGTGAGTGAACCACCAGCCAAAACGCCAAATGCCGAGCATACCGATCACCAACGTTACATGCAGCGTGTCAGGCTGGAAAAATCGGTTTGCGGTGCCAGTTAGCAGCCAACCAATCCCGAGGATCAATAGTATCAATGTGATAATTTGGCTGGGCTTCCACTTGGCAAAACCAGTAGCAGCAGGAACTTGAAAGGTACGAAGACGTGTCGTCAAGTCCTTGTCAAAGGCATATTCGCTTTCAGGTATTTCCATTGAAAACACCCCTCACAACGGCGACGAATGAGCGAACACGTTCATCGAAAGAGGTCACCCAATCACGTTGAACCCGAACGGCGACTGGCAATAAATGCGGAAGCTCTACACGGATTTCCTGCGGTGTCATATCGTTTAGCGAAACGCTTACGAGCGTCCCGAACTCCGCAGATATTTCTGGGTCAATTCCGGCACTAACATCAGCGACCGTGCCATCTAACACCCGCCTGCCCTGCCCAGTGTTAACCGTCAGCTTAACCTGCATACCCTCGGTGAGAGCGGCGGCCATCTCCTGTGTCAACCAACCGCGCGCAATACGTGGCGCCAGACCTTCAACGGTGACCGCGATTTGGCCACGTGATGCATATTGGCCACGGATTACAGCAACATCTGTAACGATACCCGCTTCCGAAGCAACAACGTGCAGGGCATCTGCGGTATCGCGCAATCTACCACGCTCGCGTCTGAGGCGTTGAAGATCATCTTCAATATCTGAAATCTCGCGCTGTACTGCCAATAACGCATCATAGAGCAGTTGGTATTCTGGATTAAAACGCCCATCAAAGGCTTCCAGCGCGGCACGCCGCTCATCGAACTCGTCAGGCAGCGCATTGGCCGCTTCTTCGACGAGTATTGCCCTTGCCTCCTCAATACGAAGTAAGGCGACGCGTTCGCGTTCTCGCAAGACAATCATCCGCTCATCAAGCAGACTAATCCTTAGGCGAACATCAGCGAGCGCTCCTTCGCTATCAGGCGTTTGAATGCGTACCATTATGTCGCCTACCGCGACCTGATCACCGACGGCCACTGGTACTGAAGCAACGTAGCCGCCAAGTTGCGAAATATGCGGAACAAGCGGCGCTTCAATCCGAGCATTGGTGACCCTGACGATAGCGATGTTGCTGTAAATGCCAGAGCCAAGCAGCCAGAAGATCAGCATCGCAAAGAGCGCATAGACTGTCATTGAAGCGATCGCGCGCAGGCTTCGGGGCACAGTCTTTTCGGTCGCCTTATCCAGTTCGTCTTGCGTTTCCTCCATGGGAACAAGGTCAACCGGTGCATCCAGGCTGGTGATAATCTCATCGGTGCTCGCCATCTTTCCCGAGAGTATCGAGCGGTAAAAAATGGCTAACGTCTCTCGCTGTCTGCCCGTCAGATTTTTGAAGTACAGAAATCGTTCGCGTTCGACAGGTTGCAGCGCTACCGGAAAGGTTATTTTCACACCCTGAAATGGGATCATCAACATGCCGCGTGCGGGCATTTCTCCGAGTTCTTTGGGATAGTTCAAGCCCTTCAGGGACCATTCTTCTATCGACACACGTTCGCCACTGTCCAACAGCAACGCCAACGGCGCTCGCACTTGGAACTCTAACTGAGACATGGGGCGCTCATGCCGGATTTTCATACAATCACTCCGAGAAACACAACCGGCCACCTAACCGAGGTTGCAGAGCGGAACACGTGAAATAAAGCATATGGTGTATCTAATAAGGATAGTTCACAGCGTTTAGGAGTTTTCAAGAATCATTTTCATAATGGAAATTAGCACTCAAAACAATTTATTCAAAATTATTTTTAATACTATTCTTATGTATATAAATATATACGAAATAATATAGAAATATACTTTATAAATAAAAATGCCTTTTCCGCATGTAAGAGTAAGCGTTGACATTAGGAGTCTGTGTAATGCGATTGAAATATAAGACTTTTCTGTTGAAAATGTCGGCCGTTTTGTTTTTGGCCGCACCAGCAGCGGCTGATGAGAGTGTTCTATATGATCAAGCGCCGCCGAAGGATGCGGTCTTTGTAAGGCTGCTTGCTGACAATGCTAAGACAGACTTCAGGTTTAACGGTCGCGTACTCCAAAGACCTCCCGGAACAGACACCGCCTATGCAGCCATCAGCGCTAAGACATTGGGTAACTCAGAAGCAGGAACATTTTATTCTCTTTTAGAAGATCGAAACGGCAATCTCGTTTCGATTGAAGAGCCAAAAGATCGGCCGAACAGCAAAGTCCACCTGTTTCTGATCAACGCAGATGAAGCGCCGGTACAGCTTATTGTCCCTGACCGCGAAATAAAGGTTGTCGAAGCAACGGCGCAGTTTGAAATCGGCTCCCGCTCCGTCAATCCAGTTCAGACCCCTCTCGCCGTTCAACTGGCCGATGACCGGACTATCATTGATACATTCGACCTCAGTCTCAACCGCGGCCAGAACATCACATTTCTCGTCCAAAACGGGAAGATAACGGTGATCGAAAATCGCTTCGGACCTGTCATTGAGCCAGCTGGATAGGTCAATGATTTTTTCTACGCCCATTTTCGTTTTCGCGTTTCTGCCGCTGTTTTTATCGCTCTATTATTTGACGCCAGCGCGATACAAAACTTCAACGCTATTGGTCGCAAGCTGTATATTCTACGGCTGGTGGCAACTGAACTACCTGGCTCTTGTCATAGCCATTGCCGCGCTAAGCTATGCAGCTGGCGCTGCGGCTACATCGGGTGTTTCAGAACGGGCAAAGAGATGGGCAGTTAAGCTCGGCGTTACAGCCAACCTATTGATTTTGGGGTGGTTCAAGTATGCATACTTCGTCACGGACACATTCCAGGGCGCGTTGGACCGCCTCGACTTAACAACAAGCTATGGCATGTCGCTGCCTGAGATCATCCTGCCTATTGGCCTGTCATTTCTCGTCTTTCAATCAATCAGCTATATCCTAGACGTTAGCCGGGGCGATGCTCCACCAGCACGCAATATCGTGGACTTCCTGGCCTTCTCATCGCTTTTTCCGCAGCTGATTGCCGGACCAATCCTCCGCTACAAGGACTTGGCACATCAATTTGAAAGTCGGCATCACAGCCTTTCTTTGTTCCTGAAAGGCTGCAAGCGCTTCACGCTCGGACTGGCCATGAAGCTGCTCATCGCCGACAGCGTCGCCCCCCTGGTAGACCGCATGTTTGCGTTGCAAACTCCGACAATGGCGGAAGCCTGGCTCGGTGCGACGGCCTATGCCATCCAATTGTTTTTCGATTTTGCAGGTTACTCAGCAATGGCCATCGGTCTTGGATTGATGATTGGCTTTCGCTTTGTTGAGAACTTCAATGCACCCTACTCCAGCCGCTCGGTAACAGAGTTCTGGCGTCGCTGGCATATCAGCTTGTCTGCCTGGCTTCGCGACTATCTTTATGTACCGCTGGGAGGCAACCGTCACGGCTCATTTAAAACCTACCGTAACCTGATACTGACCATGGCGCTTGGCGGTCTGTGGCACGGTTCCAATTGGACATTTTTGATCTGGGGAGTCTGGCATGGCGGCATCATGGCCGTCGAACGCGCTCTTGGTGCAAAAGGGAAAGAAACAGTATGGCCGCCCGCAATCGCATGGCCACTGACGATGGTCTTTGTGCTTATCGGCTGGGTGGTCTTTCGAGCGCCGACACTGTCGGACGCGGCAACCATGTACATCGGTATGGCTGGCCTTAACGGCATATTGATGTCTCCAGAAAGCATTTTTCTGCTGCGTCCGACCGAAATTTTGTTCCTAATGGCCGGGATCAGCATCTGCCTTCTCCAAGCACAGGCTGACAGACTCACGCGCTGGCGCTTTACCACGTTGAACACCAACATTTGGCAGGCGACAGCCGGAGCGCGGACTGTAACCCTCTTTATTGCATGTGCCTCAATCATGCAGGCGCGCGCTGAGTCACCCTTTTTGTATTTTCAGTTTTGACGGGGCAATCCATGCAACGATCAATTCGTTCCAACGCTATTACGCTCGCCATTGGTTTGACATGTCTTGCCGTTTTACCGGGCGCTTGGACCATCGCAAAGACACCGGCAAGCGACCTCAGCATCCAGTTCGGCAACGGCGAAACGCAGCGCCTCTATGAAGCGCGATTTGAAGAGAACTTTCCGCTCGCAATCCATATCCGGCATGCCTGGTCAGCTTTGAAAATCGGCCTGCTGAGCGAACCAGCTGCGGGTGCAATTATGGGCAAGAGTGGCACGCTGTTTACGGTTGAAGAATTTCAGGCACCAGAAGCGTCCATCAACTTTGCTCGGGAGCTATCGGTCACCAGGAGTGCAATCGAAGCGCTTGGCGCAAAGTTGTTGACAGTTATCATTCCAGATAAGTCGCGCATGCTTTCACATGAGCTGCCCCGACGGCGTTCCGCAGAATTTGAGCGCCGTTATGAGAGCCTGCTGGAGGAATTGGGTGCACAAAAACTCCCCGTGATCGACTTGCGCTCCGCACTTGCGGAGCCCGGCAGCTTTATGGTGACGGACACGCATTGGAGCCCGCAAGGTGCGTACCGGTCAGCGCTTGCCATATCCGACTATGCAATCGAACATGTCGCATCGCATACACAATTTGAACTCGCGCGAGGCCCAATCAGACAGTTTGAAGGCGATTTAATCGCCTTCGCAGACACGGGCCCGTGGCGCCCCATCGTAGGTCCAGTCTCAGAGACCATCCAAACCTTTAATATCGAGCAAAAGGCTTCCGAAAACGATGATAGCCTTGGCCTGTTCGATGACGTTACCATTCCGGTGGCACTGGTTGGCACCAGTTTTTCCGCTCGGGAAGACTTTCATTTTGCCGATTTTTTGAAGGTCGCGCTTCACGCCGATCTGACTTCCTACGCGCTGGAAGGCCTCGGCCCGTTCGAGCCGATGCAGCGCTTCCTGGAAGACAAATCCGTTTCTGAAAACCCACCGCAAATCGTCATCTGGGAAATCCCGGAGCGTTACATCAACACATGGAGCCATACCAATGACTAACACCATCCGTGCCTTGGCAATTGCCCTGGCATCGAGCATTGCTGCAACAGCTGTGAACGCTGCGCCACTTTGCCCTGAATTTGCGTCGCCAGATTTGATGCCCTCGAAATATCGCAAGCTGGCACCTGTCCTGTCAGGTGGCCTGACCGACTGGATCATCACCGATGACCAAATGGATCTGAAATACGTTCCAAACGATCAATCCAAGTACCTCCTTGGCGAAATCGCTAAAGCATTTGAGGCGCGCGGTACGAAGCTGGCTATTGTGATGGCTCCGCCACGCCCACTGATTGCGGGACAAGAAGCCATTGATGCGCTTGGCAACAATGGTGATGAATTCAAGGTGGATGCAGTTGCAGCGTCCTTCAATGAGATGGTCTCATTTGTTCAGTCCACCGGCATCATCATGCCGAACCTGCTGGAGGTCGCCACTGCTTCAGAAGAAGTCCGCGAAAAATTTTATTATCGCCACGATACACATTGGACGCCCCATGGCGCGGCGCGCAGTGCAGTCGCGCTAGCCGAAGCGGTGGCGGCCGCGGAACTGCCCGCGTTTGCGCGGATCACACCATCTGCACCTGATTTTACAAGCACAACAGAAGTTCTTGCCGAAGAAGGTTCATTGGCAGTGATGGCCAATAAGGTTTGCGGTGCAAATGTTCCACCGGTTGAAACGCCATTCCCAGCCTTCGACGATCAACAGGCCGATTTGTTGGGCGACGGCGCCAGCGACAAACCGCAAATTATTTTGGCCGGCTCCAGCTTCAGCAACCGATATAAGCGTGATGCCTACCGGGTAGCCGACGCCATCGCATCAACCATAAGCGCTGATGTCACCAATGTGTCAGTGGCAGGCGGCGGTGCAATCGGGGGTATAGAAGGTGCAATCCTGACCGGCATGATCGACAAGGATAACCCGCCTGCCCTGGTCGTCTGGGAGTTGCCATACACCGAAGGTTTGGGATCGCCGAGCACCTTGCGCCAATTATTGGGTGCGCTGCAAATGAATGACGATGCTCAGATGGCCGCCAGCCGCTCCCTGGATGCAAGCGGTGAAACCATGATCGCGCTTGCCAACAGCGACGCTCAGCTGATCACTTTCAAACTGCCCAACACCGAGATTGAAGAGATCAAAGTCAGAATCAGCTTTGAAAAACGCAAGGACATGAATTTGAAGCTGCGCCGCAAAGACCATGTGCCGGCAGCCCTGCGTTCAGACTATTGGTCACTAAGCCTTTCTGGCATGGCCAAAGACAAACCGCTTGCTGCGAAGGTCACCTATGACGCCAAAAGCCTTGGTTCCGGCGCCGAGTTTAGCTTCTAAGGATTTGCCTCCCCGAAGCACTTCAGCCGCGCTCATGTTGGGCGCGGCTTTTTTATGAATGCAAGATAAATGCGACCTTCAAAGGCGGTTCAAATGCGCTCGCCCATTAAGCACGTGCCGTAACGGCATAAACCTAAGCGAGGACAGGAACATGAAATTCAAAACAGCACTTATCAGCGCAGCAATTGCACTCTCCACATCAACAGGCGCTTTTTCCCAAAGCATCGAACTTACGACTGGCATTGGCTTTGGCCAGACACGCACACAGGCAATGCAGGAAGCCGTTCGCGCATGGGTTAATCAATCCATGATCGATCATGGCTCAGCCGATTGGAACACAGCGTTCAAAGGCCCCATGGAGTGTAACCAGACCACTACTGGCGGCGGTGCAACAACACAAGGCATCGGCATTGGCGGCGATATGACCGGCTCTTGGGCATGTTCTGTATCTGGTGTGCCAGTTTCGGCATTGATACCAAGCTGAACATAGCACCTAAACTTCAAGAAACGGAAAAACCCCGCGACCCATTCAAGGGCGCGGGGTTTCCTTCCTCCCAGAACCTTTTTCAGAAGCTTACTCGGCTGCCTCAAACTGGTTCATGGTATTGTCTTTGCCGCCGGCCAACAGTGCAGCCTCACCTGCAAAATACTCTTTGTGGTCGTCACCCATGTCTGAACCAGCCATGTTCTGGTGCTTGACGCAGGCAATGCCCTGACGGATCTCTTCACGTTGAACTTGTTTAACGTAGCCGAGCATAGCCTCATCGCCAAAGTAACGTTTGGCAAGATTATCGGTAGACAGAGCCGCGGTATGGTATGTCGGAAGCGTGATCAAATGGTGGAAAATACCGGCTTCGCGAGCACCATCGGCCTGGAAGGTTCGGATCTTTTCGTCAGCTTCAGCCGCCAAGTCGCTGTCATCATAGTCAACGCTCATCAGTCTTTCCGGATCATATGCGGAAACATCTTTACCAGCCGCTTGCCATTCTTCTAAAACCTGCTGGCGGAACTTCAGCGTCCAGTTGAAGGACGGGGAGTTGTTATAAACAAGCTTGGCGTTTGGCATAACTTCACGAATGCGGCGAACCATCCCGCCGATCTGGCCGACATGTGGTTTCTCTGTTTCAATCCAGAGCAAATCCGCACCATTTTGCAGCGACGTGATGCAATCCAGAACACAACGATCTTCACCGGTGCCCGGTTTGAACTGGTAGAGGTTCGATGCCAGGCGTTTGGGGCGAAGAAGCTTGCCATCGCGCTTGATAACAACATCGGATGACTGGAGGTCTTCTGCCGATACTTCTTCGCAATCCAGGAACGCGTTGTATTGATCGCCCAAGTCGCCCGCTTCGCGCGAATATGCGATCTGCTTTGTCAGGCCGGCACCAAGAGAATCTGTGCGTGTAACGATGATGCCATCATCAACGCCCATCTCAAGGAATGCGTAGCGACAAGCGCGAACCTTGGCCAAAAAGTCTTCGTGGGGAACCGTAACCTTTCCGTCCTGGTGGCCGCATTGTTTTTCATCAGAAACCTGGTTTTCGATTTGGAGCGCGCAAGCGCCGGCCTCGATCATCTTCTTGGCAAGAAGATAGGTTGCTTCCGCATTGCCAAAACCTGCGTCAATGTCTGCAATGATAGGGACAACATGGGTCTCATGATTATCGATCTGCTTTTGAACAGACGCGGCCCTGACTTCATCGCCGGCCTCACGCGCTGCATCTAGATCGCGGAACAGTCCACCAAGCTCACGGGCATCGGCTTGACGCAAAAATGTGTAGAGTTCCTCAATCAACGCCGGAACAGATGTCTTCTCATGCATGGATTGATCGGGTAGCGGACCAAACTCTGACCGCAGCGCTGCAACCATCCAGCCGGAGAGATACAGGTACTTGCCCTTTGTCGTGCCAAAATGCTTCTTGATGGAAATCATCTTCTGCTGACCAATAAAGCCATGCCAGCAGCCCAGTGACTGGGTGTAATTGGATGGATCAGCATCATATGCCGCCATATCACGGCGCATGATGCCTGCCGTGTACTTCGCGATGTCCAATCCCGTTTTGAAGCGATTTTGAAGTCGCATGCGCGCAACATATTCAGGATCAATCGCATTCCATGGAGATCCCTGTGCGGAAATCAGCTCCTTGGCAGTACCAATCTCGTTTTGATAGCCCATCTTCTCACTCCTTGCGGTTTTGACGCCATGCGACGTCTAAATTGTAAAATCCTGTAAAAGCGCGGTGTCGTAGGTCCGACAACTCGATTAAAGATCGCCATTGGAGGCGAAATCGAGGTTTTACTTGTCAAATTGAGAAGTGACCTGCATCAAAAACCTGAAATTTGCGTCAGATTTTTCTGTCAATCAGCGTGGTTTCACAAAGGCGTAGTGTAAATTTGTAAAATTTTTGACAAACACCTAGTGGCGATCTGTCAAAAGAAACCTCACACATTATAGGATATTGAGAGGTCGAGACGATTCAGGCCAATTGGGCGCGGGTAGTCGGGGAGGCAAGCAGTCACAGCCATTTGGTAGCCCCCGCGCCAGATGCCTGGTCTGTCCGACATGGTGCGGTGGGGGCACCGCCGCACCGCCCGCCTTCATCGAATGAGTAGCGCTCTAAAGCGGTATGTTGTCGTGCTTTTTCCATGGATTTTGCAAGTCTTTATTGCGCAGCAGCCGTAGCGCGCGCGCTACACGTCGGCGCGTCGACCTTGGCATGATCACTTCATCGATATAGCCGCGCTCGGCAGCAACAAACGGCGAAAGAAAGCGGTCTTCATACTCTTTCGTATGCGCAGCGATCTTATCTTCATCGCCAATGTCCTTGCGATGGATAATCTCTACCGCGCCTTTGGCACCCATCACCGCAATCTCAGCCGACGGCCAAGCATAGTTCATGTCACCGCGCAGATGTTTCGAAGCCATCACATCATATGCACCGCCATAGGCTTTGCGGGTAATGACCGTAATCTTTGGAACGGTCGCCTCCCCGTAGGCAAATAGCAGTTTGGCACCGTGCTTGATGAGGCCACCACACTCCTGCGACGTGCCGGGCAGGAAACCTGGAACATCAACATATGTGACAATTGGAATGGAAAACGCATCACAGAATCGTACGAACCGAGCCGCTTTGCGGCTTGCATCACTGTCCAGCACGCCAGCCAATACAAGCGGCTGATTGGCCACAAAGCCGGTCGTGCGCCCCTCAACCCTGCCAAAGCCGACCACGATGTTAGCTGCGAAGTCTCTCTGTACCTCGAAGAAATCGCCTTCATCGACCGTCTTGAAGATCAACTCCTTGATATCATACGGCTTGTTGGCATTGTCCGGCACGAGCGTATCAAGAGACGTATCATCCACATCCACCGGCTGCGCGCACTCTAACTCTGGCAGTTCGGCTGTGTTTGACGTCGGCAAAAAATCAACAAGGCGCCGCATCTGCAAAAGCGCCTCAACGTCGTCATCGTACGCGCCATCTGCGATAGATGATTTCGACGTGTGAACCTTGGCCCCACCAAGTTCTTCGGCAGTGACTGTCTCATTGGTAACGGTCTTCACGACGTCAGGCCCCGTCACAAACATATAAGACCGGTCGCGCACCATGTAGATAAAGTCTGTCATGGCCGGTGAATAGACATCACCACCTGCGCAAGGCCCCATAATGACTGAAATCTGCGGTATCACGCCGGAAGCCAACACATTGCGCTGAAAGACTTCAGCATAGCCACCGAGCGCTGCCACGCCTTCCTGAATGCGAGCGCCACCTGCATCGTATAAACCAATGATTGGCGCTCTGTTTTTCAGCGCCATATCTTGGATCTTCATTATCTTTTGAGCATGCGTTTCGGACAGCGACCCACCAAAAACCGTGAAGTCCTTGGCAAATACAAACACAGTGCGACCATTGATAGTGCCCCACCCTGTCACGACACCATCGCCGGGAATTTTCGTTTGCTCCATGCCAAAGTCGCTACAGCGATGCTGAACAAACATGTCGAACTCTTCAAACGACCCATGATCGAGCAAAACATCGAGGCGCTCGCGTGCCGTTAGCTTGCCTTTGGCATGTTGTGCATCGATACGCGTTTGACCGCCGCCCATTCGGGCCGTTGCACGCCGCTCCTGAAGCTCATCAAGGACCGTTTTCATTTATCCCCCAAACGCATTTGCGTTTTGTTTTTCTGGTTCTTTTGTTAGCGCGCAACCGGCTGGAAGCGAAACCAAACTTTGGCCGTAAACATCATCTGCCAAGAAGAGCATCGACAATATCGGCGGCCGCCTTCATTTGTGTCCATTTCCATATGCGCAAGGCGTTGGCTTCCGCGTCCTCGCCCCATTGCTCTATATTGAAATCCTCGTCCACATGGGCCGTTTTCCAAGCCTCTTCAGCAGCCAACTCACCTTCATAGACGGCAAAGCCCAAAACCGCTGAACCTGTCAGCGTCGTCATGGAATGAAGTGCAGCCAGAATGATCGGATCATCAATGCGATTAACGAGCAAGCTAAAAGCACCAATTGTTGCCTTGGGTTGGGTCACGTGCATGATGCCCTCGGCAAGGACAAATCGACTACCAAGACTTGAGCTGATCCAATCCAGCATGGGGTCCCAGGCTTCATTTTGTCGGGAAACGAGCCTCTCCGGGCCGTCGGCACGATAGCAAAGCAAGTCTGACCCAGCAAAGCGCACGATATCTTCAGCAACAGCCTGCATATCAGTGGCAACACCATCGATAGCGGTGTTTAGCAATCGATATAGTGGCATTGCCTTGGGATCGAGATACTCTGTTTGCGCATCGAACTCGCCTGCCAGCAACTGAGCGCCGTTTTCGGGCAGCAACAGTCTATTGTGACCCGGTGTTTTCACGGCACGCCCATCCAGTCCGACCACAAACCCGCCATCAACTTCCAGAAGCGCCACTTCTTTGTAAAAGCGCTTGGGAAGCTCTGTTTTTGAAGCTTGACGTGCTGCTTCAATCGGATTTGTGGCCGCCGCTTCCAAATCAACGAGAATGTCGCGCATAGTTGTTCAAAACCTTTCTGTGAGCGAGGCTTCGCAACCTCCCCGCGCCCATGCCATACTCATGTGCGATTCGAGATGCAAACAAGCGCGATATGGACAATAGTAACGATCTGTTCGGCACTGCGCCGCCGCCACAACCAAAACCACCGGCCCCAAAGCCAAAGGCTGCACCCAAGCCTGCGCCCAGTGCTGGAGCAGACGGCTATGACGCTTCTTCAATTGTGGTTCTTGAAGGTCTGGAGCCCGTTCGCCAACGACCCGGCATGTATATTGGGGGAACCGATACCAAAGCACTGCATCACCTTTTTGCGGAAGTAATTGACAATTCAATGGATGAGGCCGTTGCCGGCCACGCGACCTTTATTGAGGTTGAACTTGATGCGAATGGTTTTTTGTCTGTGACGGACAATGGCCGCGGTATTCCGGTCGATCCGCATCCCAAATTTAAAGACAAATCCGCGCTGGAAGTCATCATGACAACGCTCCATGCAGGCGGTAAATTCAACGGAGACGCCTACGAGACTTCCGGCGGTTTGCATGGAGTTGGTGTTTCGGTAGTCAACGCACTTGCCGACACGCTTGAGGTTGAAGTTGCACGAAATCGCAACCTGTATCGCCAGACCTTCTCGCGCGGCAAAGCGCAAGGGCCAATCGAAGACTTGGGCCCTGTGCATAATCGGCGCGGCACCAAAGTCCGATTTCACCCGGATGCGGAAATTTTTGGCGCTGGCGCAAAGTTCAACCCTGAAACACTCTATAAGATGGCCCGATCAAAGGCCTATCTGTTTGGTGGCGTCGAGATCCGCTGGGAGTGTGCGCCTGAACTGCTGAGCGAGAAATCCAAGATCGAGCAAAAAGCCGTTTTCCACTTTCCGGGCGGCTTGAAGGACTATCTGGAAGCGTCATTGAGCGGCGATCATCGGGTCACAGAACAGATTTTCGCCGGTAAATCCGACAAGAACACCGGGCACGGAGCAGTTGAGTGGGCAATCACTTGGCACACTGGCGACGGCATTGTTTCATCATACTGCAATACAATCCCAACCGGGGATGGCGGGACGCATGAAGCCGGATTCCGGCAAGCGATTACCCGCGGCTTGAAGGCCTATGGTGAACTGACAGGCAGCAAGCGCGCATCCATAATTACAACTGACGATGTGATGATCTCTGCGGCTGCCATGCTGTCAGTCTTTGTCAGAGAACCTGAATTTGTCGGACAGACAAAAGACAAATTGGCGACTGTTGAAGCACAGAAAATCGTTGAAAATGCTGTACGCGATCCTTTCGACCACTGGCTTGCCGCCTCCCCTCAAGAGGCCAACCGGTTGCTCGAATGGGTGATGGAACGCGCTGACGAGCGCGTAAGGCGCCGCAAGGAAAAGGAAGTCACACGCAAGTCTGCCGTACGCAAGCTCCGTCTACCCGGCAAGCTGGCTGACTGCACCCAAAATGCTGCAGCAGGTGCGGAGCTTTTTATCGTTGAGGGTGATTCGGCCGGTGGCTCCGCCAAACAAGCCCGCAACCGCGCTCTGCAAGCAGTGCTACCGCTTCGAGGAAAAATCCTCAACGTGGCATCAGCTGGACGCGAAAAGATGGGCGCTAATCAGCAAATTGGCGATATCATTCAAGCACTCGGTGTTGGAACCGGAACCAAATATCGCGACGATGATTTACGCTATGAGCGCGTCATCATCATGACAGATGCCGACGTGGATGGTGCCCATATTGCATCGCTTTTGATCACTTTTTTCTTCCAGGAAATGCCCGACCTAATCCGTAACGGGCACCTCTTTTTGGCAGTACCGCCACTCTACAAGCTAACACAAGGCAATCGCTCGCTTTATGCCCGTGATGATGCACACCGCGCCGAAATAATGGAGCGTCAGTTCAACGCAAACAAGAAGGTCGAGGTCAGCCGCTTTAAAGGTTTGGGCGAAATGCTACCGGCTCAGCTCAAAGAGACAACCATGGACCCGACCAAGCGGTCCCTGCTACGTGTTGAAATTGACGAGTTGGACCCGGCAACAACAAAACGCGCCATCAATGACATTATGGGCACAAAGCCAGAAGCACGCTTCCGCTTTATTCAGGACAATGCCGAGTTTGCGCGCGATCTGGTTGATGTTTGACGGTTAGGCGGCCTGAGCGGTCGCTACCGCGCGTGCATGGCTGCGTGCGTTCTTGCGTACCTCATCCAGGTAGATGGACCGCAACAGGCCCTCAATGTCATCATTAGCAGTTTCAAAGCCGCGCGAAGATGGGGCAACAGCTTCCATTATCGCATAGGTGATTTCTTGCGCACCCGCATGAGAACGCCCGACGCCAACTGCCCGCCATTGTTGCACGGCCAAAGATAGCACTGTGCCAACTTTGTCGCTTAATCCGGCCTTTGCAAATATGCCCCGCAATTGATTTTCTCGCGCTGTCGCAAATGCGTCAATCAACATTTGACGGCTCAATCCTGAAAGGTCAGCCACAACTGCCGCAATAAAATCCAGATGCCCGTGACAAGCTGCTCGCAAGATCATCGCAGTGGTGAGACGTCCATCTTCGCGAAGTGCATCGACAAACGCTTCACAATCAACCCCCTGAACCTCATCAAGCAACTGGACAATGGCCGGTTGAAGTGCAGCCTCTGACGTGCCGACAGCACGCGCCCTGCCCAACAAACCGGTAACAAAGGGCTCTTTTGCCAACGCTTCGTTGACGGCGACCAACAATTGATAGCGCAATAGAGGCTCCATCGAAGGCATATCGAGCAGCGCTGCACGCACTTGACCTTGAGATGAAAACCGCTCGACCAGAACCTTGCGACACTCGGCGCAAACTCGCGCATTTCGGTTTTCTATTAACGCACACGCTGCCTCAGCGCCGGCATGACGGGCGAGCGCCAATGCGAGCATACGCCCCACTTCCGGCCGCTGAGCGATCAAAACCTGTAACCGCGGATCACCAAAACGCACTCTGTCGATCAGGTCAGTTTCTCTGATACGAGGCGAACGGACCACAATAAGTGAAGCAATATCAAAACGATCAGCGAGTAACGCAACGAGTATCTGCTCGGGCGCGTGTGGGCTTGTGGCCAAAGCCTCTGCAATAGCCAGTCGCACCCGCGGCGATGGATCATCCATCAAGTCGGTCAGCGCGGCATCCGCTGCACAACGCTCTTCAAATGACATGTCTGAGACAAGATAGGCGCGCGCCAACGCGGAAGCTGCCGCAGCACGCTTTGCAACGTCGGCGGTCTGTTTCCAGTTCAAGAATCGCTGAACGATAAATGGAGTGTCACTTGAGATCATGACACCGATGTTGGCGGCAAAAGGTTTAAGTTTCGTTCACCATGTTAAGCAACGCCCCGTTAAGAAGCGAACTATCGCTCATTGGGTCGCTTCAACTGAAACACAGGCCCTAACCCTCCATAGTCACGATAACCGAGACGCATGATGGGGCGCGCTTTTGCCGTGTCAAACAGGCCATCATTGAGAAAAGCCTCGTTGATGTGCACACCTACAACCTGACCGAACACTGTGTATGAGTCGACCTTTCGCCCCGTTATGTCTTCCTGCCGAACGATGTTTGTCACCTTGCACTCGAGCACTGAGGGGCAATTGGCGATGTGCGGTGCGCTGATGGCCAGACCTTGCGCCAATTGCAGACCCGCATGATCAAACTCCGACTGGCCTCGCGCAAGACTGGCAGACGTCAGATTCATTTGGTCGGCCTGTTCAACGGAAACAAAGTTGCAAGCAAACTCTCCAGTTTCTGACGCGTAAGCGGCGCTGTCTTTCCAACCGTCAGAAGAAAACATGACAATGGGCGGCGCGGCACATACAGCGTTAAAGAAGGAGTATGGTGCCAAATTCACGCTGCCATCAGCGCCACGCGTTGACACCCAACCAATTGGCCTTGGCGCGACGATGGCCTTGAACGGGTCATGCGGAAGGCCATGACCTTCTTCGGGTTTATAAAACATATTGGCTTGACCCCTCAGGCTTCCACATATTGTCCGGCATAATTGCTCACCTTGGCTGCAATATCGGGGCGTGGACGCTCAGGGATGGTAGCATCGGTGGAACCAATGTGGACGATGCCAGCCATACGTTCGCTGGTAGCGAGACCGAGAATAGCGCGGCCTTTAGCGTCGTCGCTATACCATCCGGTGACCCAGTTGGCAGCAAAACCTGCGGCAGTAGCGGCATTAACGAGGGTCATACAGACTGCACCGGCTGACAGAAACTGCTCCCATTCTGGAATATGCGAACTCTCATCGACCGTTGAGACCACACCGATTGCAACTGGTGCACGGTTAAGACGGTTCTTCTCGCGCTCCAAGTCTGCATCTGAAAGTGTACCCCGCATTTCGACGGCGCGAGCAGCCAGCTTTTCGCCAATAGCCAGCGCGTCTTCGGGGCGATAGACAATCAGTCTCCACGGTTCCAAACGCCCGTGATCCGGCACTCGAAGCGCGATCTGAAGTAGTCGGTGGAGTGTTTTATCGTCCGGGCCTGGCTCTTTGAACATGGAGAGTGGAATGGATTGGCGTTGTGCCAGAAACTGAAGCACGGTTTCGTTCAACATGACGGCCTCGTCGATTAAGTGCGTGAAAGAGATGCCTTGAAATTGCCACCCAAATTGCGTCAAACCAATATCATGAATATTGAACACTCTGGGCAACGTTTGCTGGCTTGTACGCTTTTGACCATGCTTCTGGCAACGGCCTCACACGCACAAGATCAGTTGGACCTTGAAGTGTTGGAGCTACCCGCAATCACGCCTTATGCACCGCCCACTGAGCCATCAACAGAGCAAAACGCTTTCACACCAACCGTCACATTTGAAGCGCGATTGACGGATGAAGGCGAACCGATGGAAGCGGGACTGATTTGGCGCGTCTTCGGTGTAACACCGGCCTCCGACGGGAAACTACCTCTCATTGCAACCGCACAGGGCGGGACAACAAGCCTTCAGCTGCAGCCCGGAAGCTATTATGTGCATACGACCTTTGGCCGTGCGAGCGCATCAACAAGACTTGATGTCGGCTTCGAGCCCATAACACAGACTGTCATATTGAAGGCCGGTGGCCTTCGCCTTGACGCCATGCTGCCAGATGGCAGCCGAATGCGGCGCGAGCAGCTTCGTTTCGATATTTATGACGGGCTTGTTGACGAATCGACTGGCGAACGCGGGTTGATCATTCCCGATGTACCAGCGGGTCGCATCGTTCGGCTGCCAGAAGGGACATACCATGTCGTTTCGCGCTACGGCGATATCAACGCCGAAATTCGCGCCGACTTACGCGTACAGGCGGGTAAAACAGTAAACGCATCGATCGAACATCGCGCCGCGCAGGTGACACTCAACCTTGTCCGGGCAAATAGCGGCTTTCCATTGCCGGACACGGCCTGGTCGGTTTTAGATTCATCAACTGGTGACATCATCAATGAACGAATTGGCGCCTTCCCTTCCATGGTTCTTGCTGCGGGAGAATACACGGCAATCGCCAAGCACAGGGATCGTCTGTTTCGACGCGAGTTCGTCGTCAGTCCCGGCAGCGACATCACCGTCCGAATCAACACAGAAAATGATGAAGTGCCAAGCGAAGGCTAGGTAGGTTCCTTCAACCGCAGGGAGCGGACTTTTTGGGCTCTTTCGCTCTCAGTTGGCGACCCGACGGATCGAGCACAAACACCGACTTGTACAACAAATCGAGCAGTTCCTTGCGATCTTTGATTTGGCTGAGCTTCTCCCAATGAAGAGGCTGGCCAATCCAAGCGCGAATTTGCTTGCCGTAAAGACGCTGAAACTCACGTATAAGCAATGACGTGCGCAGTGTTAGCGAAAACTGACTGACCAAATGGAACAAACGACCATTCTGGCCGTCGAAATACACAGGAATTACAGATGCCTGAGCGCTTTGTACCAGCTTGGCAACAAATATTTTCCAAGGCAGATCGCGTGCACGACCGATCCCCTTTGGCGCTGTCGCAACACCACCTGACGGGAAAATGATAATTGTGACGCCCTCCTTAAGCAGCTTCACCGCCTCTTTGCGGGTAGCTAGGTTAAGAGCAAGCGCCTCTTTGCTTTCCTCAAAAGATATGGGCAGTGAGTAAGGGCGAATTTCGGGTACCTTCAGCAGATCATTGTTGATAATCACGCGGAATGGTCGACCCAGCTTTTCAGCTAGCGATAGAAAAGCAATGCCGTCGCCAATGCCATAGGGATGGTTGGCGACCATGACCAGAGGGGTATCGGGCAAATTGGCCGGCGGCCACTTTCCACCAGCTGCATCCAGCTTCACTTCAATGAGATCAAGCATCTCGGTAAAGACCGTGTCTGTCTTTCCTAAAATCTCTTCACGCCAATATTCGTAAAGATCTGCAAGCTTCTCACGGCCCGAAGCATTTTCAACGGCCCTGATGAACCACCGCTTGAGCGGAGGATCATTGGGGCGTGCGTAGGACAGTTCCTGAAAACGCGTGTCTCTCGGCATAAGATCACATTATGTGCGCGCTGCGGCGACAATACGCCAAGCACCCACTCCTCCTAAACAAATATAGTGCACGTGATGCCAAACAACAAAGCGTTATTGCGCCGCGCGCCTAACATCAGGTGGCGTTGCTTCATCGGCCAGTGACGCAACTGCTGCATCAAGCGTCATCGGCGTTTGGTCGCGAGAACCAAGCCGACGAATGTTGACCGTACCTTCCTCAGCTTCGCGCATGCCAACAACCACAATCACGGGCACTTTCGTCACCGAGTGCTCACGCACTTTGTAGTTGATCTTCTCATTACGGAAGTCGGTATCAACCTCCAAACCGGCAGCAATCAGGCGATCAGCGACTTGCTGGCCATAATCATTGGCATCGGACGTAATGGAGGCGACTACAACCTGTTTGGGTGACAACCACAGCGGAAAATGCCCGGCATAGTTTTCCAAGATGATGCCCAAGAAGCGCTCAAGCGACCCGCATATGGCGCGGTGCACCATAACAGGCTGCTTCTTTTCAGAGTCGCTATCGATATAAAACGCACCAAAACGCTCCGGTAGATTAAAGTCGACCTGGGTCGTCCCCATCTGCCATTCACGTCCAATGGCATCTTTAAGTGTATACTCGAATTTTGGCCCGTAAAACGTTCCCTCACCTTCATTGATGCCAATGCTGATCCGCGGATCGGCGGCAGCCATTTTATCCAAGGAGCGACGCAATATATCTTCCGCGTGGTCCCAGGCCGCATCGCTGCCGACTCGCTTTTCCGGGCGGGTTGCAAGTTTGACTTCGACAGATTCAAAGCCGAAATCTTCATAGACCGACATCATCAGATCGTTGATTTTCAAGATTTCCGCTTCGAGCTGCTCCTCTGTACAGAAAACGTGAGCGTCATCCTGCGTAAAGCCTCTCACGCGCATGAGCCCGTGAAGCGCCCCGGACGGCTCATAGCGGTGAACCACCCCAAACTCCGCCAAGCGAATGGGCAAATCGCGATAGGACTTCAGACCATGCTTGAATATTTGCACATGACCAGGACAATTCATGGGCTTTAGCGCGAATGTCCGCTGATCTTCGGCTTCCGGGTCTGCGGAGCGAACGCCAAACATGTTTTCCTTGTACCAACCCCAGTGGCCGGACGTCTCCCACAAATCGGAGACCAGCACTTGGGGTGCGTTCACTTCTTCATAGTCCCCTTTCAATCGACGACGCATGTAGGAAACAACGGCTTGGAAAACCCGCCAACCTTTACCGTGCCAGAAGACGACACCGGGCCCCTCTTCCTGAAAGTGGAATAAATCCATCTCGCGGCCAAGTTTGCGGTGATCGCGCTTTTCGGCCTCTTCCAGCATGTGCAGATGTGCATCGAGCTGCTTTTTATCAGCCCATGCCGTCCCATAAATGCGGGTGAGCATTTCATTGTCACTGTCACCGCGCCAATATGCGCCAGCCACCTTCATAAGCTTGAACGCTTCACCAACTTGGCCGGTTGATTGCAGATGCGGGCCGCGGCAAAGGTCAAACCATTGGCCCTGCTTGTAAATCTTGACATCTTCACCTTCCGGGATCGCGTCAACGAGCTGCACCTTGTACTGCTCGCCCATCTCCGAAAAGGTTTCCTTGGCTTTGTCGCGCGACCAGACTTCCTTGGTGAACTTATCGTTGCGCTTGATGATCTGGGCCATCTTCTTTTCGATTTTCGGCAGATCATCGGGCGTGAACGGCTCGTTCTTGGCAAAATCATAGAAGAACCCATTTTCAATCACCGGACCGATGGTTACCTGCGTGCCGGGCCACAATTCCTGTACCGCTTCGGCCATCACATGCGCCGCATCATGGCGGATCAATTCGAGCGCGCGCGGGTCATCGCGGCCAATAAACTCGATGGAACCATCGGCAACCGGATCGCTCAAATCCATCATCTCGCCATCGAGCGCCATGGCGAGCGACTTCTTGGCAAGCGATTTGGAGATGCTCTCAGCGACTTCGCGGCCCGTGGTTCCGGCGGCAAATTCACGCTTTGAATTGTCAGGGAAAATCAGTTGGACGGCATCGCCCATGGTCGCTCTCCTTTATCCAGTCCCGCGAACGGATGCGGGTGGGTTGATGTCCGGCGTGCCGATAGCCAAAAAACCGGACGAGGTAAACCCAAAGACGGCTTGGCCGCGCTGATTAATTGGCGCAAAATCAAACGATGGCCAAAGCGCGCGGGAAAATGCAAATTCTACTCTTCGGCGCGACCGGCACGATTGGCCACGCGGTGCTCTCGGAGCTCATCACGCAAGGCCATGATCCGGTCTGCGTTGTTCGACCGGATAGTGCGGCGATACTGCCCGACGATATCCATTCGATCAAAGCCGATGTAACCGACGCAGATGCCATGCGCGCGGTGTTTCAACACAGCACCTTCAATGCCGTCATTTCTTGCATGGCCTCGCGGTCCGGCGCGCCGATGGATGCATGGGCCATCGATCACCACGCTAACTCGCTAGCGCTGACGGGCGCGAAGTTCGCGGGCATCAAACAATTTGTTTTGCTCTCGGCCATTTGCGTGCAGAAGCCGCGCTTGGCGTTTCAACATGCCAAGCTGGCATTTGAACGTGAGCTGATCGACAGCGGCCTGACCTACTCGATTGTACGCCCGACCGCCTATTTCAAGTCCTTGTCCGGCCAGTTGGAGCGAGTGAAAGCGGGCAAACCATTTCTGGTGTTCGGTAATGGCATGCTCACGGCTTGCAAGCCGATCAGTGACCAAGACCTCGCTCGCTATATCGTTTCGTGCCTCGATGATCCGGCAAAGCGAAATCAGATTTTGCCCATTGGCGGCCCCGGCCCCGCCATCACCCCGCTCGATCAAGCGGCCATGCTCTCCGGCTTGTTGGGCCACAAGATCAAAGTCCGCAAAGTGCCCATAGCCTTGATGAATGCCATTATTAGCGGCCTGTCACTCGCTGGCTGGTTCAGCACCAAGATGCGTGACAAAGCCGAATTCGCACGCACCGGCCACTATTATGCGACCGAAAGCATGCTGGTCTGGGATGCGGCGGCGAAACGCTATAATTCAGATGCCACGCCCGAGTTTGGGGAAGATGCGCTCAAGGGATTTTACGCGCGCGTGCTAAGCGCTGCTGAAGCGGTGGATTTAGGCGAGCATGGGGTGTTTTAAACCACCGCCGCCTCGGTCGCGGCCCTCAACTCTTCTTCCGTCACCCCACCGGCCATCTCAACGATCTTCAAACCGCCCTCAACCACATCCAAAACACCCAGATTGGTGATGATGCGGTCGACAACGCCTGTACCCGTCAGCGGTAGCGTGCAGGCTTTCAAAAGCTTGGATTCGCCATGCTTGTTGGTGTGATCCATCACAACGACCACGCGGCCAACACCGGCCACCAAATCCATCGCACCGCCCATACCTTTAACGAGCTTGCCCGGGATCATCCAGTTGGCAAGGTCACCATTTTCGGCCACTTCCATCGCGCCCAAGATTGCCATGGCGATCTTGCCACCACGGATCATGCCGAACGAGGTGGATGAATCAAAATAGGATGTCTCCGGCAGTTCAGTAATCGTCTGCTTGCCAGCATTGATCAGGTCCGGGTCCTCTTCCCCTTCATAAGGAAATGGCCCCATACCGAGCATGCCATTTTCCGATTGCAGCATCACATTGACGCCTTCAGGGATGAAGTTAGGCACCAATGTCGGAATGCCGATACCGAGGTTCACATACGTACCGTCTTGAAGCTCTTTCGCCGCGCGCGCGGCCATCTGGTTACGATCCCAAGGCATTATACTTCTCCCCGCGCGTGCATTTGTTTCTTGCCGAAAATCATATGCGAAAACCGGTTTCCACTTTTCGCTGATTTTCTCAGGCGCCCGGCCATTTGATTGCGATCCCAGCCAGCCATGATTACGCCCCCTCTTTCTGGCGAACGGTGCGCTGTTCGATCCGCTTTTCATGTTCACCCTGAATCAGGCGGTGCACGTAAATACCCGGCAGATGAATATGGTCTGGATCAAGCGAGCCAACAGGCACAATCTCTTCGACTTCCATGACGCAGACCTTGCCGCACATGGCCGCTGGCGGATTGAAGTTGCGCGCCGTCTTGCGGAATATGCAATTGCCGGTCTCGTCTGCCTTCCATGCCTTCACGATGGAAAGGTCAGCAAAAATGCCCTCTTCCATGATGTAGGTCTCACCATTGAAGTCCTTGTGATCCTTGCCTTCAGCGATCACCGTGCCAACGCCGGTCTTGGTGTAAAAGCCGGGAATGCCACAGCCACCTGCGCGCATGCGCTCGGCCAGCGTGCCCTGTGGATTGAATTCAAGTTCCAACTCGCCGGACAAATACTGCCGCATGAACTCGGCATTTTCACCCACATAGGAAGACATCATTTTCTTGATCTGACGTGTGTCGAGCAGTTTGCCGAGACCAAATGAATCAACGCCAGCGTTGTTGGATGCAACAGTCAGTTCCTTAGCGCCGCTCTCAACAATCGCATCGATCAAAAGTTCTGGAATGCCGCAAAGGCCAAACCCGCCAGCAGCGATCAGCATGCCGTCGCTTAAAAGCCCGTCCAAGGCAGCCTTGGCGTCAGGGTAGATCTTATTCATGGGAGCTCCGATTGAAAACCAATCACACAGAATTCGTAATGTTCTCTTACGTCAAAAAACTGACGTGGAGCAAGTTAGACCAGCGTTCAAAGACGCATAATCATAAGCGAAGCTTGGTCCACAAAAACTGTGTCTGTACCCTGTTCGATACGCGCAACAACGCGCACCGCATCGCCTGCGTGCAAGTCAAGAAGGCCGGTCCAAGCAGCCGCTGTCCCGCCTCTACCTGCAATACGGTTGTACATTCGCATCTGACTGCCAGAAACATTTGACCATGAAGTGCCATCGAAGGTTTGAACAATAACCACCGAATCCGTACGAGCGGAGCCGGCGCTAACTTCGGTAGAAACGGCATAAGAGATCATATGCAGGCCAGCACGACCGATCGCACACTCGCCAAGTAATGGATCCCAAGTTAGGTCGGTACCATTCATTGCGTGCGAACCATCCCAATTGGAAATGGCAACATCGGAGGGCGTCAACTCCTGCGTGGTTGCGCCTTTAAAGACTTGCGCATGTTGTGTCGCCAATCCGGCTGGCAAAGAGACCTTGCCGCTGGTTGAATCAAATCGCATCGCGTCCGTCCACGCAGCACCGTCTGATGACACCTTGAACGTCAAGTCGGTGCCCGCCGTCAGTCCAACTTCCGCTTTGCCTGTCCAATTATCCGCAAACATCAACGAAGCGGTGTTGCTGCTCGCTGCCATGTTGAGAGTAAAGCGCATGTCACCGGTGCCAGGCGTCACATCATCATGACTAAAGAAAACTGCATCTGACTTGACGGCTAATCGATTGCTGGCGTCAGCTTGTGTATTGATGCCCAATTGAGATGTCTGAGAACCGATTGCAGTCCATTGCGAACCGTCAAAGACGAGCAGGCTCCGGACATCCAATGCGTAAACCACCCAACCGGCAAGCGGCGCATAGAACATCCAGGCCCCGTCCTGCCAAGCTGCGATTTCCAGATCATGGCCAGACCAGTCACCGGTTGCGGAATTAGCCACCAGATAGCGCGCGCCAGTGCCGGGACTTGATGGAGGCTCTTCCAGATCAACCTGCTCGATGGCAACGCTGACAAGAGCATCAATCATCCGCAATGCTTCATTGTGAGTGATGTGCTTTTGTGCCTGATTGGCCATGATATATGGCAGTTGCAGGTTTTCAGTGTATTCAAAGTCAGCCATCGCCAATGCCCTCTGTTCTACGGGCAGGCTACCAAGCAAGGCTAAACGGTCGATAAGTTTCAACGCCATCATTCAAGTATGATGGCAGCGATAACACGTATTGCGGCGGGATACATGGTGCCCCCACACGGACTCGAACCGCGGACCTACTGATTACAAATCAGTTGCTCTACCAACTGAGCTATAGGGGCTCGGAAGCGCAATTAGCATAAAATACGCGCGTGTAAACGGCTTTGGTGCACCTTTGCTTAATCGGTTCACAGCCATTAGAGGTTTTTTAGCGTTTCGTTTGGCCACGGTTCTGAATGATGAGTGAACAGCCTAAAATCTGCTTTTTGTCCTCCGACGCTGAGCACGCACGGCAATCGGCACGTGATCTGGCTGCCCGCTATGGCAACAATGCGCCTGCGGACGCCGATATCATCGTTGCACTGGGTGGCGACGGTTTCATGCTTCAAACCATTCAGCAATTCATGAACACGCGCAAACCGATCTATGGCATGAACCGTGGTACAGTCGGCTTTCTCATGAATGAATATAGCGAAGACGATCTGCTTGAGCGTATTGCTGATGCTCAAACCGAACTGATCCGTCCGCTTAAAATGCATGCCATTGATCGCGATGGCAAAGAAACAAATGCGCTCGCAATCAATGAAGTTTCGCTCTTTCGCCAAAGCTATCAGGCCGCACGGCTTCAGATCGAGGTTGATGACAAAGTTCGCCTCGCGGATCTTGTTTGTGACGGTGTCATGGTGGCGACGCCAGCCGGGTCCACGGCCTATAATCTTTCGGCGCAGGGACCGATTATCCCGATTGATGCCCCTCTCCTTGCCCTGACACCCGTGAGCCCATTTCGCCCGCGCCGTTGGCGTGGCGCGCTGCTGCCCAAGCGCGTCAAAGTAACCATTACAGTTTTGGAAGATGAGAAGCGGCCGGTGAACGCTGTAGCGGACCATACTGAAGTGAAGTCAGTCGCCCGTGTCGACATTTGGGAAAGCCGCGAAGACATGGGCAAAGTGCTTTTTGATGCAAGCCATTCCTGGGACGAGCGTATTCTCAACGAACAGTTCAAATACTGAACGAAAGAGCCGCCCACATGATGCGGGCGACTTTGCAAATCACTCTTTGAGCAAACTTACATGGCTGCTTTCGGCAGGATCACTTTATCAATGACGTGGATGACGCCATTGGACGTTTCGATATCCGCAGTGACCACGTTTGCATCGTTGACCATCACGCCATTGTCCAGATCGATGGTGATTTCTTCACCTTGAACAGTTGCCGCCATCATGTCGTCGGACAGGTCTGTCGACATAACTTTTCCCGGCACAACATGGTATGTCAGTACTGCAGTGAGTGTATCGATGTTTTCAGGCTTCAGCAGTTCTTCAACTGTAGAACCGATTTCCGCGAACGCATCATCTGTTGGTGCGAAAACCGTAAATGGACCGTCACCTTTAAGTGTGTCGACCAGACCGGCAGCTTGAACAGCAGCCACCAATGTCTCAAAATCGCTGTTGCCAGCGGCTGTGTCGACAATGTCTTTCTTATCCATTGCGAATGCTGAGCCAGCTACGAGTGCAGAAATGGCCGCGCCAGCAAGTGCAGACTTGAGAAGTTTCATGAATTTGCTCCTTGAAGTAGTCTTCAATTTGGGAATTGCGCTGACTTTGATGTCAGCATTCCTTCTACGCGGCATGTTCGCTACGGTTCAGTTGATTTTGTTCAAGTAAAGTTGAGGAACAAATCCTGAATTATGGCTGGAAAATCACAATTGGTGCCACATGCGGCAAATTAAGCAAAAAACACTGCAATAACCGACGTCAACTTGACATTTTCAAGGCCAACACGTACCGCACGACTACAAGCGTCGCTCGATGGGAGCGCATGCATCGCGAGCACTGCGACAGGTTTTCATTGGTTACTTTTGCTGAGCTTCCTTTGTCACCCAAGGTGATCAAAGCTGTAGACGAAGCGGGCTATACGAGCCCCACTGCCATTCAAGAGGCTGCTATCCCGCATGTGGTTGCAGGCAAAGATGTTCTGGGCATTGCTCAGACGGGCACAGGTAAGACCGCTTCCTTTGTCTTGCCCATGATCACGCGCCTGGAAAAGGGGCGCGCCCGCGCACGCATGCCACGCACATTGATCCTGGAACCCACTCGCGAGCTGGCCGCTCAAGTCGATGAGAACTTCCAGAAATATGGCAAGAACCACAAGCTGAGCGTTGCGCTTCTCATTGGGGGTGTTTCCTTTGAAGAACAAGATCGCAAGCTGGAACGTGGCGCTGATGTTTTGATTGCCACACCGGGTCGACTCCTCGATCACTCGGAACGCGGCAAACTTCTTCTCAACGGCGTTGATATTCTGGTCATAGATGAAGCCGATCGCATGCTCGATATGGGCTTCATCCCGGACATTGAACGTATCGCAAAATTGATACCGTTTACGCGACAAACCCTTTTCTTTTCGGCTACCATGCCGCCGGAAATTACCAAGCTCGCTGATCAGTTTCTTCAAGCACCAGTGCGCATAGAAGTAGCACGCGCCTCGTCTACGGCTACGACTGTTGAGCAACGGATCGCGTGGTGCGGATCGAAAGATTATGAGAAGCGAGATGTGCTGCGTCAGATTATCCGCGCGCAGGATGATTTGAAAAACGGGATTATATTCTGCAATCGCAAGCGCGATGTTTCTCAACTTTATCGCAGCTTGGAAAAACACGGATTTTCCGCAGGCGCGCTTCACGGCGATATGGATCAGCGGTCCCGCATGATGATGCTGGACGGGTTCCGCAACAACAAAATCCAACTGCTTGTTGCATCTGATGTCGCGGCTCGCGGTCTGGATATTCCCGATGTGAGCCATGTGTTCAATTTTGATGTGCCAATCCATGCTGAAGACTATGTGCATCGCATCGGACGTACAGGCCGTGCTGGCCGTTCGGGCAAGGCATTTACGTTGGTCGATAAGGCTACGTCAAAGTATCTTGATGCCGTTCAAAAGCTGATCGATAAGACAATTGAGCCACTGGAAAGCTTTGCCGCAGCTCCTGTTGCTGGCGATGATGATCGCCAAGAGAGCAAGAAGCGTTCGCGCAAACCGCGTCGTGATAAGATCAAGCAGCAGAACGCTGAAAATGCTTTAACGGCTGCCAATGACGACAAAGTGGATGACGAGCCTTTGGAGCCCAACGAGACGCGGGCCAGAAGAGCAAATGGTCGCGACAGGCAACCTGACATGCCGATGGGATTTGGCGACGAAATCCCGGCTTTTATGCTGATCGGCCGCTGACCTACTTTTCACTGCTACGTATTGCTGCGTCTAGCGCCATTTGTGCCCACACGGCCATTTCATCAGGATCATGCAGTGCGCTTTCGGGCACCTGCCAATAGGGCATGTAACTAGCTTTGTCAGTTTTGGGGTTTTTGTAAGCCCAGCGCTCCATGCCGACTGCTTCATATTGGACGGAACAAAGGTCATCTCCCTTGACCATCAGACGGTCTGCTTGCAAAGCGGCAATAATTATGCCGTCGACATAGATGCCCTGCCCGCCAAACATGCGTTTAATGGAGATCGGACCTACGCTGGCAAAGAGGTCACGAAGGAACGCGTCATCCATAGCAGGGTCAGTTTTTAACGCGGTAGTCGCGATGACATGCACCGCAAGTGTCGCCTAGCGTTTTGAAACGGGCTACGATGACTTCCGGTTTCGCCTGATCCAAAGCTGCCTGTTCCAGTTGGCGGGCAGCGGCCTCCATGTCGCGTGAAAGGCGTGTGAAATCGTCAAACTGATCCCAGATAAGCGCGGCTGCCTCTGTGGGATGAGACAAATCTCTTTGGCGAAACTCAGTCGGCACTCGCGCCGAATGGCCCTCAATCCGATTTGCAGCTGCACCGATCAAGCCATAGCGCAGTTGTTTGTTTCGCAGTGTCGTTGAGATCGCCTTCATATCGTTAGCGATGGACTTCATGGAGTCCATTCGAGCTTTCACAGCGCCAGTTGCGCCGGAATGGGCGAATGCCAGCGATGCGATACTTGCCGTAACAAGAGCAATTGCGGCCATCAGCGTGGCGGATCTGGCAGGCTTCATATCAAATCGCGCCGCGTGCTTCGGCCAATTCTTTCAAATCAGCTGGCCTAAGTTCAACCGATTCACCACAGCCGCAGGCAGATGATTGGTTCGGGTTGTTGAACACAAAACCCGTGCGCAGCTTAGTTACTTCGAAATCCATTTGCGTGCCGAGAAGATAAAGCATCGCGGAGGGATCGACCCACAAGTGGGAGCCATTGTGCTCAATGTGATCATCTTTGGGGTCAGGTTCGGTCACCAAGTCGACCGTATATTCCATGCCCGCGCAACCACCTTTTTTGATGGAAACCCGCACACCCTTGGCGCCCGCATCCGCTTTGGTGGCAACGATTTCGTTCACCCGATGTGCAGCGGCATCTGTCATTGTCATGATTGCAAAAGCCATCAGTAAAGCCCTACCGCGATTTGCGCTTCTTCGCTCATGCGGTCCGGCGTCCATGGTGGATCAAAGGTCATCGTGACTTTCACATCCATTACACCCTCAACGGTCCGTACGGCATTTTCGACCCAGCCAGGCATCTCACCTGCGACCGGACAGCCGGGCGCAGTGAGCGTCATCTCGACCTTGACGGTGCGATCATCTTCAATGTCGACACGATAGATCAGCCCGAGCTCATAGATGTCGGCAGGAATTTCCGGATCATAAACGGTTTTGAGCGCGGCAATGATGTCATCGGTAATGCGCGCAAGTTCCTGTCGTGGAATCGCACTTTCTTCGGAAGCGGCGGACAGGGTCTCCGCCGCCTCGGTTTGTTCGATGCTGTTTTGATCTTCCATCATAAGCGCACCATAGCAGGTTTGTATCAGGCGAAAAACATCCGCGCCTTATCGAGCGACTCCACCAGTTTATCCACTTCCTGGCGTGTATTGTACATGCCAAAGCTTGCCCGACATGTGGAGGTCGCGCCAAAGCGCTTCAAGAGCGGTTGAGCGCAATGTGTACCTGCTCGAACGGCGATACCCTGCCGATCAATAACCATGGATACATCATGTGCGTGAATGCCCTCCATCTCAAAGGAGATGATCGCACCTTTATCGGGCGTGTTACCAATTATGCGGATCGCGTTGATGCCATCCAACTGCGCATGCGCGTAAGCACGCAAATCCGCCTCGTGACTGGCAATCGAGTCTCGGCCAACTGCGTCCATGTAGTCTAGCGCGGCACCTAATCCGATGGCTTGTGCAATCGGCGGGGTTCCTGCCTCAAAACGGTGGGGCGGGTCATTGTAAGAAACGCCCTCTTCCGTCACTTCGACGATCATTTCACCACCGCCTTCATAGGGACGCATCTCTTTCAGGCGATCCATCTTGCCGTAAAGGACACCAATGCCTGACGGGCCGTACACTTTGTGACCAGTAAAGCAGTACCAATCGCAATCCAAATCCTGAACATCGACAGGCATATGCACGGCACCTTGTGATCCATCGACTAGAACCGGGATGTCACGCGCTTTGGCCAGCTCACAAACCTGCTTGATCGGCACCACCGTACCCGTCACGTTCGACATGTGGGTCAAAGCAATAAGCTTTGTGCGATCGGTCAGGCGCATTTCCAGTTCTTCGATGTGGAACTGGCCATCATCGTCGACAGGCACCCAAACCAGTTTTGCGCCATGGCGTTCCCGCAGAAAATGCCACGGCACGATGTTGGAATGATGCTCCATGATGGACAACACGATCTCATCACCCGGCTGAATGGTTTCAGCCAACGCATTGGCAACAATATTGATGGCATGCGTGGTCCCCTTGGTGAAAACGATCTCGTTTTCAGAAGACGCTTTGAGGAATTGTTGCACTTTTTTACGCGCTGCTTCGTAAGCGTCGGTCGTACTGTTGGAGAGAAAATGCAGGCCGCGATGCACATTTGCATAATTGTCCGCGTATGTGTTCGAAACCGCGTCAATCACCTGGCGTGGTTTTTGTGCGGACGCGCCGTTGTCCAGATAGACCAGCGGTTTGCCGTAGATTTCCTTTGAGAGGATCGGGAAATCCGCTCTGATTTTCTCAACATCATAGGCCATTTTATCAGCCGTGTGCCTCAAGCCAGTTACTGATGCGGTCTTCGAGCGCTTCAACAAGTTGTTCATTTTCCAGCTCTTCTACCAGCTCATCGACGAACGCTTCCACCAGAAGGCCGCGGGCTGTTTTCTCAGAGATGCCGCGCGCCATCAGATAAAAAAGATGTTTCTCATCAATCTCTGCGACTGTCGCGCCATGAGCGCAAATCACATCATCTGCGAAAATCTCAAGCTCCGGCTTCACTGAGACGCCGGCTTCATCTGACAGAAGCAAGGTATTGGCCGCCATCTGCGCGTCAGTCTTTTGTGCGATTTGGGCGACTCGAATTTGCCCCTGAAACACCGCCTGGCCGTTGCCGGTAACAACGCTGCGTACGGTTTCCTCAGAGGTCGTGTTTGGAACTTTGTGATCAAGAACCAGCGTTATATCGCAATGGGTGTCATCGCCGACCATGTTGATGGCGCGGAAGTTCAGATGGGAATTCTCTCCCGCGCAGCGCGCATGCACTTCCTGACGGCTTAGCTTACCCCCGAAGTTCGCGATAAATAGATTGACAGTCGCACCTTCGCCAATATCGAAGACCAACTTGCAAAGACGTGATGCAGCTTCACCCTCTTCCTGCACGACAATCCAGTCGACAGTCGCCCCGTCCTTGACGGCCACCGTCGTGACCGACGTGCTCATTGCATCCGTTGCGCTGCTCGAACGGTCGATGAATGTCGCAGACGCTTGCGCGCCAATGGCAACGACATTCCCGGTGTGAACAGGCGCTCCCGATGTTTGTGTCTGGATTTCAACCGGCACTGCCAACTCGGCAGAATCGGACACCGTTAGCCGGTATCCGCCCGTGACGAAGGCTGCATTGAGCTGACCAATAGCATCATCAACGCCGAAGAACTCGGGAACGTAGCCGCCTACATCGGCGCCCAGCGCATCAGCTATCAGTTCGACATTGAGCCCATCTAGTTGACCTGTTAGTTCCGCCACACCGTTTTCAATTGGAAGCAAGTGCGAGCCTTCAAGAATAGTAGGCAGCACTTCAGCTGTTTCGACGTCTCCAGCAGGCAGGTTTGCAAGCAAGCGGCGCAAATCGGTGTAGTGCCAAGCTTCAACCTTTCGGGTTGGAAGCCCGTTGGCTTTGATGGCCTGGATGGCGGCATCGCGCGTGTCGGTGGTTTCAGCGCTGCCGGGCAGCGTGTGGACATTTTCAGCAAACGCGGAAACGAGCGCTTCTTCGACTGTTGTCAGTTTTACCGGTGCATTCATCGGTTCGTGATCCTAACCTTCAAGCGGCTTGCGCGATTATGTCGGAATAGCCCTGCGCTTCCAGCTCCTTGGCAAGTTCCTTGTCGCCGGACTTTACGATCTGGCCTTTTGACAGCACATGTACGCTGTCCGGAACAATGTAATCGAGCAGTCGTTGATAGTGCGTGATGACGATTGTTGCTCGTTCCGGTGAACGCAGCGCATTCACACCTTCTGACACAATCTTAAGCGCATCGATATCAAGTCCGGAATCTGTTTCATCAAGCACGCACAAGGATGGCGCGAGTAACTTCATCTGTAGGATTTCGGCGCGCTTTTTCTCGCCGCCCGAAAAGCCAACATTTAAGGGGCGCTTGAGCATGTCCATGGAGATATTGAGCGTTGCGGCAGCTTCGCGGACCGTCTTGATGAAGTCAGGCGTTGAAAGCTCATCTTCGCCTCGGGCCTTGCGCTGCTCGTTCATCGCGACTTTCAGGAACTGCATTGTCGCGACACCGGGAATTTCCATCGGATATTGGAACGCGAGGAAAATGCCAGCCGCAGCACGCTCGGCCGGATCCATCTCCAAAATGCTCTCACCGTTATAAAGAATGTCGCCATCGGTGACTTCATAATCTTCGCGGCCAGCCAAAATGTAGGAAAGCGTAGACTTTCCAGAGCCATTTGGGCCCATGATTGCAGCTACCTCGCCGGCCTGAACAGTAAGGTTCAACCCGTTGATGATCTGTGTGTCAGTTTCCGCGATTTTCGCGTGCAGGTTTTTGATTTCCAACATTTATTTTCTCCATCAGCGCAGGGGCGCGATATTCATTCAATGGTTCTGCGAACTTATGGACAGAAGCGACCCACCCATTGGTCAGCCATGCCACCGCGTTGGCATCGCCATTTCCACCCGTGCGCTACCAGCGTGTATTTCCCATCCTCCGTTGGCTTGAGCATGAAGCGCTCCCAGCCGCCGCCGACGCTATCGTCAGCATATCCGGTCTCAATCGCATCAACGATGAAACGCGTCTGCTCCGGAAAGAAGGAATTAATGATCCGAACGTTTATCGAAAGCGCAGGCCGACCCTCGTCTTCCACGGGAAAAGCCATGTACTTTTCATTAAGTATCGCCAATGGTGAGGCAACAGTGGCAGCCTCGGGGGTTTGCCAAGCCATAAAGCCTTCCGGGGTTGGCATTTCCTCTGCGGCAACGGCAATGGCTGGTAAAGCAAACGTACACGCCAACGAACCACTGAGGCAGCTCCTAAAGCGTTTTTGACGCATTAATTTTGCCATGTTCCCGATCAACCCACCGAGCCTTCAAGGCTGATACCAATCAGCTTCTGCGCTTCGACCGCAAACTCCATCGGCAGTTCTTGAATGACTTCCTTGACGAACCCGTTGACGATCAACGCAATCGCTTCTTCCTCCGGAATGCCGCGCTGCATGCAATAAAACAGCTGGTCCTCAGAGATTTTCGAAGTCGTGGCTTCGTGCTCAAACTGTGCGGTGGCATTGTTGGCTTCAATGTAAGGCACAGTGTGCGCGCCGCAATCATTACCGATCAAAAGCGAGTCACACTGGGTGAAGTTGCGCGCGTCTGCGGCTTTCCGGTGTGCCGATACGCGGCCGCGATAAGTATTTTGCGAACGGCCAGCGGAGATGCCCTTGGAAATGATCCGGCTCTTGGTGCGCTTGCCCAGATGGATCATCTTGGTGCCACTATCGACCTGCTGCGCACCGTTGGAAACGGCAATTGAGTAGAACTCGCCCTGGCTGTCATCGCCGCGCAAAATGCATGATGGATATTTCCACGTGATCGCAGAACCGGTCTCAACTTGTGTCCAGGAAATTTTGGAACGATCGCCGCGGCAATCACCGCGCTTGGTCACGAAATTGTAGATACCGCCCTTGCCATCAGCATCGCCCGGATACCAGTTCTGGACGGTCGAATATTTGATCTCCGCGTCTTCCATCGCCACCAGTTCAACAACAGCCGCGTGCAACTGGTTTTCGTCGCGCTGTGGCGCCGTGCACCCTTCCAAATAGGAAACGTAGGCGCCCTTCTCAGCAACGATCAATGTACGCTCAAACTGGCCGGTGTTTTTCTCGTTGATGCGGAAATAAGTCGATAATTCCATCGGGCAGCGCACGCCCTCCGGCACATAGACAAACGAACCGTCGGTGAAGACCGCGCAGTTCAAGGCAGAGTAGTAATTGTCGGACACCGGTACGACTGAGGCCAGATGTTTTTTTACAAGTTCGGGATGTTCACGGATGGCTTCCGAGATCGACATAAAGATCACACCCGCCTTGGAGAGCTCTTCCTTGAAAGTCGTAACAACGGAAACAGAATCAAAGACCGCATCAACAGCGACCTTCCGCTCTTGAACCCCTGCCAGAATCTCCTGCTCAGCAAGCGGAATACCCAGCTTTTCGTAGGTCTTGCGAATTTCAGGATCAACATCGTCGATGGTCTTTGGCCCATCCTGGCCCTTCGGCGCTGCATAGTAATAAATGTCGTTGAAATCGATTTTCGGATAGTCAACGCGAGCCCAATCGGGCTCATCCATTGTCAGCCAGCGACGATAAGCATCCAAACGCCACTCCAACATCCACTCCGGCTCATTCTTTTTGGCGGAAATGAAGCGAATGACCTCTTCTGAAAGCCCTTTTGGCGCCTTTTCGGTCTCAACGATCGTCTCGAAGCCATATTTGTACTGATCGACGTCGATCTTTTTGACCTGATCAATGGTTTCCTGGACAGCAGGCATAGACGGCTCCCGTTGCAAATATGATAGATGGCTTCGACTTAAGTTGTCATATAGAGCATTTTCTAGTTTTGAAAAGTTCTAAACTAGAAAACATGACTATTTTGGACAGGTTTTTATGCTGCAGCGCGTGCAGCGATTTTTGCAAACGCCTCAAGAAACATTTCGACGTCTCGTTGACTGCTGGTCGGGCCTAACGAAACGCGGATTGCACCTTCGTTCGACTTAACACCCATCGCCTTTAAAACATGGCTTGCGCCGACTTTTCCAGACGAACAAGCCGATCCTGGGGACGTTGCAAAGCCAGCCAGATCAAGCGCGATCTGCAGTGTTTCCGCTTTCATATCCGGCATTGAGAAGAAGCTTGTGTTGGGTAAGCGGTATTCACCCTGCCCATAGAAAACGGTGTTTTTGACCAATTGTCGTACACCCGCTTCAAGACAGTCGCGGAGCTTTGATGTCGCACCCCAGTCTTCCATGTTTTGAGCTGCTACTTCTGCGGCCGCACCAAATCCCGCCAGATTTGCCGGCGATTCGGTGCCTGACCGGTGTCCACGCTCTTGCCCACCACCACGAATTAATGGCATCGGCATCATCAGATCAGAAAACGCCACAAGAGCGCCAGCCCCTTTTGGGCCGCCAATCTTGTGTGACGAGACAATAAGATAGTCAGCAATTCCAGCTGAAACGTCGATCGGCAAACGCCCAACTGCCTGAACGGCGTCAACGACGAAAACACCTCGGTGAGCTTTCACGATGCGACCGATTTCTTCAATTGGCTGAATGATGCCGGTCTCGTTATTGGCATGATGACAAACGACCAATGGTAAACCGCACGAGTGGTCGTGCTGCGTCAGCAAACGACTGAACACTTCCAGATCAACGATGCCCCTGGAGTTTACGGGGTATTGCGTTTTGTGCTCAGCGGTAAAACTGCCGCCTTCCAATGTGCAGGGATGATCTGCCGCGCAAACATAGAGATACCCCATCCTTATCGGTGAGCGCCCCATTGTAAATTCAGGCGTTAGCACCATTGCAGCCGCTTCCGTTGCGCCAGACGTGAATACCACATGATCCGGGTTGGCGTTCAGGAGAGCTGCAACTTGGCGCCGCGCTTTTTTGATCAATGCCCGCGCTTTACGTCCTTCGGCATGCACCGAGGAAGGATTCGCGGCCAAATCCAATGCAGCCAACATCGCCGCACGCGCCTCATCAACCAGCGGCGCGGAAGCGTTATAATCAAAATAGATGCGCGAATTTGGGGCCATTACCTTCACACTTAGACCTGATGTACGGATTTTCTTGAAATTTGCAGGAGCAACCCCTTATGACGGGCGCCAACTGCCCGAAACGGGCTTTTAGGAAATCGTGGGCGTGGCGGCAACCAAGCAGGATGCCGCGCAGTCCCAGCCAATAAATGTGGAGAGTTTATGCCTGAGGTAATTTTCAACGGCCCTGAAGGTCGTCTGGAAGGTCGTTATCAGCCGGCCACCGAAAAAGATGCGCCAATCGCGATGATACTGCATCCGCATCCGCAGTTTGGCGGCAACATGAACAATCCGATGATCTACAATCTTTTCTACATGTTCCAAGAGCGTGGGTTTACCACATTGCGGTTCAACTTCAGAGGAATCGGACGCAGCCAGGGCGAGTTTGATCATGGTTCTGGCGAATTGTCGGACGCAGCAGCAGCTCTCGATTGGGTGCAGACATTGCATCCGGAAGCTAAGTTCTGCTGGGTTGCCGGCTACTCCTTTGGCGCTTGGATTGGCATGCAGCTTCTAATGCGCAGGCCCGAGATTGAAGGCTTTATGTCTATTTCGCCACAGCCCAACATCTATGATTTTGCTTTTTTAGCACCCTGCCCGTCATCTGGACTGATTATCCACGGAACACAGGATCGCGTTGCGCCACCTGATGCCGTGCAAGGTCTTGTCGACAAGCTACATACCCAAAAAGGCATCTTGATCACACAGCGTACGATGGAAGGCGCAAATCACTTCTACCAAGGCCAGGAAGAAGAGCTGCTGGGAGAGTGCGCCAACTATCTCGATGCCCGGCTGCGCGGTGAACTGGTGCCCGATAATGTGAAACAGCTGGTCGGCAAACGCTAAGGCAGAGACAATACGCCACCGGTGCATTCTTCTTCGCAGCCCGTGGTCGATGGATACGTCAACGGCAGGCCGCGTTGCGCTCGGACCGCCAGGTATGCCCAGCATTGTGCCTCCATGGCGTCGCTGTCGTAACCGGCCTCATCAGCCCCGAGAACCTGCGCATCCGGCAATAGCCGTTTGAGCGCATTCATCATTGCCTCGTTGCGCCGACCGCCTCCCGATACAATCCAGACATCGGGTGGTTCAATTGCAAATTCGCGAGATCGAGCAATGGCCCGCGCCGTAAACTCTGCCAGTGTTGCGGCCCCGTCAGCAGCATCTGTGACGCGCATCGGTGCCAGTGAAAAGTCGTTTCTATCCAGAGATTTGGGCGTGTTTTCTTCAAAAAATGAATCAACGAGGTACTCAGCCAAAATCTCTTCGTCAGCTTGCCCGGCCAGCGCTAGCGCCCCGCCATCGTCATAGGCTTGGTTCGTTTTTGACCGCACCCATTGGTCGATAAGCGCATTGCCGGGCCCGCAATCAAACGCAATGGGCGTATGTTTGGGGCTTGTGAATGTCACGTTGGCGATGCCACCAATATTCACAAACGCGCGCGTCATTCCATCAGACGATTTCTTAGCAAGAGCGGAGTGATATACCGGCGCTAAAGGTGCGCCTTGCCCGCCATTTTTCATATCATTTGATCTTAGATCCCACATGACCGGAATACCGGTCATTCTCGCCAGTTCGTTTCCGTTTCCCAATTGAACGGTAAACCTTAAGTCAGGACGGTGAATGACAGTTTGGCCGTGGAACCCGATGATGTCGACATCGCGAGCGTTCAAGCCATGCTGGCTCAAGAAGCTGGAAACTGCCTTTGCATGGCGCTCGGTAACGTCCATCTCCAGAGCTTCCAAATGACCGGGACGTTCCATACGCTCTCTAATCGACTTCGCCGTTTCCAGCGCATCACCCAGTTCTTGGACGAAATTAGCTTCGTAGGGAAACTCTGCAGCAGGACCGAACTCCAAATGTGCGATGCCGTCGGTTTTAATCATGGCAATATCGATGCCATCCATCGATGTGCCGCTCATTAGGCCGATTGCCGTCTTGATCTTCGTCACGCACTCCTCCATGACGCCCGAAATCCCTAAACAGTTGATGCAACAAAGAACATGGCGTCCTACAAGTCTGATTTCCTCAATGTGCTCAATGAGCGCGGTTTTATCCACCAATGTTCCGACTTTGATGGTTTGGACGCGCTGGCGGCTAAGGGCGATGTTATTGCTTATGTCGGTTATGATGCGACTGCACCGTCGCTCCATATCGGCAATTTCCTATCGATGATGATGCTCCATTGGCTCCAGCAGACAGGCAACAAGCCGATTACGCTGATGGGTGGCGGCACGACAATGGTGGGTGATCCATCCGGCAAGGATGAAACCCGTCCAATGCGAACGATTGAGGAGATTGAGGCCAATAAAAGGTCGATCAAAGGTGTTTTCGAAAAAGTGCTTCGTTTTGGCAATGGTAAAACCGAAGCATTGATGAGTGACAATGCTGAATGGCTCTTAAAGCTCGGTTATATCGACATGCTACGGGACGTTGGACGACACTTTTCCGTCAATCGCATGCTTACAATGGATTCTGTTCGTCTTCGTCTCGAGCGCGAGCAGGAAATGAGCTTCATCGAGTTTAATTATATGATTTGCCAGTCATACGATTATGTTGAACTGGCGCGCCGCTATGGCTGTAACCTGCAAATGGGGGGGTCCGACCAGTGGGGCAATATTGTCAATGGCGTTGACCTCGGCCGGCGCATGGGAACCCACCAACTGTACGCGTTGACGACACCCCTTCTCACCACAGCTTCCGGCGCAAAGATGGGCAAAACGGCGCAAGGTGCCGTGTGGCTCAACGCAGAGCAATTCTCGCCCTGGGACTTCTGGCAATATTGGCGCAACACCGAAGACGCTGATGTGGCACGTTTCCTGAAGCTCTTCACAACTCTGCCTATGGATGAAATTGCGAAACTCGAAACCCTTCAGGGCGCTGAGATCAATGAAGCCAAGAAAGTGCTGGCAACCGAAGCAACTGCTCTGCTCCACGGCCGCAATGAAGCCGAAAAAGCACTGCAAACGGCCCAGAAAACATTCGAGCAAGGAGCTGCGGCTGATACGTTGCCTTCCATAGACCTGCCTCAGGCCGACCTGATAGCGGGGGTTGGCGTACTAACCCTTTTTGTTCAGGCCGGCCTCGCCGGGTCCAATGGTGAGGCGCGACGTCACATAAAAGGCGGCGCGTTGAAGCTAAACGATGAGCAGATCAAGGATGATAAGCTTGTTGTCGATGCGGGCGCTGTCAAAGACGGTTCAATCAAGTTGTCGATGGGCAAAAAGCGACACGTTCTGGTAAAACCGGTCTGATAACTATCGAAACTGAAAAATGTTGCGGAATATCCCGGGCGCTATAACGCTCAACGGGTTCACGGTGACACGTGGACTATCAAAATCGCCCTGGATCAAAAACGTTACGCCGATCAATCCGCGTTCTCTGCCGTTACCAAGCAGAAGGCCAAGAATTGGGATGTCGGACAGAGCCGAGTTCAGCCCATAGGCTGGCAGGAAAGTGCCGGTCATGCGTGTCTGGTTTTCTTGGTCAAACAAGCGGCCTTGCATGGCAAAACCCACCAGTGGCCCGCGTATAAACGCATCTGCAATGTCTAGTGTTCCGGTGCCGAATGTCAGGTTAGCAACACCGACATCAAACGGGACCTCGCGCAGATCAAGATCGCGATTTATCGCCTCACGCAAACTACCACGTTCATCGCGCCGCGTGCTCACTAGACGATCCAATGCCGGTTCATTGAATACGCGGAAATCGCGGATTTCCAGCGGCCCCGAGAGATCACCATTTCTAGCTGCTGTAAGCTCAAGTCCCAAAGCGCCTCCTTGGACTTGGTTATAGAGATCGACAAAGCGCAAAAACTCGCCGGCATCAAAGGCCTCTACTCGCATACGGCGACTGGCGCCCTGCCCTTCCAAGGCAACCGAAAAGGGCATCCCGCTCGCGCCAGCACCCGTGACAGAAAAGCGCTCTACGCCACCGTTGCGTATACGTGCGGAAGCGACCACGTTGCGCATCGTTTCCCCATTAAACCCGGCAACTGTTTCAAACCGCACCTCAACATTGACCGCTGTCTGATCGACTGTTTCGGATGTTTCCTGAAGTTGCTCTCGCACGTGGCGAATAATAGCACGCAAGTCAGCCGTCGCACCTGCTATGGCGACATCATAGCGCTCTCCATTGCGATCAACGCGTATGCTGAAATTATCACCCGGGTTAAGCGCGACTTGTTCCAATCGGGCCAGCGCAAGACCTGATTGATCAACCTCCAAGCGGCCGCGTGCACCGAATCCATCGCCGCTAAAAGCCAGATTGTTCAAAGCTGATCGCGGCCCGTCTTCCACGAAATCAAATGCCAACGAGGCTGGTATGCCTATTCCTTTCGTCCAACCTATCCAAGGAAGAGTAAATACGGCGTCATCCAAGGAAGTATTGATCCGGATTTGGTTTTCTTCTGAGCGGTCGATGGCAAGCGGCGTATTACCCGTCAGAATAAGATCCAACCCGGGAGCCAAAACGGCTCGTGCTGCATCGTCCAACTGCAGCTCGACACGTTGTTCAGCAAGCACTTCGGAACCCGGAAACGGGATGGTCATCGCCATGGTTGCGTCCAGTCCGTCCAGAAGACCAGCAACATCAATAATTGCACGCTGCGGTGTCACATCAATCGTACCATCCAGATCGGACAAAATGCGCTCCTCAATGGGTACGGCACTACCGGCATCGCGAATGTTTAGGGCAACGCTCCAATCAGGCTCAGGCGCTTCTGGATTATCAAAGCCGCTCAAAGGAAATTTGAGACGAATTTGACCGTTCACATCGCCAGAAAGATCTGATGGATCAAATGGATAATAGCTCTGAGCTTCTATCGGTCGCTGTTGAATAATCTCGCCAATGGCTGCGGCATTGCCTTCTATCTGGCCGGTACCTTCAGCGATCACCACGCCATTTTCATCAGGAGGCTGGATGACCAGTACAGTATCGCGGGCAATCGCTGATCGCCCAGACGGCATGAAAATTGTCCCTTCGCTGAGTGATAACGTGGTGATACGGTCAGCATACACAATTTCGCCCGAACCGTCGCGAACCGGAGGCAGGTCGCCCGTCAAATCAAAGCGCACACCTTCAACGCTCAACTCAACCCGGCTATCGCCGACCAAACGTTGGTTAGACCCTTCAATGCGTCGCCTTAGAGGCTCAGCAATTTGAAAACGACTTTCGAGAACCTTTCCACCCGCCAAGTTGTTTAATGTCCAACGTCTTGCCTCACGAGCTACGGTGCCGGGCCAGAGTTGTTTTAACCCGGCAATGCTCATGTCCTTTGTCGAGACATCAAAAAGCGCGACAGGTGGGTTTTCAGCCATGGCGACTACGCCTTCAGCGCTCGCATAGCCCTCGGCGGTATCGAGTTCCATATTGGTGAAATCGATCAGACCATTTGAAAAATTGAGTTGGCCCTGAACACGACTGGCAAACGTCAAAGGTGCTTCGGGAGAATCCTCTGGTGTAATCCGACCCCGATTGAAGAGGACTTCAAACTCTTGTGGCAAGACTGGTCCAGCTTCAAGGTTTTCTGCAGAATTCGGCAAGTCACGCAGCCGCGCCGAAACAAATGACGTGGATCGACCAAATCGCCAGAAATCGTTCTCCATCGTAACGGAGTTATCGTCAAACTCATATGTCAGCCTTGCTCTGCCCTGCAGCGGTACATAATCATCATCCGACAACTTAAGAGACAGATCTTTTGGTGTCACGTTTGCTTCCAGTTTTTGGGCATTTCCAACCGGCGCGTGCTGCATGGCAAATTGAACATTCATGAGCGCGGCATCAGGCGATGCATCCGGCTCGTGGTCATCCATATTGTCAGAAAGGAACGTTCGAAGGCGCTTAACAGGAAAGACCACATCGTCGGCCTCTAGCTGCACCGAGAGGGTGTTTTGTTCGTTGCGCTCCGATTTGGCAATGATGGCGACCGGTGCATCTGCCAGAACCAATGCGGCCTCTAAATCCAACTCGGATTTGTAAAGTCTAGCCTGCACTGTCTCGAGTGTCACAGTATCGGAATAGGCATTAGGCGCGAGCGCAACACTACTGTCTCTTATAACCAGCCTGAGTGACGTTTGAACACGTTCACTGGTATCGAAAGCAGCGTTTAATGCATCGCCAATCGCATCATGCCACCCCGGTACATTTTTAAGGGAGATCTGCGCGCCTTGATCGGCGCCGAGCTTCTTTTGAACTTCGGGTAAATCGATCATCGCACCATCAATTGCAAGGCTCGAAAACACAGGCTGCCCGAATAGAGATTTGATAATGTCCACATTCACGGACAAAATCTCAGCGCTTGCCACGACGGTCCTATTTGCGCTGTCAACTATCCGAAAGCCTTCGTAACGAACACCCAGGCTAGGTGGCCACGAAAAGCCGACACGGGTTTCTTCCGTGGATACGGAGAATGTTTCTGGCACAGCATCTTGCAAAATTTCATTGGCACGCGATGCAAGGACTTCATCAAATGCGCCGTATTGGATTGCGCCCAGTCCCAACACAATAAGGGCGCACAGTGTCGCTAGCAGCCCAATGAAGAACCGGTTTGAGCCGGGCTTTTTTCGTAGGCGACGGCCAGGACGCACGGGACCATATCGGCCTCCGTCATGGGAAGGCAGATTTTTCAGTGAACGGCTACCAGCCTTCTCAAAGACTATTCGTTCTGGCTTCAATCTAGTCCCGCATTGCTTGTCCGCTACTGACATTACTAATTGAATGGACAGCCATGGACTGCAACCGCCACTGCCATATATCCAACGCTCTCACACGCAAGTTATTCAACAAACACCAACAGGACTTTTAACATGACTGAACCGGCAGTCGGCGCAATGGCCCCTGATTTCTCATTACCGACAGATGGCGGCGAAACGGTGACCCTTTCTGCCTTGCATGGTAAAAATGTGGTGGTCTATTTCTACCCAAAAGACGATACACCGGGCTGCACAAAAGAAGCGATTGCCTTTTCCGGCCTTTCTTCAGAGTTCGAAGCTGCAAACACAGTCATTATCGGCATTTCGCCCGATACCGTTGCCAAGCATGACAAGTTCAAAGCCAAGCACGATTTGACAGTCATGCTGGCGGCAGACGAGCAAAGGCAGGCCATTGAAGCCTACGGCGTTTGGGTGGAAAAAAGCATGTATGGAAAGAAATACATGGGTGTTGAACGCTCAACCTATCTTGTTGACGCTGAAGGAAAACTCGCCGAAGTCTGGCGCAAAGTGAAAGTGCCGGGCCATGCAGAAGCAGTGTTGGAGGCCGCAAAGGCACTGTAGTCCACCAGACCTGTTGTTTGGAAGTTCAGATGTCTACCAGCCTACGGCAGGCCGCGATCTCAGCTCTCAATGCCGGGAACCTCGACGAGAAGGTGAAGCTAACACGCGCTGCACTCGTCGATTGGAAAGCGCAAAGACTATCTCTGCGCGATCCCCGGGATGCGCCGATCCCAGATCAACCTGGTCGGCCTGCCAAGCCACTTTTGGTGCCGCCAACCGAAGTTAAGAAACGGTCTTTAAAGAGCGAAAAGGGTCGCATCGCCCTCCTCCATGCCCTTGCTCACATAGAGCTAAACGCCATTGATCTGGCGCTTGATATTGTCGCACGGTTTGCAACCGAACCGGTGCCAAGAAGCTTTTTTGACAGTTGGATGGGCGTAGCTGACGACGAAGCCCGGCATTTTTCGCTTTTGCGCCACCGCTTGGCAGAACTTGGTGCAGCATATGGAGACCTCCCAGCGCATAACGGGCTTTGGGAAGCTGCAAGAGAGACTAGCGAAGCTTTGCACGCTCGCCTCGCCATTGTCCCGCTAGTCTTGGAGGCTCGAGGTCTGGATGTGACACAATCAATGGTGGCTCAGTTGGAAGCTGCAGGCGACCACGCTTCCGCCCGCATTCTGAAAATCATTTACGAAGACGAAAAGACCCACGTCGCTGTTGGTGCGAAGTGGTTTCGCTTTTACTGCTTGCGCAGCGGGGAAAAGCCAGCCGAAGCATTTCAGGCCTTGGTCAAGCGTCATTTTCGCGGGCCATTAAAGCCGCCTTTCAATGATCTCGCCCGGGCTGCCGCTGGTGTAACGCCCTCATTTTATCGCTCTCTTTGCGCTTCTTCGCGTAGCTAAGCAGCCGTGTTCTGCACCGTTTGTTAACCCTAACACACCATTAATAGCGCATCTTTTGTTGCAAGTGTACGTGCGTGTCAGATGGCTCAAACTTTTGGTAAACGCAAACAACCGCATACAGTGATCATCGCTCGTGGCGAGAAGATCAATCACTTTCAGATCAGGCCATGGATGGCAGCTTTAGTCGTCACCATTATGCTTGCGGGTAGTGTCGGCTATTTGGGTGCTACTGCCTATTTGATTTTTCGCGATGATATCATCAATGCCAGCTTAATGCGTCAGGCGCGCATGCAGCATGCCTATGAAGACCGAATCTCCGCGCTTCGAGCTCAAGTAGATCGAATAACCTCGCACCGTTTATTGGATCAGCAGTTTGTAGAGTCCAAGATTGCGGAGCTTGCCAGCCGCCAAGATGTTTTGGCAAAACGGGCAACTTCCATCACCCCACTGATCGAGCGCGCTTCAGGTTTGAAAAGCGCCACCACACTGCCGAACAGTCTGCCTCCCCTTCCCAAATCGAGACCTGGTGCCGTTGCTGATGAGCAAGCATTTATGGTTGATGACACACTCAAAACGGGTTCCATTAAAACAGAGCAGGCTGGGCTGGCCCCGCTAAAAGACGTTCAAGCCCGTTTGGTGGAAATTGAACAGCGTCAGCTTTGGGAACTGGCAAATCTAACGCAAGCAGCCAAAGCGACACGCAATGAGATGCTTGCCACTGCAAAGGCCGCAGGTTTACCAATCAGGATTGATGAGAGTTCTGCTTCCGGCGGGCCATTTATTCCTGCTGATCAGGGCACTGTTTCGGATTTCGATGCACGACTAGCCGAGCTAGGCGCCGCTTTGGAAACCCTTGATTCGGCTCGGGCTTCAGTTCAGGCTTTTCCTATCGCTCACCCTGCACCAGGACGCGCGATTACCAGCCGCTATGGCAACAGGCGCGATCCAATAATTGGCAAGACCGCATTTCATGCCGGAATTGACTTCCGAACGCCAACAGGAACACCGATTTACGCAACTGCGTCAGGGACCGTTACCAAAGCTGGTCGTCATGGCGGTTATGGCAAACTTGTCGAAATCCAACATGCCAACGGGCTCAAGACACGCTACGCACATTTGAGCAAAATCGATGTTCGTAAAGGCCAAAAGATCAACGCAGGCATTCGCGTTGGGGCCGCGGGTAGTACGGGTCGTTCAACCGGGCCACATCTGCATTATGAAGTTCGAAGCGGTGAGAAATCCACAAACCCGATGACCTATCTAAAAGCGGGCAACAAACTGAAAGAATATATGCAGTAATCGGCTTCAAACTGGTTCTGCTACGTCGACAACACGCAGTTGTGGAACCTCACGTCCGTTAAAGCGGTTCATTGATATTGTTCCAGCAAAGTGCAGCGTCTCTCCGTTGGCATTCAACAAAGTCTGCCCCATAGGTCCATCGGCTGCGCGAAAAGCTATTGCGTCTATCGCACGGGTCGCATTGCCTTCCAGCGACATTTTCAGGTGACCATTTCCGACTATCTTGGCAAAACGGACAATATGGTTGGGAAATGCGAACAAGGGTTGATCATGACCTGCGCCATAGGGGCCGACAGTGTCCAATTGTGTCACCAGTTCGGCAGAGACAGCGCCGCTGGATAATGCACCATCGAGTTTTAGAACTGCGTCCGCCGTCAACTGTGTGACAGCTTCTGCAGATTTCCCTTCAAAATGGCTGCGCAACGCCCCGATTTGATCACTGGCGACAGTAAGGCCAGCGGCCATGGAATGTCCTCCGCCTTTTGAGAGCAAGCCTTCATCGACCGCGCTACGAACCAATTTTCCGATATCAAAGCCCAAAACCGAACGCGCTGACCCTGTTCCCTTGCCGTTTTGATCGATCGAGATAGCAACCGCAGGTCGGTTAAATGCTTCTTTCAGCCGTGCGGCAATCAAGCCGACGATCCCGGGGTGCCAGTCTCGACTGGCCACAACAATCACCGATGGCGGGTTTTCAGTTTCCATTTCACCGGCAACAGACGCTTTTGCCTCTTCAACCATCACTTGTTCAGCGCCCTGGCGCTGGCGGTTCAAATCGTCCAACTGCGCTGCAAGTTGACCGGCTTCCTCAACATCGTCTGTTGCAAGAAGCTTTGCGCCAAGAGATGCATCGCCAATACGTCCACCTGCGTTGATGCGAGGACCGAGCACATATCCGAAATGATAAGGTGCGAGCGGCTCACCGATACGCGCCGATGCTGCCAACGCAACCATACCGGGGTTCTTGCGGCTGCGTGCGACGATGATCCCTTTCTTCACGAATGCTCGGTTCAAACCAACCAACGGAACAACGTCGCAGACAGTCGCCAATGCGACAAGATCCAGATAGCCCAGCAGGTTCGGCGATCTTGCTTCACCAGCCTTTTTCAACTGCCTTGCCACCTCAACGAGCGTCATAAAAACCACGCCCGCTGCGCAAAGATGGCCTAGACCGGAGAAGTCATCCTCCCGGTTTGGATTGACGACTGCGACCACTTGCGGCAGCTCGCCGCCAACTTGGTGATGGTCAATTACCACGAAGTCGGTCGCCGAACCTTCGATGGCAGAAAACGCTTCTGCAGAATTGGTGCCGCAGTCCACAGTTATGATCAGGCTGGCTTGCCTGGCCAGTTGAGCCATTGCTGTTGGGTTGGGGCCGTAGCCCTCAAAAATACGATCGGGAATATGGATATTTACATCCAACCCAAACGCGCGAAGAAATCGCGCAAGCAGCGCGGATGAAGCGGCGCCGTCAACGTCATAATCGCCAAAGATCGCGACCTTCTCTTTGTCGTAGATTGCCCTTGCAATACGCCCCGCCGCAGCCTCGTTGTCGGTGATCGCATGCGGGTCGGGCATGAGCTCGCGAAGTGTTGGATCGAGAAACTGTTCAACTTGTGCTGTCACAATATCCCGACCGGCAAGAACGCGGGCGACAATCTCAGACACATCCGTTTTCTGAGTCATTTCCAACGCCGCATTCGCTTGGCGCGGCGACATGCGCTCAATCCAGCGCTTGCCGCCAAGGGAGCGTTTGACATCTAGAAACGTTCGGTGCGCCGAAAAATCCATAGGCATTATGTTGTTTGAAGCCAGCGAACCGTCAAGGCGGCTCTAGTTCGCGGGATCGAACTTTTCTACGTCCAAGTGGCGCGCGATAATCTCACGTACGGTGCGCGATTGAGACCGCATGACGATGGTCTCGGTCTGTATGAAATTGCGTGCAAAACGCACACCTGAGAGCAAATTACCATCAGTCACTCCGGTAGCGGCAAAAATCACATCGCCGGAGGACATCTCGTCCATCGCATATATGCGGCCGGGATCATCAATACCCATTTTCTTGGCGCGCTCAACTTTCTCAGTTGAGTCGAGGATCAAGCGACCCTGCATCTGGCCACCAACACATCGCAACGCAGCAGCCGCCAGTACGCCTTCCGGCGCACCGCCAGTCCCCATGTAAATATCGATACCAGTTTCATCGGCATCAGTTGTGTCGATCACTGCGGCGACATCACCATCACCGATCAGTCGGATGGCAGCGCCCGTTTCGCGCACATCATTAATGAGTTTGGCATGGCGCGGCCGATCCAAAATGCACGCTGTTACCTCGTTGACAGGCACATCTTTTGCACGCGCAATCGCAAAGATGTTTTCTGCCGGCGTTGCATCCAGATTGACAAGACCCTCTTCAAACCCGGGACCAATGGCAATCTTTTCCATATAAACGTCTGGCGCATTGAGCAGTGTGCCCTTTTCCGCAATTGCAATGACAGCAAGCGAATTGGGCTGGTTCTTGGCGCAAATCGTCGTGCCTTCCAGCGGATCGAGCGCGATGTCCACTTCAGGTCCTTCGCCGAGACCTACCTGCTCCCCAATATACAGCATCGGGGCTTCGTCACGCTCGCCCTCACCTATGACGACTGTGCCTTGGATTGGCAGTCGGTTGAGCTCAGAACGCATTCCATCGACTGCAACTTGGTCGGCAGCTTCCTCATCGCCGCGACCGCGCAATCGCGCCGCAGCAACGGCCGCACGCTCTGTGACGCGTGCAAGCTCAATCGATAATTCGCGTGTTAGTGCTGTGTCTTCCAAAAGCATAATGCTCCCCGATCATTTGTGCGCCCACACTTCTATGATTCGCTCAGCGGCGCACCCCTGAGTGTCTAACAACACAGGTGCTCATGCGATGGAAGGCGCACGCTCAAAAAGTTTCAATACAGCTGTATCTTAGGCCGCTCGCTCAATCCGCACCACTTGCGGATCGGACACCAGATGACCGTCGGATTTCATGGCGCGCATGACTTCGCGAATGGCGCTTTCCGTTGTTTCATGCGTGATCAGAATGACAGTTTTTGGGCCATCACCATTGTCAGAGCCACGCTGCACGATTGATTCCAGCGATACTTCGTTTTGGGCCATGCGTGTTGCGATATCGGCAAATACACCGGGTTTGTCATGGACAATCATTCGAATGAAATAACCACCTGAGTGGGCACGCATGCGCGCGCGCTTGTAAGCTTTGAGCTCGACTGCAGGTGTTCCGAGCGCCGGAGCTTGCTGGTGCCCCGGCTTGGACTTTGCAATATCAGCGATATCACCGATGACGGCGGAAGCCGTTGCGTCGCCACCCGCGCCTGGACCTGACATCAACAATGAGCCGACAACGTCAGCCTCAACTGCTACCGCGTTCGTGACGCTCTCCACCTGCGCAATTACCGAACCCAATGGCACCATCGTCGGATGCACACGCTGTTCGATTCCGCTATCTGTCTTTTGCGCCACACCGAGAAGTTTGATGCGGTAACCCAACTCACGCGCGGCCTCGATATCATCGAGCGAGATGTTGGAGATGCCCTCCATATAGATCTCGTCCGCCGCGATTTGCGTACCAAATGCGATCGAGGTCAAAATGGCGAGCTTATGCGCGGTATCATGGCCTTCAATATCAAAAGTTGGATCGGCTTCCGCGTAACCCAGGCGTTGGGCATCGGCCAAGCAATCGGAAAAGCTAATTTTATCGCTTTCCATTCGGGTCAAAATGTAATTGGCCGTACCATTCATAATGCCATAGACACGCTCCACGGCGTTGCCAGACAAAGATTCGCGCATGGTCTTGATGATGGGTATGCCGCCTGCAACCGCAGCCTCGAAGTTGAGGATTACACCGTTTGCCTCTGCGAGCTTGGCAAGCGCAACGCCATGTTTGGCAAGTAGCGCCTTATTGGCCGTCACTACATGTTTGCCCGCATGCAGCGCGGCTTCGACAGCTTGACGCGCCGGGCCTTCATCACCGCCAATAAGCTCAACAAACACATCGATATCTTCTGACTTAGCTAGCGTCGTCGGATCATCAGCCCAATCGACGGATGAAAGATCAACACCCCTATCCTTGCTTTTGTCCCGGGCCGTTGCGCCTGCCACAAAAATCGGCCGACCGCACTGCGCTGTCAATTGGGCTTCTTTTTCAGCTAAAATACGGACAACAGAGGCTCCGACAGTCCCAAGCCCGGCGATCCCCACGCGCAAGCGGTTGTCCATGTTCTTCTCCAACTTTTGGTTTTATCCGCGCACCGGTTGGCGCAAGGCAGTTTTCGATGTCCGCATAAACCTATCGGGCGGGGAACGAAACCACATTGTGCATGCTGGTATCTACCGTTGACAGAAAACGACGGATATTGCGTGCGGCCTGTCTTATGCGATGCTCGTTTTCGACCAGCGCGATACGCACGTGATCATCACCATTTTCGCCAAAGCCAATGCCCGGCGCAACGGCAACATCAGCCTTTTCGATTAGAATCTTGGAAAACTCCAGCGATCCCAAGTGACGGAACTTCTCCGGTACTGGCACCCAGGCAAACATCGTTGCTTCTGGCGCAGGTACGTCAAAGCCGGCATTTTCAAAGGACTGCACTAATACATCACGGCGGCGATTATAGACCTCGCGCACCTCTTCAATGTCCTTGCCATCACCATTGAGCGCTGCTGTGGCTGCCACCTGAATGGGAGTGAAAGCTCCATAATCCAGATAAGACTTCACGCGCGCCAATGCGCTGATCAACCGCTCGTTGCCAACAGCAAAGCCCATGCGCCATCCCGGCATGGAAAATGTCTTGGACATGGAGGTGAACTCAACGCATACGTCCATTGCGCCCGGCACCTGAAGAACGGATGGCGGTGGCGTATTTTCAAAATAGATCTCTGAATACGCCAAATCCGACAATACGATCAGATCGTTCTTGCGCGCAAAGGCGATCACGTCCTTGTAGAAGTCAAGGCTGGCGCAATAAGCCGTCGGGTTCGACGGATAGTTCAGGATAACTGCGAGCGGCTTTGGAATTGAGTGCCTCACCGCGCGGTCAAGCGTTCGCAGAAAATCTTCATCCGGCTGCACTTGCATGGAGCGGATCGTACCGCCCGACATGATAAAACCGAAAGCATGGATTGGATAGGTTGGATCTGGGCACAGTATCACATCGCCAGGAGCGGTGATGGCCTGCGCCATGTTGGCAAAACCTTCCTTGGACCCCAAAGTGGCAACAACCTGTGTGTCGGGATCCAGTTTTACGCCAAAACGGCGCGCGTAGTAATTGGCTTGCGCCTTGCGTAGACCGGGAATGCCCTTGGATGATGAATAACGGTGAGTCCGCGGGTCCTGAACAACTTCGCAAAGCTTGTCGACGATCGATTGAGGTGTCGGCAAGTCAGGATTACCCATACCTAAATCGATGATGTCGCGACCTTCTGCGCGCGCCGATGCCTTGAGCCGATTAACTTGCTCAAACACGTATGGCGGTAAACGCTTGGTTTTGTGAAACTCTTCCATCAATCAATGTCCTTGGGTGGTCTCGCCGGTATAGCGACATTGATTAAAGAAATCGAGTATAAGCTGCGCTTATCGCTTAAAGTGCGCCAATTTGGCGAAGCGCGTCTCTGGAATGAGTTCGAGCGAGGTTTTGCAGGAACGCCAACTGCCGTTGAAACTGTGCGGTAGAAATTGATCCGGCCTGATGCCGTTCACGCAATTGGGTCATATAGGCCGTCAACTGAGCCTGCTCTTCCGGTGTGAATTGCTGCAAAGACGGTTCCCGCTCCACATTAATATTGGGATAGGTACCGGTGTTTCTGATTTGCAGTTTTGGAACCAAGTCATCGTCCGAAACCTGTGCGGCAGGGTCAGCTTGGCTCAATGACTGGGGATCAGCCAACAACTGAGTTTGGGACGACGAAACGGGTGCCGAGTATTCAGTATCCGGCGTATCGGTTTGAACGCTGTCTGGCACGGCAGGTGGTGGGAGCGGCTGCTGTCCTGAAACAGGCGTCACCGAACCGAGCGTTGTATCTATGTCGGAAGTTGTGTTGCACGCTGAAATGGCGCCCAAAACCAGCGCCATCAAGAACATCTTCATGTGAGGCTCAACACCCATCCTTCGAAACCGACAATGCACTTGTTCTTTAGCCTTCAATAAACCTTGAGTTCAGCGCTTAGCCTTTTATCATGTCTTAAAAAAGGTGGCTGTTGGTAATCAGTTGCTTACGGGAGGGCTGGGTCGTCATGGCGGCTGAAGAAAAAACACAGCAGCAGCAGGCGGATAACGGCGTTGAAAGCGCACAAAACCCGCTCGAAGCGTATGTGGTGAAAGATCCTGAAGCTTTCTCCCGTAATCTGGCGCGCATGATTGAAGCTGCCGGGACCGCCGCATCGGAATGGATTCGACCGCGTGAGAAAGGTGAGCATCGCGACACCTTGGCCGATCCAATGGCAGATATGACGAAGACATTTTCTAAAGTGTCCGAATATTGGCTATCGGACCCGCAGCGTGCGCTGGAAGCGCAAACCCGTTTATTCTCGAACTACATGAACATCTGGTCCAATTCGATCAAACGATTGGGCGATGCGAACATTGAAGAGGCTGTTCCGGGCGACAGCCGAGACAAGCGCTTTGCCGATGATGACTGGCGAGAACAGGCCTTCTTTTCTTTTTTGAAGCAAGCTTATCTGGTGACTGCTGATTGGGCCCATCATTTGGTCGATGATGCTCACGGTCTCGACGACCACACCAAACACAAGGCCGAGTTCTATATGCGGCAAGTCACCAATGCCCTGTCGCCCTCTAACTTCATCGTTTCCAATCCTGAAGTGTTCAAGGAGACAATTGCATCGAATGGTGCCAACCTTGTCTCCGGCATGGAGATGCTTGCTGAAGATATCCGGCACGGCAAAGGCGAACTGAAAGTCCGGCAAGCTGACTACGCGCCTTTTGAAGTTGGCAAGAACATTGCCACCACGCCCGGCAAAGTCGTCGCACGAAATGATTTGGTGGAGATCATTCAATTTACACCATCAACAGAACAGGTTTTGAAAAGACCGCTGCTGATCTGCCCGCCGTGGATCAACAAATACTACATTCTCGACCTCAATCCCGCAAAGTCATTCATCAAGTGGGCGGTGGATCAGGGCCACTCCGTTTTCGTCATATCTTGGGTGAACCCAACGCGGGAACATGCTGACAAAGACTGGAATTCCTATATCGAAGAAGGTCTGCTGTATGGCCTAGACGTCGCCTGCAGCATTTCCAAATCACCCGGCGCGAACGTAGTTGGATATTGTGTTGGCGGGTCTTTACTCTCGGCAGGCATGGCGCTGATGGCGCGACGCGGCGATGATCGCATCGCAACGGCGACACTGTTCACAACGCAAGTCGACTTTGTCAATGCGGGCGACTTGAAGGTTTTTGTCGACGACGACCAACTCAATGTTCTGGAAACTCGCATGCGTGAGGAAGGTTATCTGGACGGCTCCAAGATGGCGACCGCTTTCAACATGCTTAGATCGGGCGATTTGATTTGGCCCTACATGGTCAACAACTACATGAAAGGCAAAGAGCCCACACCTTTTGATCTCTTATATTGGAACGCTGATTCAACACGTATGGCTGCGGCCAACCATATTTTCTATCTTCGCAATTGCTATCATGAGAACAATTTGGCGAAGGGCAAAATGATCCTCGATGGCGCAGCGGTATCACTGAAAGACGTCAAAGTGCCCATCTACAACTTGGCGGCGAAAGAAGATCATATCGCACCTGCCCTGTCCGTATTTGAAGGCTCGAAATGTTTCGGTGGCGACGTGACTTATGTTCTCGGTGGTTCCGGCCATATTGCGGGCGTTGTTAACCCACCGGACAAGAACAAGTATCAGTTCTGGACCGGGGGACCTGTAGAAGGAACCTATGAAGATTGGTTTGCAAAAGCCGCCGAAACTTCTGGCTCTTGGTGGCCCCACTGGCATGAATGGATACGTTCGCATGGCAATGAGGAAACAAAAGCATCCACAAAGGCAGGCAACGCAGAGTTCAAAGCCATGGAAGACGCACCCGGCACCTATGTGAAAGCGAAGGCGTGAGCGATATCCATTCGTGAAGTTTCCCTCGCCGCTCATTCCAGCCACCCTGATCAAGCGCTACAAGCGCTTTTTGGCAGACTGTGTTCTAGAAGATGGCACACAGATTACTGCCTCTGTTCCGAACACCGGTTCCATGATGGGTCTAAGCACTCCCGGCGCGCGGGTTTTTCTTTCCCATAGTGACGATCCAAAGCTGAAATATGCACACCGACTTCAGTTGGTCGAAGCAGATCAAACTCTTGTCGGGATCAATACGGGCTTTCCCAATAAATTGGCGGAAGAAGCAATTGGCGTCGGGCTTATCAGCGATCTTGGTCAATATGGATCGCTCAAGCGCGAACAGCGTTACGGCGAAAACTCGCGGATCGATTTATTACTGGAGGATGCAGCGCGCGGTCGTGCCTATGTCGAGGTCAAAAATGTGCATCTGATGCGCACACCAGGCCTCGCCGAGTTTCCTGACTCCATTACCAGCCGCGGCGCAAAGCACCTCAATGAATTGGCGCGTGTGAAATCAAACGACACACGTGCCATCATGGTTTTCGTCATTCAGCGCGCCGACTGTGACACGTTCTCGCTATGCCGTGATTTGGACACTGAATATTGCAAAGCTTTTGATGCCGCTATTGATGCTGGGGTTGAAGCCTATGCCGTTCAATGCCAAATCCGCGTTACGGATATTGTTCCGAAGCAATTGATCCCGATCCGCGAGTCTAGTGTGCTAAGCGGCGGTTAAGACAGGTCACCCATGGTCACTTATCTCGATGCTAAAATCGCGCCCGTCAAGAACACCGGCCAAATTCGCCTGCACGGTGAAGAAGGGTTTGAAGGCATGCGCAACGCCGGCGCGCTTGTTGCAAAAGCCCTCGATGCTGTTGCACCGATGGTCGAGCCTGGCGTCACGACGCAAGCGATTGATGAATTTCTTTTCGAGTTCGGCATGGACAACAATGCCATTCCCGCGACGCTTAATTATCGCGGCTATACAAAATCCTGTTGTACTTCAGTGAACCATGTCGTGTGCCATGGCATCCCCAATGAGAAGCCATTGCGAGAAGGCGACATCGTCAACATAGACATCACTTATGTACTCGATGGTTGGCATGGCGATTCATCACGCATGTACCCTGTGGGCGAGATAAAGCGCGCCGCCGAGCGACTTTTGCATGTGACCCACGAATCGATGAACCATGGGATCGCAGCTGTTAAGCCCGGCGCACGAATGGGGGCAATTGGCGCTGCAATCCAGGCCCATGCAGAAAAAGAACGCTGTTCCGTTGTCCGCGATTTTTGCGGACATGGTATCGGGCAGCTGTTTCATGATGCGCCCAATGTGCTGCACTATGGCAAGGCGACTGATGGCGCAGAAATCCGTGAAGGCATGATTTTCACGATAGAACCCATGATTAACCTGGGTCGTGCGCACGTAAAGATACTGGCAGATGGTTGGACTGCAGTGACCCGAGATAGAAGTCTCTCGGCTCAGTATGAGCACACGATCGGTGTAACACGCGATGGTTGCGAGATCTTTACGCGCTCGCCCGGCGGGCTTGACATGCCCGGTTTATCTGACAATTAGTTACAACTAAGCCGAGTGCGGGGGCGAGCGGCTATGTTGAGTTTCAATCGACTGCTTGGCGGGGCAATTGCGTGGTCGAAGACAATCCTGAAAATGCATTTCGTGATGAGCGGGCCGCACTGGGCCTCGACCAGAAGAAGTCATCAAAAGGCAAAAAATCTGTATTGGATCAAAACGATACGCCGTTTTATCCGAACGGAGGTCATCGCAAACGCCTGCGCGCTCGCTTTGAAAATGGTGGCAGGAAAGCTATTTCAGACTACGAATTACTGGAACTGCTTCTTTTCAGAAGTCTACCTCAACGCGATACAAAACCGTTGGCAAAATCACTACTGGCGCGCTTTGGTTCGGTAGGTGGTGTGCTCGGAGCTGAACGCGAACAATTGCTTGATATGAACGGTATTGGGCCAACCGTAGCGACTGACCTGAAACTCATCCACGCTGCAGCGAAAGAAGTGGCACGCGGTGCTGTAAACGAGCGGCAAGTACTGTCATCCTGGAATGCCCTGCTTGAATATTGTCGCGCAGCAATGGCTCATGAAAGCCGGGAGCAATTCCGGATCGTGTTTCTGGACAAGAAGAACGCACTGATCGCTGACGAGGTTCAACAGACAGGGACAGTTGACCATACCCCTGTTTATCCACGCGAGGTGCTGAAACGATCCATCGAGTTGAACGCCACCGCAATCATTCTCGTTCACAACCACCCTTCGGGCGATCCGGAACCTTCGCGCGCAGATATCGAAATGACAGCTCGCATCGTTGAAGCGCTATCACCACTGAACATTGTGGTGCATGACCACATCATCATCGGTAAACATGGCCATGCGAGCCTTAAAGGATTAGGCCTGATGTAGCGCCTTGGCAGCTAGTCGATATCGTCGACCGCCACATCTTCGCCACCGTGCACCTTGTGAGCCAGTGCCGCTTCCATGAACTTGTCCAGTTCACCGTCAAGCACATCGCCTGGAGCAGTGGATTCAACACCGGTACGAAGGTCTTTCACCAGTTGATAGGGCTGGAGTACATAAGAACGAATCTGGTGCCCCCAACCGATCTCTGACTTGGCATCAAATTCTGATTGGGCCGCCTCTTCGCGCTTTTTCATTTCCAGATCATAAAGACGCGCACGCAACGCTTTCATCGCATTCGCGCGGTTTTGATGTTGCGATTTTTCTGACGACGTGACGACGATACCCGTCGGCAAATGGGTAATGCGAACGGCAGAGTCGGTTGTGTTCACATGCTGGCCGCCAGCGCCTGAGGAACGGTAAGTGTCGACCCGGATATCCTTGTCCAGAATCTCGATATCCACATTATCGTCGATGACTGGATAGATGCCGACCGAGGAAAAGGATGTGTGTCGCCGCGCATTTGAGTCGTATGGTGAAATGCGTACCAAGCGATGTACGCCAGTCTCCGTCTTCAGCCAACCATAGGCGTTATGGCCTTTGACAAGCAGCGTTGCAGACTTGATCCCAGCTTCTTCCCCCGAGGTGTAGTCTTGCATTTCAACCTTGAAACCGCGGCGCTCTGCCCATCGCGTGTACATGCGCAACAGCATGTTTGCCCAGTCCTGACTCTCGGTCCCGCCAGCGCCAGAATGGACCTCTAAATATGTGTCGTTTGGATCCATCTCACCGGACAAAAGAGCTTCGACCGACATCTTTTCAATTTCGACGGTCATCCCTCTAATGGCGTTTTCAGCATCGGTAACGGTCTCCTCGTCACCTTCATCTTCGCCCATTGCGATAAGCTCAATTGAATCATCAAGCGTCTGATCAAAGTTCTTGATTGCGCCAACCATAGCCTCAAGGCGCTGGCGTTCCTGCATCAATTTTTGGGCTTCGTTCGCATCGTTCCAAAGATCAGGATCTTCGGCACGACTGTTGAGGTAATCAAGGCGCTTTAAAGACTGATCCCAGTCAAAGATGCCTCCTCAGCAGGGCTATGTCCTGCCTGATGCTGTCGGTGAGCGTAGCGATTTCAGAACGCATTTTTGATCCGATTAGTCGATGATAGTTTTTGACGTTCAATATGTGACGCCTGTGGTGGTGTAAAGCACCTAACCAAAGTGTACCGCGACATCAGAAGAGGCCGCCTGCTCCAGTCTGCGTTGCGTCCAGCGCGCGATCCGACACAAATGGCTGCTCGGCAAAAAGCGTGTCGCCAATCACAGAGTATGAGTCCGCCGGGCCTGTTCCAGGCTTGAAAGCCTCGACAATTACTTCGCCTGGGTCAGTGGACGCTCGCATACCGGTTTTACGATTGATAGAGATTAGCGTCATGCCGGCTGGCGGAATGAATTCCAGCGTCGGGTTTTCTTCCAAGGCGGAAGCCATGAACTGTTCAAAGATCGGAGCAGCCAACTCACCACCAGTGGAACCACGTCCCATTGGCGTAGGTGTGTCAAACCCCACGAATACTCCGGTTACCAATTCCGGTGTGTATCCCACAAACCACGCATCCTTTTCATCATTGGTTGTGCCGGTTTTGCCCGCGACTGGGCGGCCCAAATCCCTGAGCGACGTTGCCGTGCCGCGTTGAACAACACCTTCCATCATAGAAGTGATCTGATAGGCTGTCATTGGATCGAGAACGACCTCACGATTGTCATCGATCTGAGGTTCATCCTGGCCAATCCACTGGGTGGCGTCGCAGCCAAGGCATCCGCGATTGTCCTGCTTGAACACGGTTGCGCCGTAGCGATCCTGAACACGGTCAATCAAAGACGGCTTGATCTGGCGACCACCATTGGCCAATACCGCAAAGGCCGATACCATGCGCAAAACAGTAGTCTCACCAGAGCCAAGCGACATGGCCAGGACAGGTGAGAGGTTATCATAAATGCCAAATTGCTCGGCATAATCAGCGACCAATTGCATACCCATGTCTTTGGCCAAACGAACCGTCATCAGGTTCCGTGACCTTTCAATGCCCTGCCTCAAGGTCGATGGCCCTGCCCCATCACCACCGCCATAGTTTTTGGGCTCCCAAAGCTCACCGCCTGAAACAATGCTGATGGGTGCATCTAAAACCACCGACGCTGGTGTGTAGCCATTGTCAAGCGCCGCCGCATAGACAAATGGTTTGAACGACGAACCCGGCTGACGGAATGCCTGTGTGGCCCGGTTAAATTGGCTATCGTAAAACGAGAAACCACCAGCCATTGCCAAGACACGACCGGTGCGTGGGTCCATTGCAACCAATGCACCTGAGACAGCTGGAACTTGGCGTAGTGAAAAGAGGCCCTCGGTTTCTGTTGCCTCGACATGAATGACATCGCCGGGTTGTAGCACCTGATCAATGGTATCAGCACGTGCACGCCCGTCGCTTGTTCTGAGGCGGAAAGCCCACTCCATGTCTTCAACCGAAATTTGCCCAACTTCACGTTCCGTCCCGATACCATCGATCAGAACCGCTGGCTGCAATCCGATACGAGCGCCGGCTTCATCAACGCCGAGAACAACGGCTATTTTCCAGTCCGGCACATCGCGCATACGTTTGATTTCAGCGAGCGCGATCCCCCAGTCGCCATTGACGCTTATCGTTTCGGATGCACCGCGCCAGCCCCACGAACGGTCGAATTGCAAAAGTCCATCCTGAAGGGCGACACGCGCCATGTCCTGCAAACCCGGATCAAGTGTCGTGCGAACTGACAAGCCACCTTCATACAGCGCGTCATTGCCATAGCGGTTGATCACTTCTTTGCGGACTTCTTCGGTGAAGTACTCGGAAGCAAACACGAAATCGCCGGAACGACGGAAGTTCGCACCAATTGGTTTCTCGCGCGCGATGCGGGCTTCTTCGGTTGTAACATAACCATTTTCGACCATCCGACCGATGATCCAATCGCGGCGTTCCGTGGCAGCTTCAACATCGTCAATCGGATGATAGTTGGATGGAGCCTTTGGCAACGCGGCTAGATATGCGGCTTCATGCAATTCCAGTTCGTTGACGGTTTTGCCAAAATAGGTGAGCGCCGCGCCTGCGATACCATAGGCCCCCGCTCCGAAGAAAATCTCATTTAAATAGAGTTCGAGGATGCGATCTTTTGAGTAGGCTTGCTCGATGCGGAAAGCCAAAACCGCTTCTTTGATTTTCCGGTCAATGGTTCGGTCATTGGTCAAAAGAAAGTTCTTTGCGACCTGTTGGGTGATCGTCGACGCACCCACGAGACGGCGATTGTTCCGAAAGTTCTCAATATTGGTGACCATTGCGCGCGCAAGCGCGAGAAAATCAACGCCTTGGTGGCGATAGAAGTTTTTGTCTTCCGCTGACAGGAACGCCGCCTTAACGCGATCGGGAACAGCTTGAATGGGCAAGAACAATCGACGCTGACGAGCAAACTCACCCATGAGTTGTCCATCAGCTGAATATATACGGGTTGTTACCGGCGGCTCGTAGCTCTCTAACACCTCATAATCCGGCAAGTCCTCAGCCAGATCGCCGACATAAATGACAACACCGGCTGCCACGACAAGAAAGCCGACGATGCCAATCCCGAAGAAGTAACCAAGAAGCCGAATCATTTTGTTCCCTAACGCCAGTGGCGTGCTTTGCCCTATACTATCCCAACGCTGCCAGCTCTGCATATGCGTTGCAAAGACACATTTGTGTAAGTGTCTATGCTTTTTGCGCTATTCAAGCTCTTTACGTGCAACTTGCCGCCCAGACATCGTTCCAAACTCCGCAATCGCTTGTGCCAATTCCGTGGCAACATTTTGGCGCCATTGTGGATCCTGGAGCTGTTTCTCATCTTCTTCGTTAGACAAATAACCAAGTTCAACGAGTACAGAAGGCACATCTGGCGCCTTCAAAACCCGAAAACCTGCGTATCTGTGCGGATTTTTGTTCGTTTGGGTCGCTTCGGTGAGATGATTGATCGTCAAACGCGCAAACTGGACGCTCAACCCAACCGTTTCGCGCCTAGCCAAATCAACGAGAATATCACCAACGGCACTGACCGGACCATCGTATTCAATACCCGCAATTGTATCAGAGGCGTTTTCGTTACTGGCTAACTGAGCGGCAATGGCATCGGAAGCTTTATCGGAAATTGTATAAACGGTTGCACCGCGGACATAGCTCTCGCGCACCGAGTCGGCGTGCAGGGAAACAAACAACTGCGCATTTAACTGTCGCGCAATCTGAACACGGCTTTGCAAACGCACAAAAACATCATCTTCACGCGTCATTTCAACTCGAATATTGGCGTATTTCTCCAGCTCTTCGCGCAGAGTTTCAGCAAAGTTCAGAACGATCTCTTTTTCTTCAACCCCTGAAACGCCAACAGCGCCGCTATCGATGCCGCCATGTCCTGGATCAAGAACAACCGTAAAGATGGACGATGCCTGGCCGCTCTGGTTTGCCCCTAATCGGTCTGACTTGTTGAGCCGCGATACAACAGAGGCGGTTTGCAGCAGGCTTTGACGGGCTTGTGTGAAGGTTTCTGGATTGCTTGCGCGATATTCAACAATCACGCTGTATGGCAGTCCGTCGCCAGCGTTTTGACCCCGGACACTTGCTACTGAAAAGGGTTCAGCAAACTCAAAAATCATGCGGGAGTGCGCGGCGTCCATATCACCGTAGCGTAAATCTGTTGCCAGGCCGGTCAACGATCTTTCGCTGTCTGAAAAACCGAACACGACGCGATCAAGATCGAGCACCAGTCGCCAAGGACTTTCCAAAAGGCTGTGAGACACATCAACTGGCTGGTCAAAATCGATGACGATTCGACCCGCCTGCTCATCACCAACGGCCAGTACGCGCGTTGCAATTGGCAGGTCGGATGCCATCGCGGCTTGTGGAGCCACCGAAACAGCCAAAAAGCCGAGTAAGCGCACGAAAACCCAAAGCGCTGAAATTTTACAAATGCAGCCTGACATCCAAGCCATGTACCTGATGTTGAGTGCAGCAGATATACCGCATTCATGGTTAACCACCTGTTGCTGGGCAGTATGCATGATTTCAAGGCAACAATTTGCTTGCGCAGATCGACACCAACAACTACTTCTTCAAGGCGCTGTTAAATCAGCCAAAGGATTCCGATGCACGCAAAGCAAGCCGTGTTGAGGTTCAACCGCTGTGACGCCACCCAGCGCTGGCCAGCGGTAGCTCCAATATCGGGGCAAACGCCACCGGCCGAAAAGGCCATGTTGAAACAGTTAGCCGATCGGACGTCCCGGTGAGACAGACGATGAATGCGATGAGAACGGCGGAGCGGCATAATAGGCGCGCTTTGCTATTTGCGTTCTGGGACCCATTCGGCACACCCAAAAAAGAACCGAAGACCCGCCAGCGGCCGATTTATCGTGCTGCAACAGTGGAGCATGACGGCCTGATGATGAATATCAAGGACGCCTTGTTTGCAATTATACACGCGGAGTCTCGGCGTGAGACTGAATTATGTCCAGCAAAATGCTTATCGACGCCTCCCATCCCGAGGAGACGCGCGTTGTCGTAACCAACGACAGAAGACTGGCCGACTACGATTTTGAATCCGAGCACAAAAGCCAACTACGCGGCAACATATACCTCGCCAAGGTGACGAGGGTCGAACCGTCGTTACAGGCAGCTTTCGTGGATTTCGGCGGCAACCGCCACGGGTTTCTAGCTTTTTCCGAGATCCACCCCGATTATTATCAAATCCCCCTCGCCGATCGTCAGGCCTTGCTTGAGGAAGAAGAAGCATTCGCCAACGCTCAAGCAGATGAGGAAGAGGAAGAACAGGCTGAAAAAGAACGCAAAGGACGCCGTCGTCGACGGCGCCGAGGTCGTGGCCGCCGGGCGCACGCCTCCGATGTTCCGGATGCAGAACCAGTGGCAATGGAAGCTATACTGGCTGCTCTGGAGGCTGGCGATGATGACGCACCTGCTCGCGATAAAGCGATAGCGGCCAGCGTCGAGGATGATGGCGACGCTTCCATATCCGAGGCCGTTGTTGAGGCCGAATTGGCCGATGGCGATGAAGATGCGTCTGACGAGCCTGACGAAGACGAGGATGATGTTGATGAAGTGGGTGACGGCGATGACTCGCTGGAAGCCAGTCAGCCAAGGCGCCGTGCGCCGCGCAGACGCTATAAGATTCAAGAGATAATCAAACGTCGCCAAGTCATATTGGTTCAGGTTGTTAAAGAAGAACGTGGCAACAAGGGTGCCGCACTGACGACCTATCTTTCTCTTGCTGGTCGCTACTCGGTCCTGATGCCGAACACAGCGCGAGGTGGAGGAATTTCTCGCAAAATTTCCAATGTCAGCGACCGAAAACGCCTCAAAGACGTCGTTAAAAAACTTGAAGTCCCGAAGGGCATGGGCGTCATTTTGCGCACAGCAGGTGCTGATCAATCAGAAGATGAAATCGTTCGCGATTACGAATATCTGATGCGCTTGTGGGACAGCGTTCGCGATCTAACACTCGCTTCAACTGCGCCTGCCCTGGTTTATGCGGAAGGCAGCCTGATCAAGCGCTCGTTGCGCGATCTCTATAATCCCGGCATTCGCGAAGTTCTTGTCTCAGGCGAAAGCGCCTATGAAGAAGCCAAAGAGTTCATGGGTATGATCATGCCCGAAGCCAAGGGCATCGTGAAACGCTGGCGTGACGCGACGCCTATCTTAGCCAAAACCGGCATGGAAGATGAGCTCGACCGGCTGGTTCAACCACAGGTTACGTTGAAATCTGGTGGCTACCTGATCATCAATCAGACTGAAGCGCTTGTGGCGATTGATGTAAACTCCGGCAAATCGACCAAAGAGCATTCGATTGAGGAAACAGCGCTAGCGACCAATCTGGAAGCGGCAGAAGAAGTGGCGCGTCAGCTGCGTTTGCGCGACCTTGCCGGGCTTATCGTTATTGATTTCATCGACATGGATGAAAATCGCAACAATCGCGCCGTTGAGAAAAAGCTTAAAGAAAGCCTGAAAACGGATCGGGCACGCATCCAGGTTGGACGCATTTCTCACTTCGGCTTGATGGAAATGAGCCGCCAGCGCATGCGCGCCAGTGTGCTTGAAAGCACCATGTCTGTGTGTCCGCATTGTAATGGCACCGGCTACGTTCGGTCTCCACAGGCAGTTGCGTTACACTTATTGCGTTCGCTTGAGGAGCAACTCACGCGCAACTCAAAATTTGATCTCAGTGTCAAAACACCAGTCGATACCGCGCTTTATCTACTCAACAAGAAGCGCGAAACGCTGACCGAGATGGAAGAACGCTTTGGTGTGAGCATCACAATCGAAGCTGACAACAGCATCGGTGCAGAGATGTTTTCCATTGAGCGGGCTGGCTCCGCAAGCCGGACACCACGCGCCACCAAAGCGATCGGCATGGGTTATGATGTCGAAGGTGAGATCGAAGACGGTGTCGTAGATATCAGCAGTGATGATGAAGGGGAGCCGTTCGAAGATGTTAGCGCCCGCAGCGATCAGGAAGATGATGAAGGGCGCTCTCGCAAGCGACGGCGCCGTCGCCGCGGTGGCAAGGGTCGAGATCGCTCAGAAGGCGATGAGGCAGGCGAAATCGAAAGCGCAGCTCAAGAAGCGGGCAATGATGGCGATGACGAAGAAGGCCGCAATAGCCGTAAACGCAGACGTCGTTCTCGTGGCAAGCGCGGTGGCCGCAACAGGCGAGATGATCGTCAAAGATTGCCTGCTGCCGAACCCGTAGGGCCTCTGGCTGAATTAATTGCATCTCAAGCACAAGCAGAAGCGGCAGACCCAGTAGAGGAGGCACAGATCGAGGCTGTAACCCCTGTCGAAACTGTCGAGGCGGAGCTTGTTGCGGCACCTGAAGCGGCCAACGCAGAAGCTGATAGCGCAGATGATGCGCCGATCGAGATCAATGCGGACAGCGTTGATGTTGAAGCTGATGATGCAATCGGAGATGAAGAAAAACCGGCTCGCCCCCGCGCAACAGAATCCAACTTGAACCTGGATGTCGAGCCTGTTGTGGTTTCATCGGCCAATGGTGATGGCGATGAAGAAGACAAGCCGAAAAAACGCGCAGGTTGGTGGTCAAGGCGCAGTTTCTTCTAGAGCTATCGCAACGACTTGTTGGCTGTTGGCTTAAGCTGGCAGCCAACCTTCAATGCGATCCAGTGCCTCGGCCACTTCAGCAGTGTCACCGCAATAGGAAAGCCGCAAACGCGTACCTCCGTTAATTGGATCAAAATCAATACCGGGTGCCGTTGCAACGCCAATTTCATTGAGCATGCGGTGAGCGAAACTCATTGTGTCATTTGTAAAGCGGCTCGCATCTAGCCAAGCATAAAAGGCGCCGTCTGGCGGTGCCGCAAAGGATAGACCCAACGCCGGTATACGCTTCAACAACATTTGCCGGTTGGCTCGGTAGCCCTCGCGAACCATTTCCAACTCTGCGGTTGCTTCAAACGCCTTTATCGCCGCAATTTGCGAGATGTCGGGCGGGCAGATGTAAATGCTTTGCGCCAAACGCTCGACGGTCCGCACCAGTTTTTCAGGCAACACCATCCAACCAATGCGCCATCCAGTCATATTATAGAATTTGGAGAACGAGTTGATCACTATCAAATCGTCACTGAATCTTAGTGCGCAGACATCATCGCCGACATGATTAAGACGGTGATAGATCTCATCTGATATGAACGTTATTGCGAGCTTGTCACACAACGTTACAATTTCCTGCAAAAGCTGCTTTGAAAGCACCGAACCAGTCGGATTGGCAGGACTTGCCAAGAGCAACAGTTTAATCGGCTTCTGCCGATGCGCGCTCACCAACGCGTCCAAATCGAACCCGCCATTCGGTGCCTCAAGCTCCACGCATTCAAGCGATAAGGCCTTGATAATATTGCGATAAGCAGGATAACCTGGCGCTGTAATAGCAACTCGATCGCCTGGCTCGGCGGCTGCTAAAAAAGCCAAGGAAAAGGCCGCAGAAGACCCGGTTGTCACCGCAATTCGGCTGGGAGCGACGGACAGGCCGTAAGCATCTGCATAATGATCGGCAATCGCACTACGCAATTCATCGCGACCCAGAGCATTTGTATATCCAGTCGCGACATTCATCGCGGCTTTTGCAGCGGCTTCACGAACCAGTGTCGGCGGTTTTGCCGACGGCTGTCCGACCGCCAGAGAAATGATATTACGTCCTTCAGCAGCCAGTTTTGTCGCTGACGCCAAAATGTCCATGGCGTGAAATGGCTCGACCACACTTCTTTTGGAGGCTTCAACCATAGCCGTCGTCACACCTAATTTACCGCAAAATTGCCTCATTTCGTGCAAAAACGCTTTTTCACACGACGGCGAGCGGTTACCACGTCAAGGCTCGCCGCACTACTAGGATGAACCATCTTGCGCAACGCTCTATTCACATTGCTGATCACACTTGCTGTGCTGATAACGCATCTGAGCGACGCATTTGCGCAATCACGTCGTTTGCCGATCGTGCGCGATGCAGAAATTGAAAAACTCATGCTGGACTATGCGCGCCCGCTGATGAAAGCAGCTGGCGTCAACCAAAACCGCATAGACATTGTTTTGGTCAATGACCGTTCGTTCAACGCGTTTGTTTCCGGGCGGAAAATCTTCATCAATGTCGGTGCGATTGTGCAGTCGGAGGTGCCCAACGAGCTTATCGGCGTGATCGCGCACGAAATTGCGCATTTGGCAGGTGGGCACCAAGACCGGCTCCGGCAGCAGATTGATCGTGCTCAAACCATCGCCATTGTCACAGCAGCAATCGGTGTGGGCGCCGCTGTAGCCGCCGCTACGTCTGGTGCCGGAGAGGCTGCAGGTGCCGGTGCAGGCCTTGCTGCTGGTGGCAGTGAATTGGCTCGACGCGGTCTGCTAGCCTATCAAAGAACAGAAGAACTGGCCGCTGACCGCGCTGCGATTGACTACCTTAATGCAACCGGCCAATCGTCGAAGGGCATACTGACAACGTTTCAGCGCTTCCAAAAGAACCTGGCGCTGCGCGCGACCCAACCCGACCCCTACCGGATAAGTCATCCCCTGCCTCGTGAACGGCTGGCGGCGCTCGAAACGTTGGCCAAGTCCAGTCCGCATTTCAACAAGAAAGACAAGCCCTCCTTCGTGGAACGCCATGACCGGGCACGGGCGAAGATCTTGGCCTATTTATATGGTGCATCAGCGACACGAAACACGTTCAAAGAACAGGCCGGTTCACTCAGCGCACTTTATGGGCAGGCGATTTCTACGCACCTTTATGCAAACCCGCGCGATGCCGTTGCGCAAATGGATACATTGATCCGCAAAAGGCCCAATGATCCCTACTTTCACGAAATGAAAGGCGAAATGCTTCTTCGTGCGCAACGGGTCGACGCAGCTGTTGCGTCATTTGGCAGAGCGGTTGAGCTGAGCCGCGGCGACGCCCCAACAATACAGGTAGCGCTTGGACATGCGCTTGTAATGGCTGGCGATGAGCGCAGCTTGCGCCGCGCCGTTGGCGAATTGGAAGTTGCTATTGCGCTGGACCCGGTCAATGCGCGTGCATACAGGCATCTGGGCATGGCTTATGGCCGATTGGGCGAGACAGGAAACGCGGAACTGGCAACGGCAGAGATGCATTTCCACGGTGGCAATCTGAAAGAGGCAAAGCGATTTGCCGCGCGCGCCAAACGCCGCTTTGAACGCAACAGCCCGCAATGGTTGCGTGCTGACGACATTTCGCGCTTTGAACTCCCAAAACGCAGAAGAAGATAGTCATTAATGGGCAACGAAAAGGTACTTTGAAATGAAACCCCTCCACTTTTCTTATCGTGCCGGCTTGGCATTTCTTGGTGCCGCGACCCTAATCACGCCAGCAGTTGCGTTTGATGAAAACGAAAAACAAGAAATCGGCGAAATCGTGCGTGAGTACCTACTCGCAAACCCCGAATTGCTTGGCGAAGTTCAGGAAGTCTTGGAGGAGCGCGCAGCGGCAGAAGAAGAACTGGCCCGAGTCGCGATCATTCAATCGGCACAGGATCAGCTTCTTCGCGATCCCGCGGATCCGGTTCTTGGCAATCCTGACGGTGATGTAACTGTGGTCGAGTTCTTTGACTATAATTGTGGCTTTTGTCGGCGCGCCATGGCGGACATGCAAACCATTATCGAAAGCGACGCGAACGTGCGGTTCGTGCTCAAAGAGTTTCCTATTTTGGGACCGGAATCCATCGCAGCGCACCAGGTCGCTTTGGCCTTCAACAAGCTGATGCCCGAAAAATATGGCGAGTTTCATATTCAGTTGATGGAATTTGAAGGTCGAGCAGATGAAGGCTCTGCAATTGAAGTTGCGCTGGGCCTTGGCATTGATGAAGCGCGTTTGCGTGAAACCATGGCCGACCCCACTTTGTCCAACTCGGTACAAAGCACCTACGAACTCGCAGAAGGTCTCGGTATTGGCGGCACACCTTCCTACGTAATCGGCGACTCGTTGGTTCCGGGCGCGTTGGGCGTAGATGAGCTACGAGCTCGAATCGCAGAAGTGCGCGCCGCAAATTAAGCGCGTTTTGCTTATCAAAGCTCTGTTTTGACGCATTTGCGGGGTGTAAACCACCGAAACACTTGCTGTTTTTGACCCTAAGCATTAGGGACGCGCGAAGATTTGAACCCTGAAAGTGTTTTATGGCGCGCGCTCTTCTCGTGCTGAATGGCCCCAATTTGAACCTGCTTGGTCGGCGGGAGCCAAATACCTATGGGCAGAACACACTCAACGATTTGGAAGACCATTGGAAAGCTCTAGGCGCAACGCTCGATTTCGACGTTAAATGCGTACAGTCCAACCATGAGGGTGTCCTGGTGGATGCGCTTCAGGACGCTGGCGCAACGCAAACGCCAGTTGTCTTCAATCCAGGAGCGTATTCACATACCTCCATTGCGTTACGCGACGCCATAAAGGGCGCCAACGCACAGGTTATTGAGGTTCATATCTCCAATATTCACGCGCGAGAACGTTTTCGCCATTTTTCACATGTTAGTCCCGTCGCTATCGGTGTAATCGCCGGTCTTGGCACGATGGGATATGACTTGGCGATCAAGGCGCATCACACCTATCTAACAAGAACACAATAATTCCGGGATCACGAGCACATCATGTCAGTGAAAAAATCGGCCACCATCGACACGTCGACCGTCAATGAACTTGCGCACATCTTGAAAGAAACCGATCTGACTGAGATCGAGGTCGAAAGCGGTGAAATGCGCATTCGCGTTTCGCGCGAAGCACCTACGCAGTATATTCAGGCCAGCGCTCCAGCGGCGGCTCCCGCGCAAATGCCTGCGCCGGCGCCCGGCCCTACTCCAGCCTCTGCGACTGCCGAAGCTGCGAACACATCTGCGAGTGGCTCCGAAGTTCCAGCTCCCATGGTTGGTACTGTCTACATGGCTCCTGCGCCGGGTGCCGATGCTTTTGTGAAGGTTGGCTCGAAAGTCAAAGAAGGCGAAACACTTCTGATCATCGAGGCCATGAAAGTGATGAACCAAATTCCGGCACCAAAGTCCGGCACAGTTACCGCCTTTTTGGTCGATGACGGCGACCCGGTCGAATATGGTCAACCGCTCCTCGTGATCGAGTGAGAGGACGTTTTGCATGTTCAACAAGGTTCTAATTGCCAACCGCGGTGAGATTGCATTGCGCGTTTTGCGTGCTTGCAAGGAGCTCGGCATCGCGACTGTCGCAGTTCACTCGACTGCTGACGAAGACGCGATGCATGTTCGCCTCGCCGACCAGAGCGTGTGCATTGGCCCGCCAGCATCACGTGATTCCTATCTGAACATCCATCAGATCGTCGCCGCGTGCGAAGTTACAGGGGCAGATGCGGTTCATCCCGGTTATGGATTTCTGTCGGAAAACGCCAAGTTCGCTGAAATTCTTCAGGCCCATGAAATCACATTCATCGGGCCAACGGCGCAGCACATTTCAGTGATGGGCGACAAGATCGAAGCCAAAAAGACAGCCGCCAAATTTGGCATTCCAGTCGTTCCGGGCTCGAAAGGCGGCGTGCACAACATCAATGACGCCAAGCGCGTCGCGGCCGAAATCGGCTATCCGGTGATCATTAAAGCATCTGCCGGTGGCGGCGGGCGCGGTATGAAGGTTGCCAATTCCGAAGCCGAACTCTCAGTTGCCTTCGACACGGCTCGCACAGAAGCAGGTGCCGCGTTTGGCAATGATGCGGTCTATATCGAAAAATACCTCGCCAAACCGCGTCACATTGAAGTGCAAGTGGTGGGCGACGGTGCTGGCAAAGCCATCCATCTGGGCGAACGCGATTGTTCACTGCAGCGACGCCACCAGAAGGTTTGGGAAGAAGCGACCTCGCCCGCACTCAACGCAGATAAGCGCGAAGAGATCGGCATGGTTTGCGCCAACGCAGTCGCAGAAATGGGCTATCGCGGTGCGGGAACCATTGAGTTCCTCTATGAAAATGGAGAGTTCTACTTCATCGAGATGAATACGCGTCTCCAAGTGGAACATCCTGTCACCGAAGCGATCACTGGCATTGATCTTGTCCATGAACAATTGCGTGTCGCGGCGGGTCTAGGCCTTTCCACCAGCCAGGATGCAATCACCTTCAATGGCCATGCCATAGAATGCCGGATAAACGCGGAAGATCCGAAAAACTTCACGCCGTCGCCCGGCACAATTACGCATTATCATGCACCGGGCGGTCTGGGTGTGCGTGTCGATTCTGGCGTTTATGCCGGCTACAAGATCCCACCCTACTATGACAGCTTGATCGGAAAACTCATCGTTCATGGCCGTAACCGTGTGGAATGCATGATGCGGTTGCGCCGCGCCCTCGATGAAATTGTTGTTGACGGCATTTCCTCAACATTGCCGCTTTTCCGTGATCTTGTGGACAATCCGGATATCGCCAATGGCGATTACGATATCCACTGGCTGGAGAAGTATCTCGCTCATGGTAACGCGTGACACAGCAAGCCCTCAGCAGGCCATAACGCCTCAGGTACTGTTAAAGGCGTACTCCATCGGATTGTTTCCGATGGCTGAAAGTGCTGATGATCAGACTGTTTTCTGGGTAGAACCGGAAATCAGGGGCATCATTCCGCTGGATGATTTTCACATCCCACGTTCGCTTGCGAAAGTAATGCGACGCGAGCCTTATCACGTCACGATGAACTACGCATTTTCGCGCGTGATTGACGCGTGTGCTGATCCGGCACCAGGCCGTGAGGAAACTTGGATTAATCCGCTTATACGAAGATTATGCACCCAGCTCTATGAACTCGGCCATGCGCACTCTGTTGAAGCCTGGGGCCACGACGGCAATCTCGTCGGTGGCCTTTACGGGATATCGCTTGGGCGAGCTTTCTTTGGCGAGAGCATGTTTTCGCGCGCAACGGATGCCTCAAAGATATGTCTTGTCCATCTCGTTGAGAGGCTGCGCGCTCGCGGCTTTATTCTTCTCGATACGCAGTTTACAACCGACCATCTCGAACGCTTTGGTGCAATAGGAATTCCACGAGCGGATTATGAAGGCTTGCTGCAAGAAGCGCTGATTGGCGAAGCCAACTTCGATGACAGGGTGCGGCCGAAGCGTTAGTTTTGTGGTGGTGGCACGTCCGACGATGCTTTGCAGCCTTTCAGCCAAACATCATAAATCGCGTGTTCAACGGCGTTCAGACCGGGACTATCAGCAAACATCCAGCCGGTGAAGATGCGCCGAATACGACGATCCAATGTGATCTCATCCACTTCAACAAACCCAGTCTGTCCAGGATCTTCATTGATCGGCCGAGAGTAGCAAATGCGTGGTGTGATTTGCAGCGCACCAAATTGGACGGTTTCATCAATGTAAACGTCAAAATTGACAATACGGCCTGCAATTTTGTCGATGCCTGCGAACACTGCAACTGGCTCCGCCTTTCGCTCCGCATGAGCGACTGTTGCACCAAGCAGCAACACAGCAACTAATGCCAATGGATGTGCAAGAGAGAAACGCCTGTGCGTCATGGTCCCAGTCATTTCATGCAAGTACGCGCTGTTTGTGACTACATCATAGTCAACGAAGACTTAAAATCGGCCTAATCAGCTACCAGGTGTCCAAGCGTCATAGTCACCGGTCACTTCGGGCCTCGACTCGGGGCGCAGCATTGACCCTTTCGGGCGGTAAGCGGCAGAGGAGCCCGTCAAATTTGGCTGGTGGGGCGTCTCCCAATCGCGGCGTTGATAGTCTTCTTCCGATGGCGGCGTATCTACACGGTGATGCAACCAACCATGCCAACCCGGTGCAATGGCTGACGCTTCCGCATAATCGGCAAAAATCACCCAGCGACGCTCAGCACCATCAATATCCTTGCCGCCACGGTAGTACACATTGCCAAGCTCATCTTCACCAACACGCTCACCAAAGCGCCATGTGTGAAAACGTGTGCCAAGTGTTTGGCCATTCCACCAGGTGAAGAACTGCAGCAGGAAATTTTTCATCGAAACCACCACGCGATTTGGTGACCTTATGCAGCTGCCCAATCTGTTACGCAAGGGCTGAAGTGGGACCGGAATATAGACACTGGTCGCGTTTACAGCGCATAGTTGGCCAAACTCAAAGTCTTTAATCCGGGGACAGTATGAAGAAACTCGTAGTAGCAGCCGTCGCTTTGATGCCGCTCACATTCACAACGACCCAAGCGCAAGATGGCCCGGTTGGAATTGCCTTTGTCCAAGCGCCCGAACAGGGTGGCGGCGTTGCGACAGGACCGAACCCGATAGTGGCTTTTGAGAGAGCACGGGCGCAGTGTATGGAAAGTGGTGCGGCGGAAGGCGACTGTCTGCGCACCAACTGGTGCTATCCTGCAGGTTGGTCAATCGACATTTTTGCTCAGCACCGCGAAGGCATTCATTGGCATGAGGTTGTATGCGGCCTTCACTCGGAAAAAGCCGCGCGAGCTACCGCTTCAGCCATGTGTGACATGGAAGAGCGGGATTTTCTTATCGAGTGTTCGCTGGTTCAGCTTTATGATCCGACCGCCGAAGCCATGATTGAATATTGATGTATTTTTGTGGGTAGCGGGAGATTTACCATGGAATCGATCCAGACATATTTGCCAGGCATCCTTCTAGCTTACGGTGCGTTCTTGGTTGGCATTGCGAGCCCTGGCCCCAATGTGATGGCCGTCATGGGCACTTCCATGAGCATCGGTCGCCCACAAGGATTAGCGCTTGCGATGGGAATCGCCGTTGGCTCTCTGACTTGGGCGTTACTGACCGCGCTGGGCTTGTCAGCGATACTGACCCAATATGCTTACACGCTTTTCATCATCAAGCTGTTCGGTGGCGCTTATCTTCTTTATTTGGCTTACAAGGCCTTCAAATTCGCGGCGTCGGCGCACGATATTGAGGCCACCGCGCTCCATAACCCCTCAACAACGGCTGTCAGCTACGCGATCCGTGGGTACACAATCCAAATGACCAATCCCAAAGCGGCACTGTCCTGGATTGCTATTATGTCGCTCGGACTCACGACCGACGCTCCGGTTTGGGTCGCCGCGATTATTGTGCTGGGTACGTTCGTGCTGTCAGTAATATTGCATGGGCTCTACGCCTTGGCTTTTTCGTCAGCACCCATGGTACGGCTCTATGCGCGTGCGCGCCGGGGCATACAGTTCATCCTTGGAACCTTCTTCACGATTGTAGGCCTCCGTTTATTGATGAGCCGCAGCTGAAGCTACCGCATGCGTTTATCATGCTTGGCTTTACGGCCGGAGACGCGCGCACGCCAAATTCTGAAACTCGATGGTTTCAGTTCGGAACGCATAAGCTTGATAACATCTTTTTCGCTGAGGCCAGTGGCGCGTTCTATAGCGTCGAACGATGTCTCATCATCCCATGCCATTGCGATGATCTCGCTTGCTGGCACTCCTCCAAATTCAGAAGCATTGTCAGTCAAATGGCAAGCCGATCACCAGATTACTTTTTCCATAATGATGGCTGGAATTCCTGATCCCCTCACGCCGCAATCGGGTGTCGTGTCAACCTGCTTGAAGCCATTGTTCTGATAGAATTTTATCGCGCGATTGTTGGCCTCTTCGACTTCAAGACGAATTTTACGCACGTCGGGAAAACAAGCCTCAGCTTCGATAAGTAGCTTTTCACCAAGCCCCTGCCCTTGTTGTGTTGGACGCACGTAGAGCTGGTGAAGCATGGCCGTCTCATTGTCGACCTGGCTGACATAGGCCATGCCCGAAATCTCCGCGCCATCATCGGTCACAATGAACTCAGAGCGCGGCTTGGTCAGCCTTTGCTTCAGGGAATCAACCGAGTGCCAAGCCGTTGTCAGCTCGGTCACCTTGTCGTGCCCATAGATTGAGTCGTATGTGTCATGCCACGTCTCGGTCAGCATTGCCGAGATTACAGTCAGGTCTTCGCTTGAAGCGGTGCGTACCCACATCGCTGATTTCTATTCAGTCCAATTGTCCCAGGAACTCTAGTCTTCCACACCAAGCTTGGCTTTGACAAGAGGCGGTCACTTGATCCAGCCTCACAGTGTAGTGGCGCTTGCTGGCAGATGATCCCTATACCCCGCCGCGACCAGAACATTGAATGCAGATACCACACCTGATGGCATTGGCTGTTTTGTCTGAAATCCTTTTTTGGGGTACGTCGATATTCGCCACAAATCGCCAACCATCTCGCAAATGACAGCTTCAATGTCATGGTGGGTTAGAGGCTGATCAACCAATGAAATATTAGGTGCTGTGACGAGAGAGCGTGACGTTTTAAGTTGCGCATTGATTGTTGCCCTTAAGCGTCTTTGTGTCTGCGGTTTAGTCACCCAGATGTAGCGCGTATTCGGCAGCAAGAGTTCTGCGGTCAGTGTTACATTTTCGCCCAGATTGCGCGCGCGCTGTTCCATAACAATTGATGACCGGCTCACACCGAGTTCCTCGGCTCTTTGGGCAAATGCCCTCGCTTCGCTCGAATCGTACCAGCCACGGGTCCAGTTCCCACTAGCGCCAGTGAAGCAAATTTTGGGTGCTAGATCCTGTTCAAAAAGTTCAACGCAGCGGTCAACAACACGCAGATCATAACTGCCCAGTCCGACGATAAAGTCTGCAACTTCTTCTACTGGCTCATTCAGGCAATGGTAATCCCAAAGAACCTGGGCAGCGTCCATCTCAACCGCTGATGGGGACGGCGGCAATGTTAGTCCTCGAGACCCAATTTAGCTTTGACAAGAGCCTGAACAGACTGCGGATTTGCTTTGCCGCCAGTTGCCTTCATCACTTGCCCGACAAACCAGCCCGCAAGCTTTGGATTATCCTTGGCTTTTTCGACCTGCGCCGGATTGGCGGCGATGATTTCATCGACTGCTGCTTCAATAGCGCCGGTATCCGTCACCTGTTTCATGCCGCGCTCATCAACGATTGCGGCCGGATCGCCACCTTCAGTCCAAACAATTTCAAACAAGTCCTTTGCGATCTTGCCTGAGATGTCGCCAGACTTGATCAGATCGATGATGCCACCAAGTTGCGCTGGCGAAACCGGCGTATCGTCTATGGACTGACCCGCTTTGTTCAAAGCGCCAAGCAAGTCATTGATCACCCAGTTTGCTGCCATTTTGGCATCACGCCCCTCGGCAACTTGTTCAAAGAAATCTGCCGTCGATTTTTCAGCGACCAAGACACTTGCATCATAGGCGCTCAAGCCTGCTTCAACGAAACGGTTGATCTTATCGTCGGGCAATTCGGGCAAGTCTTTGGCCAGCGCCTCGATGAAGGCATTATCAAATTCCAGCGGCAGCAAGTCTGGATCCGGGAAGTAGCGATAGTCATGCGCCTCTTCCTTGGAACGCATGGAGCGTGTCTCGCCCTTGGTCGGGTCAAACAGCCGCGTCTCCTGATCAATCGAACCACCATCTTCCAAAATAGCGATCTGGCGCCTTGCTTCATATTCAATAGCCTGACCGACGAAACGGATTGAGTTCACATTCTTGATTTCGCAACGCGTGCCAAATTCGCCGCCCGGCTTGCGAACCGAGACGTTCACATCAGCGCGCATCGAGCCTTCATCCATGTTGCCATCGCAAGTGCCCAAGTACCGAACGATTTGGCGCAGCTTTGTCAGATACGCCTTGGCTTCATCAGACGAGCGGATGTCCGGCTTGGAAACGATTTCCATCAAGGCAACGCCAGAACGGTTCAGATCAACAAAGCTCATCGTGGGGTGCTGATCGTGCATGGATTTGCCCGCATCCTGTTCCAGATGAAGGCGTTCCACACCGATCTCAACATCTTCGTAGTTGCCCTTTTTATCGGGACCGACCGAGATCATCACTGCTCCCTCGCCAACGATAGGCTGCTTGAACTGCGAAATCTGGTAGCCCTGCGGCAAATCCGGATAGAAGTAGTTCTTGCGGTCAAACACGGAGTATTTGTTAATCTCGGCTTTGAGACCCAAACCGGTCCGGACCGCCTGTTTGACACACTCTTCGTTAATCACAGGCAACATACCCGGCATGGCAGCATCGACCAATGACACATTGTTGTTTGGTTCTGCACCAAAGGAGGTCGACGCGCCTGAAAAGAGTTTCGATTCCGATGTCACCTGCGCGTGCACCTCCATCCCGATGACGATTTCCCAGTCGCCAGTGGCGCCGGGAATAAAGCGTTTGGGGTCAGGCGTGCGAGTGTCGACGAGCGTCATTGATCTTCCGAAATTCAATTTGATTTGTTCGGCTCATGCCACCATCCACGCCGAGCAGCAAGCGCCAAACGTTTGCGCAGGTCAATTTGACCTGGATCAAAGCGACACAATTGCCGAGTTGGCAAAAGTCGGCTCTCCCATCGATTGCCGGGCTTGTCTTTATGACAGCCCGGTTCTTTTTATGGCAAGGCGACGTCCGTACGTTGCCCTGCCGTGATGGTGAACTCTTTTTCGATGATGGTTTTGTCTTCGCCAATTTCAGCTTTTGCGATGTAAGTCCCGCTATTGAGGACTAGCTGCATGTTCTGATCGTAGGCAACCTGCAAGTTGTCCTGCCTACCGGTCAGAGCGCTTGGTGCTGAAAGTATATCAATACGACGAGCGCCGGGCGCTGACACGGCAACGACGCCAGCGTCTATTGAAACGACAACTTCGGTTAGCCCATTTTGATTGACTGTGAACGGTGCTTCACCAACCGCGCGTCCGGACGTTACTTCCATCAAATAGTCACCTGGTGGCAGGATGACATCAGCCTTGCCATACTGCGTATCGAGCAGTTTGCGATCGCCTGTCAGCGATGCCTTTGCTTCCAGCACACGATAACGAGCGTCTGGCACATTTTCACCACCGGGAGTGAAAGTGGATGTTGCAGCCACCCGTCCCGCCGGTAGAACAAGAGTGCGCGCCATCGCTTCACCGGCAATGACATCGACATTGAATGTCTGCTCCGTGCGGCCACTGCGCACATAAATTGTTGCAGGCCCGGCGGGTACAACAGAGTTGTATGTCCCATATTGTGTGTCGGCATTGGTTTGAGCCGTCTCAAGCCTGATTGCAGCATCGTCGATTTTCGGTGCGCCTTCCTCATAGGCAACTTCAATGGAAACTACACCCGCATCGAGAACAATCTCACCAGCTGCCGGTTCGCTTGACGTCACACTGACATCAATGGCCTTTTCGATACGCCCGATACGGAACGCAATTCGGTAGTCTCCAGGCTCCAACTCTTCCTGGAAAACAACAGGATAGGATGTATTGGTCTTATTGGAATCAAGACGAGTTACGTCCCATCTGCCGCCTTCGACGGGTGGCCCGCCGGGAGTCAGTACAGCACGCACCTCTGCGGCTTGTGCTTGAACTTTTTTTTCAAAAATGCCGGAGATGCAACACTCATTGGCCACTTGCACCGGTTGTGGATTTTTCAACCAACAGCGTGCACTCTCACCCTGAACACCGGGTTTGACGAACGTCCACGCAACGCACTGCTGTTCATCACGGCATGTTGCTTGGCAAAGTGCCGGGTCCGGTGCTGCCAAATCGAAACTGCGATAATCACTGCCCGGTCTGTCGATGCCATCTTCCATGCCCTCAAGGATAGCGAACTCAGGGGCTGGAGGCGGTGGCGGCGCAACGACGGTCTTTGTCAGTGCCTCACCCAACTCATCGGCATTGTCAGCCAAAATAAAGTCGCCGCCAGTGTTGTTGGCAAGACAAGCAACCTGCTGACCTTCCTCTTCTGATAGGCCAAAGCCGACGACATGAGCGGTAAAATCAATGCCTGCATTTTCAAGTTCAGCCGCTGCAGCACATGGATCAGCTTCGCAGGTCTCAATCCCATCGGTCACAAGGATGACGGTAGCTTTGTCTTCAGTGAAACGAAGGCTTTCCGCGGCTTGGCGCACCGCTTGAGTGAGCGGTGTTTTTCCCTTCGGATTGAAACCATTGACTGCGTCTGTGATCTGCGAGCGGTTACCGGTTCCCACGGCAACAACTTCTTCGATGTCTGAGCATTGGCCCTTTTCACGGTGACCATATGCGATCAGCCCCAACTCCAGATCTGTCGGGACTGTTGACAGGACAGTGCCAAGCGTCTCGCGGGCAATCTCAATTTTAGTCTTGCCGTCGATTTGACCCCACATGGAGCCCGATGCATCCATGACAATGATAGCCTTGTCCGCTGCTAAAGCATTGAAGCTACCAGCCAGCACCAACGCAGAAGCTGCCAAAATCCTTTTCAAAGCACGCATGCTTGTTCTCCCGCTCAACATCGAAGCCGATGCTAACGCAAGAACATCACATGTCTATTTTTCAGGCGTTTGGTTGCCGTGAAAAAACTACCACCATTTTTTCGGAGTGAAGCGACCAGCCGCTTGTTCAATCACATGGGCTGTGCGGAACAGCGTCTCTTCATCAAATGGCTTCCCGATCAGCTGTAAGCCAAGCGGCAGGCCTTGACCATCAAGGCCGGCGGGCACTGAGATCCCCGGCAATCCGGCCATGTTCACAGTCACGGTAAAGACGTCGTTGAGATACATTTTTACCGGATCGGCCGCCATTTCCTGATCGCCAATTGGGAACGCGGCTGATGGCGTTGCGGGCGTCAAAATCGCGTCTACCCCATCCGCAAACACGGTTTCAAAGTCTCGCTTAATCAATGTCCGCACTTTTTGGGCGCGCAGATAGTAGGCGTCATAATAGCCGGCCGACAGCACATAAGTGCCGATCATAACGCGCCGTTGCACCTCGGGGCCAAAACCCTCAGCGCGGGTCTTTTCATACATGTCGGTAATGTCGTCGCCGGAAACGCGTAGTCCATACTTGACCCCATCATAACGAGCCAGATTGGAAGAGGCTTCGGCCGGAGCGACGATATAGTAGGCGGGCAATGCATATTTGGTATGCGGCAAAGCAATGTTGACGATTTCCGCTCCGGCATCTTTCAGCCAAGCAATTCCCTGCTCCCAAAGCGCGTCAATCTCGCCCGGCATGCCGTCGAGCCGGTATTCGGCAGGAATGCCAATCTTCATGCCCTTTACGGATTGGCCAATGGCGGCCTCATAGTTCGGCACCGGCAAGTCGACCGACGTGGTGTCTTTTGGATCAACGCTTGCCATCGATTTCATCATGATGGCAGCATCGCGCACATCGCGTGTGATCGGCCCGGCCTGATCAAGTGACGACGCAAAGGCGACAATACCCCAACGTGAACAGCGCCCATAAGTCGGCTTGATGCCGACAGTTCCCGTCAACGCCGCAGGTTGGCGAATGGAGCCACCCGTATCGGTTGCAGTTGCTGCCGCGCAAAGGTGTCCAGCTACAGCAGCGGCCGAGCCGCCAGACGAACCGCCTGGCACCAAGGGCGTATCATCGACAGTCTCCAACTCGATGCGGCCGACATTCTCGCCTTCAGCTCGCGCAACCACGGCTCCCGTACCGCGCCGCCAAGGATTGATAACTGGGCCATAATAAGAGGTTTCGTTGGATGAACCCATCGCGAACTCATCCATATTGAGCTTGCCGAGCATGACCGCGCCATCGCGCCACAAATTGTCCGTGACTGTCGATTCATATCTGGGTTTGAAGCCATCCAGAATGTGGGAACAAGCCTGTGTGTGGTAGCCTTCGGTACCGTAGAGGTCCTTGATACCAAGCGGAATGCCTTCCAGCGCGCCAACCTTACCTTTTGCGATGTTCTCATCGGACTTGGCTGCCCAGTGGCGCGCATTATCAGCGGTCACTTCCACATACGCATTGAGCGCATCCTTTTCGCCGCCGATGGCATCCAAATAGGCCTCGGTCAGCTCTACAGCGGTGATCTCCTTGGCAAGCAGCTTTTCGCGCGCTTCGGCAATCGTCAGTGAGGTGAGTTCAGTCATGATTCAAGAAAACCGAGTAAGAAATTGATTATTCAACAACTTTTGGCACCAGGAAGAACCCTTCCTCCGATGCAGGTGCGTTGGCAGTGATGTCAGCAGATTTGTTGCCGTCCGAAACGCCGTCGATGCGCTTCTTCATGTCCATGGCAACGACAGATGTCATTGGCTCTATACCGTCGATATCGACTTCATTGAGTTGTTCAACGAAGCCCAAAATGGTGTTCAATTCACCAGTCAACTGCTCTGCGTGCGCATCGCTGACGGCGATGCGGGCCAGACGCGCGACCCGTTTGACGGTATTGGTATCGACAGACATTCGGTTGGCTCCAAAATAACGGATCAAAGTCTTTGGCGAGGCTATAGGCGCGTGGATTGGCACACGCAAGCGGGTCACGACATTTGTGCGTTCAGTTCGCGCCGAACATACTGCCCAACCCATGCCATAACGACCAAAGTAGCGGTAATACCAACGACTACCAGTGCAATCTGAACGGTCGAAAGCTCGCCAGAAATCGCACCTCGCGCGCTCTCAAATACATATATTTTCGCAATTGTGCCCGGAACGATACCAAGCCCCGATCCCAGCAGATAGTCACGTGGGCGCGTTTGGAGCATACCAAACATGTAGTTTTGTGCTGCAAAGGGAACAATCGGTGATTGTCGCATCAGAAAAACCAACCAGAAGCCGTTCCTCATCACCGCTTTTTCGATGCCCCGCGTTACCGGATAGCGTGAACAAAACCATCCAATGTGTTTTTGAAAGACATGCCTCCCTATGAAAAAGGAAGCTGTGAGCCCCATGAATGCCCCTACCCCAGTCACGACAATCGCGCCGTACCCAAAGGCCAACACCGACACAAAGGTCATCAGCGACGACGGAAAGGCAATCATCGAACCCAATGCGTAAAAAAGCGTGACCCCAATTGCACCAGTAAAACCCCAACCTCTGATCGTTTGCCCTGCTGCCTCCACAGTGTCGAAGCTGAAAAAAGCGCCAACGCGATTGCCGACAGTCATCACATTGTCGCGAACAACCATCGAAAAGGGCGTGTCGAAGAAGATAGCCACGATCGCTAAGCCAACCAGCACGCCAAAGGCGATGGCGGTTATCGATTCGCGGTGGCTGGACATTATAGCGTGACCCGTTCAGTTAGAGACCGTGCTGTAGCGGGCTCAAACACCGCGCACAATGGCACAGGGATTTTGAGATCACGCCATGAGCGGTGTTGCGAACATAGTTGATGTCACTGCGCTGCGCGGATTGCTTGACCGTCATCAAACAGTTTGCGGGCTGGACTTGGGCACGAAAACCATTGGCATTGCGATCTCTGATCCTGATTTGACGCTGGCAACACCGCGCCCAGTCATCATCCGCAAAAAGTTCACGCAGGACGCGGAGATGCTAAAGACGCTTCTTGAGGCCGAAAACTGCGGCGCCATTATCATCGGCCTACCACTGAACATGGACGGATCGGAGGGTCCACGCGCGCAAGCAACGCGCGCCTTTGTAAGAAATCTTAACCAGGTGATTTCACTGCCTGTCGCGTTTTGGGACGAGCGACTATCAACAGTTGCCGCCGAGCGTTCGCTTCTGGAGCAAGATGTGAGCCGCGCCAAGCGGGCACAGCGGATCGACAGCGCAGCTGCCGCTTTTATCCTTCAAGGTGCGCTAGATCGAATTTACTCGGCTGGCGAAGGCGCTGGCTGAGCTTCGGAGGCATCATCTTCTTTCGCCTGCCGTGCTGCCCACCAAGCGCGAATATCTTTGCGACGGCGGAAGCCATAGATTGCGAAAATCAGAAGGGAATCAACGATGCAGGCCTTTACGAGAAGGCGAACGAGTTGATCCTGCTCAATGCCAGTGAAATGCGAATAGACAAAAAACACGAAGTCATGCGCTTCACGAGACAAGAATGTCAGGCCGAAATTGATGTCGTGATAGGATAGGCCGAACCAGATCCAAATGATCGACATAGGCACCAACCAGAACCAAAAAATGTAACGCATCAGGTCTCCGCCTACGTTCAGTATTGTTCCCCGCCTACCCACTCTCAAGATGTTGCACGACGCCCACAAGCGCAACGTAAACCATTTGTTAAGGTTAACGGATCGGGCAAAATTTGACGGCATGCGCATCGCACGCTAGCGGCATGATGAAAGGTGCTCCAATGCTCGCCGTGTTCTCGTCCATCATGCCCATTTTCTTGCTCATCCTTTTGGGCAATTTGCTACGGCGGCTTCCGCTTTTTGAAGATGGCTTCTGGCAGGGTCTAAACCGGCTCGGCTTTTACGTTCTTTATCCGGTTCTATTGTTCACCTCGATCTATCGGGCGAGCTTCAAAGAACTCGATGCATTGTCCATTGGACTGGCGTTCATGGGCGCACTAACACTGATGGCTATCCTGACTCTGGCGAGTTGGCCGCTCTTCAGGTCTCGCGGGATGCGTGGCCCCCAATTCTCGTCAATCTTTCAATCAAGCGTGCGCTGGAACGGGTTTATAGCTCTGGCCATTGCAGATGCGCTTTATTCACCTGAAGCCGTTGCATTAGTGGCGTTGATCATGGCGGTCATCATTATTCCGATACAGCTATCAACGATCACCGTGATCATAGCGCTTGCCGAAACAGGTGATGGCAAACGCCCACCTCTCCTGCGCAACCTGGCCACAAACCCGCTTATGCTCGCCGTGGCATTTGCGATTCTTTTAAAAGCAATGCCATTTGCACTGCCCGATTTTGCTATGGGTACGCTTGATCTTTTGGCCCGCGCTGCGTTGGGCATGGGCCTTTTAGGTGTGGGTGCAGGTTTATTGCTCGATGATTTGGCGCATCCAAAGTTTGCCGCATTTCTGCCAATTGCATTGAAGCTCTTCGTTCTACCGATGCTTGTTGTTGGCGTTGGCATCGCGATGGGCATTGACGGCGATGCCTTGGTCTTTATGGCGCTGTGCGCATCCATGCCCACCGCGATGAATGGATATGTTGTCGCCAAGGAGCTGGGCGGTGATGCACGTTTTTACGCAGCTGTTGCAACCCTGCAGACCGCCGTATCCTTCGTCTCAATTCCGGCCATCTTGACCATCACAGAGCGGATTTCTGGTGGAGGCTGACGCCAGCACCTTGCGACACGCGACTTTTAGGCCTAAGCGACCGCTTTAAGATGACAAATGCACCAACCTTTGCACCCTTTGTGCAACGCCATTTGATCGGCCTTAAAGGCCTGCATTATCCCGATATTGAAAATCTTTTAGAACGGGCCGAAGCTGCTGTGGAGCTGTCGCGCCAACGTGAAAAGAAGCGCACGGTTTTTCGTGGCCTGACCCAGATTAATCTGTTTTTCGAAGCCTCAACGCGAACACAGGCTTCCTTCGAGTTGGCGGGCAAGCGGCTTGGTGCTGACGTCATGAATATGTCGGTTGCGTCGTCATCGGTGAAGAAGGGCGAAACACTTCTCGATACAGCCATGACGCTCAACGCTATGCACCCCGACATATTGGTAGTGCGCCATGCATCCGCGGGAGCGAGCGCACTTTTGGCGCAGAAAGTCGCTTGTTCGGTCGTCAACGCTGGCGATGGCGCGCATGAGCATCCAACCCAAGCTCTGTTGGATGCGTTGACGATACGCCGCCACAAGGGCCGTCTGGACGGCTTAACGGTCGCCATTTGTGGTGACATTCGACATAGCCGCGTCGCCCGCTCCAACATCGTCTTATTGAACACGATGGGCGCACAGGTACGCGTAATTGGGCCTTCCACGCTGATGCCGCCCGGTATCGCTGATATGGGTGTTCAGGTCTTCACCAGCATGGAGCAAGGACTCAAAGGGTGCGATGTCATCATGATGTTGCGGCTTCAACGCGAGCGCATGGCCGGCGGCTTTGTGCCGTCTGTACGCGAATATTTCCGGCATTTCGGTTTGGATAAATCGAAGCTCGCGCATGCCAAACCGGACTGTCTCGTCATGCATCCGGGCCCGATGAACCGGGGGGTCGAAATAGCCTCTGATATAGCTGACGGGCCTCAAAGTGTGATCGAAGAACAGGTGGAAATGGGGGTTGCCGTGCGCATGGCTGTCATGGAAGCACTCCTTGAAGCGTCTGGCAGGGTTGCGCAATGATTCAGGACGCCTCACCAAAGGTATTTACCAATGCGCGGATTATCGATCCTTCTCGCGATTTGGATGAAACTGGAACTTTAATTATCGCCGATGGCCGTATCGTGGCTTGCGGTGCGGATGCGAACAATCAGGGCATTCCAACCGGGGCGCAGGCCCAAGACTGCGCCGGACTAGCCATAATCCCCGGTTTGATTGACATGCGAGTGCATATTGGTGAGCCGGGCGGTGAACATCGCGAAACGATCGCGTCTGCCGGTCGCGCCGCCGCTGCCGGTGGCGTCACCTCAATGGTTATGATGCCCGACACCAAGCCAGTGATCGATGATGTGGCGTTAGTCGAGTTCATCATGCGGACAGCCAGGGACAATAACACCGTACGCGTACTACCGGCAGCTGCATTGACACTTGGTCTTGAAGGCCGGGAGATGAGCGAGATCGGCAATCTCTTGGACGCCGGTACAGTGATGTTCACCAATGGTCGCAACACGCTCCGCAACGCAGCCGTAATGCGCCGCGCCCTTACCTATGCGCGCGATTTCGAGGCAGTGGTCGACCATGAGACGGCTGATCATGACCTTGTTGCAGATGGTGTTATGAATGAAGGATTGTTCTCGTCATGGCTCGGACTGCCGGGCATTCCGCGCGAGGCTGAGCTGTTGCCATTGGAACGCGATTTGCGCCTGGCGGCCCTAACCGGTGCTGCCTATCACGCTGCCAAAATCTCTTGCGCACTATCAACGAAAGCGATTGCAACGGCTAAAAATGAAGAGATGGACATAACCGCAGGTGCTTCGATCCATCATTTGACCCTCAATGAAAACGATATTGGCGAGTATCGGACTTTCTTTAAAATGTCCCCGCCATTGCGTTCTGAAGATGACCGACAAGCGATGATTGAGGCGCTTAAGGATGGGACACTGGACATCATCGTCAGCGATCACGATCCGCAAGATGTCGACACCAAGCGTCTGCCATTTGCTGAAGCCATTGATGGTGCAGTGGGCTTGGAAACGCTATTGAGCGCAGCGCTGCGTCTCCACCATGACGGCTCCGTGCCGCTGAAAACCATCATCGCTGCCATGACCTGGAATCCTGCCAGACGCCTGAAACTTGATTACGGCACACTGCAGCCCGGCAGACCAGCTGACTTTGCCATCGTTGATCTGGAAAAGCCTTGGGTGCTCGATCCAGACAGGTTGCATTCAAAATCCAAAAACACAGCCTTCGACGGCGCACGCTTTTCGGGTCAGGTACAAGCAACTTACGTTGCAGGGCGCGAACTATTCCGGCTTGAGGAGCATGGTTAGATGGATAGTGTTTTCACACAGATTATCGTGTTCGCAATAGCTGGTTATGCGGCTGGCTCGATCCCTTTTGGTCTCCTGCTAACAAAGGCAGCTGGCCTTGGCGATATTCGTAATATCGGTTCGGGCAATATCGGTGCAACCAACGTCCTTCGCACAGGCAATAAAGGCCTGGCTGCGCTGACACTGTTACTGGATGCCATCAAAGGAATGATACCCGTTCTGATCGCCACGCAGTTTTCGGTTGAAGCGAGCCTTGCCGCCGGGCTGTTTGCGTTTTTGGGGCACCTTTATCCCATCTGGCTTCAATTTAACGGCGGCAAGGGCGTTGCCACCTTTGCCGGGATTTCACTCGGTTTTTCGTGGCACGTGTTGGCACCCTTTGCACTGACCTGGATTTTGATTGCGTTCTTGACGCGCTATTCGTCATTGGCTGCGCTGATCGCATCTGCGGTCACAACAATAGCCCTTTTCTATGTAGGCGAGAACGCAATCGGCGGGCTTTATGTTTTGCTTTTCGCGCTTATAGTGTGGAAACACCGCGCTAACATCGAAAGGTTGCGGGCGGGAACAGAAGGCAAGATCGGGCATAAGGGCTAGGGCAAGCCCCCTGCCCAAGCAGGGGCGAAGATATTGGGGCAAACAACGGACGCGGGCGGTACGCCCAGCGCTATGCAATTTGAACTGGACGACCAGCAACGCATCGCATGGCTAAGGCTCATCAGGTCCGAAAATGTAGGTGCAGCAACGTTCCGCGATCTCATTAACCATTGCGGCTCCGCGCAAATCGCTTTGGAAATGCTTCCACAACTTGCCAAGCGTGGCGGGCGGCTCTCCAAAGTCAGGATCACCACGCAGGAAGAAGCAGAAGCCGAACTAGAAGCAATCCGAAGATATGGTGCACGCATCGTCGGTATCGGTGAGCCGGACTATCCGCCTTTACTGCGACAGATCGAACATGCACCGCCAATGGTAACAATCAAAGGTAACGCTCGAATTTTTAGCCACCCTGCAATTGGCATTGTGGGGTCGCGCAACGCTTCCATGGTCGGCATAAAAATGGCTGCAAAACTTGCAACGGATTTGGGCTCTGAGGGCTTTTCCATCATATCGGGTCTGGCGCGCGGCATTGATCGCGCCGCGCACGAAGCCGCACTACCACGCGGAACGGTGGCTGTTATGGCCGGTGGTATCAATTGCCCCTACCCGCCAGAAAACGAGACACTTTTGCATCAAATAGAAAGTGATGGTCTTGGTTGTTCGATCACCGAACAACCATTTGGCACCGAACCACGAGCCCGAGACTTCCCAAAACGCAATCGCCTAATTGCCGGCCTTTCAATTGGCTTGATTATTGTTGAAGCAGCTATGCGATCGGGTTCACTGATCACTGCACGATTGGCTGGCGAAATCGGACGTCAGGTGTTTGCCGTACCCGGTTCGCCGCTCGATCCACGCGCAGCGGGCACCAACGGACTTATACGAGATGGTGCAACATTAGTTACACGCGCTGACGATGTGCTCGAAGCGATCAACCCAACTCTTGACCAAGGTGATGGTTCCCATCAGCAACCATCGCTCCTTGAACCAGACGACACTTTCACGATGCCACCGCCCGAGACGGTACGCGAGCAGATTTTATCACTGCTCGGGCCTACACCGACCGATGTTGACGATATCATTGCTGAAACCAGCGCCAGACCGTCCGAAGTCTTCCTGGTTATACTCGAACTTGACCTAGCAGGCCGCATCGAGCGTCACTCAGGCAACCGCATTTCTTTGATCTAAAGGTTTTGGCCCGTTTGTACGGCCGGGACGTTGCCCACGCGCAATGTCACTTGCCTCGACATAAGCCATTTCGATGAGGTAGGTGAGCATGTCATAGCGCTCTGCCTCTGCCATTGTTCTCATTTCGCCCAGCATGGATTGAATGTAACGCAATCGCTCCATGCGCATTTTTCGAATGTCATTCCGTTGCATCATGTGCCCTCGTAGATGCTCAGCTTGACCGCCCACGTTAGACGTATCACCTTTAAGTTGTATGGCAATACCTATAATTACTTAAGCGTGAATTCTTGTTGCGCTTTTTGTCACCCACTTTGAAGTTATGGACACGTCACACCCTTGACCAATTGCCATGCGACAGCCATGTGTCGGCGCGGACGCGGTTAAATTGCCCGCAGAAATTATGGAAATTCATGGAAGTCGTTGTCGTTGAGTCGCCTGCAAAGGCCAAAACAATCAACAAGTATCTTGGTAGAAACTACAAGGTTCTTGCCTCTTTTGGGCATGTGCGAGATCTGCCCGCAAAAGATGGATCGGTGCTCCCCGATGAAGATTTCGCTATGTCTTGGCAGGTTGATACAGCCTCCAATAAGCGCCTGAACGAAATCGCCAGCGCTGTGAAGGATGCTGACGGCCTTATTCTTGCAACTGACCCTGATCGCGAAGGCGAGGCTATTTCCTGGCACGTGCTGGAGGTTCTCCAGAAGAAGAAGGCGATCAAGGACAAACCCGTTAAGCGGGTCGTGTTCAACGCAATCACAAAAAAAGCTGTCACTGACGCGATTGCTGATCCTCGCGATATCGACGCGCCCTTAGTCGATGCCTATCTGGCTCGCCGTGCGCTTGATTATCTGGTTGGATTCACGCTCTCACCCGTTCTTTGGCGCAAACTTCCCGGTGCGCGCTCAGCTGGACGCGTTCAATCGGTGACGCTTCGTTTGGTATGTGATCGCGAAGTAGAGATCGAAAACTTCAAACCGGAAGAGTATTGGTCCGTTATCGCAACACTGCAAACCAACGACGGCTCAACATTTGAAGCACGGCTATCTGCCTTTGACGGTGACAAGATTGGCAAGATGTCAGTCACAAATGGCGAACAAGCCAACACGATCAAGGCGATGCTGGAGAGCGCAGATTTCAAGGTTGCTTCCGTAGAAGCCAAGCCGGTGCGACGCAACCCACCGGCACCGTTTACGACTTCCACGCTGCAGCAAGCGGCTTCCGGCAAACTCGGCTTTGCGCCCGCGCGCACGATGCAGATCGCTCAGAGGCTCTATGAAGGCGTTGATCTTGGCGGAGAAACAACCGGCCTTATCACATATATGCGAACCGACGGCGTGCAGATGGCTCAGGAAGCCATAACGGCAGCGCGAGACGCCATTGGCGCCAAGTTCGGCAGCAACTTTGTACCGGCCAAGCCCCGTGAGTATTCATCCAAGCAAAAGAACGCGCAGGAGGCGCATGAGGCGGTTCGCCCGACCGATTTCACGCGTTCGCCGGAAGACCTGAAGGGCGTGCTCGAAGATGAGCAATACAAGCTTTACGAGCTAATTTGGCGCCGCGCCATTGGCAGCCAAATGGAAGCCGCTCAAATGGAGCGTACAACAGTCGAAATCGAAGCAACAGGCCAAGGCAAGACCGCTGGCCTTCGTGCTTCTGGTACGGTTGTGACATTTGAAGGTTTCTTGGCGGCATATACTGAGCATAAGGACGATTCCAAGCGAGATGACGATAATGATGACAGCGACAGGCGCTTGCCTGCGCTCGCTCAGTCTGATGCACTGTCCCGCGAAAAGGTTGAAGCAGGGCAGCATTTCACCGAGCCGCCGCCACGCTACTCGGAGGCCTCACTGATCAAGAAGATGGAAGAGCTTGGTTTTGGACGTCCTTCCACCTACTCAGCGACGCTTTCAACGCTCAAAGACCGGGAATATGTGCGCCTTGAAAAGCGTGCGCTGCACCCGGAAGCCAAAGGGCGGCTGGTCACTGCATTCTTGCAGGACTTTTTTGAGCGTTACGTGGAGTATGATTTTACGGCTGGGTTGGAAGAAAAGCTCGATCTTATCTCCGACGGTAAGCTGCTTTGGAAAGATGTCCTGCGCGACTTCTGGAAAGAGTTTTCCGCTCATGTCGACCAAACCAAAGAATTGCGTATTACCAACGTCCTCGATGCGCTGAATGAACGACTTGAGCCGCTCGTGTTCCCGGTGCGCGAAGATGGGTCTGATCCACGCATCTGCCCGAAGTGCGGTACTGGCAATCTAAGCCTCAAACTTGGCAAGTTCGGATCGTTCGTGGGCTGCTCCAACTATCCCGATTGCAATTTCACGCGGCAACTTGGCCAAGAGGGTGAAGGCGATGGCGCAGACTTGAATGATGGGCCTAAAGTCCTTGGCAAAGACCCCTTTACAGACGAAGAGATTACGTTACGTACGGGACGGTTTGGACCCTATGTTCAGCGCGGCGATGGCAAAGAAGCCAAACGCGCAAGCCTGCCCAAGGGCGAAAACTGGAAGCAGGAAGCGATTGATCACGAGAAGGCTCTGGCGCTCCTTGCCCTACCCCGCGACATTGGTGAGCATCCGGAAACGGGCAAGATGATTTCTGCGGGTATCGGGCGCTACGGTCCGTTTGTTTTGCATGATGGCAGCTATGCCAATCTTGAAACCGTCGAAGATGTTTTCACGGTCGGCTTGAACCGTGCTGTTGCGATCATTGCAGATAAGGCTGCAAAAGGTGGAGGTCGCGGGCGCGGTCAGGCCGCGGCAGCTCTCAAAGAACTTGGCGAGCACCCCGAGGTCGGCGGCCCGATAACCGTTCGCGATGGTCGCTATGGACCCTATGTTAATCATGGCAAGATCAACGCGACCATTCCCAAAGGCACAGACCCGATGTCGGTAGATCTTGCAGCTGCCGTTGCCCTGATTGCAGCGCGGGCAGAGAAAGCGGGCAAAAAGGTCACCGGCACAAAAAAGAAAGCGGCTGTGAAAAAGTCGACCGCCAAGAAATCACCAGCAAAGAAAAAGACGACCAAAAAAGTCGAAACTGATGGCTAAGGCCACCAAGCCTCGCGGCCTGCCCACACGCGAGGCGATTATGGGCTTCGTGCGCGAAAACCCACAGTTGGCCACCAAACGCGATATTGCCAAGGCCTTCAATTTGAAGGGCGATGATCGCGTCGCCCTTAAACACTTTCTAAATGAGCTCGAAGCCGACGGTATCTTCCAGCGCCGGGGCAAGCGTTTTGCCGAGCCGGGCGCTTTGCCCTCGGTTACTGTTTTGAGCGTCACAGGCCGGGATAGTGATGGCGGGCTGATCGCGCGTCCTGTCGAGTGGGACGAAATAGAAAATGGCCCCGCACCGCTTATATCAATCTCAATTCCTAAAAAGCCGTCGGCCAAACTGGTTATCCCGGGCGTTGGCGACCGCGTATTGACGCGCATAGGTCCCGTTGGAGACGATGGACGATACACCGGTAAGGTCATCAAGCGGCTGGAAAAACGTAAGCAGGCGATCCTTGGCGTCGTCCGACGCTCGCGCGACGTCTACCGGATTGAGCCTACCGAACGCAAGCAGGATGAGTTGACCGTATCACGCGACGGCTTGGGGGATGCAAAGCCCGGCGATCTCGTGGAAATCAGCATCGTTAAGCGCGGGCGCTATGGCTTGGCCCATGCCAAGGTAGAGAGTGTCATCGGCTCACTTTCGTCAGAAAAAGCGGTATCGATGATCGCCATCCATGCCCATGGCATTCCCCACATCTTTCCAGATGAAGTTATTGCAGAGGCCGAGGCAAAACAGCCATTTGGCCCAGCTGACAATGGCCGTGAGGATTGGCGCGATGTCCCTCTGATCACCATCGATCCGGCAACGGCAAAAGATCACGATGATGCGGTCTTTGCTGAACCCGATGCTGATCCCGCCAATGTTGGCGGTCATGTTGTTACCGTGGCTATCGCAGACGTCGCGCACTATGTGCGCCCCGGCTCTGCCATGGATCGTGAGGCACTGAAACGCGGTAATTCGGTGTACTTCCCTGATCGCGTTGTGCCGATGTTGCCGGAACGTATTTCCAACGATTTGTGTTCGCTGCGCGAAGATGAAGACCGTCCGGCGATGGCAGTGCGTATGGTTTTTGATGCTCAAGGCATTAAGATTCGGCATAGCTTCCACCGCATCTTGATGAAAAGCCACGCAAAGCTCGCCTATGAAAAGGCGCAGGCGGCAATTGACGGCGCGCCTGATGGACGCGCAAATGAGCTGCTCGACAGCGTGCTCACACCTCTTTGGGAAGCCTATCGATGCATGCTGAAGGGCCGGCAGAACCGCGAACCGCTGGAGCTTGACTTGCCCGAACGTAAAATCCTGCTGAACCAGGATGGAACGGTCGATCGCGTTGTTGTGCCCCCTCGCCTAGATGCGCACAAGCTGATCGAGGAGATGATGATCCAAGCCAATGTCGCGGCGGCTGAAACGCTGGAAAAAGCGCGGCAGCTACTGATTTACCGCGTCCACGATTCGCCGGCGCTCGCCAAACAGGAAGCGCTGCGTGAGTTCCTGAGCACACTGGATATTCCGCTGGCACGTGGTGCGCAGCTTCGCCCCTCTGTGTTCAATACGATTTTGAGCAAAGTTGCCGATACTGACCAAGCGCCGCTCGTAAATGCAGTCGTTTTACGCTCACAAAGCCAAGCTGAGTACGCGCCTGATAATTACGGGCATTTCGGCCTCAATTTGCAGCGCTATGCACACTTTACATCCCCTATCCGCCGCTACGCTGATTTGGTTGTTCACCGCGCACTCATCAACGCGATAAAGCTTGGGTCAGATGGTGATGGCCTTCCGGATTTGGGGCTCGATGAACTTCGTGAGGTTGCGGGTCTGATTTCCACCTCGGAGCGGCGCGCAGTCAACGCGGAACGGGATACTGTCGACCGTTTGATCGCAGAACACTTGCACTCTCGTATTGGCGATGAGTTCGATGGGCGCGTGACTGGCATCTCAGGCGGTGGTCTTTTTGTATCCATCGAACAGTTTGGTGCCGATGGATTTGTGCCGGCAGCGACCCTTGGCGATGAATATTTCAAACATGATGAAGCCCTTCACGCGATGGTTGGTGAAGCTTCCGGGCACGGCTATCGCCTTGGTGATCCGGTTTTGGTGAAAATCAGCGAGGTTCAAGTACTTGCAGGGTCTATGCGCTTTGAAATGATCTCGGAGCCGCGTAAACTCGGCACCAGTATCAAATCGCGCCACAAATCACGACGCAGCACAAAACCAATCAAACGCAGCTTTTCCCGAAAAGGTGCGGGACGTACGAGAAAGCAACGGTAGTAGCGATGGACGCACAAGTCTATGGTGGCGGCGAGATGACCAAACGGCCTTTATGGCGCGCAATGGGACGTGGCGCGCGTGGCAGATGTCCGTCATGTGGCGAAACAATATTGTTTCATGGCTTCCTCAGTACTGTCGATGAGTGCGCGAACTGTGGCGAGCATATCGGGCATCACCGGGCAGACGACCTGCCGCCCTATCTCAATATTTTCATCGTTGGGCACGTGGTTGTTGGTGCCATGTTACTTGTCATGCGTGTCACTGACTGGGGCCCGTGGTTTCACCTGGCCATTTGGGGACCAATCACCCTTGTGATGACTCTTATGCTGATGCGTCCGCTAAAGGGTGCGGTCATCGGCCTGCAATGGGCAAACCGCATGCATGGCTTTGGCGGTCAAACCGACGAACATCTGGAACTGCTTCAGCAATCGCATAATGACTGATGAGACGGTTGCAGACTTCGACCCTCGCCATGTAGCGGCGCGGCACAAGAACACGCGCCCCAAACCGGCGGCCAGCATAATACTCGTCAAGCCGACACCAAACGGCCACAGCTTTTTAATGGGCAAGCGGGCTGAAACACTCGCGTTTCTTCCCGGATATTTCGTCTTTCCCGGTGGTCGCTTGGAGAGAGAAGATCGCGATAAGTCAGCAGCGATGCCTAGAAGGAGCGAGAAAATAGGCCCCCTCGCCCAAGGGCTTGCCGCCTGCGCGTTGCGAGAACTGACGGAAGAAACCGGCCTTCTGGCACCGGAAAACGCTCAGCTGGTTTATGTGGCACGAGCCATCACGCCACCGCGCCACATACGCCGCTATGACACTCGGTTTTTTGCCACGATTGTTGACCGGGACTATGGGCTGAAACAGGCAATCTCACCACAGGACGATGAACTCGATCCCATCGATTGGTTCATGCGTAGCGACATCCCGCCGGAGAAGCTCCACAGAATAACAGCGCTAGTCCTTGATACGGTTGAAACAGGCTTGAGAGCAGCATCCAAGCTGGAAGCGAGCGAACTGCCTGTGCCTTGTTTTCGCTTTCGCAACGGCAAACCGGTCGTGGAGTATGACTGACGCTTGACATTCACAGCGCAATCCTTATTCAGGCGATCACCGAGGCGCGGCCAACCCGCGCCCTTTTGTTTTTCAAGCTGAGTGAGCGCCATGGCCAAGGCAACAACAATCAAAATCAAGCTGCAGTCCACTGCAGACACCGGCTTTTTCTACGTAACGAAGAAGAACAGCCGCACCATGACCGAGAAAATGGTCAAGACAAAGTACGACCCGATCGCGCGCAAGCACGTCGAGTTCAAGGAAACCAAAATCAAGTAAGCTTGTTTTTCGGGATCTAGAGTCAGCCGCTGGGTCCGCACAGCGGCTTTTTTCATGCAGCGTCGGCGATCACTTGGTTACGACCAGCTTCTTTGGCCGCGTAGAGAGCCTGATCTGCCTTACGCAGCAAAGCTGACGGATCAGTGCCTTCGGCGTCTGCCAGTGTTGCCACACCAATGCTTGTTGTCAGATCAATGGACCGCCCGTCTGCCAGTTTAAACGGCGTCTCTGCCACTTCTTCTCGCAGTCGCTCGGCAACGTCTTGCGCAAGGATAGCCGACGTATCCGGCATGACGATTACAAATTCTTCGCCACCATAGCGGCATGCCAAATCGATGCCGCGAACACTGGCCCGCAATCTACGCGCAAACTCGCGCAGAACATCGTCTCCACCTTCATGGCCATAGGTGTCATTGACGCTCTTAAAGTGATCGATATCGGTAATCAGGAGCGATAAGGCACGCTCCCGGTTTACTGCCCGCTCAACAAGCGTTTTCAAATGCGTATCGAGATAGCGGCGGTTATGCAGCCCCGTCAGGCCGTCGGTTACTGCCAATTCAATAGATTCAGCCAAGTTGGCACGCAAACCATCATGATAGCGCTTGCGTCGGACTTGTGTGTTCAGCCGGGCCAAGAACTCATTGGGGTCGACCGGGCGAACCATATAGTCATTGACGCCAAGCTCGAGTGCCCGTGCGATAAGAGCATTGTCTTCGGTGTCTGAAGACAAGACGATCGGTAAGAAACGCGTGTGATTGTTGGAGCGTATCTGGCTTACAAATCGCAGCGGATCGTAGTCGGCCATTTCGGCGGCAACGATGATGCAATCATGATTGCCTTGCGCGACTGTTTCCAGCGCTTCCACTGCACATGTTATGTGTTGTGCCTGCGCCTGGCCACGCATTGCCGCAACAAAGCGTTCTGCGGCCGCGGTGCGGTGGTCAACAATCAAAACACTAGGTTGCTGGTTCTCGTTTTCGCCCTGGTTGCCGAGCAACTCGCGTAGCGCAATGTCGCGCGTCGTGTTTGCCCGCAAACGAAGTTCATCGGTCAGCATTTTGAGCCGGATCAAGCTTTTTACGCGCGACAGCAGCTGCATCTCGTTGACCGGCTTGGTCAGAAAATCATCAGCCCCAGCCTCAAGCCCTTTTACGCGATCTGCCATCTGATCGAGCGCTGTGACCATAATGATGGGAATATGCGCAAGCGCCGGGTTGCTTTTCACGCGTTGACAAACCTCAAATCCATCAATGCCGGGCATCATAATGTCCAGCAACATCAAATCGATTTGTTCATTATCAAGAATGGACAACGCATCAGCGCCATTGGAAGCGGAAAACACTTCAAAATAGTCACGCTCAAGGCGCGCAGTCAGCAAGTCGACATTCACTTTCACATCGTCGACAACGAGTATGCGGGCAGTCATGGTCGTGTCTTCTCCGGCGTCAATTGACCGCCAAAGGACGGTCACAGATCGCCAAGATACGACTTAATGGTTTCAATAAAATTAGGAACCGAGATTGGTTTGGAGATGTAGCCTTCGCACCCGCCCTGACGGATGCGTTCCTCGTCACCCTTCATGGCAAACGCCGTTACTGCGATCACTGGTATCTTGTGCAGATCATCATCTGCCTTCAGCCACTTTGTAACTTCCAAACCGGAGACTTCAGGCAACTGGATATCCATCAAGATAAGATCGGGTCTATGAAGACGGGCCAGATCCAGTGCTTCAAGGCCGTTTTGAGTACGCACTGTCTCATACCCACTTGCCTCTATGAGATCGCGAAAGAGCTTCATGTTGAGCTCATTATCTTCAACGATCATCACCTTTTTGGCTGACATTTGAATTCCAAACTCCGGAGTTCTGAGCGAATCATTTCTATTTCAACTAGTCTAAGCCGACCACATCTCGGCGATACACCCCGCAAAACAATGAAAGCTTTAATCCATGGGCGAAAAATCAACTGAGTTTGATGAAGCGATAGCCACGGCCGCTTTGTCGTGGATTGCCGGTGATGGTGAACAGATCAGCCGTTTTATGGCTTTGACGGGTATTGAACCGGAGCAGATGAGAACTGCGGCCTCTCAGCCGGGTTTTCTTGGCGGTGTGCTGGAGTTTTTGCTGGGACACGAGCCTACCCTTGTGCGCTTTTGCGAAGATAATGATTTGTCACCCACTGTGGTGCAGAAGGCTTATCAACGGCTTGTGGGGGCACCTGTGCCAGGACCGGGCGACTTTGTTTAACGCTACTGTGGTCATATATTGTTCGTGTGACCGATGTTGATCCATTGCAGGGCTTCTGCCGCGATTGTCTAACGCCCGCATTGGGTGAGGAACGGCGCTGCAAAAATTGTGGTGCGCCAAGAATTGTGCGCCACGACGAACTGCATGAGCTGGCCATCGCACATATCGACTGCGATGCGTTTTACGCCGCCGTTGAAAAGCGCGACAATCCTGACATTCGCGACCAGCCCGTGATCATTGGTGGCGGACAGCGCGGCGTTGTCTCGACCTGCTGCTACATCGCACGCACTTTTGGCGTGCGTTCAGCCATGCCGATGTTCAAAGCGCTTCAATTGTGCCCGGATGCGGTGGTGGTAAAACCGAACATGAACAAATACGCTTTGGTCGGGCGAGAAGTACGCGAGCGGATGCGAGCACTGACACCGCTCGTCGAACCGCTTTCAATTGATGAAGCCTTTTTGGATTTGTCGGGCACGCAACGACTGCACCACGACACCCCAGCACGCATATTGGCAAAGTTCGCCAATGAGATCGCAGGTGATATTGGCATTACTGTTTCGGTTGGTCTTTCCTATTGCAAGTTTTTGGCAAAAGTAGCGTCTGACTTTGAAAAGCCGCGTGGGTTCTCGGTTATCGGACAAGCAGAAGCGCTCAGCTTTTTGGCAGACAAGTCCGTGACGCTCATATGGGGCGTTGGAAAGGCTTTTGCCGCCTCACTGGAGCGCGATGGCATTCGGACCATTGGTCAGCTTCAAACGATGGAAGAAACCGATCTCATGAAGCGCTATGGCGTGATGGGCCGGCGTCTTCATCGCCTGTCGCGTGGTATGGACGACCGTTCGGTAACACCTCGTTCTGGCGCCAAAAGCGTCAGCCATGAAACAACTTTCAATGAGGACTATAGTGATCTGAAGACGCTGGTGCCGGTTTTGCGGGCCTTAAGTGAGAAGGTCTCGGAACGTTTGAAGGCAAAAGGGATTGCCGGGCGAACCGTTGTGTTGAAATTGAAAACGGCTGATTTCAAGTCCCGGACGCGCAACCGCGCCCTCAGCGACCCGACGCAATTGGCCGACCGGATTTTCCGCACGGCGTTGCCGCTTCTGGAAAAGGAGGCCGATGGCACAGCTTTCAGACTATTGGGCGTGGGCGTGTCGGACTTTGATGATCCAGATCGCGCCGATCCCGATGACCTGGTCGATGTCGGCTCGGTCAAACGCGCAAAGGCGGAACATGCGATTGATGCTCTGCGTGGCAAATTTGGAGACCGTGCCATAGAGACAGGCTACACTTTTGGCAAAGGCAACCGGGGCCGACCGCCAGAAAATTCGGGAAAACCATAATGCCGATCACAAACCTCAAAATTGCTGCGGCAATCATCATGAATACTTCCGGTGAAACACTCCTTGTTCGCAAGCATGGCACGACCGCTTTCATGCAACCTGGTGGAAAAATCGATGCAAACGAAACGCCGACGACGGCGCTTTGTCGAGAATTGAACGAGGAACTTGGCCTTACCGTTCTACCCGGCGAGCTTGTCTATGCCGGAAACTACAGGGCGATCGCCGCCAACGAGCCCGATACTGAGGTGGATGCAGAGCTTTTCTGGTTCAGGTTCGGTGGGGTCATGCATATTGGCGCCGAGATCGCTGAGGCCAGATGGGTTTATCCCGACAAGCCGGCAGTAGAACTGGCTCCCTTGACCCGCGATGCAGCCCTGCCGCTCGCTGCCGATTACGTTCGACATGCCTGAAAAGGCGCCAGCAATCATCGTTGATGCCGACGCCTGCCCGGTAAAGCAGGAATGCTATCGTGTCGGTGAGCGATTGTCAGTGCCGGTTGTCATCGTTGCCAACTCTTTCATTCGAACACCTGACCAGCCTGGTATCTACACGGTTCGGGTGGGCGATGGCTTTGATGCAGCCGATGATTGGATAGCGGAAAACGCGCATTCGCGCTGTGTGGTTATCACCGCCGACATTTTACTCGCTGAGCGCTGCTTGGAAAAAGGTGCGCAGGTGCTCTCTAACAAAGGGACACCGTTTACGGCAGACAGTATCGGTACGCAGGTCGCGACACGGGCGATCATGGCTGATCTTCGTGCCGGAGCCGTTGGCGAGAATATCGGCGGTCCGGCTCCTTTTGCGAAAGCTGACCGCTCCCGGTTCCTTCAGGCGTTGGATGGCGCGGTGCGCCGTGCTATGCGGGTCCCTTAAACCGGAGGCAAGCCGACGGCCGCGCGGCCTTCGTCAGTCTTTAACGAAAAGTCAGCGCCAAGATAGTTATCGGCACCGCCCTCTGCGAGCCATTGGATGGCCTTGGCCACCCATTCGGGCGGAATGTGTGCGCCTGGATCTAGCTTCGAAACTGGATTGATACCCGATGCTTTGATGTCGACTTGCATCTTGGTTGCGACGGTACCGGGCGACAATCCCACGGAGCGTATACCATGGTCACCATACTCCTTGTGCACCATGGCGGTCAGCATTTTAACGGCAGCTTTCGTTGCACAATAATGGCTCCAGCCTTCCAGCGGCGCGTTGGCAGCACCGGAAGAGATGTTGATGATGGTACCGTCCCCGGCTTCGACCATAAGCGGCAGAACCGCCCGGGTAACATTGTAGACGCCCTTCAAATTGATATCGACAACAGACGACCAATCCTCAGGATTTGAGTCCGCCAACCGGGCTATCGGATTGATAACGCCTGCATTATTCACAATGAGATTGATTGCGCCGAACTTTTCTTTTGCCTCTAAGACCAATGACGATACGGAGTCATAGTCCGCCACGTCACATGCCTGCACCAGCACCTGACCGCCACTTTCCGAAATGTCATCACCGATGCGCTCAATGTCTAATAAGGATCGAGCTGCGAGGACAACATTCCATCCATTTACAGCCATATGCCGGGCCGTGGCCTCGCCAATTCCACGCGATGCACCCGTTATCAGAACCGTTCTGTCCGCCGTCATGGAAACACCCTTCTCCTAGCGATTAATCTGCCGTACCCAATCGTGACAAATGCATATACCGCAGTAAATACTGGATTTTGGACTATTATCATGCAAACTGTGCATGAATGAATACCGCCGATCTGGAAATCGTCATTAGTGTTAAGTCAACTGGCAGTTTCGCCAGCGCGGCGCGAGCCCGTGGAATTGATCCGTCTATCGTTTCGCGGACGGTCTCAAGCGTTGAAAAGCAACTTGGCACCCGGTTGTTCCACCGATCGACCCGAAAGCTTGCACCAACGGAAGCTGGAGAAGCTTATATCGCGCAAATTTCACCATTGCTCGATGAGCTTAAAGCAGCTGCAGCAAAACTCTCAACTGATGCAGAAACAGTTCAAGGCACTGTTCGTCTAAGTGCGCCGGTTTCGATTGGACGGGCGCTGCTACTACCTCATTTAGAAGCGTTTCGATCCCTAAACCCGGAGATTGTGCTTGAGTGCTATTTCGATGACCGGGTCACAGATCTTATCGGGGATGGCATTGACGTCGCGGTTCGGATGGCACCTTCCATCACTGGCAATCTCATCTGTACAAAACTGTGCCAGACGCGATACCGTGTTGTTGCCGCTCCCGATTGGGTTGCGAAGAATAATAGGCTCGATCATCCTACTGCATTGGCCGAGCATGACTGCATACTCTTTACACTTCCCGGCTTCCGCGACCAATGGACGTTTCGTGGCAAAGATGGCTCAACTCAAAGCATTCCAGTCAAGGGAAAGCTGCTTTTCTCTAACGGCGACAGCGTAGTAGACGCAATGCTTGACGGACTAGGCCCTGCACTTCTGGCTGATGCTCTCATCGAACAACATTTGGACACGGGCCAATGCATTGACCTTTTTCCAGACTATGAAGTGACTGCAACAACATTCGATACTGCAGCCTGGATCGTTTACCCGAGCAAAAACTACATGCCAAAGAAAACGCGCGCAGTGATCAATTTCATCAAGGAAAAAATGGGCTAAACCAGCTCAACATCAACAACACCATCAATAGCCTTGATCGCTTTGGCAATGGGCGGATTTACGGTGTAATTGCCGGAGAGCTCGATTTCCACTTCGCCAGCCCCTTCGGGTTTGATCATCACCAGGGAAACCGGGCTCGTGCCACCTTTTCGTAATTGGCGAGCAATAGACTGTGTAGGCGCTGCATCGCGCACAAAGATACGGAGCAAGTTAATAGCGGCATCTCCAGCACGCTGCTCCAATGGCGTTAGCGTGTTGAGAATTACACTCATCTGATCATCATCACGTTCGCGGACGCTGACCGTCATAATGAAGTTTTTACCCGCTTCAGCGACATCGCCATATTGCTCCAATTGGTCGGAATACATGACCACTTCATATTGGCTTGTTGCATCGGATAGAGTCAGCACTGCCATTTTGGAGCCGGTTCGCGTGCGGCGCACTCGCTTGGACACGACAGTTGCTGCCAAACGACCCGCTCTCGAGCCTTGCTTCATGCTTACAGAAAACTCATTCCAAGACTGTACACCTCTACTTTTGAGAATTGTCGAATATGCATCCAGCGGATGGGCTGAAAAGTAAAAGCCGATGGCTTGCATCTCCTTCATCAGCATATCGTTTTCTGACCATTGCTCAGCCAGCGGCAGGTGCAGACGTTCAGGCTCTACAGCGGCTGAATTACCAAAAATGTCGCCTTGCCCGCTTTCAGCCTGCTGCGCCATGCGCTGAGATAGCCCGATAATCCGGTCAATGCCGGCAGAAAGCGCGGCGCGGGTATGACCAAAACAATCCAACGCTCCGGCATTGATGAGGCTCTCAAGCGTTCGGCGGTTGACGATGCGCACATCTATCCGTTGGGCGAAGTCTTCAAGGCTTGCAAACTTGCCGTTGCCGCGCACGTCAACAAGATGGTCAACGGCTGCCTCACCAACTCCTTTAATGGCCGCTAATGCATAAAAGATCTTGCTTTCGCCAACTTCAAACGGCCTGAACGACGTCTGCACGGATGGCGCCTCAACTGATATTCCCAAACGTTGCGCATCGCGGCGATAGTCGTTCAACTTGTCGGTGTTTGCCATGTCATAGGTCATGGAAGCAGCGATGAACTCGACGGGATAGTGCGCTTTTAGATAGGCGGTGTGATAAGACACCACTGCATAAGCTGCAGCATGGGATTTGTTGAAGCCGTAGTCGGCAAATTTCGCCAGAAGATCAAAAATGCCGTTGGCTTGCGCTTCTGAAAGATCACGTTCCTTACAACCATCCACAAAACGGGCACGCTGCTTGTCCATTTCTTCACGAATTTTCTTACCCATCGCGCGGCGCAACAGATCCGCTTCACCAAGCGAATATCCTGCCAACTCCTGCGCGATCTGCATCACCTGCTCTTGATAAACAATCACGCCTTGCGTTTCCGCAACCAGATGGTCGATCAGCGGGTGAATGGAGGCAATTTCCTCCTGGCCGTGCTTGCGGGCATTATAAGTTGGAATGTTATCCATCGGGCCCGGGCGGTAAAGAGCCACAAGCGCAATGATGTCTTCGATACAGTCTGGCTTCATGCCCAACAGCGCCGAGCGCATGCCTGGGCTTTCAACCTGGAAGATGCCGATGGTGTTACCCTGCGCCATCATATCGTAGGTCGGCTTGTCATCAAATGGCAGCGTCGCCAGGTCGAGATCAATACCACGGCGGCGCACGAGTTTGACTGCTGTATCCAATACTGACAGCGTTTTGAGGCCCAGAAAGTCAAATTTGACCAGGCCCGCCTGCTCGACCCATTTCATATTAAACTGCGTCACCGGCATATCGGAACGCGGATCGCGGTACATAGGCACCAGCTTAGAAAGCGGACGGTCACCGATAACAATGCCTGCCGCGTGGGTAGAAGCGTGCCGAAACAAGCCTTCGAGCTTCAACGACATATCAAGCAGTTGCCCGACGATGGGTTCACGCTCGCGTTCTTCGTCGAACTTTTCATCACCCTTGATCGCTTCGGCCAGTGTCGTTGGATTTGCCGGGTTGTTCGGCACCAATTTGCACAGGCGATCCACTTGGCCATATGGCATTTCAAGCACACGGCCCACGTCGCGCAAAACAGCGCGTGCCTGCAAGGTTCCGAAGGTGATAATCTGGCCAACTTGGTCTACGCCGTATTTGTCTTGAACGTAACGTATGACCTCACCGCGCCGTTCCTGACAAAAATCGATATCAAAATCCGGCATAGAGACCCGAGCCGGGTTCAAAAATCGCTCGAACAGAAGCGAGAAACGCAATGGATCGATGTCGGTGATCGTAAGTGACCAAGCCACGAGCGAACCCGCGCCGGATCCGCGCCCGGGCCCAACAGGAATGTCTTGCTCCTTGGCCCACTTGATGAAGTCAGCAACGATCAGGAAGTAGCCCGGAAACTTCATGTTTTCGATTATCGAAAGCTCATGCTCAAGGCGCGCTTCATAGTCTTCGCGACTATGACCCTCGGCCAGACCATTAACCTCCAAGCGCGCTTTCAAACCATTGCGCGCCTGCTGCTTCAGTTCATCAGATTCAGCTTGGTCGGCCTGTTCGACGGTCGCACCATCGGGAACTTTGGCAAAGCGTGGCAAAATCGGATTGCGTATCGTCGGGAAGTAGGAACAGCGTTGCGCAATCTCAATCGTGTTGGCTGCCGCTTCAGGAATGTCGGCATAAAGCTTCATCATATCTTCGGCGGGCTTAAGCCAGTGATCAGCGGTCAATTGGCGTCGGTCATCGTTTGATAGCACCTCACCATCGGCAATCGCGATAAGCGCATCGTGGGCCTGGTAGTCTTCCTTTTTTAAGAAGTGCGCATCGTTTGTGGCAACCAAAGGTAATTCCAGCGCGTGAGCGAGCTTTACCGTCTCCAGTTCGATACGCTTGTCATAAGAGCCATGCCGCTGGAGCTCGACGTATAGTCGGTCGCCAAACAGTTCCTTAAGTCGCTCAAGACGATTTTGAGCCACCGAATGCTGGCCGGCTTCTATCGCTGCACCGATTGGCCCTGCGGGTCCTCCGGTCAGGCAAATAATACCGTCCGTTTTCTCGGCGAACCAACTGTCTTCGACAAGAATTTCGCCAGTCTCAGCCGGTGTCAGATATGCCTGGCTTACCAACTCAACCAAATTGGCATAACCAGCCTCATCGCCGGCAAGCAATAGGACAGGAACGGTTGCCCTTTTTAGAGGCTTTGACGTGTTCGTTTCATTGGTTTGCGCAAAGTCGATGTTCACCTGACAGCCAATAATAGGCTGGATACCGTCACTCGATGCCTTCACCGCAAACTCAAGCGCGCCAAAAAGGTTATTGGTATCGGTGATGGCAATGGCAGGTGCGTCATTTTCCTTTGCCCAATTGATCAGCTTTTTGAGCGGTAGCGCCCCTTCCAAAAGCGAGTAGGCGCTATGGGTACGCAAATGAATGAATGAGGCCGACGACATATCCAAATCTTCCAGCAGTGCGCTTCGGAATCAGCGCAAAGGCTAGATGATGAATGGGGCTGCAACATGTGTCGAGCCCGCGCTGGCGTCATCCCCACTATCCCGGTTTTTCCTACTTATCCGAGAAAGCTCAGGCAGGTTGTCAGCGAAATGACGAAGGTGGCAATAGAAAGGAATGAGGCGAAGTCACGAACGAGTTCAGTCATGGGATCAGTCTCCATATTCGGTTTCTGATCACACTATGTTCTTATCATGTTCCAATTGCAATAGGTGGAACAAAAAAAGAACTAAGCTCAGATGTCATGGTGAACGAGCGGTTAACAGCTTAAAGTTTCATGGGCGCAAGCTGACCATCCTTGAGTGTGACAATACGGTCCATCTTGGCAGCCAAGGTATGGTTGTGCGTGGCAATCAGCGTGGAAAGGCCAGATTGGCGGACCAAGGCCTCCAACGCTTCAAAAACATAGGATGACGTTTCAGGATCGAGGTTGCCGGTCGGTTCATCAGCCAGCAAAACCAGCGGTGCATTAGCAACAGCTCGGGCAATTGCAACACGCTGCTGCTCACCGCCAGATAGTTCTGCCGGGCGATGGTCTGCCCGGGCCCCAATACGCATGTAATCCAAAAGCTCCAAGGCTCTTTTGTTGGCTTCGCGCTTGCCAACACCACGTATCATTTGCGGGATCATCACATTTTCAGCCGCTGAGAACTCCGGCAGCAAGTGGTGAAACTGATAGACATAACCAATATCATTGCGCCGCCGTGCCGTGCGCTTGCTGTCATCCAACCCTGCACAGGCAACACCGCCGAGCACGACGTCCCCGCTATCTGGGCGCTCTAGGAGCCCGGCAGTATGCAGCAGCGTTGATTTGCCAGCTCCAGATGGTGCGACCAAGGCAACCATTTCGCCTGGCTCAATGGTGATTGACGCTCCTCGCAGCACTTCCAGCTTGCGGTCAGCCTCGTGATAGGCACGATGGATATTGTCCAGGATAAGCGAAGCGGTCACTATTCGTACCTCAGTGCTTCAACCGGGTCGAGACGCGCGGCCCTGAGAGCGGGCAGGATAGCGGCAAAAAACGCAAGTGCGAGCGCAAGCGCTACCGCCGCACCCGTTTCCCAAAAATCGATGCGCGCTGGAATGTCGGTCAAGAAACGAACCGTCGGATCCCAGACTTCTGTTCCCGACAACCAATTGATCAAGCGCTGGATACCCTTGATGTTCAGGCAAACCAAAACACCCAAAAGGAGCCCTGCACCAGTACCCACAACGCCGACACCCGTCCCGGCCATGATAAAGATACGCAGGATCGCCGATTGGGTTGCGCCCATGGTACGAAGGATCGCGATGCCCCGTCCTTTCTCCTTCACCAACATGATCAGCGAGGAGATAATGTTGAGCGATGCAACAATGATCACGATCGACAGGATCATGAACATGGCGTTGCGCTCTATAACCAAAGCCGAAAAGAAAGCGCGGTTGCGCTGCCGCCAGTCTGTTGAATAAAGCGGTCGCTGTGCAGCCTCTTCAATTCCGGCCTGGTAGCTATCGACATCGTCCGGATCTTCGATGAAGACCTCAATGAGTTGAACGATGCCTTCCTTATTGAAGTACAGCTGCGCTTCTTCCAGCGGCATGAACACGATGGAAGAATCATACTCCGACATCCCCATATCGAAGACAGCTGTCACTTCGTAAGATTTCACACGCGGTGTCGTGCCAAAGGGTGTAACGTCGCCTTCTGGTGAAACCAGCGTGATGAGGTCGCCTGCAATCAAGCCCAAATTCTGAGCCATGCGAAATCCAATTGCGACCCCTTCTCCTTCTCGGAACCGCTCGACAGACCCTTCCTGAATGTTTTCCGAGACGGAGCCGAGCCGCTCAAAGTCATCCACGCGCACGCCTCGAACCAAGGCTCCGGTGCCAGCGCCAACGGCTCCCGAAACAAGAGCCTGGCCCTCCACCAGTGGCACCGCCTTTGTGACACCTGGCGCTGTTTCGATGCGGCTGGCCACTTCTTCATAGTCGTCCAATGGCCGTTCTATTGGCGTGATGAAGATGTGCCCGTTCAGGCCGAGGATGCGATCTAGCAGCTCGCCACGAAACCCATTCATAACGGCCATGACAATGATCAATGCAGCAACACCAAGCGTAACGCCAATCAGCGAGATGATCGTGACAATTGAAACCGCCGCTTCCTTGCGGCGCGGTCGTAGATAACGCCATGCCACCATGCGTTCATAGGCGCCAAATGGCGCAGAACCCGTTGCGTCCGATCGTTCAGCGACGGCTTCCAACTGCGCTGCTGTAGGATTGCTGCTGCTCATAAACTCAACCGCTATACGACGACGCGATTCTAGCCAATGCGTCATCCAGCGACAGCTCAGACTTCTCGCCGCTTGCGCGGTTTTTCACCTCAACCACACCGTTTTTGACACCGCGCGGACCGATCACAACCTGCCAAGGCGCTCCAATCAAATCTGCGGTAGCAAATTTCGCACCTGCCCTCTGATCGGTATCATCCAGCAAAGGATCAACACCCGCGCGCACCAAGCCCTCGTAAGCCCGTTTGCTCCAGTCATCGCAGTCTGTATCGCCCGTTTTCATATTGATTACCACGGCGCCATATGGAGCAACGCTTTGTGGCCAGATAATGCCATTTTCATCGTGAAACGCTTCGATGATGCCCGCAACAAGGCGTGATGGGCCAATGCCATACGATCCCATGGAAACGGCAACTTCCTTTCCATCAGGGCCCATAACTTTCGCACCCATCGCGTCCGAATACTTTGTTCCGAAATGGAAGATATGGCCTACTTCAATGCCGCGCGCCGATAGTTTGGCTTCCTCAGGCAATTGCGCCCACTCGGCATCATCATGCATCTCATCGGTCGCAGCGTATGGCGTTGTCCAGGAACTTACGATCTCAGCGATGGCAGCATTGTTGCCAAAATCAACATCATCGGATGGCACAACCATATCGAGATAGGACTTGTCGCAGAAAACCTCTGACTCGCCTGTATCGGCAAGGATGATGAATTCATGGCTCAAATCACCGCCAATTGGCCCTGTATCCGCGCGCATTGGGATGGCTTTCAATCCCAAGCGCTTAAAGGTGCGCAGATAGGCGACAAACATGCGGTTGTAGGCAGCACGTGCGTCTTCGAAGTTCAGGTCGAAAGAGTATGCATCCTTCATTAGAAATTCGCGTCCCCGCATAACGCCAAAACGTGGTCTGACCTCATCTCTGAATTTCCACTGAATATGGTAAAGGTTCAGCGGCAGATCCTTGTAGGACTTCACGTAAGAACGAAAAATGTCGGTCACCATTTCTTCGTTGGTGGGACCAAACAGAAGATCACGCTCATGACGGTCCTCAATGCGGAGCATCTCCTTGCCATAGTCATCATAGCGCCCGCTTTCACGCCACAAGTCCGCAGACTGAATGGTCGGCATTAATATCTCTATGGCCCCTGCCCGGTCTTGTTCTTCGCGAATAATAGTATTGATCTTTTCGAGGACCTTTTTGCCAAGTGGCAGCCAAGTGTAAATACCAGCTGCTTGCTGCCTGATCATGCCCGCACGCAGCATCAGCCGGTGAGACACAATCTCAGCCTCTTTTGGGTTTTCTTTGAGAATGGGAAGGAAAAATTTCGAGAGGCGCATGATTTGTCGACGTCGGTTGGAAGTAGAGGGATTCGCCAAGCTGAAGCTTGATCCATGCCTTAAATGGGGTGCCCTTATAAGTGAAGCAATTCTTCACCTACTTTCATGGTTTAGTCGCGATCACTAAACAGCCTATTTTAAAGCGTTTTTTTGCAGTGCAGCACATAATTCGTAGTGACAAGTGTGTGACAGACAGCTAACGTTTCCGATGACGCTGGATGGCTTCAGTTATCTGGCGGCATGACGGGTTAAAGTCTTGGGAGGATGTTGATTTTTGCGGCGCTTTTTTCGGCGGCCGCCTCTCCTTTGCGGTTGGAGAGTAAAATCAGCCCGTCTTTGGAATGGCAGGATGTAAATCCTGCCATTTCTTTTTTCTAGCTTACAAAACTAGGTCCGAACAATTCCGCGACAAGCTTGGAAAGTGATTATCTGTCGGGAAAGTCTGGAACAATCGTTGGAATGTCGTTGACGCCCCAGCCGTTGATAACGGTCAGCCAGTAAAACACGCCAAAGACTAGGAAAGAAATTGCGGTTGTCAAAAGCACCTTAAAACCGAGCCTTGGGTTTTGCGGGGCCCCTGTTTCCGTTCCCAGAATGACATCACTGTCTTCAGCTTGCGACCGCACACCGATCGGGAGGACCGTAAAAAGGGTCACCCACCAGATGATGAAGTAAATCGCAAAAGCGGAAAGCCAGCCCATCTTTACTATACCTGTTCCAACTCAATCAGTGTGCCGTCAAAGTCTTTGGGGTGAAGGAAAAGTACCGGCTTGCCATGCGCACCAATCTTGGGCTCTCCATCGCCTAGCACACGCGCGCCTTTTGCTTTCAGATGGTCACGCGCAGCGATGATATCGTCTACCTCGTAGCACATATGATGCATCCCGCCGGCGGGTTTTTTTTCGAGGAAAGTCGCAATAGGCGACGCCTCACCCAGTGGTTCAAGCAACTCAGTCTTTGTGTTGCCGACATTCACAAATGCAACAGTGACACCATGGTCCGGCAGCGCCTGCGGTTCGGAAACGCTTGCGCCAAGCAGGCCTGCGTACTTTGCAATTGCCGCCTGCAAATCAGGCACGGCGAGCGCCACGTGATTCAGTTTTCCCAACATGGTGCGTCCTATACCCGATCAACCATCACGGTGGTCAGCGGCTTTTTGCCCCATATATCACGCGCTTTAGCACGAACCGCGCGCGATGCGCCGTCTTCCACCAAATCTAAATCCTTGCGCCGGGATCGAGGCATACTCTCAACAGCGCCAATGATGGCCTCATATAACTGATCCTCGACATCATCACCTGCTGCGTCTTTTAACGGCAGGCCGATGGCAACCACCTGCGGTTCGGTGGCAATATCCAGGTTTTTGTCGAGGATGATGGTTACGGCCACATGACCAGCAAAGGACAAACGCCGACGTTCAGCAACGCCTGTCTGAGTTTCGTCGCCGATCACCATACCGTCTTTGAAAATCTGGCCATGCGGGACCTCACCGACGATTTCCGGCTGCCCGGGCGCCAGTTTTATCACATCACCATTGCGCGCATCCATCACATCGGGAATTTGACCCTCTCGCATAAGCTTGGCATGTGCCGAAAGATGCGCTGCCTCTCCGTGTACGGGAACGCCGATTTTTGGGCGCGTCCATTGGTACATCTCCCGCAATTCATTGCGGCGTGGATGGCCGGAAACATGCACCAAGGCATCTGAGTCTTCGATAATGTCGATCCCCATATCGATTAAGCGGTTTTTGGTTTCGAGGATGGCTTTTTCATTGCCGGGGATTGTGCGTGAAGAGTAGACAACAGTGTCGCCTGCTGTGAGTGCCACATCACGCATCTCATCACGCCCCAGTTTGGCAAGCGCAGCACGCGGTTCGCCTTGCGAGCCAGTAAGGATCACAACAACCTTGTCACGCGCGATGTACCCAAACTCATCTTCTGAGATAAAGTCGTCAACGCCGTCCATATAGCCAAGCTCGGAAGCTACATCGACAACACGTTTCATTGATCGGCCCAACAGCAGTGTGCGGCGGCCGGCCGCCTGCGCCGCCAAAGCAATGGAGCGAATACGACCCACGTTGGAGGAAAACGTTGTTACGGCAACGCGGCCCGTTGCCTTTGAAATGACTTCTTCAAGACCTTTTGAAACCTCAACTTCAGACGGGGATGTACCCTCACGCATCGCATTGGTTGAGTCGCAGATGAGCGCCAGAACGCCGTCATCACCCAGTTTTCGAAATGCCTGCTCATCGGTAAGCCCGCCCATGGCCGGATCAGGGTCATTCTTCCAATCGCCAGTGTGCAACGCCGTACCCAACGGTGTTCGAATGGCCAAGGACACAGGCTCAGGGATCGAATGAGTGACGTTGACTGCCTCTACTTCAAACGGTCCCAGTGAGAATTTTGAACCAGCGTCGAACTCTTTAACCGGCACCATATCCGCGTCGCGTTCGCCTTGCGCCTTGGACTCCAGCATACCGGCGGCAAAAGGGGTCATGTAAACCGGCAAGGATCCATCTTTCGACAACCGAGGATAGAGAGCGAGCAGCGCTCCATAGTGGTCCTCATGCGCGTGGGTGATGACCATCCCAACGAGATTGTCCCGGCTTTCCTCCAGGAAGGAAATGTCTGGCAGCACCAGATCAACACCTGGCAAGTCCGGCCCGGGAAATGTGACGCCACAATCGATGATCAGCCATTGTCGCTTTTCTGCCGGTCCGTAACCGTAGAGCGCAAGGTTCATACCGATCTCGCCAACTCCGCCAAGTGGCGCGAATACGAATTCTGACATTCAATTTCCCATTGTTGGCGAACGTTCAGCTGAAGAATACGTCGCCTGCTGTGATTGTCTTCAAGGTGCCGTCGCGTAGCCGCAACTGCATACGTCCTTCATCGTCCAGACGTTCAAATATGCCCTGAAGGGTTTCATTGGCAAGGTTGACGGTCACTGGCTCCCCAATCCCTTTGGCCCCCGTAACCCATGCTTCTTGAATTCTTGTAACAAACCCAGCGTATTTCAGGTCGGCCAGCGTGTCAGCAACTGCCGCCGATAGCGTGTCAAAAACGGGACTCAAACTGCCTTTGAACCCATGAACACTCAAATTGGTAGCGGGATAAGGCGTGTCCGATGGATGACTTGCAATGTTCAAACCTATGCCCGCAATCAGCCCCACATCACCGCTGGTAGCATGAACATGTCGTTCGAGTAAAATACCGCAACATTTGGCACCATCAATCAAAACATCATTGGGCCATTTTAAGCGCGCATCAGTTGCAATTAATTCTGAAACACAGTGATGAATGGCAACGCCGATGGCCAGCGGCATCACGGACAGTTTATTTTCCGGCAATCCTGTGATGTCGAGGCACAGGGAGGCATAGAGATTGCCAGGCGGCGACACCCATTCGCGTGCACGTCTGCCCTTACCGATGGTCTGCTCACCTGCAGTGAGCCAATGGCGATTCAGCCCTTTGCCATCGCGCAAAAAGAGCTTTGTGAGCTCAGCATTTGTTGAGCCCACGCTCTGTACATGAGCACTCATCCAGCCTGGAACAACTGGAAGTGGTCGAAAGGAAATCTCGTCCACGTCGCCCGTCAGAAGAAAGACATGGCGGCGGTTTCAGCATAAACCGCCAGTGGCGCGCCAAAGACAATGTATCCGATCACAAAAACGCCCGAGGCAACCATTACCAATCGAAGCTCATTTGCCGTTGGAATAAACCTTCCCACGGGCTCATCGAACCACATGATTTTGACGATCCTCAGATAATAAAAGGCGCCAACGACAGAAGCCAGAACGCCGATGATCGCGAGCGGCCATAGACCTGCTTCAACGGCTGCCAGGAACACATACCATTTGCCCCAAAAACCGGCGAACGGCGGAATGCCTGCCAGTGAGAACATAAGCGCCGTCAAAATTGCCGCCATCAAAGTGTTATTGGATGCAAAGCCTGCAAGGTCGTCGATTTGCTCGACATTGCCTTCATCCTTGCGGCGCATCGCCAGAATGAATGCAAAAGTGCCAAGCGTCATGACCAGATAGATGGCCATATAAATAGCGACCCCTTTAACACCATCGATCGTTCCTGCAGCCAAACCAACCAAAGCGTAGCCCATATGACCGATTGAGGAATAGGCCATCAGGCGCTTGATATTGCGCTGGCCAATCGCTGCAATTGACCCCAACAACATGGAAGCGATGGCAATGAAGACGATAATCTGCTGCCAGTCAGCCGTCGCAGGGCCAAAGGCGTCAACGACGACACGCACCAGCATTGCCATGGCCGCCATCTTGGGTGCAGCTGCAAAGAATGCGGTCACTGGCGTTGGTGCGCCTTCGTAAACATCGGGCGTCCACATGTGGAACGGCACAGCAGATATCTTGAAGGCAAGGCCAGCCAGTAGAAAAACTAGACCGAACAACAAGCCGATAGAACGCTCATCCTGCCCCGCAATCGCGGTTGCAATCTGGGCGAAATCAATCGTTCCAGTAAAGCCGTAGATCAGAGAAATGCCGTAAAGCATCATGCCAGAAGACAATGCGCCGAGCATGAAATATTTCAGGCCTGCTTCCGTAGAGCGGCCACTGTCGCGGTTGATGGCGGCAATGACATAAAGCGCCAATGATTGAAGTTCGAGGCCCATATAGAGCGTCAGTAAGTTGTTTGCTGATATCATCAGCAACATACCGAGCGTCGATAGGACAATCAGGACCGGGAACTCAAAGCGATCAAACTTCTCCTCCCGTGCGAAACCTACCGACATGATCAGTGCGATCACTGAACCACTAATGGTCAGCACTTTCATGAAGAATGCAAATGCATCGTGGACATAGGCACCATTGAAAGCGTCGCCACGTTGCTCAAACAGGATCATCCACGCCAGTGCGGCGATAAGCAGGGCCACGCTCAAGGAGGTAACCAGCGAGTTGGCTTTGTCTTTATTGGCGAAAACACCGATCATCAACAGCGCCATCGCGCCGACGGCGAGCATAAGCTCTGGGATGATGATTGAAATACTTGAGGCGAGTTCTTCTGCAGTCATATCAGTCTCAATCACTCCACCGTGGCGGCCAGCTCGGTCGCCGCTGCGGCTTCAAGCGCCGCTTGATAGTCCGTCAAAAGTGCATCCACACTTGGCCCCAGCACGTCCAGCACCGGTGCGGGATAGACACCGAAATAGATAACAAGGACTGCGAGCGTGATCAGCATGGAGCGCTCACGCAGGTTCAAATCCAGCATGGATTTGAGCGTCTCCTTTTCGAGCACACCGAAGATGATGCGGCGATAAAGCCAAAGCGCATACCCTGCCGACAGGATCACACCGGTTGTGGCGAAAACTGCAAACCAGGTATTGACCTGGAAAAGTCCCATGAGTGTGAGGAACTCGCCGACAAAGCCGGACGTTCCTGGCAAGCCGACATTGGCCATGGTGAACACCATGAAGACCAACGCATAGGCGGGCATATTCTGAACCAGACCACCATAGGCTGCAATTTCCCGCGTATGGAGGCGGTCGTAAACAACACCGACGCACAAGAATAGCGCGCCGGAGATCAGCCCGTGCGATAGCATCTGATAGATCGCGCCCTCAACGCCCTGCGCGTTGGCCGCAAAGATGCCCATTGTCACGAACCCCATATGTGCCACCGAAGAGTAAGCGATCAACTTCTTCATATCGCTTTGCATCATGGCCACGAGCGAGGTGTAGATGATGGCGATCACCGAGAGCAGGAAGACAATCCATGCCAAGTCAGCTGAGGCGAGCGGGAACATGCCAAGCGAGAAACGGATGAAGCCGTAACCACCCAGCTTCAACAGGATACCGGCCAGAATAACCGAACCGGCAGTTGGTGCTTCGACGTGTGCATCCGGCAGCCAAGTGTGGACAGGCCACATCGGCATTTTAACAGCGAACGAGGCAAAGAAAGCCAACCAGAGCCAGAACTGCATTTCCGCGGAAAATTCATACGCCAAGAGCTCAGGGATCGATGTGGTGCCAGTCTCCCAATACATCGCCATGATGGCAAGCAGCATGAGGACTGAACCCAGCAGCGTGTAGAGGAAGAACTTGAACGAGGCATAGACGCGTCGCGCGCCACCCCAAACGCCGATGATAATGAACATCGGCACAAGGCCGGCTTCAAAGAAGACATAGAACAGAACAATGTCGAGCGCGCAGAAGACACCGATGACCAGCGTTTCAAGCAGCAGAAACGCGATCATATACTCTTTGACGCGTGTCGTTATCGTCTCCCAAGATGCCAGAATACAGAACGGCATCAGGAATGTCGTCAGAATGACGAAGAGCATAGAGATGCCATCAACGCCCATGCGATAGGTCAAGCCACCGCCGAGCCATTCGGCCTCTTCCACAAACTGGAACCCAGGGTTGGAATAATCGAAGCCAAGCCAGATCGACAGGGAGATGAAGAAGGTAAAAACAGTGGTCAGGAGCGAGACCATCCGAATGTTCTTCAGGCCCATCTCGCTTTCTTCATTGATAAAGAGCAGAACCAGAAGACCGACCAGCGGCAGAAAGGTGATCAGCGAAAGAATTGGTACACCGGCCATCAAGCTGCTCCTCCGAGCATAATCCATGTGACCAGTGCCGCCACACCAATGATCATTGCGAATGCATAGTGATAGACGAAGCCAGACTGAATTTTCGTTGCCCGTGCTGTCAGGTCAGACACGCGCGCAGCGATACCGTTTGGTCCAAAGCCGTCAATGAGCCAGCCATCTCCGCGTTTCCAAAGGAAAGTACCAAGCCGTTTGGCGGGGTTCACAAACAAGAAGTCGTATAGTTCGTCAACGTACCATTTGTTGAGCAGGAATTGATACAAATGATTGTTGCGGGCTGCCAATGCTGCCGGAAAATCCGGGCGCCGGATATACATGTACCAAGCCGCTACAAAGCCGATGGCCATCACAATTGCTGGCGACCATTTCACCCAATACGGCACCTTGTGGAACGTATCCAAGATTTTGTTTTCGGGGCCCACGAAGAGAGCTGTACGGAAAAACTCGTTGAACCAACCGTGATGATTATCACCGTGGCCAACGAAAGCTTCATGGAAAACCACACCTGCCAACAGCGCACCAGCGGCCAGAACATAAAGCGGCACCAGCATTACTGGTGGCGATTCATGGATATGAGACATAACGTCCGCCGTTGCCCGGGGCTGACCGTGGAAGGTCATGAAGATAAGCCGCCACGAATAGAAGCTGGTGAATAAAGCTGCGATCACCAGCGTTACGAAAGCAAAAGAAGCCGCAGGGTTTGTTGCCACAAATGCACTTTCGATGATCGCATCTTTGGAGAAGAAGCCAGCTGTACCGATAATGGTGCCCGGAATACCAAGACCCGTAAGCGCCACCGTTCCAATAATCATCATCCAATAGGTGGCCGGAATATGCGTGCGCAGGCCACCCATTTTGCGCATATCCTGCTCATCGCTGACAGCGTGGATCACAGAGCCTGCGCCGAGGAACAACAGCGCTTTGAAGAAAGCATGTGTGAACAGGTGGAAGATGGCTGCCCCATAAGCGCCAATTCCAAGCGCGACAAACATGTAGCCGAGCTGCGAACAGGTAGAATATGCAATCACGCGCTTAATGTCGTTTTGTACGAGACCCACCGTTGCCGCGAAGAAGGCGGTGATCGCACCAATAATCGTGATGATCGTGAGCGCATCGACCGATAATTCAAAGATCGGCGACATACGCGCCACCATGAAGACACCGGCAGTAACCATGGTCGCAGCGTGAATAAGCGCGGAAACCGGTGTTGGGCCTTCCATCGCGTCCGGCAGCCATGTGTGCAGCAGGAACTGCGCCGACTTACCCATGGCGCCCATGAAGAGCAGCAAGCAGACGATTGTCAGCGCGCCACCGCGAGAAAGCTCATAACCAAGGAAGTTAAGCACGACCTCGTCAGCACCTACAGCGCCCGGTGCAAATTGCGCGGCATTGGCAAAGATGGTGTCGAAGTTGACCGAACCAAAAAGAACAAAAACTCCAAAAATACCCAGCGCATAGCCAAAATCGCCCACGCGGTTGACGATGAAGGCCTTCATCGCCGCATTGTTCGCGGACGGCTTTTTGTACCAAAAACCGATCAAGAGATAGGAAGCGACCCCCACACCTTCCCAGCCGAAGAACATCTGAACCAGATTGTCAGATGTCACCAACATCAACATGGAGAAGGTAAAGAAGGACAGATAAGCAAAAAAGCGTGGGCGGTGCGGATCGTGATGCATGTACCCGATGGAGTATATGTGCACCAAAGCTGAAACGGTGTTCACTACAACCAGCATGACGACGGTCAGCGTGTCGATGCGGAAAGCCCATGAGACATCCAGATTGCCGGATTGAATCCAGCGCAATACTTCAACGGTACGCGGCTCAACTTCGGAAAAACCGACTTGGATAAAGGCGACCCATGAAAGTATCGCAGCGATGACCAAAAAACCGGAAGTGATGTACTCACTGGCTTTCGCGCCGATATGGCGGCCACCAAACCCTGCGATGAGCGCGCCCAGAAGCGGGAGAAATACAATCAAATGATACATGTGTTAGACCCCGATCAGCCTTTCATCATGTTGACGTCTTCGACCGCGATGGAACCACGGTTTCGGTAGAAGACTACGAGTATAGCAAGACCGATTGCCGCTTCCGCCGCGGCTACGGTCAACACAAATAGCGCAAAGACCTGCCCGACCAGATCCTGTAAGTGCGCTGAAAACGCGATGAAGTTCAGGTTTACCGCCAACAGGATGAGCTCAATACTCATGAGGATGACGATGACGTTCTTGCGGTTCAAAAAGATACCGAAAATACCGATTACAAACAGCAGGCCGGAAACGGTCAGATAATGGGCGATGGTCACAGTCATGGTCAGATGCCCTTCCCTGATTCAACGTCAACAAGCTCCATGGCTTCCTCCGGCGTCCGGCGTACCTGCGCACCCATGTCCTGACGCTTCACACCTGGCTTGGGTGGGCGAAGTGTCAGAACGATTGCGCCAATCATCGCCACCAGAAGCACCATGCCTGCAATCTGAAAGAACAGCACATAGTCGGTATAAAGCACATCGCCGAGCGCAGCCGTGTTCTGGCGGGTAGCAGGATCGGGCGTCGGTAGCGCAACATTGTCAGGTTTCTCTACCGACAGAATGTTTCCGCCGACTACGATCAGAATTTCCAACGCCAAAACGACGCCGACAAGCAAGCCGATGGGCGCGTAATCAAGCATACCGCGCTTCATGGATGCGAAATCAACATCCAGCATCATCACAACGAAAAGGAAGAGGACTGCAACTGCGCCAACATAAACAACCAGCAAGATCATGCCGAGGAACTCAGCGCCTGTCAGAAGGAACAACGCCGCTGCGTTAAAGAAAGTCAGGATTAGATAAAGAACCGAATGAACCGGGTTACGCGACACAACCACCATCACGGCGCTTGCAATAGCGATAAATGCAAACATGTAGAAAAAGGCCGCGCCCAGTCCGGTCAACAGCATTTTATCCCGATCCCTTCATGCGGATTGAAATTGCTCAACCCGATAATTCTTATTGCGCTGCAATAACCCGACACGGCGCAATGTCCAGTTCTTCTTTTGCTCACCTATAAGGCGAGTCGAGTGCGATGTTACGCGCGATTTCCCGCTCCCAACGATCTCCGTTGGCCAGCAGCTTGTCCTTGTCATAATAGAGCTCTTCACGCGTCTCAGTGGCGAACTCGAAATTCGGCCCTTCGACGATGGCATCCACCGGGCAAGCCTCCTGGCAGAAACCGCAATAAATGCATTTGACCATATCAATGTCGTAGCGCACCGTACGCCGCGTGCCATCATTGCGACGCGGCCCTGCTTCGATCGTGATGGCCTGTGCTGGGCAGATCGCCTCGCAAAGCTTGCAAGCAATGCAGCGCTCTTCACCATTGGGATAACGGCGCAGCGCGTGCTCACCGCGAAAACGCGGCGACAGTTTACCCTTCTCATGCGGGTAATTCAGCGTAGCCTTGGGCGCAAAGAAGCGCCGCATGGCCAAACCGAAGGCTGTTACAAACTCAAGTAGCAGAAGTGATTTAGCAGCCTGTGCAAGATTGCTCATTTCTTACGCCCACCCTGTAATTTTCAGGAACGCGGCTGTTGCGACAACCATGAAGAGAGAAATTGGCAAGAACACTTTCCAGCCCAGACGCATCAGTTGGTCGTAGCGATAGCGCGGCACGATTGTCTTCACGATGGAGAACATGAAGAACACCAGGCAAAGCTTGAACACGAACCAGAAAACGCCCGGCACCCATGTGAACGGGGCAAAGTCAAAAGGTGGTAACCACCCACCCATGAAGAGGATGACAGTCAATGCGCACATCAGCAGGATCGCAATGTACTCGCCGAGCATGAACATCATGTATGGCGTCGATGAATATTCGATCATGTGACCAGCAACGAGCTCAGACTCCGCTTCGACCAGATCGAACGGTGGGCGGTTTGTCTCTGCCAGAGCCGAGATAAAGAAGATAACAAACATCGGGAACAGGCCGAGCCAGTGCCAATCAAGGAAAGAGTTTGGCAGGCCGATCCACGTTCCGATACCGTCCTTCTGCGCAAGCACAATGTCTGTTAGCGACAATGAGCCAACCAAGAGAAGTACGGTCACGATCACAAAGCCAATGGACACCTCATAGGAAACCATTTGCGCTGCCGATCGCAGTGCACCCAGAAACGGATATTTTGAGTTGGATGCCCAGCCCGCCATGATCACGCCGTAGACTTCCAATGATGAAATGGCGAATACGTAAAGAATGCCGACATTGATCGTTGCAACGGCCCAGCCTTCGCTGACAGGGATCACAGCCCATGCGGCAAGCGCGAGAACAGCCGAAATCAACGGAGCCAAAAGGAAAATACCCTTTGATGCGCCTGAAGGAATGATCGGCTCTTTGATGACAAATTTCAGCAAATCGGCAAATGATTGTAGCAGGCCAAACGGGCCAACAACGTTAGGGCCCCGACGGCTCATCACCGCCGCCCAGACCTTGCGATCCGCGTAAAGGATGAATGCAGTAAAGACGAGCAAGGCCACCAGCAACACAAGCGATTGGAAGACAATGATAAGGCCGGGCCAGATGATGGTTTCAAACATGGTGCCGGTCTTCCTTACTCAGCCGCCTGCGGCAGCTTGCGGTCTCTCGCCAGTTGCGAGCATTCAGCCATGACTTTTGATGCACGGGCGATGGGATTGGTCAGGTAAAAATCAACAACTGGCGATATGAAACCAGCCTTGTTGATCTTGCCTGCCTTTTTCGACAATGCCTCAACGTCGCTCGCATCACCGATTTCGATTTCGTCCAAATGCGCCAAATGCGGTGCCGCTCCATACATGGCTGCACGCAGCGCCGTCAGCGAGTCATATGGCAGCTTCTGCCCCAGGACATCGGATAGTGCGCGAATGATGGCCCAGTCTTCTTTCGCTTCACCGGGTGCAAAAGCCGCGCGTTGCGTCATCTGCACGCGACCTTCCGTGTTGACGTAAGTCGCCGACTTTTCGGTGTAGGTGCTTGCCGGCAATATGATATCAGCATGGTGTGCACCCACATCACCATGGGTGCCGATATAGATGGTTTTTGAACCGGCCTTACGCTTGTCCAAAGGCAGTTCATCCGCCCCAAGCAGGAACAGCACGTCAGCCTCGGTCACCATGGAAGCGGCACTCATGCCATCACCACCCGGCACAAATCCGATATCCAGACCGCCGACACGCGAAGCCGCGTTGTGCAGAACCGCAAAGCCGTTCCATTCGCCAGAAACAGCGCCGTAGGTGCTTGCAACTCTTGCAGCTGTTGCCAAGACGGCCTCTCCATCGCCGCGAGACAAAGCGCCCTGCCCAACAATGATCATGGGCTTCTTGGCTTTTTTCAGCTTGGCTGCAAATTTGGACTTGCCATCAAGAAGTTCCGCGAGCGTCTCAGGACCTGCCCCGAGATAATCATAATCATAACGCAAATCGCCCAAATCCTCACCAATTGCTCCAATAGCAACGGGAGCGGCGCGCCAGGCGCGGCGGATGCGGGCATTGAGAACCGAAGCTTCAAAACGCGGATTTGCGCCGACGATCAAAATGGCGTCCGCTTCATCAATGCCATTGATGGATGGATTGAAGATGTAAGAACCACGACCAAGTGACGGGTCAAGTTTGGCGCCATCCTGACGGCAATCGATGTTGACCGAACCGATTTTGTCCATCAGTTGCTTGAGAGCAAACATCTCTTCGGCACCTGCCAGGTCGCCGGCAATCGCGCCGATGCCATCTGGAGCAACACCCTCAAGCGCTGCTTTGACCGCATGAAATGCTTGGCTCCAAGTCGCGGGCTTCAGCTTGCCGTCCGCGCCTTTGACATACGGGCGATCCAGACGTTGCGTACGCAAACCATCCCAGATGAAGCGTGTCTTGTCAGAAATCCATTCCTCGTTCACGTCTTCATTGACGCGCGGCATGATGCGCATGACTTCGCGGCCACGCGTATCAACGCGGATGGCTGATCCGACCGCATCCATTACATCGATGCTTTCGGTCTTGGTCAGTTCCCAAGGGCGGGCTTGGAACGCGTAAGGACGTGATGTCAGTGCGCCAACCGGGCAAAGGTCAATCACATTACCCTGCAATTCGGAGCTCATTGCCTCTTCGAGGTATGTTGTAATCTCGGCATCCTCGCCACGCCCAATCAAGCCAAGTTCGGAGATGCCGGCCACTTCCGTGGTAAAACGAACGCAACGTGTGCAGTGAATGCAGCGCGTCATGATCGTTTTGACAAGCGGGCCGATATATTTGTCTTCAACCGCCCTTTTGTTTTCCTGATAGCGCGATGAATCGATCCCGTAGGCCATGGCCTGATCTTGCAGGTCACACTCTCCGCCCTGATCGCAAATCGGACAATCCAGCGGGTGATTGATGAGCAAGAATTCCATCACACCCTCGCGGGCCTTTTTGACCATCGGCGTGTTCGTGAATACTTCAGGTGGCTGGCCTTCCGGGCCCGGACGCAAATCTTTCACACCCATTGCGCAAGAAGCAGCAGGTTTCGGCGGGCCGCCTTTTACTTCAACGAGGCACATTCGACAATTACCGGCAATCGACAGGCGTTCGTGGAAGCAAAAACGCGGTATCTCCGCACCAGCTTCCTCACACGCTTGAAGGATCGTGAAATGGTCTGGGACCTCGATCTCGTTGCCGTCTACTTTGATCGTCGCCATGTTTGCTCAGTTCCACCGTCAATCATGGGTGCGCGCATGTTGCTACTCGCCTTGGCTTATTGCTCAGACGCGGCACCCGATCACATGCGTGCCCGCTATTGCCAACCCAAGCCAGATAATCAAGTCGATCTTTAGCCCCATATGGCTTTGACCGACAATTTTCTCGCACTTAGGGTCGCATTGCAGCGACATCGCCGTGTATGTGCTTGAGATTTAGACGGTTTATTCAATACGCGCCAACCGTATGCCGCTTAGAAAGCGGCATAAACGGCGAGGGTTTTTCGTCTCTTGCGAAAAGACAGTCAGGCTCAGCGTGGTTCCTTTCCGAAAACCCGCACATACTCATCACGTCCACCCCGTGACAGGGCACCGGCTTGAGCCACCCATTGCTCACGCTCAATGCGACCTGAGAAACGCAAATGTTTGTCTACCCAAGCAATTTCTTGGGGGCCCCATGCCGCAATCTGCTCGTAGTGCCAGATACCCAAGCCGTGAAGCACTTGTTCGAGCTTTGGCCCAACACCTGCAATCAACTGAAGATCATCACCCGCCCCATCGAGCGGTTCTTTCAGTGCGCCGGGCGCAGCTGTGTTGTCTTCGCTTCCGAGGCGGGCCGCGGAGAGTGGTACGACGTTTGAGGCTTCATCCGGCGTACCTATGAGGCGCGCGATCGCCGCATGTTCCTCGACCTTCGGCTCCACAAATGGCACTGCCTGGGGCTTCTTGGCCTTTTTAGCCACCTTTGCTGATAGTTTGCCTACGCGTAGCGCTTTCTTACCACCGGCGTGTTTTGCCAGTTTTTCGATGGCCTTCAGCGCCTGTTTCTCGCGTCTCTTTGTCTTTTTGGAGATTTTGCCCTCTTTGGCGAGGCTCTCAACCGTCAATAACGCCGATGCATACCCAGCCCAAAGAGCGGGCTTCGCAGCGCCGGAGATGACTCTTTTGTATCCGCCGAGACTCTTGAGACCAGCCTTTATTTTCTTCAGCTTTTTCTTACGCATAGTACCTCCAACGCCCCTCCAACCTATGACACAGACAAAAAACGCAGCGCCTTTTGGTAAGACGCTGCGTCACAATAGTGTCATTTCACGCGAAAACGAAAGCCTTTGGCTGTTACTCGCTGCTTTGAGAGAAGGTAAGCTTAACGCGGCTCTTTTCCGAAACGTTTCACATATTCATCCCGGCCACCGGTAGCGAGAGCATCGGCTTGCGCCAACCAATCGTCTCGGTCGATCCGGCCTTTGAACTGCAGATAGTCATCAACCCAAGCGATCTCGTTCGGTGTCCAAGCAGCAATTTGAGCAAATGTCCAAATGCCAAGATCGTTCAAAACCTTTTCAAGCTTCGGACCAACGCCTGCAATCATCTTGAGATCGTCGACAGCTTGTGGCTTGGCCAGCGCAACCGGCTTGGCAAAATCTTCCGGCATCACTTCGGCAACAGGCGCCGCAGGGACGGGTTTAGGTGTTGGCACAGGCGCAGGTTTTGGCGCGACCGCTTCAACAACCGGCTCTGCTTTTGCTGTTACAGCTGGTTTTGCCGGCTCAGCAACTTTCTTTACAGCTGGTGCGGGCTTTGCCTCTGCGACCGGTTTTGCCACGGGCTTTGTTGCGGCTTTGGGTTTGGCCTTTGCAGCAGGCTTTGCTTTTGGTTTTGCGGCTGGGGGAGCAGCGATTTCTGCACCGAACCATTCAAACTTGGCGAAATTAAAAGCTGGCGCCATTGCCGATTTACCGTATCCCCAGTCAAATTTCATGGGGTTTACGCCCTCCACAGACATGGGCGCAAAAACGGAAGAGCCCTTGGTCGCTTTCTGCGCCTTCAACGCACCATCCATGGCGGCGGTCATCCAACCAAGCCATGTGCCCAGTGCAGCCGAAGCAACACCTGCACCAACTGCTGAACTTGCAGCGCTCGCGGCCACCGGATGTGCTGCCAAGTTGCTGACGCTGGAAGCGGGCGTGACCGGTATTTTGGCGAACTCAAACGAACCCATCATGGACTGCGTCGTCTTTTGTACTTCTTCGGCCATGGGCATCATCGCCATCACCGGGTTGTTCTTCATAAACGCTTCTTGCATTTCCTGAAAAGCCTGCATCATCAACGGGCACTCCTTCCTGTTCCGCTTGCGGAAATCGTACAGACAATTTTGCACTGCACACTGTCTTTGTGCATTGCAGCATATCCTTCATGAAAATGCTAGTGGGGGTATCGAATATACCGGTCGTCTTAGGTCGAAGGCCGCGTGCTTGTTATTTGAAGCTAAAATTCCAATAGAATAGCGAAAGCCAAACAGTAAGGCATAAGCCTATCCCGACGATGAACATATGCCAGCCGACAATCGTTTGTTTAGCCTCGATGTCGTCGTTAACGACAAAGGATAGTCCCGATGCCAATAGCAGCATCACGGCCCCTGCCAATGAGACAATTGCGGCAAAACCACCGACGATAAAAGCTATTCCCAAGACTTGATCCGGCAATCTAATCAAATGGAGTAAAACTGAAGCGCATACCCATGCGATTATATGCCAAACAAAAGCCAAATTATCCCTACTCAGCCGCCACCAAAATCGGCTGGGTTTCATGCGCGTTGCGCGAGAACTCATCGATACGCCGCTCAATTTCCGGTCGGAAATGGCGGATCAGACCCTGGATCGGCCAAGCTGCCGCGTCGCCGAGCGCACAAATGGTGTGGCCCTCAACCTGTTTGGTCACATCGAGCAGCATGTCGATTTCGCGCTTCTGGGCGTTACCTGTCACCATGCGCTCCATCACACGCCACATCCAGCCGGTGCCTTCGCGGCATGGCGTACACTGGCCGCAGCTCTCGTGCTTGTAGAAATAGGCGAGCCGCGCAATGGCTTTGACGACATCGGTTGAGCGATCCATCACGATAACAGCCGCTGTACCAAGGCCGGACTGCAAAGCACGCAGCGAATCAAAGTCCATCGGTGTGTCGATGATTTCTTCCGCGGGGACCATCGGCACGGATGAACCGCCTGGAATAACCGCCAGCAGATTGTCCCATCCACCACGAATGCCACCGCAATGTTTATCGATCAGTTCTTTGAACGGAATCGACATCGCCTCTTCGAAAGTACATGGGTTGTTGACGTGGCCTGACACGCAGAACAGCTTGGTACCCTTGTTGTTCTCCGCGCCAAAGGATGAGAACCACCCTGCCCCGCGTCGCAAAATGGTCGGCGCAACGGCAATTGATTCCACATTGTTCACCGTGGTCGGGCAGCCATAAAGGCCCACATTGGCAGGGAATGGCGGCTTTAAGCGCGGCTGGCCTTTTTTGCCTTCGAGCGACTCAATCAGCGCGGTCTCTTCACCACAAATGTATGCGCCAGCACCATGATGGACAAAAACGTCCATGTCCCAACCGCACTTGTTATTCTTGCCGAGAAGACCTGCATCATAACACTCATCGATGGCTGCCTGCAGCGCTTCGCGCTCACGGATATATTCGCCGCGTATGTAAATGTAGGCAGTGTGCGCCTGCATGGCACAACCGGCTATCAGGCAACCTTCGATCAGCGTGTGCGGATCATGGCGCATGATGTCACGGTCTTTACATGTGCCGGGCTCAGACTCATCTGCATTGACAACGAGATAGTGCGGACGCTCGCCAACTTCTTTGGGCATAAATGACCATTTAAGACCCGTCGGAAATCCTGCGCCACCACGGCCACGCAAGTTTGACGCCTTCATCTCGTTGATGATCCAATCACGCCCTTTTTCCACGAGACGCTTGGTGTTGTCCCAATGGCCACGCGACATTGCGCCTTTCAGCGACTTGTCACGCAGACCGTAGATATTGGTGAAGATCCGGTCCTTGTCCTGAAGCATTCCCATGATCAACGAGGCTCCTTGCCGAAGACTTTGACATATTCATCGCGGCCGCCCCTGGCGAGCGCATCTGCTTGTTTGACCCAATCATCGCGCTCGATACGGCCTTTAAAGCGCAGTTGATCATCGACGATGGCAATATCATCGACCGTCCAAGCGGCGATTTGATGGAAGTGCCAGAAACCGAGCGAATTCAACGTCTGCTCAAGCTTTGGCCCAACACCTGAAATCAGTTTCAAATCATCTGCCGTGCCCTGAGGTCTATCCATGCGAACCGGCCCATCGCTCTTGGCCTTGGCTGCACGGCCTGATGCAGTCGCCGCGATCGCCATAGTCGGATTGCCACCCGTGACCTTTTTCTTTGGCGCAGGTTTTGGCTTTACCGACGATGCGCCTTTGACGTTATCGAGTACGGTGCCTGGGTCAGCGCCCTCAGCGCCCTTGGTGATTTTCACCTCTTTGGCAGGCTTGGCGTCCTTTGTGGATGGCGCTTCATCAACATCAATGGCATTGAGTTTTGTGTTGACCGCGCTTTCCTGAACGCCTTTTGCTTTCTTGGTTTTTGGCGCAACTTTAGAAGCGGTCGATGCCAACTTCATGGTTGGATTTTCAGTTGCAACCGGCTCTGCAGCTTTCACAGCCGTTTTCTTGGCTGGCGCTTTTTTGGCGGCTTTCTTCTTGGGCGCAGACGCGACAACTTCATCCAGCAATGTCAGCGGGCCGCCAACAGGCGCCGAATAGATGCGGTCAATCTGCGGACCCGGCGTGATAGTATCACCCTTGCCCACCTCAAACGCTTCGATGATTTCTTCCAGACGCTCGGGCGTCAGGTCCTCGTAAGTGTCGCGACCGATCATCACCATCGGCGCGTTCACGCAAGCGCCCTGACATTCGACCTCTTCCCATGAGAGGGTGCCGTCGCCATTGCGTTGAAACTGCTGCTGGTTGATTTTGCTCTGGCAGACTTTCTTCAAATCTTCCGCACCGCGCAGCATGCATGGCGTTGTCCCGCACACTTGAATATGCGCTTTCGTGCCGACGGGCTGCAGCATGAACTGGGTATAGAATGTCGCGACTTCCATCACGCGAATGCGCGGCATGTCGAGCATTTCAGACACATGCTCAATCGCGGCCTTGGTGACCCAACCATCTTGCTCCTGCGCCAACATGAGTAGCGGGATCACAGCCGATTGCTCACGGCCTTTGGGATACTTATTGATCCAGACTTTGGCTTCTGCCGCTTTTTCGCGGTTGAACTTAAAGCCATCAGGCTGGACGGCATCTTCTGCCAAACGACGAACGGACATTAGCGGTCCACCTCACCAAATACGACATCAAGCGATCCGAGAACCGCAGAAACATCTGACAGCATGTGCCCACGGCACAGGAAATCCATGGCTTGCAAATGCGCGTAGCTCGGCGCGCGCAATTTGCAGCGATAGGGTTTGTTGGAGCCATCAGAAACCAGATAAACACCGAACTCGCCTTTGGGCGCCTCAACAGCAGCGTACACCTCGCCTTCCGGGACCTTGTAGCCTTCGGTGTAGAGTTTGAAATGATGGATCAAGGCTTCCATCGACTTCTTCATCTCACCGCGTTTGGGCGGCACGACCTTGCCGTCCGTGTTGGACACCGGGCCCTGACCTTCGGGGCTCAATAGCTTATCAACGCATTGGCGCATGATATAAGCGGACTGGCGCATCTCTTCCATGCGGATCAAATAGCGGTCATAGCAGTCCCCATTTTTGCCGATGGGGATTTGGAATTCCATTTCCTCATAGCACTCATAAGGCTGCGATTTGCGCAAATCCCAGCGAGCGCCAGAGCCACGAACCATCACACCGGAAAAGCCCCACTCCCAAGCATCGCTCAATTCAACGACGCCAATATCAACATTGCGCTGCTTGAAGATGCGGTTGTCGGTCAAAAGGCCATCGATTTCGGTGACAACATCCAAGAACGGATCAATCCAGTCGCCAATGTCCTGGATGAGTTTCTCTGGCAAATCCTGATGAACACCACCGGGACGGAAATAAGCCGCGTGCAAGCGGGCACCGCATGCACGCTCATAAAACACCATAAGCTTTTCGCGCTCTTCAAAACCCCAGACTATGGGGGTGAGCGCGCCAACATCGAGCGCCTGCGTACAGATGTTCATCAGGTGGTTCAGAATTCGACCGATCTCTGAATAAAGCACGCGAACCAGTTGACCACGCTTGGGAATGTCCAAACCCAGCAGGCGCTCCACCGCCAAGGCATAGGCATGTTCCTGGTTCATTGGCGAGACGTAATCGAGCCGGTCGAAATACGGGACGGCCTGAAGATAGGTCTTGTTCTCAATCAGCTTTTCGGTGCCGCGGTGCAGAAGGCCGATATGCGGGTCGACGCGCTCACACACCTCCCCGTCAAGCTCCAGCACTAGGCGCAACACGCCGTGCGCCGCCGGGTGCTGCGGGCCAAAGTTGATATTAAAATTGCGGACATTGTGTTCTGTCATGCGGCGCTCCCTGCGGGCGCGTGAATAGTCAATGGTGAATGGTGAATGATCACGTCGCCCGCTCGAGAGATCTGACGTAGGTGACCAAACGTTTCCCCAACCTCGTGGTAGCGGCCAGAGAGCCCGAGGCTATATCGGCCTTTACAAACCCCAACCTTGCGGACAATTCGATCTGTGTTTCGAGTTCTTTCAACGAGCCTTGAGCGACGCGCAGAAACTGAATGAAAGGCTTTCGCTGCGCCCGTCCGCAGCCTTCCACAATATTTGATGGAATGGATACCGCGCTGCGGCGCATTTGGCTGACCAGTCCGTAGGTCTCCGAAGGCGGAAAATCGGCCGTCATGGAATAAACGATCTCCGCAAGAGACATCGCCTCCTGCCATACAGTCAGATCGCGATAGTCCTGAATGGATGCTTTTTCTTCTGCCATTCACCATTGACCAATCACCATTCACTTTTCGGCCTTCTCATCGCCTGGCAGCACATAGTCGGCGCCTTCCCATGGGCTCAAAAAATCAAAATCGCGGAATTCCTGGCGCAGCTTCACGGGCTCATAAACAACCCGTTTGACCTCATCATCATAGCGCACTTCATAATAGCCGGTCAGCGGGAAGTCTTTGCGCAGCGGATAACCGTCAAAACCATAGTCGGTCAGCAAGCGACGCAGATCGGGATGGCCGGTAAAGAGGATGCCATACATGTCATAGGCTTCGCGCTCAAACCAGTTTGCGCCGGGAAAAACATCACATGCGCTCGGCACCGGCGTGTCTTCGTCAACCTGCACCCGCAAGCGCAACCGCTGATTCAGCTTTGGCGACATCAGATGGTAGACGACGTCAAAACGTTTTTCGCGCCCTGGATAATCCACGCCGCAAATGTCGACCAAATTGACGAACTGCGACTGCATATCGCCCTTGAGCTTTGCGAGCACAGCAGAAATATCGCCAACATCAACAAGAACGTTGAGTTCGCCAAAAGAAACGGACATGGCGATGTCCATGTCGTGAAGCACATCGGCAACGGTATCTTGCAACTCCTCGATTGTTTCAGCGGTTTGCGCCATTCAATCGTCTTTCCTCGTCTGACGCGCCCAAATTAGCGCTCAATAGTACCGGTTCGGCGGATCTTCTTTTGCAGCATCAAGATGCCGTACAGCAGCGCCTCAGCCGTTGGCGGGCAACCGGGGACATAAATGTCGACCGGCACGATGCGGTCACATCCGCGCACAACGGAATAGCTGTAATGATAATAACCGCCGCCATTGGCGCATGAGCCCATGGAGATCACGTAGCGTGGCTCGGGCATCTGGTCGTAAACCTTGCGCATGGCCGGCGCCATCTTGTTGGTCAGCGTGCCCGCAACAATCATGACATCGGATTGGCGTGGAGAGCCACGCGGCGCGATACCGAAACGCTCGGCGTCATAACGCGGCATGGAGGTGTGCATCATCTCCACCGCGCAACAGGCCAAGCCAAAGGTCATCCACATCAACGAGCCGGTACGCGCCCAGTTGATCAGCTCGTCAGTAGACGTAACGAGAAAACCCTTATCGGCCAGCTCATTGTTCATCTCGCCAAAGAAAGCATCGTCATGGCCGATTGGCTTACCGGTGTTTGGATCAACCAGCCCCTTGGGCTGTGGTGCAATTAACGTGTTTGAAGACATTCACTCAGTCCCAATCCAATGCGCCCTTTTTCCACTCATAGATGAAGCCGATCGTCAAAACACCGAGAAACACCATCATGGACCAGAAGCCGAACATGCCAATGTCGCTGAATGACACAGCCCAGGGGAATAGAAATGCCACTTCGAGATCGAAGATAATGAAGAGGATCGCCACCAGATAGAAGCGAACGTCGAACTTCATGCGCGCATCATCAAAAGCGTTAAAACCGCACTCATAGGCGGACAGTTTTTCCGGATCTGGCGCTTTATAAGCGACGATGAACGGCGCGATGAGGAGCGCCAAACCAATGCCCAGGCTGATTACAAAGAAGATCAACACTGGCAGATAGGACGCGACAACAGCTTCCATGGGTATCCCGACAAAATTCACACCTGCAAAATAGCAGGCAACCGATCTGACCGCTGTATAGCTGCTTCATTCGCAGGCGCAATATCCACGGACTGCGAAAATCGTCGACCTTTTGCGCATTTAGCAGGCTTGCATAGCGACGCCAGGAAAAATCGCGGGCGAAGATCGGCAGGAAAATGTTCCTTAAAGCCAATTGGCACCACGTGGGCTACCGATACTGCGGAGCAAACTGAACTTATTGACGGTCGGGCCGCTGAATGCGGCCCGGCAGCCATTTCCGACATGACTTGGTAGTGGCTCACCTCATATGAAATACAAGCCGTTCGGCTAGAGGCGAAAAGCCGGTGACAAAGGCTCTTTAGAGCTCAATGCTTAAATCGACGAACAATCAAACTGTTATTGCAAAGCCCAAAACCGAGCGGGAATCACCAAATCCGTTACCAATTGCAATGTGTACATTTTTCAATACAAATGAAGTGTAAGTTTGTATTTGCATAATGCAATTTGCAATTTGTAAAATACAACTCATGATATTTGTAGCGCGCTAGTTTAGAAAATCCATATCGCAGAAGTTGTACAAGCTCATTTTTCGATTTTGAAACCATAAGTATCTGTTATCGTTCAATATTTCCTATCTTCAACTTTTTTGCGAAAATTAACGGCAATTGTTTTGTTTTGTGATCAAACTGCGACAAATCTGTGGTCGGGGTTCTTTTCCCCAAAAACAGACCTTACCGAAATAACAGTTTGAAAGGGGTACTCCAGAATGTTTATTAAACTAGCAACTATTGGACTGAGTGCTGCATCGGCGGTATTTGCTGCTTCACTGTATGTCTCAACGCCGATCTACGCTGCAAACAACAACTGTCCGTCGACAGCCTGGTGTAAAAATAACTGCCAAGCCTGCCAACTCATGGATTGCGAATGCGGCCGCAGTTGATCAATGGCCTCATGCTGATCTGAAGAACTAACAATCGGCCTGCCTTACGAGGCAGGTCGGTTGCCAACGGCGGCAGGGTAAAATCACTAATTCGATGACATGACCGGCGATATGGCGCTGACAGCGCCATGCGTGTAATTGATTTATAATGCACGCCGCTCATCGCGGTTGCGATGTACATGCATATTTGTATTCAATATAGTTGTATTCATTATCTTTACTATACATAGTTGTAATATTACTTTCATATATTTATTTTTTGTTACGATTTATTTATTGTCAAATTTAATCAGTGCTCTAATTTGAAAATGATAAGGCAATATCGTCTTATATAAATTAGGAGATTGTAATGACTAAATCAAAAATCTTTGCTGCCGTCCTTGGTGGATCAATGCTGTTTGCTTCAGCTGCATATGCGGTTACATGTACCCCCACCTTTTGCCAACAGTATGCTACGGTCTGTGCCTACATGGGCTGCTTTTCGTAATTGATAGGATACAAGGGGTGAGCTTTCGCTGGCCCCTTTTTTATTTGTATTCTAAAATATTTCGTTGGTAGATGTTGCCAAACGAGCGAAATACCGAGCAGCATTCTGCTCGGCCATAATAAACTTCGCTTTATGTGATTTACGGGCGCTGGGTACCGATCAATAGGCCAGCAATATAGCATGAAAATTTCGATACCTTGCGGTATGAGTGGCGCGAGTGACGGGGCTCGAACCCGCGACCTCCGGCGTGACAGGCCGGCACTCTAACCAACTGAGCTACACCCGCGCACCACAACTGCTCATCAGCAGCGTGAGCGGTCATCTAGGCCTATCAATTATGGGTGTCAAGCGCGTGTTGGTCTGGTCATCTGCTTTTTTGATGGCGGCAAACGCCAGTTGAAATTGAGCTTGTTTTGGGGCTTGCGCTTGACTTCCTGCTTGCGTACAAGCGCGCTTCAATCAGGGCGATTAGCTCAGCTGGTAGAGCGCTTCGTTTACACCGAAGATGTCGGGAGTTCGAGTCTCTCATCGCCCACCAAGCCCAATTCGCGGTAGTGAAATGGGCAAAGCCTCACGATCCATGCATCCAGTAGCGGCAGACGTTTTGCGCCAGCAAATACGTCGAGAGCGGCACGCGCTTCGTCGGGGCTTCTCGTCAATTGCTGCGCAATTGCCTGCCAGCCTCGATTTGCTTTACGCAAATGCTCGAGTTCGTTCCTCTCATCGCCCACCAAGCCCAATTCGCGGTAGTGAAATGGGCAAAGCCTCACGGTCCATGCATCCAGTAGCGGCAGACGTTTTGCGCCAGCAAATACGTCGAGAGCGGCACGCGGTTCATCGGGGCTTCTCGTCAATTGCTGCGCAATTGCCTGCCAGCCTCGCTTTGAGGCAATCATGCTTCAAAAATTCCCAGAAAGCACCGCAAAACAGCCTTATATTGCGCCCGAATTCACGATATGTGAATGGCGAACACGAGTCCGGGGCCGCCACCGACCATGTATGCGCATTCCTTTGTCACTGAATTCATGACCATTCGCCGCCTCCTTCTACCCATTTTGTTTGTATTAACGGCAGCGCTTGGCGGCTGCGTTTCAACCGATGATATTGTCGCCGATCTGACTGTGCCGACCAGCAATCAATCGAAATACGCAGCGATCGTCGTCGATGCAAAGTCCGGCAAGGTTCTTCATACTGCGTTTGCCGACGAGGCGCGCTACCCCGCTTCCCTGACCAAAATGATGACGGTCTATATGATGTTTGATGCCATCAAGGTCGGCAAAATGTCGCTCAATACGCCAATACCGATTTCCGCTTATGCGGCTGGGCGGCCTGCTTCAAAACTTTATATGAAAGCGGGCAGCACCATAAGTGCAGACAAGGCAATCCGCGCGCTCGTGGTCAAGTCTGCCAATGATGTGGCCACCGCTGTTGCTGAACATCTTGGTGGTAGCGAAGAGCAGTTTGCACGGCAGATGACGGCGCGTGCGCGCAGCCTTGGCATGAACGCGACAGTCTTTAAGAATGCTTCTGGCCTGCCAGATCCCAACATGCGCACCACAGCGCGCGATATGGCCAAACTTTCGCTGGCGCTTCGCCGCAATCATGGTCGCTACTACGGCTATTTCGGGCTTACACAGTTCGAATATAACGGCCGCGCGGTGACCGGGCACAATAATGTCCTAAAGAGCTATGCCGGCGCAGACGGCCTCAAAACCGGCTACACGCGCGCTTCCGGCTCTAACCTGGCGACATCTGCCTCCCGCAACGGACGCCGGGTTATCGCCATCGTCATGGGCGGTGATTCTGCCGCCCGACGTGACCAGCACATGATCGAGTTGCTAGACGTCTACCTAAACTGAAAAAGCCGCACCTATTGAAGGTACGGCTCTCTCATAAATGTGTTTAGCGGTACGCTTAAGAGTTGACCGCGTCTTTCAGGCCCTTGCCCGCGGAGAATTTGGGTACGCGTTTTGCCGGAATATCAACTGGCTGACCCGTCATCGGGTTCCGACCGGTTGTGGCAGCGCGTTGCTGCACGACAAAGTTTCCAAAGCCCAAGAGGCGCACATCGTCACCACCTTTGAGCGTTGATGAGATGACGTCAAACACCGCATCGACAGCTGTCGCGGCGTCACCCTTTGCCATCCCTGTTTTTTCTGCAACGGCAGCAGCAAGCTCGTTTTTGTTCATTTTGTTTCCCTCCAAGGTATCCGCTAGGCGAATCGTGAACCGGTTTATCCAGTTACAATACCGTCAAATTGAGGAAACGACGCTGTTTGCTTTTCAAAACACCCAAAACTATGGGCTTTTCAACAGAAACGCCGCTCTAAAGCGGCGTTTCCAATGGGCATATAAAGCGAAACGGCCCGATTAATGCGCCAGATTGGCGGAGTCGCTCGAATCAGCCAACCGCATTTCTGCGGCCATGGCATCCTCTTCGGTCCATTCGATGGCGGTTGGCTGCTCAACCAAAGCATGCTCCAGAACCTCACCAATGTGGCTAACGGGGATGATTTCCAGCCCGTTTTTCACATTATCGGGGATTTCCGGTAGATCCTTGGCATTATCCTGCGGAATCATCACTTTCTTGATGCCACCGCGTAGTGCAGCCAGAAGCTTTTCCTTCAGCCCGCCGATTGGAAGCACCCTACCCCGCAGCGTGATTTCGCCAGTCATGGCGATATCTTTGCGCACCGGGATACCAGTCAGGATCGATACAATCGATGTTGCCATGGCGATGCCGGCGGACGGGCCGTCTTTTGGCGTTGCGCCTTCCGGTACGTGCACGTGGATGTCACGTTTGTCGAACATGGGCGGTTCGACACCGAAATCGACAGCGCGCGAGCGCACATAGGACGCAGCGGCGGAAATGGATTCCTTCATCACGTCCTTCAGATTGCCCGTTACCGTCATTTTACCTTTACCCGGCATCATGACGCCTTCAATGGTCAATAGCTCGCCGCCAACCTCAGTCCAGGCAAGGCCGGTCACAACACCGACCTGGTCTTCAGCATCGATTTCACCGAAGCGGAACTTTGGCACACCCAAAAATTCATCCAGGTTTTCAGCCGTTACCGAAATCGACTTTTTGTCAGAGCGCAGAATTTCTGTGACCACTTTACGGCCAAGCTTCATAAGCTCGCGTTCCAAATTCCGCACACCGGCTTCACGGGTGTAAAGCTGAATCGTTTTGCGGACGGCTTCCTCATCAACCTCAAACTCGCCTTCCTGCAGAGCATTGTTTTTGACAACTTTCGGCAGCAAGTGGCGTTTTGAAATCTCGACCTTCTCATCTTCGGTGTAACCGGCGATGCGGATGATCTCCATGCGGTCCATTAAAGGGCCCGGAATATTGAGCGTGTTGGCCGTGGTGATGAACATCACGTTCGACAAATCATATTCCACCTCAAGATAGTGATCCATGAATGTCGAGTTCTGCTCCGGATCAAGCACCTCCAATAGGGCAGATGACGGGTCACCACGGAAGTCCATACCCATTTTGTCGATCTCGTCGAGAAGGAACAATGGATTGGCTTTCTGCGCCTTCTTCATTGACTGAATGATCTTGCCGGGCATGGAACCAATATAAGTCCGGCGATGGCCACGAATTTCAGCTTCATCGCGCACTCCGCCCAGCGCCATGCGCACATATTCGCGGCCCGTCGCCTTTGCGATGGACTTGGCAAGAGACGTTTTACCCACACCTGGAGGGCCAACAAGGCAAAGTATCGGGCCCTTCAACTTGTTCTGCCGCTTTTGAACAGCAAGATACTCAATGATCCGCTCTTTGACTTTTTCCAGACCAAAGTGATCTTCATCAAGCACTTCCTGAGCGAGATCGAGATCATATTTGACCCGCGATTTTTTGCCCCACGGGATGGTCAACATCCAGTCGAGATAGTTGCGTACGACGGTCGCTTCAGCGGCCATTGGGCTCATCTGCTTGAGCTTCTTGAACTCAGCGTCGGCCTTTTCGCGTGCCTCTTTAGATAGTTTGGTCTTTGCAATGCGCTCTTCCAGCTCGGCCAGTTCGCCGGCACCTTCTTCGCCGTCGCCCAGTTCCTTCTGGATCGCCTTCATTTGCTCGTTGAGATAGTACTCGCGCTGCGTCTTCTCCATCTGGCGTTTAACGCGGCTGCGAATACGCTTTTCTACCTGCAGGACAGATATCTCAGCTTCCATGTGCCCGAGCGCTTTCTCAAGGCGCTCCTTCACAGATAGCGTCTCCAAAAGTTCCTGCTTCTCGTGGATTTTTACAGCAAGGTGTGATGCAACTGTGTCTGCCAGCTTCGCATGGTCTTCAATCTGACCAAGCGCACCGACGACATCTGGTGAAATCTTTTTGTTGAGCTTCACATAGTCTTCAAACTGCGCCACGACCGAGCGCGCCAGTGCAGCAACTTCAACTTCCGGCTCACTGTTTTCAGCGACCGGCAGAGCCGCCGCTTCCATGAACTCTTCACGGTCAGTATAACCTTCGATGGTCACGCGGTTGACGCCTTCGACCAACACTTTGACTGTGTTGTCTGGCAGTTTCAGCAACTGCAACACATTGGCCAACGTTCCGACCTTGTGAATCTCCGCGTCCGACGGATCATCGTCAGCTGCGTCTTTTTGTGTCGCCAGAAGTATCTGACGGTCATTTTCCATGACCTCTTCCAACGCACGAATGGATTTTTCTCGCCCGACAAAAAGCGGGACGATCATATGCGGAAACACGACAATATCGCGCAACGGCAATACGGCAAAAAGCCCGTCCTGTCCGCCCGGCTGCGTTTCCGTTTTGATGGCATCTGACATGCAATCTTTCCTTTATTTGCCCCATCGAAAATGATTGGGCTGTTTGTCACGTACCTTATGGTCCCGCGACCGCTTGTATTAACAAGCAACCAATAGGTGATGCACACGCAAGTGCATTTCAACCCAACATATAGACCAAGAGTTGCCGTCGGCGATCAGATTCGCAACGAACAAGTGCAGGCAAACCTATTCCGTGCACAAGCTAATACTACAAACGGGGTAAAGCGCCGATAATCAGGCGCTTTCTGCAGTCGCTTCTTCAGATTTGTCGCTGTAGATGTAAAGCGGTCGCGCGCCACCTGCGACCACCTCATCGGAAATCACGACTTCGCGAACGCCTTCCAATGCTGGCAGCTCAAACATGGTATCCAACAAGATGGCTTCCATAATGGACCGCAGACCGCGAGCACCTGTCTTCCGTTCAATCGCCTTGCGGGCGATAGCCGAAAGTGCATCCTCGTGGAACGTCAGCTCGACGTCTTCCATCGCGAACAGACGTTGATACTGTTTGACAAGTGCGTTTTTCGGCTCAGTTAAAATTTGAACCAAAGCTGCATCATCAAGGTCTTCCAGTGTTGCCAAAACAGGCAGGCGACCGACGAATTCAGGTATCAGGCCATACTTGACCAAATCTTCCGGCTCGACCTGGCGGAAGAGCTCGCCCGTTTTGCGATCTTCAGGCGCTTCGACAGCTGCTCCAAATCCGATTGATGTCTTGCGGCCACGATCGGAGATAATCTTGTCCAGGCCCGCGAATGCGCCACCACATAGGAATAGAATGTTGGCTGTGTCGACCTGCAAGAATTCCTGCTGCGGATGCTTGCGTCCACCTTGCGGTGGCACAGCGGCGACAGTGCCTTCCATGATCTTCAACAGGGCTTGCTGCACCCCCTCACCTGAAACGTCACGGGTGATGGACGGATTGTCGGACTTTCTAGAAATCTTGTCGATCTCATCGATGTATACAATGCCGCGCTGCGCGCGTTCGACATTGTAGTCAGAGGCCTGCAGCAGCTTCAGGATAATGTTTTCGACATCTTCACCCACATAGCCGGCTTCCGTCAGCGTTGTCGCATCGGCCATGGTGAAAGGCACGTCGATGATGCGCGCCAGCGTTTGGGCCAGCAACGTCTTGCCACAGCCGGTCGGGCCGATCAGCAGGATGTTGGACTTTGCCAGCTCAACATCCTCATTTTCCTGAGCATGCGCCAGTCGCTTATAGTGGTTATGAACAGCGACAGACAAAATGCGCTTAGCGTGCGGTTGGCCGATGACATAGTCGTCGAGTACACCAAGAATTTCCTGAGGCGTCGGCACACCGTCGCTTGCCTTAGCAACAGATGACTTGCTTTCTTCGCGGATGATATCCATGCACAATTCAACGCATTCATCACAGATGAACACGGTTGGACCCGCAATCAGCTTGCGTACTTCATGCTGGCTCTTACCGCAAAACGAGCAGTAAAGTGTGTTCTTTCCGTCTCCGGAAGTGGTGCCGCCAACTTTGCTCATTCAAGCTTTCCTTTCGTCGTCCACATCAAACCAGATGATGGACAAAATGCAATCCATACGGCTGTGCAAAACTATCCTTGAGTAAATTTGCGCAAAACGAAGCGATTCACCCAGCTTAGAGAATCGGCGATGAACAACCTATTAAACAGCCAAACCGGAAAAATGGCGAAATTTCGCCCGCTTAAGCAGCTAAGTGCTCAATGGTATATCAAGACCCGGTTTCAATGGCCTCGCGGCTGGTAATCACCCGGTCGATAAGGCCAAATTCCCGCGACTCTTCAGCCGTCATGAAGTTATCGCGCTCGAGCGCCGCTTCAATGGTTTCATAGTCATTGCCGGTATGTTCCATATAGATTTCGTTCATACGGCGCTTTAGGCGTTCGGTGAATTTTGCATGGATCATGATGTCGCTAGCCTGGCCTTGAAATCCGCCGGAAGGCTGGTGGACCATGATATTGGCATTAGGTAGCGCAAATCGCATGTCTTTTGCGCCAGCGGCTAAGAGCAGCGAGCCCATAGACGCGGCCTGACCGGTGCAAAGTGTTGACACTGGCGGTTTGATGAACTGCATCGTGTCATAGATCGCCATTCCTGCTGTGACGACGCCACCTGGCGAATTGATGTAGAGTGCGATTTCTTTTTTCGGGTTCTCAGCTTCCAGGAAAAGCAACTGCGCGCACACCAACGTTGCCATGCCATCTTCAATAGGTCCCGTTATGAAGATAATACGCTCCTTCAAAAGGCGCGAAAAAATATCGTAGGACCGCTCGCCACGATTGGATTGTTCGACAACCATGGGAACTAGGTTCATGGCAGTGTGGTACGGATCGCGCATGTATTGGCCTTTTATGCTGTGAGAGCGCACGCGGTTGCGCGGCAAATCGGAATCGTCATCGAAGCCGTAAATAAGGTGCAGGGATGCCCGCGCGCAAGTGACGACTTGTTTTTCATTGCTTAGCAAGTCCAATACGTGCAGTTCAACGATGCCATCGTTATGCAAAATGCCGGTTTCCATGAGCTCTATTCCAAGCATCAGCCAATCACCGCGCGATCATCGCTTTGTTCAGAACCCGTATAAGTTTTACGCCCGGATGCATGCCGTTGGCCCGGTCTTCTTCTGGGAGGAATACAACAAGGTGGCCTTTGCAGGGTATGAAGCCGTCGATGCCCTATTGCGTGATCGCCGCTTCGGCAGGCAGATCTTGCATCTGGCCAGCCGGGAAGAACTTGGATGGCCAGAACGTCCGCCTCATTTGCAAGACTTTGACCGCGTTGAAAAACATTCGCTTCTTGAACTGGAACCGCCTGCACACACAAAGTTGCGCCGATTAATCAATAAAGCGTTCGTTTCAAGACAAGTCGAAACATTGCGCCCTGCGGTGCGAAAAACCTGCAAGAAACAGCTGGAGCGCTTGGACGGCCATGACGTCGAACTTTTGAGCTCCTACGCGATGCAAGTGCCGCTCATTACGATTTGCAATCTGCTCGGCGTTTCGCTTGATCACGGCCAGCAACTGCTCGATTGGAGCCATGCAATTGTACGCATGTATGTCCTCGATCCAACACCCGAGGAACAAATCGCAGCCAACATGGCTGCAGAGGAATTTGCAGAGTTTTTGACCGCCGAAATCGATCGCAAGCGCTCCGCCCCCGCAAATGATTTGCTATCTGCACTCATTGCCGCTGAAAGTGATGGCGCGCAACTGACGTTGGATGAGTTGATATCAACGGTCGTTGTAATACTGAACGCGGGGCATGAAGCGACTGTTCATCAGTTCGGCAACGCCGTAAAAACAATTCTTTCCGAAAAACTCGATGCGAAAGCTTTGTTCGCGACGGCGAAAACCGCCGGCCAAACTGTCGAAGAACTCCTTCGCTTCGACGCGCCACTTCACATGTTCAATCGCTATGCATTGGAAGACCTGATCCTGGAAACCGAAGGGCATTCGATAAAGCTCAAGAAAGGCGATGAAGTCTGCCTGCTGCTGGGTGCGGCAAACCGGGATCCTCGCAGCTTTGACGATCCACACCGCTTTAGGCACGATCGAGAAGATCAAAAGAATGTATCTTTCGGGGCAGGCATCCATTTTTGTATCGGCGCACCCCTCGCCTGCATTGAGCTGCAGGAGATGCTGTCGGTTTTGTTCGAGGAGTGGCCCGACCTAAAGCTGGCGCAGGAGCCAAGATATGCAGACGTTTATCACTTCCACGGGTTGGAAAGACTTCAAATAACCAAATAAAAACGGGGCGCAAATGCGCCCCGCAAACGTTCACCTGACCGAGTAATCAGGCGGCCTTCGCAAGCGCCTGATCAATATCGGCGATGATGTCAGCTTTGTCTTCGATACCAACCGAAACCCGAATTACATCATTACCCGCCCCAGCTGCATCGCGCTGCGCTTCAGAAAGCTGGCGGTGCGTTGTTGAGGCTGGGTGAATGACTAGCGACCGTGTGTCACCAATATTGGCCAAATGCGAGAACATGCCGAGGCCCTCGACGAATTTCACGCCTGCATCATATCCGCCCTTCAGGCCGAAGGTGAAAACGGAACCCGCACCATTTGGCAGGTATTTCTTCTGCAGATCATTATACTGATCACCTGACAGTCCAGCATAACGCACCCATGAAACGGCGTCATGGTCCTGCAGATACTCAGCGACAGCAAGCGCGTTATCACAGTGGCGCTGCATGCGAAGACCGAGCGTTTCAGCGCCGGTAAGAATCTGGAATGCATTGAATGGCGAGATGGCCGGTCCAAAATCACGCAAGCCAAGTACGCGACAAGCGATGGCAAACGCGATGTTGCCAACTGCCTCGTGCAGCACAACACCGGCATATTCTTCGCGTGGCTCCGAAAGCATAGGATATTTGCCCTTGGTAGCCGACCAGTCAAACGTGCCGCCGTCGACAATGATGCCGCCCATGGAGTTACCATGGCCACCGATGAACTTGGTCAGAGAATGAACGACGATATCGGCACCGTGCTCAATGGGGCGCACAAGATACGGCGTAGCCATCGTTGAGTCGACGATAAGCGGAATGCCATGCTTGTGGGCAATAGTGGCGATCTTTTCGATGTCCGTGATGACACCACCAGGGTTTGCAAGACTCTCGCAGAAGATGGCTTTTGTTTTGTCGTCAATTTGCGCTTCAACGGCGTCGGCATCATCCATATCAGCCCAGCGCACCTGCCAGTCAAAGTTTTTAAAGGCTTGGCCAAACTGGTTGATTGACCCTCCGTAAAGACGCTTTGAGGCAACAAAGTTCTCACCGGCCTGCATGATCGTGTGGAAGATCAAGAGTTGGGCTGCATGCCCGGAAGCGACGGCCAAAGCTGCCGTGCCACCTTCAAGCGCAGCAATCTTCTCTTCCAAGACCGCTTGGGTAGGGTTCATGATGCGGGTATAGATATTGCCAAATTCCTGCAGTCCAAACAGCTTTGCCGCATGGTCGGTGTCGCGGAACTGAAAGGCTGTGGTCTGGTAAATTGGCGTGGCTCGTGCGCCCGTTGTTGGGTCTGGTTGAGCGCCGGCGTGAATAGCTAGCGTGTCGAAACCTTGTGACATTGGAATATCCCTCCGCGATGATGTTTGACGCGTTATGTTGCAGATCGCACTTGGGTGCAAAGAAGTTTTTTCTCGAAAGCCTGAAGTTTAGGGAATGAAATAGCGCTAACTGTCTCCATTTCGACGACAGTCTGGTGAATATTACTGATCTGGACAGCTATCGACGTTCACCCCAGCTTCAAGTCAATGATCAGTTCTGCACGAAAGGTCCGCTAAATGGCAACCACAACAAGAGCAGCGTCAGGCGCACGCGTTGGCCACGGCCATTTGAAAGTCTCAGACCTTGAACGGTCGGTCGCCTTTTACCGTAACGTCATCGGGATGAATGTGATGGTCAAGGCTGGCGATCACGCCGCGTTCTTATCATTTGATGACTATCACCACGACCTCGGTCTCAACACCTGGAACAGCGCTGATGGAACGCCGCCACCGCCTGGTCATACAGGCCTGTTCCATTTAGCGTTCCTGTTCCCGGATCGCGCTTCACTTGCCGCCGTCATTGCGCGTGTGCATGCAGCTGGTTACCAGCTGACGGGAGCGTCCGATCATGGCGTTAGTGAAGCCGTTTATCTCGATGATCCGGATGGCAACGGACTGGAGCTCTACCGCGACCGCCCGAAAGAGGAATGGCCCCGCGATCACGCTGGTAAGCTGAAACTTGTCAATCGGCCGCTGGATGTTGAAGCGCTGCTTAAAGACGGACGGGCATAGTCCCCCTATTCAAGCTTCAAAGAAGTCGCCGCAATGCAACCATTTTGGATAGGTAGTATCGTGCAGCTCCAGCAACACAAGTAGCGTCAGGGTACGACTTTGATCGGTTACATTTCATATCGCGTGGGTTACTTCGCCATGCGAACAGCCGCTCGTTACGAAGAAGCGCTGCAGGTCAACTACAACAAGAAGTATGGCGCGCCTGAAGCGGGCGATGCCAATGTGCATGGGCAATCTAAAGTTGACACCAAACAATCGTCGGCTGGCAGCGGCAACGGACAATCACAAAACCCCGACAAAGATGGCAATGATCAATACAAGCCGACCTTTCGCGAGCGGTTCGCAGCCTTTCGTAGCGCCGTCTGGCGCGCTGCGGTTGATACAGTTGAGATGCATGTCACTCATAGCACCCAGCCGTCATGGGTTGATCTTGGTGACACAGTGAACGGGAGAAACAACCGGCATAACAAAAGCATTGACCGAGAAAGCAAGGGCAATTCGGCCACAATAGCTGCTTCCGAAGAAAGCAACGAGTATCTCAAAAATCTCGATGCAATCGAGAAAACCCAGCAGCCAGTCGGCAACCGAGCTCCTCATGGTACAAGGGCCGGACAATTCTCGGAGTTAAGTGTAGCGGCGGCAAGCGAAGCGCCATCGCATAAGACAAACAACTTTGCCGACAGCGGTGCCGCGCAACCCGACAAGCCCAAACCGGAAGTGTCTTTGGATATGTTCACGCTGGATGAAAGACCGAGGGTGCACGGCCGCTCGTAGAACTGTGCAAGCGATCTTGTTCATAGCCATTTTCGATGCAAAGTAGACGTCGAACGAGAAAGCGCAATGCTCAGTCGACGCCATATCCTAAAGACTGCAATGGCAGCTGCGGCCACGGGCTTCATGCCGGCAAATGGTGTCGCTAGCTCGGGGCCAAACCCGCTGGGCTTCATCCGTACAAATTGGAGCCGCGATCCCTACTCTTACGGCTCTTACTCCTTTATCGCGAAGCATGCAAAGAAGCGCCAGACACGTGATTTGGCCCGCCCAATCGACGATCGTATTTTCTTTGCGGGTGAAGCCACCCATCCAGACTACAACAGCACGGTCCATGCTGCCTATGAAAGTGGCGTGATGGCGGCGCAAGCCGTTCTTGAAAAAGGCGCGCAAAGCATTGGTATCATCGGTGCGGGTATGAGCGGTTTGGCGGCTGCCAAGCATCTTTCCGTTGAAGGAAAGCGGGTCACTGTTTTCGAAGCACGAGACCGCATTGGTGGCCGTATCTGGACGGATTCGAGCCTTGGTTTGCCATTGGACCTCGGTGCCAGTTGGATCCACGGCATTGATAAAAATCCGGTGAAAAACATCTCAGATGATCTCGGGCTGGTGACCAAGGAAACTGACAGCACCTTCATGGTGCGTGGTAAAGGCGGCCGTGACATGAACGATGAGGCCGGTCCTGAATGGCTGGAAGACGTGTTGGAAGTTCAGCATTCAGCCGGTGCTTCCCTGTCCGAAATCAATAGCTGGGCTTACTGGCGCGACCAGGATTATGACGGTGTGGATGTCATCTTTACAAACGGATACGCTGAGGCTCTTGAAGCATTTGACGGCGATTACGAGACTTTCCTCGATCAGAAAATCACACGTGTCGCTGAACGCCCTGACGCTGTTGAACTAAGCGATGACAACAACATCTCCCACACGTTTGATGTCATAATCGTAACGGTTCCACTTGGCGTCTTAAAACGCGGTGACATAACGTTTGATCCGCCGCTTCCACAGCGGAAACAAGCGGCCATCGATGACCTGGGCTTCGGTTTGCTTGATAAGCTCTACTTGAAGTTTAGCAGTGTTTTCTGGGACGCTGAGAAGACTTGGATTATCACACCGGAAAACGAGCTGCCGGCGGGGCAATTCAATCAGTGGCTGAACCTCCACCCCTACATCCGGCAACCAATTCTAGTTGCTTTTAACGGCGCCCAACCAGCCCGAGACCTTAGCGCACTCGATGATGATACAATCGTCGCACGAGCGCTGCAGACGCTCGCCATGGCTTATCCCAACGCCTGAAACCGAAATCAGAAATCGCCCCAATAGGAACATGCTTTTCTGGCATGCGGAACGATTGAGCGAGTTTGTGTTGAGATTTCGATGATTTAAGGATTGCTCTTGGTTCCCGTAAGTCCTTTTACAGCCATCAGAGCAGGCTATTTTGCCTATCGCTTTGGTCAGGAATATTACAATGAAACGCTTGGTCGCAAAGACGCGTCCGCGGAAAACCGTGCTGGATCGGAGCCGGAACAAGTAGGAAAGCCAGAAGAACAAACAAATGGGGCCGAAAGCGTCCATGGCGCCTCTGCTCGCAACGCCAATTCGGGCATTGATTGGGAAGCGCTGAGAACCTCTGCAGAGTTTCAAGCGCGCGCCATCGGTAATGCCGGATATCGCGCGGCAGTCGACACGGTCGAGCTCAATATCTCAAAGGAAGTTAAAGACTTTGTCGATCGGCGTTTTGGAGGTGGCGAGAATAGCGCGGGTACCGAAGCGCAAAGAGATAAAGAGACTTGGAAGGAGGGCAGCTTCGTCAATGACCAGGCCGGCTTTCAAGAACAGTTGAGATCCGAGCAGAAGGTTACCGTTTCCTATTTCGACCAGGGCCGCGATGCTATCAACAGCCTTTGGGAAAAGAGCAAAGCAATGATGCAAAAGGGCCGAGAACAGTTGGACAGTGCGATAACATCAGCACGTGCCTATTTGCAAAGCTTGTCACGCGATCGCGAAGAAAAGCCAGACTACAGTACGCGGTCCATGGAGGGTATGTTTGTCGATCCGCATGAGAGCATCGATGCTGTGCCGACTAATTTGGATCGAGACGAGAACAACCGCGCGGCACGAAAAGAGTTTGAGACGGCTAGCGAACCTGAAATCGATATCGAGAGCGGAGACATTCTCGAAGAGATCGATCTCAACGATCCCGTTGGCTATGATGAGCGAGCGGATCGCTCACGAAGCTTCAATGTCTAGTGGTTTTTCCGGTCAGCTTGGCGCGGCATTGAACCGTTGTCAGTTCAAAAATCACCCCGCTCGCTCCTGCTTCCCTTATCCTACAGCCCCAACCTTGGCATTTCTATCGCCGGACAGCGGTCCTGAACAACCGAGATACCCTCTGCTTCCAGTCGTGCCGCAGCTATGTCGTCACGCACATCCAGCTGCGTCCAAAAGACTTTCGGCTTCCATGATAGCTGCACAACCGTATCTGCAAGATCGGACACAAAGTGCGATGCGCGGAAAACGTCAATCATATCAACCGATTTTGGCAAGTCATGCAGTGACGCGTATGTCATAGCCCCATTGATGATCTTGCCTGCATGGCCCGGATTGATCGCAAAGACCTGAAAGCCTTTAGCCACCAAAAAGCCAGTGACGCGGTGCGATGCGCGCTCTGGCTTGGGCGATGCACCGATCACCGCAATCGACCTAGTACTTGTCAAAATGGCGCGTAGATCATCGTCGGTCATGCTTCGCTCCAATTGGGCATGCGTTTTTCCAGAAAAGCACCAATACCCTCTTTGCTTTCTGCATCGAGCATATTTTTGACCATGACCATCGCTGTATGATCATAGGCTTCGCGCAGGCTCATCTCTGCTTGCTCGTAAAATGCTCTCTTGCCGATGGTGAGTGTCGATTGTGGTTTAGCGGCAATGGTTTGCGCATATTTCTGCATGACTTGATTCAAATACTGCCGAGGTACAATCCGGTTCACCAAGCCGAACTCTTTGGCGGTTGACGCGTCAATGGTCTCACCGGTCAGCAGCATTTCCATTGCCTGCTTGCGGTGAACGTTTCGTGTGAGCGCGACCATCGGCGTCGAGCAGAAAAGACCAATATTCACGCCCGGCGTACAGAATGCCGATGTGTCGGTACAGATCGCCAGATCACAAGATGCAACCAGTTGGCATCCGGCTGCAGTGGCCAGACCATCTATTTCCGCAATCACCGGTTTGGGATTGTTGACGATCGCTTGCATCAATTCTGCGCATAGTTTGAACGTCTGCTCGTAGAAGCTGGCGCCATTGTCATCATCATTACGGCGGGCAGTCATCTCTTTCAGATCATGACCTGCACAAAAGAGTTTACCGGGGTTGGCGGCCGCCAGTACAATGACCTTTACGTCGTTTGCCGCCGCCGCATGTTCAAACTCGGCCTTCATCGCCTCCATCATCGCAATGGAAAGTGCGTTCGCCGGGGGCCGGTTCATCTCAAGTCGCAAGACCCCATCTGTGTGCTTGACCAAAACCAGAGGCGCGTCATTGGAGTTGTCAGCCTTGAATATCTCTTCCATAGGTCTCTCCGCTTTGTGGTTTGATGACGAAAGAGAACGGCACATGCAAGAGCCAGTAATTAATGGGCTTGGTGATCCGGTGATGAACGCGGCAGACGTTGAGGCATTTTTGGACCGCGAGTTCCCTCAAGTGCATCAGGATGGCCGCGTCTTCACGGTCGAAGATGTGCGTAAAGGCGGCATTACTTACCGTCTGACCCCTATGGATCGGCATCTGCGTCCCGGCGGCACGGTTTCCGGGCCATCCATGTTCGCTCTTGCAGATGTGTCGGCTTATATTTGCATTCTGGCCCATATCGGACCGGCCAAGCACACAGTGACCACCAACATGAACATCAACTTCATGCACAAGCCCGAGCCCGGCCCGCTTGATTGCCATGCAAGACTACTCAAACTCGGCAAACGATTGGCCGTCGTGGATTGCCTCATTTTGGATACGCAGGGCCGAATTGTCAGCCAGGCAACGGCCACCTATTCAATTCCCAGTGACTAGGGTATAATAATACCATTATTTTTATATTATTGATTTTATTGCATTTTCGGCATTCCAGAGTACAGAATAGTCATTGACATGGACTTACTTTAAGCCTAATCCGCCACGATCCGGCATCGCATCAGTGAGTGCCGGTGTTTTTTGTCGGCTTTGCCGGCAATCCAAGCAACAAGAAACGCCCGCCGGGCTGCTTTGTGCAGTGATGGATGGGATCGACCTGAACAAAGGAAAACGCCATGCGAACTTTTTCGCAAAAACCTGCCGATGTGCAGAAGAAATGGCTGCTGATCGATGCGGAAGGTATGGTCGTTGGCCGCCTCGCCTCAATCGTTGCCATGCGCCTACGCGGCAAGCATAAGCCGACTTACACACCGCATGTTGATGATGGCGACAATGTCATTGTGATCAACGCGGACAAGGTTGTCTTCACCGGCAACAAGCGGGCCAACAAGAAATATTACTGGCACACCGGCCATCCGGGCGGCATCAAGGAGCGCACAGCTGAAGCGCTTTTGACGGGTCGTTTTCCGGAGCGTGTCGTCGAAAAGGCCGTTGAACGCATGATCCCGCGCGGACCGCTTGGCCGCCGCCAGATGAAGAATTTGCGCGTTTACGCCGGTGCTGACCATCCGCACGAAGCACAACAGCCGGAAGTTGTTGATATTGCTTCCATGAACTCCAAGAACAAGAAGGCCTGATTAGAAATATGGCTGAGATCAATTCCCTTGAAGAACTGGGCGCAGCAACAGGTGTCGTTGAGGCGCCTGCTGAAAACACGGCTCCAGTTTATACACAAAAGCTCGACGAACAGGGCCGCGCTTATGCAACCGGCAAGCGTAAAGATGCTGTCGCTCGCGTCTGGATCAAGCCGGGCACTGGTAAAATCACCGTTGAAGGCGAGCCAAAAAAACGCGAAGTGCGTTCAAACACACGCAAAGAGCGCGCAAAGGCAAGCAAAGCCCGCGACGTTTCTGAGTATTTTGCACGCCCCGTGCTGCAAATGATCGTGAAGCAACCGCTTGTCGCTGTGAACCGAGAAACACAGTATGATGTTGTCATCACTGTTTCCGGCGGCGGTCTTTCCGGCCAAGCGGGCGCGGTTCGTCACGGCATCTCCAAGGCGCTGACACATTATGAGCCCGAGCTGCGCTCAACCTTGAAAAAAGGTGGGTTCCTGACACGCGACAGCCGTGTCGTTGAGCGGAAGAAATATGGCAAGGCGAAAGCCCGTCGTTCCTTTCAGTTCTCCAAGCGCTAATATTTGCAAATGCATTCTTCGAAACGGGCCCTTCGTGGCCCGTTTTTTTTGTTTTTGCAGTTGCTCTGTTCGGCGATTTAAACCAAGCGATTTTCGAGCTTACAATTCACACCGCACATGATTGACTACGGAAAATTTTGCTATCTCGACCTGCAAAAAACGGGCAGCACTTTTATTTCACAGATGCTGAAAGAGTGCTCGCTGTTGCCTGTCGTAAAAGAACACAGCCATCTGGGCATCCGAGATGGCAATGCACTCGACCTGGTCAAACTATTTGCAAGCGGTCGCTTTAACCAAGCGCTCAGCCGCAATGGTGTCTATCGAAAACACACCATCTACTTCAATTCGATCAGAAATCCGCTGAGCTACTATGCGAGCCTCTACAATTTCGGATGTGATGGCAAAGGGTCGTTGTGTCATCGCCTCCAAGAGCAGGGCTTTGGATCGCTTTATCAAAAGAGTGAAGCCGGTTTCTTCAAATGGTTGAGCTTCGTTTTAGACCCGGAAAATAGCAAACACGTCAGTGCTTCTTACGCCAAATGCGGCGCTGAGTATTATGGATTTCTGACGTTCCGTTTCTTGAGCTTTTCGATGCCCAATCCAAGGGCCAAGCTCACTAATGTACAGAGCCTGGATCATGCCAAAGCTACCTTTGAAAGAGAGAATATCGTCTCTTTCACCGCACGAAACGAGGCTTTGGAGAGCGACTTGATGGCACTGATCGACACTCAATTGTCGGACTATATCTCACGCGAGAAAGCATTGGCATTTTTTCAGCGTGGCAAGTTGAATGCATCAAAGGCCAACTATGCAAGCGCCAAACAGCTTGCTGACAGCGCTCTAGGTTCGCTTGTCAAACAACGCGATATTTTGATTTTCGAGAAGTTCTATCAAGACGCTTTGTAGTACCACTGGCTCTGCAACCATACTCAATATCACATGTTGTTGAGGTGGGATCCAAATGGGTGCTTTGGCGCATATAGCTGTGACAGACTTCAAAGGAGCCGTCATGATCAGCCGTCGAGTATTTGTCCTTTCAGCCAGCGCGCTTTTTGCCGCCGGTGCATTGCCCGCCTATGCAGCTCAAGAAGTAACAGCGCAGCAAGCCTATCAGCTCATTCAAGATAACCCCGACATTATCGTTTTGGATATTCGCACAGGACGTGAGTTCCGGTCGGGCCATATCTCGGGTGCCATAAATATCAACTATTTTGACCAGAACTTCCGCGATCGCATTGCACAATTGGATGGCTCCAAAATTTATATCATGCATTGCGCGGCCGGTGGCCGGAGTGACGCATCGATCCGCATCTTGCGTAACGCGGGCTTGACCAATGTCTACCATATGGGCGGTGGAACGTCGGAATGGAAAAGCCAAGGCCTCCCACTGGTGCGTTGAAACTGTCAGTAGCTTAGGTCAGAGCGCTTCTATTTGGGCGCTTGATGCGCCTAGTGTGGGCATGGACTCATTTTGTTTCATGCTCGAAGAAGGCAAACCCAACTCTCTTGGTAGAACCATAGAGGTCGTCGATCTCGTTCTTGCCGAACCTGATAGATTTGAAGAGCTGTTTGGCTGTTGGACTGCAGACGATGAATGGGTGCGAATGCGCGCCGCAAATGGCGTGAGGCGCGTCTTCAAGGAGCGTCCCCAATGGTTTGATGCCTATTGCGACAGGCTGCTAACCGAAATCGCTCCCGTAAATCAGCCATCTGCGCGTTGGACACTCTCTCAACTGTGGCTTGAGCACCGCCAGCGACTGACCGCAGCACAACAACACGCAGCGATAGAATATCTGATTGCGACACTTTCAGAACAGGATGACTGGATCGTGCTCAACATGACCATGAAAACACTATGCACCTATGTGAAAATTGACGAAAGCATCACGCAGCGCATCGAGATCCGCGTGCGTATGCTCAGCGAAGACCGAAGAAAATCCGTTGCCAATGGCGCCCGGAAGCTGTTGAAGGCGATGGGACTATCAACGCTCTGATCGGCATACGCTATGGCCAACAATACAATAGATCACGCCTTCACCGTCCGTGAGTTGGCGAGTGCAGCAACTGACCCGACCTATGCAGGTGCCCTCTCCTTCATGCGACGCAAATACACCAAACAGCTCAAAGGCGTTGATGTGGCGATCATGGGTATCCCGTTTGATGCGGCCGTTTCTAACAGGCCCGGTGCGCGTTTTGGACCGCAAGGCATCCGCGCGGCTTCCGCCATTTTCGACAATGATCCGCAATATCCGTTCGGTATTGATCTTTTTCAAAAACTGGCCGTCGTTGATCGCGGCGACATGCTGCTGGACTATGGCAACCATGCCAAAACGCCAGCGACCATCGAGCGGGAGGCCAAAAAGGTTTTGGCCGCCAACGCATTTCTTTTGGCTCTGGGCGGCGATCACTTTGTTACATGGCCGCTACTGAAAGCGCATGCCGCCAAGTACGGACCGCTTTCCCTCATTCAGTTTGATGCCCATCAGGACACATGGGACGATGATGGCAAACGCATCGACCATGGGACCTTTGTGGGTCGAGCTGCAAAGGAAGGCATCATTGATGTCGACAGTTCCATACAGATTGGCATCCGCACACAAGCGCCGGATGATTTTGGTATCAAGATCGTGCCTGGACAGGAAGTCGATGAAATGTCAGCGCCTGCGATTGCAGACGTCATCCGTACACGGGTCGGCAATCGCCCCACCTATCTGACGTTTGACATTGATTGTCTGGACCCAGCATTCGCGCCGGGAACCGGTACACCCGTTGCGGGCGGACCGTCGAGCGCCAAGATGCTCTCGGTCATTCGGCAGCTCGGTGATGTGCAGATGATCGGCGCTGATGTAGTGGAAGTTGCGCCCGCCTATGATCATGCCCAGATAACAGCGATTGCAGGCGCAACAGTTGCCATGTATCTGCTGGGTTTATTGGCGGAAAAGCGCGCAGCGGCTCTGTGAAACTGATTCTGCAAACCTCGGCAAACAACTGATATGACTGCGAAAATCTTCATCGACGGCGAACATGGCACGACGGGATTGCAAATCCGCGAACGCCTGGAGGCGCGCGATGATCTGGCGCTTTTATCTCTTGGGCATGAAGATCGGCGCGATGCCGACAAGCGCGCCCAGCTGTTAAAGGATGCGGATATCGCGATCCTTTGCCTGCCAGATGACGCCGCGCGAGAGGCGGTGTCCTTGGCCGCTGATAGCGGCACCCGCTTTGTTGATGCGTCCACTGCTCACCGGACACACCGTGACTGGGTTTATGGTTTTGCCGAAGCTGAACCCGGCCAAGCGGCGAAAATAGCCAATGCGCAATTTGTCTCCAACCCGGGTTGCTACTCAACCGGTGCGATTGCCGTTCTGCGTCCCTTGGTCTTGGCGGGTATCCTGCCAACGGACTATCCCGTTACCATCAATGCCGTTTCCGGCTACACGGGCGGTGGCAAACAATTGATCGCGCAAATGGAAAATACTGATGCGCCGGACGCCATCACTGCGCCCTACTTTGCATATGCCCTGACGCTCGCGCACAAGCATGTTCCTGAGATCGTGACGCGGTCGGGCCTGACCCGGAAGCCGATCTTTTCGCCCAATGTTTCAAAGTTCCCGCAAGGCATGCTGGTGAATGTCCCGTTGCATCTGGACATGCTTGCCGGTACGCCATCGCCTGCGCAGCTCCATACTGCACTCGCAGACCATTATGCGGGTCAAGAAATCGTTGAAGTTATGCCGACCGAACCGGTAGCTGTTCGTCTTGATCCGACCGAGATGAAAGACACCGACCGGATGCGCATCTATGTCACGGCCAATGCAGATGCCGGGCACGTCAACATCATCGCGTCCCTCGACAATTTGGGCAAAGGCGCAAGCGGCGCCGCAGTTCAAAATCTGGATTTGATGCTGCGCAGCTGATGCTGCGAAAAGAGGCACACTGACGCCATTATGAGCAAGGGGCGATAGCTTTCGCCCTTCCCCTACGTCCATTTCGCGGTTTTCCTGAAACACTCTCGCGGAGGGGACGGCTTGGATCTCAGATTTTTCGAGATTTATCGCAATGGAGACTATCTGCAGCTACTCTTTGAAGGCGCTGCGCTTTCCATCGGTTTGACTGTAGCTGGCGGCATCGCCGGGTTTGTTTTTGCCGTTTTGCTCGCAGCCAGTCGCCACTTTGAAGTCCCGTTTCTTCAAACCTTAGCTGCTGCCTATGTCGATTTCATTCGCAACACGCCGCTTGTTGTACAGTTGTTTTTTGTCGCCTTCGGACTGCCGTTGCTGTTTGGCTATGCATGGCCATTCTGGGCGCATGCAGCCCTGGCGTTAACGCTCAACTTCTCGGCCTACTTTGCCGAAATTCTGCGTGCGGGGTTCGCCTCGCTACCTAGAGGCCAGATAGAGGCCGCCATGGCATTGGGGCTCAGAACCAGAATGATCTTTCAAAAGATCATGCTACCGCAGGCAATCGCGGCTATGTATCCCTCGCTCAACAGCCAGTTCATCTTTCTGTTTTTAACGACTGGTATTATCGCCCAAATTGGCGTGACCGATCTCACTCATGCGGGTCTTTTCATAGACAGCCGCACCTTTCGATCTTTTGAAGTCTTCATCACGCTAACAGTTCTTTATGTTGTTATTGCACTGAGCTTCAAAGCGCTCCTCAACCGTCTCCACCATTATTCATTTCCTTGGGTTGGTGCGCGATGAGAGACCTGTTCGGCGATCTGTTTGGCCGCCCGTTTGGCATTGTTCTCTACCAGCTCTTGGAGGCCACACAATTTACGATCTACCTGTCGCTCATTGCGTTTCTCGGTGGTGGGCTTGTTGCCTTGATAATCACACTTGCGCGCGTGTCCCCCTCAAAGACTGCTAAGGTGCTAACCACCGGCTACATTTGGGTATTCCAGTCAGTTCCACTTCTTATGCTGCTCTTCTTATTGGGACTTGGCGTTCCCCGACTATTGGGAGTGAACATCGATCCATGGATTGCCGCATCGATTGCACTGATTGTCTACACAAGTGCCTATCTTTCGGATGTCTGGTGCGGTGCTGTTGAAGCCATACCGGAGGGCCAGTGGGAGGCCGGGCGTGTTCTTGGCCTGCGTTTCCTCCCGACTGTTGGGCTGATCATTTTGCCTCAGACATTTCGGCTTTCGTTGGCGCCGACCGTCGGTTTCATGGTGCAGATTATCAAAGGCACGTCGCTGGCTTTTATCATCGGCTTTCACGATCTCATGAACGTCGGCAAACGCTGGGCCAACGCACCGGTTGAGGGCACTGAGGCCTTCGTCATTTATCCGCTTATGGCGCTGATTTACTTTGCGCTCTGTTTCCCGCTTTCGGTCTGGTCACGCCGTTTGGAACGCCGCCTCGGCAGCGCCGCCAATGACAATGTGCCCGTTGCAGCATGATGCTGCCTCGACCCTCCACAACGAACAGGGAGAACCATCATGTGGAAAACATTCAAAACCAGCGTGCTGGCGCTGGGCGCCGCAACTACGCTTTTCATCGGACAAGCGGTGGCCGATCTATCCAGTATACTGGAAGAAGGCAGTATTCAGATCGCGATACCAGAGAGCTTTCCGCCCTTCGGTTCACTGGGTCCTGAAGGCGAGTATGTCGGCTATGATGTCGATGTGGCCAAGTTAATTGCCGAGGATTTGGGCGTTGAACTGGAGTTGGTTCCCGTTACATCCCAGCAACGCATCCCATTTCTGGAAACTGATCGCGTCGATCTGGTGATTTCATCTATGGGCGCAAACCCGGAAAGAGCAAAGTCGATCTGGTTTTCGTCCGCTTATGCCCCGTTCTTCTCAGGTGCCTTTGCTGCATCCGACAAGGCCATTTCGTCACTGGATGATCTGGCAGGTATGAGTGTTGGCGTCACCGGTGGCACCTTGGAAGACTTGGAAATCACGGAGAACGGTCCCGAAAGCATGGAAGTGATCCGCTTCGGCGACAATTCGGCAACGCTTGCAGCCTTCACATCCGGTCAGGTCGATGTGCTCGTCACCGGCAACACTGTGGCGGCACAGCTTGCGACAAGCAATCCGGACCTTGATGTAGAAACCAAGTTCATCATCAAAGAGTCGCCAGCTTTTATCGGCGTGAAAAAGGGAAACTTTGACCTGCTTCAGTGGGTGAACGTATTCATACTGCACAAGCGTTTGGGCGGCCAGTTAAACGAACTAAGCGAAACGCATCTCGGCCAAAGCCTCCCGCCGCTTCCGTCACTTTGACCAATGAAGGCCCCGGCTGTTGCCAGCCGGGGCATAATTTAGAGTTATCCAAATCAGACAGCGATAACGCCGCCATCTTGTTTGGTGACAACGACCACTGATGGACGCGGTGGCATATTGTCGTCAAAGTCTGGCCAACGCGTTGCCGGGTCCTCAAAAGTCGAGTCTCGCTCAAAGCCGACAAAGTCCTTGGTTCCGTCAGTACCCGGATGCTGAACCGCGAGGAACAAGGTTTGCGAATTGTCAGCGAAATAAGGGCCGCACAATTCGCCTCCTACAGGACAACGGAAGAAGAGTTTGGAGTGACCGCGAAGTTCGCCGTCTGTCTCGAGCGAGTAAAGACCGTCAGACTTGCCAGTGCGCCCCCATCCAGAGCCCTGGTCGGTGGAAATCCACAAACGCCCATCATTGTCGATGGCGCAATTGTCCGGTGAGCCAAACCAACCATTGTCAGATGTTTCGGGGTTCCACATCGCTCCAACTTCTTGCAGCTTCGGATCGCCACACAAAACGAGAATGGACCAAGTACCGAAGGTCGCAGCGTGATTGCCTCCCTCTTCCTTGATCTCAATGATGTGGCCAAAGCGACTTTCCGGACGTGGGTTGGCAGCATCAAGCTGCTCCGGCTGGCGGCGAGAGTTGTTGGTGAGCATGATATATGCAGTACCATCGCCGCGAGGTTGCGCATCTTCCGGGCGGTCCATCGGTGTGGCACCCAATTGGTCTGCAGCCAACCGTGTATCGATTGCAATATCGGCCTGGCTTTCAAAACCGTTTTCTGCGGTGAGTGGACCCTCCCCGTGAACAAGTGGAAGCCAATGAATGGTGCCGTTTTCATCAAAGCGCGCGACATAAAGTGTGCCCTCCGACAACAGCGAAGAACCGAAATGTGAGTTCTCTTCAGTGACCGGCTCTGCTGAAACCCATTTGTATTGATAGTCAAAACGGTTGTCGTCGCCGGAATAGATCACCAAACGGCCATCGGACGCGATGACGGTTTCAGACCCTTCATGGCGGAAACGACCGAGCGCTGTATGTTTGATTGGTGTCGCGTCCGGGTTCATAGGATCGACTTCAACGATATAGCCGAAACGATTGGGCTCGTTTGGCTCTTTGTCGATATTGAAGCGATCGTGATATTTGCCCCACGCATACCAACGACCCGGTACGCCGTAACGTTCCATGGAAGCCGCTTCGGACTGCGCCGAAACGTCTGGATCACCATCTTCAGTGACGACATCCGTCCAGAAATAGCCGTGGAAGTTCTCTTCCGCCATCAAATAGGTGCCCCAAGGCGTCATGCCGCCCGCGCAATTGTTGATGGTTCCGAGCACAGTCATACCGGCTGGATCGGCGGAGGTGCGAAGACGCGGATGGCCAGCTGCGGGCCGTCAAACGTCATTGGCGTCTCGGCTGTAATGCGGCGGTTTGCCGGGTTGTTGCGGTTGATGGCCCATTTGCCGTCACCGCCCTTGGCGATCTCAAAGACAGAACCACCGTGAGCGGCCATTTCAATATCAACCAGCTCTTTCGTCATGCTCGGGAAACCGTCGCGGTCCTGACGACCGATGCCAGGGAACATAACCTCTTCATTGGTGTATTCATGGTTTACGCAGAGCATGCCGCGGCCCGGTTCGATCTCAGCAAATCCGACATAGTCATTGTTATAGCCAAACTGCTTGGATTGAGCTTCAGGGGTTTGGTTCATGACGTCGAATTCAGGCGCGTCTGCTGTGATTGGGTCGCCCCAGCGCACGAGAATGTCTGCATTGTATCCGTCCGCAATGTGGTGATTGACGTCGTTACCCCAAGCCAGTTCATCAAACACGTAGCGACTGTCGGCAGCTGAAGCGGCCCTTGCCTTGCTTGGTGCAGTTAGTGCTGTTGTCCCGAAAAGTGCAGTGGTTGCAGCCACCGCGAGCGAACCGCGCAGGAAGTCACGGCGTCCGTACCGACGCTGAACCACGTCGCCTATTGTGTTGCCCAAATTCGGGTTCGTTGGAATATCGTCAAATGCTTCAAAAGCCTCGGCCTTGTTGCCGTAATCAGGGCTTTCAATGATCTCCTTGCGGGACATCTGTTGCTCCTATCGATGCAGTTGTATAACTCGGACAGTCGGTCAACTGTCAGCATCTTTAGAATTGTTCCAAACCATAACAGGCGGGTGACAGATCGGCTTTTCAACAGACTGGGGTTGCAGATTTAATCGAAGCGACACAGCTGTGAAAAAGGACTTTGGTTCCGAAACATGCAGCCGATGATCAAATCGAGACTGACTACAACTCGCCGCAACCTCAAGCTGCATTAAACGATTAGATATAACCAAAAGTATAGCCGCACAATGGTCTCGGTGGGTGTTTATAACTCAGCATCGGGAGAATTCATTGTGACACATCCAGACGCCGGAACAGCAGATTCCGAGCTGGCTTCGAAGTATGAAGAAAAAAAGATCAAACTTACTGAGAGATGGGAGCTGCTTCTTGAAAAAGCAGAAGCGGCCGAAGTCAGACTTGAGGAGTGGTCAGAGGCTTATCAGCAAAGAGGTGAGGACAAAGAAGCGAGGCTCACCGAGAAACTGCAATCGCTTATCGAGAAAATTGAAGCCACTGAAGCCGACCTGGAGACGCTGAGGTCAAGCGACGAACCTATCAATGAGCGCAAGGAAACGCGCCTTGAGGACAAGCTTGAGAAACTTGAAGAGAAAGCCGAGGCCGCGCAGGCCAATCTGACCCAGTGGCAGAAGGATTTTCAGGAGAAAGGCGAACTGAAGGAGGCGCGACTGACCGAAAAATGGCAGGAGTTGCTCGAGAAAGCCGCCGCAGCTGAAGTAAAATTGAACGAATGGATCGAAAGCCACCAACCAGCCGAACCCGATCTGATCTCCTATGATACCTTGACCAACACTTACACCGTAAGCGTCGGTGTTACCGTTGAAGAACTCAATGCGCTTATCGCCGAAGCACCTGCTGGAGCAACGATCATACTTTGCGACGGAACCCACGAATTTACCGGCACCCTTATCATTGCGCGTGATGACATTGTCATTATGGGCGAAAGCGAAGCGAATACCGTTCTGAACTTCACCTTTCCCGATGGAACAGGAGGGAACGCGATTGAAGTGACCGGGGGTGACAAGGCATTGGTCGGCCTCCTTTCACAAGGAGCTGACACAGGCACCAATACAATTACCATGGATGACGCTTCTGGCCTTTCCGTCGGCGACTTCATTTACATCAGCCAACCGAACACCGAGCAATATCTGCTGGACAATGGCTGGGACAATGTATCTTTCGATGATGCCGATGACCGGCCATTTCGCGAATTTATTGTACGGGTCGAGGCAATCGACGGGAACAGCGTGACGCTTTCATCGCCCCTGCCCTATGCCTTCGATCCGTCCGTCACAACCATATCGACGATCGATCTCCTCGAAGACGTTGTGCTGAAAGATTTCACCGTGACATCTGGCATCGACGGAGAGCCGAACTACTATGATTTTGTGAACACCTATCCCGAGTTTGAAGACACAGTTGTGTTGCTCGTTGACGGTGCATACGGCATCGACTTGTCAGGCATTTCCATTCTTGACGCACCCAGTGGCGCGTTCGAATTCTGCTCAACGCTCGATCTCATTGCAAATGACCTCTACGCTAATGGTGCCCACAATCTTGGTGGTGGTGGCAATGGCTACGGGATTGAGTTGGTCGAGACATTCGGTGCGAACATTACAGATGTCGAAATCTACAATGTGCGCCACGCCCTGCTGTTTTCATCATGGAACGCCGAGACCGGCAACTTCATCGGCATCACAGCTACCAATAGAGACGTTAATTTCCACGGCTCGCCTGACACGGGCAACGTCGTTATCGTCGGTGAAGGGATCATGACTTATGACCCAAGCCAGGATACGTCCGGCGGCAATGGTTATTGGGACATTGTTGGCGAAGGTGGTTCCAACCATGCCAATACAGACTTTTATGAAGAGAACAGCGTTGTCTTCTCCTACGCACAAGGCTCTGATGGCTCTGAAATAATCTACGGATCAGACGATGGCGCATACATCGATGCCAATGGCAGCCAGGACTATGTGTATGGCGGTGCCGGCGATGACGTCCTGATTGGAGGCACCTCGCGCGATTGGCTAACCGGCGGCGCTGGCTCTGATATATTCGGATTTGCAGTGGGCGACGCTTACGACACCATCAGCGACTTTGACGCACAAGAAGATAGCATTTTGCTGTTCGGCGGTGGACATGTTGCAGGATTTGACGATCTGCTCATATGGCAGGATGGCGATGATACCCATGTTCGATACGGCTCAAACAGCACTATTATCCTGTCTGATTTCCTCGCAACAGAACTGACTGCTGACAGCTTCATCTTCGATCCATCGCAGCTAAATCTATTACAGTTGCAGCAGGACTATCTGATGGCAGCCAACTAACCTTGGGAAAAGCAAGCCATGCAAGCTGCATTGCGTTGGTGCACATAAAGCCGATTTTGCATGCCAATCGAACCATCTAGTGTCCTCACAATACCCAAGATTTGTGAGGCTCCCTGCTGCTAAGCTGCCACAAATTGGATGTATTTTCCGCTTATCGTCGCATTCGAGTGATCTAATTCCTTCTTGGCGGCAGATATGAAAACCTTATATCGATACAGTTTGGAAGATGTACCAGCCTCTCTGCAGGCATCGATTGCCTGTTTAACTGCGGCATTCTTACTGTTCGTCATTCACGGCTTTGATCTTGGTGCTTGTGGTGTTCGGTTCGGCGGCGATTTTGACAACGATGTTTGTGATTTTATGGCCGCTCTTTTTTGGCCACTGATTGTCGGTGCCATCATCTTTCCACCCATCATCACATACGCTCAAAAACAGGGCTTTGATCACATAGACAATTGCCTTCTTATTTTGTTGGTCTCGGGACTACTGACGACACTTTTTTTGCCGTTAATTGTACCTATCATTATGCCTGACACGTTTTTGGCTGGTGTGATGGCAGGCTTTGTTTTTTCAACTGCCAAGAATATCGCCAACGCTCAGAGTGCACATCGATCGAGTGATACAGATAAAGACACCGTGGTAGACTAATAAGGATTAGGTGGCAGTTGAACGCTATCTTGCGTGGAGATGTGCTCGCCCACTCTGGAGCGGTAAAGACCCCACCATTGCGCGCAAGTGCGCCACAGCGAAGCCGAAAATGATGAAAGCCAAGCCTTGATGCACCAAGGCCCAAGACAGCGGGACCGCCATGATCAGTGTGATAATACCAACGATCGCTTGTGCGGTCATCAGCACGACCAAAACAAGCGACCGCCAAGCATGGGTTGATTGTGGCGCATAGCGCCAACAAGCAAAGCAATGCATCAATGTGACCGCAAAAACCAGATAAGCGCCGCAGCGGTGGGCGAACTGTACGTATGCTGGTGTTTCAAACCAGTTCTGCCAGCCAAGTGCGTCCCCCCACATAATGGCAGGTGGCAAGAATCCACCGTCCATGGCTGGCCATTCGTTAAAGACGAGACCTGCATCCATGCCCGCGACCATCGCGCCCATCCAGATTTGGAGAAGCGTCAGAAAGACAAGAATAGCTGCCGCCTTGTGCGATGACGCCGTCGGCTTTAAATCGCTGGCGTGTGGCGCAAGTCCCCTTGCGGTCCACACCATCAGACCCAAAATGATCGCAGCCATCGTCAAGTGCGTTGCCAGTCGGTAGTGGCTCACATCGACACGCTCTGTTAGCCCGGATGAAACCATCCACCAGCCGATAAAACCCTGAAAACAGATCAGCGCAAATATAGCGGACGTCTGCAAACGCATCCGTGGATCGATCTTTCGTGTCACAAGGAAGAAGAGTAAGGGAATGCCGACGGCCAACCCAAGGAACCTTGCCAAGAACCTGTGGCCCCACTCCCACCAATAGATGAACTGGAACTCGGCCATCGACATGCCCTTGTTCTGCAGTTGGTACTCTGGAATTAGCCGATATTCTTCCAGTTCCGCCTGCCATTGAGCTTCTGTCAAAGGCGGAATAACACCATGGATCGGCTCCCACTGTGTGATGGACAGACCGCTATCGGTCAGTCGCGTTGCGCCACCGACGACCACCAGCGCCAGCAAGACGAGACAGGCAGTATAAAGCCAGTTTCGCACAGCCGCGCGATTGGCAAGCTCGCGCGATGTCTTTGAGTGGCGGGCCGCTGGCGGGGCGGCAAATTCTGTCGTTGTCGCATCAGTCATGATCGCGCTTCGTTGCCCTGCCAACGCGTAATGCGCAAGCGCCGTCTTGTCGCAATCGTCGCATCGCGCTTGGCAATTGGGTCTTTGATGCTAAATCACGCAGTCAAAAGGCTCTGAAAATGCACCCATCGCTCAAATCATTCATTGGTATGGTCGCACTCGTTGCGCTTGTGATCATCTATTCGCTGGTGGCCATCACTGTCGCCACCTACCGGCTGGCCGAAAGCCCGTGGTATGTTCACTTGGCCTTTTTCGGCATCTCCGGCATCCTCTGGGTCGTGCCGGGAATGTTCATTGTGAAATGGATGGTCCGCCCGCCAGAAGATGGCGAGGTTAAGTGAAGCGCGGAATTGGGAAGTATTCTTGGCTGGCGTCAAAACACTCTGCCTTTGAAAGCCCAGCGAGTAAAGCGTCGGTCAGACTTGCATATGCCTCCAAACGACCCAACGGTAATACAAACGGCACCTAATACAAGCGGTTCTGACCATCTTTCACGACGATTGCATCCACGTCGGCAACCTTGTCCTCAAGCGCACCATGAACTTTTAGGAACGTTCCAGCGCTGGGCACGTCTGAAGTATCAGGCCAGGAACCTGGGTCCCACATCTTTGCCCTTACAAACGCCTTCGGGCAGTGGCTGAGCAGATGCTCCACATGCACTAAGATTGCCAAGTCCGGCATATGGCCGTTGACTTCCATGCTGGCAAACATTGAGGTATCACGCACGATGCGCGCACGCCCGGACACACGTAGACTATCTCGGTAACCAGGTATCATAAAATAGAGCCCAACGCCTGGATCACGCAAAATATTTTCGAAAGCATCGGCGCGGTTGTTCCCGAGGCGATCGGGCAGCGCGATAACTTTGTTGTTGAGAACTTTTACAAAGCCCGGCGGATCGCCACGTGGCGTTGTATCGATGCCGCCATCTGCTCGGCGCGTGGCAAGCACGACCATTGACGATGCTGCGATGAACTTTCGTGCCAAATCATCAACATGATCGATGGCCTTGTTTGCGACAAATCGTGATGGTGGGTTGCGATACTGCCTCAGCTCAACGGATGTGGTGACTTCACTTTCCACCTGGATTCCAAAGACATCTGTCATGATTGTGATCACCCAATAGCCGACGATGGATCCATTACGCGATCAACCGGATAGATCGCGGTAATCGGAATACCGCTAATGTCGGAATGCTTGCGAATAGCGATTTCATCTTCTGCCAAATACACACAGAATATCTTGTCACCGGCCACATGGCTCTGCTGCCACTGCACCGTGGGTGCTAATTGAGCCAGCGCAGAATTTGAGTTTTGCGCGGCCGCTACTGCCTCCTGATCATTCATTGCACCTGCGCCCGGAATATCGCGCTCGATTACATATTTTTTCATCCTATCCTCCTGTTCAAAGACACCAGTTTATGGTGACTGCAGCCGAGTTAAGCCAATTGATTAATCGACATCCAGTCTGATTTCAGAACTGGTTTGGTGGCCCGACATCGATATGTTTGCGGAAAGCTATTGGGAGAGTTGCTGATGCAGAAAAGGCCTCACTATGGGCAGTACTGCCCTTTATCGATGGCGGCTGAGATATTGGGCACGCGCTGGACGTTTTTGCTCCTACGCGAATTGTTGGAAGGATCTACCCAGTTCAATGAGATAGCACGGGGAGTACCTTTGATGTCTCGCAGCATGTTATCCCAACGTTTAAAGGACATGGAAAATGCCGGGCTGCTTACACGCAATGCCCGCGGTCGCGGCAAACCAACTGAATACCGATTGACAGAGGCTGGTCGATCACTCGGGCCGATCGTGCGACAGGTCGCGGAGTGGGGACAGGAATGGATTGATACAGAACCCTCACTTGAAGACGTCGATACCGATTTCCTAATGTGGGATGTGAGGCGCAATCTACGTCTACCCACCGAACTACAAGGTCGATTTGTACTTCACTTTCATTTTCCAGATGGACCGGAGGGGAAAACCGATCACTGGCTGGTCGTGCAATCTGGTGAAGTGGATGTCTGCTATATCAACCCCGGACACATGATCGATGTTCATATTGAGGCATCCGTCAAAGACTTTACACGTGTTTGGATGGGTTGGTTATCGCTTCGCGACGCGCAAGATGAAGGCCGCGTTCATATTGATGGCCCAAAAAAGTTCACACAAGATGTTTCATCTTGGCTTGGGCTAAGTTCGGTTTCGAACATTGCCAAGCGGCCGTTAGAGGCAAGAGTTCTTCGCCAGTAGCAGCCGTATTCATTCAAAGGCATATCAAGGATGGAGATCATCGCCGTCGCCATCAGGTTCTCTTGAACATTCGCTCAACCTCACAACACTTCTTATGGGTCGCATCCACACTCAAACCGTTACGGTCAGCCGTCCGAAGTTCGACGCTGGGACCGTGATCCCGCTCAGCATGGTGCGCACATAGTGGGCGCGTTGATAATTACCATTGACTGAAACACGCGGCAGCGCGTGCAGATGTTCTGCATGGCTCGACTGCACAAGACCATGGCGCGTGGTGACAGCGGAGAGGTAACCGGCTTCTTTTGCAAGCCTGACCTCGCGCTTACCCACCGCCAGCGCGCTGCCATAGGGATAAGCAAAGTGCTTGGGCCGCTCGCCTATTTCCAGCTCCAGAACCCTCGCGCTTTCTGTGATCTCAAAACGCGCCTGTTCTTCCGGCAGCCGTGCCAAATGATAGTGGTTCAGCGTATGCGCGCCGATGGTGCACAGCGGATCCCTTGAGATTTCGCGTAACTGCGACCAGCTCATGATTGCATCTTGCGTGTATTGGACGGGATCGACGGCATATGCATCGGCCAAATCGCAGACAAAACGGCGCTGTGTTTCCTCGTCCAAATCCTGCGTCAGGTGATCGATCAGGTTGTTGTACACTGCGTATTTCTGCTTTCGCGTTTTGCAATCAACAGCGACACGACCTTCTGGTGCATTGAAAGCGATCCGCTTCTGCTTCGAGATAACGGTCGCAAGAATGTCCCACCAAAGATGCGCCGTGCCCTCTACAAAGCCGGGACACACATAGATTGTGTAGGGCACATCGTGGGCGCGAAAAACCGGCGCGGCGGCGACCATGTTATCGCGATAACCATCATCGAGAGTAACACTCAGGAAGCGTTCATCGCCGTGCCCAAGGCGCAGACGGTCAACACACTCATCAACGCTGACAAATTTAAAGCCATCGCGCTTGAGCGAGGCGATCAAGCGATCAACAAAGTCGGCGCGTACGCACAGGAAACTGTTAATTCCGCTGGAATTGATCGGTGGGCTGACGCGGTGAAGCATCAAAATGCCACCCTTCCCGCCCAGCAGCATGCGCGAAAGAAAGGTCATGCCGGTCGCTTGTGCGCCCACCATGAAAATTTTGCGCATCAATGTCTTGTTTACCATGCAGACCAACCGGAACGGTACGCGCGTGAAATTCCGCCCAAAAACAACGAAATAGATACCTCAGCGTGCCACCTTAGGCTCAAAGGGTTGAAACATGGTTGAGCTTACCAGCCGCGAACGCGCTTATTCAGGGCATAGTCATGCGGCATCTGACGCAGGTTTGCGCTTGTCCATTGTTTCAAATCGCGAAGCAGCAATCTCGAAGCTGGCTGATGTTCCTTATCATTGGGTACATTCAGGCTATCAAGACCCCCGCCTTTTATCGCTATGGCTGCGGCAAGATGAGACCAAACCGTTCCTCATTGAGATTGTGACGGAAAATGGACCGGTTCTTCTACCGCTCCAAGCCTTCGCGGACTGCACAGCGCGCTATATTGGCGGACGCCATGCTAACGGCAATTTTCCGCTGGGTGCGCCAGAAGCGATCCAAGCGCTTGGTACAGTTGATCGAAGTGCACTCCGCTCGGCTTTGCACCGCGAACCCATGGCGCCATGTTCGTTGGTACTGGAGCGTCAATTGCACCAGGTGGGCGAGCTGGCAAATCCATTTGTGGACGCGCGATCGACCAAGAGCCCCAATGTTGCGCTTTCACTTTCGATTGAACAGGGCTTTGATGCCGTCCTTTCCGAAAGAAATGCCAAACGTATGCGCAAGAAAGCACGATCTTCGCAGCGCAAGTTGGAAGAAGCGGGAACTGTCGAAATTGTGGTGGAGCGCGGCACCAATCGCACGGCCGGTCTGCTAAACCGATTTTTTGAGCTGAAGTCGCACCGCTTCAAAGAGCTCGGCATTTTTGATGTTTTCGCAGATGAGCCAACGCGCGATGTTTTTCGCTCACTCTTTGCCGAGCCGCGTAAAGATGAAGACGGAGCGCGTCACAGAATTCATGCGCTATGCCTCGATGACCAGCCGATCGCTGTGATTGGCTGCACCGAATTCAATGGGCGGGCAACCGTCGAGTTTGGTGCTTTTGATAATGAGTATGCCCACGCCAGCCCAGGTGACCTGTTATTTTTCCGCGCGATCGAGCGTTCTTGCACCGAGGGTTTTGACGTCTTTGATTTCGGCATTGGCGACGAGGTTTACAAACGTCGCTGGTGCGATATCGAAACCTGGCACGCAGATACATTTATTGCCGCTAACTTTCGTGGCCAATTCATTGCGTTGGCAAAGGATGCACGCACCAATGCAGTACGCGCGCTCAAGTCCAACCCCACGCTTTGGGCGCTCGCTAAAACACTCCGCAAGAGCTTGTCCGGAACGCGTTCAAACTAGGCAAACACCCGTTGTCGTACCGGATTGACGGCCAGCTTTGAGGCGCCGTCATCGCCCTCACCGATGATCAGCAATAGATCATCGAAACCGGCGGCAATCATCTCATCGACGGTACGCTTGGCTTCTGCGCCAGGTGAGCCTGCGATTGAAATCACCAGCTCGGCCTCGTCACCCATCAGGCTTTCAAGCGCATCGAGGTTGGCTGAGCCACAATCGATGATGACCAGATCATAGGCATTCTCAAGCGCGTCAATGATGATCGGTAGACGGCCAATATTCTTCGCTGCGGTCTTGGCATTGGCGCGACCGGTTGGCACCACATGTGCGCCTGAACTGATGTCGCTGTGGATGATGTCGCTGTAGGATGCATTGGATACCAGAAGATCTGCGAGACCGGCGGGACGTCGCTCGGAACTCATCAAACGTCCGGACGCGTTGGCGCCGGTAACATCCAGTAAAACAGCGCGCAGCCCCTCACCTGCTGACCGCCGAGCGATTGCGACCGCGTTGGCAGAACCAGCCAGCCCATCTGGTGAAATGACAAGCGCGCGCGTGGCACCCCGATCAATGAGCGCTTCAGCAACCGCTTCGGCAGTGTATTCGTCGTCACCAAGGTTGTGCGCCGCTTCTTCCGGCGTTTCCATCGAAGGCACAGTTGCATGGCGAGAGGCAGTTGCGTCTTCATCTACACTCAATTCCGGATCGGCGGGCATATCGGCACGCGACGGCACCATCGCGCGACCTGAAAGCAATTCGGCCATTAGAACATAGAGCGACATGAAGACCAGCGAACCGATAAACACGCCGATCACCATCGGGATCATTTTAGGGAAGTGAACTTCAAACGGCACGGTTGCGCCCGAGATCAAGCGTGCCTTTGCAGGCGCATACTGCCCCTCATCGCGCGATTGCGCTTCGCGAAACCGCACGAGATAGGTTTCCAGCAGCTCGCGTTGTGACGAAGCCTCACGCTCCAATGCGTTCAACTCAACAGCTTGTGAATTGGCACGGGCTGAAGCAGCCTTGAGCGTATTGAGATCGCGTTCCAGTTCAGCTTCGCGTGCACGGGCAATATCCGCTTCGTTGCGAAGGCCCGCCAAAACCTTGCGTGCCTGATCGCGGATTTGGGTATCGATGTCTGCCAACTGCGCTCTGACCGCTTTGAGCCGTGGATGGTTGGGCAACAATGTTGTCGACAAGTCTGCTGCCTGCGCGTTCAGCACTGCGCGCTGACCGTTTAATCCGCTGACCAGTGGTGAAGCGATAACATCGGGCAATGTATCAAGCGCGGCACCGGCATTTAGTGCGCTTTCGATCGAACGAACGCGCGCCTCCAGCGAGGAACGATCCGCACGAACACCGGACAGTTCAGTAGAAAGTTCTGATAATTGTTGTGTCGCTAGCACTTCGTCATTTTGACCGACGAACAATTCATTGGCAGCGCGATAGTCAGCCACTCTACCTTCCGCGATGCGCACGCTTTCCTGCAATTGCTCTATTTCGCTGGCAAGAAACCGGCTGGCTTCGCTTGTGCTTTCAAGTCGTGCGCTACTTTCAATCGTGACATAAGCCTCAGCGAGCGCGTTCGGTACTTGCGCCGCCAAGTCCGCAGACTCAGATGTGAACTGAATGACAATAACGCGGGATTGGTCGACGGGGAAAACATCCAACCGCTCACGCATGGCTTCAAGCACCCGTTTTTCCACCGGAATGCGTGCCGGGTCACTCATAATCCCAAGCATAACCAGAGCGGTCTTGATAGCGCCCATTCCCTTGGTTTCATCAAATTCGGCGTATTGGGCCAAATCCAGGTCAAGGGCGACTTTGGAGAGCAGCTCAGTGGACGTGATGATTTCGACCTGACTGGCTACGTTCTCTTGATCAACAATATCTTGGGCACCGCCATTGTCATCTTGTGGACGGGTGAAGATGGTTTCACTTGTTTCAATGAGAACGCGGCTATCAGCACGATAGGTCGGCGCCATCATTGAAAGCAGGAAACCGATAAGCGCAGTGATGATCAGTGAAACGACAAAAATCTTCCACTTATCACGCCAAAGGGCACCAAAGAGGCGAACAATATCAATGTCGGCATCAATTGACGCCTGCTTGTCAGCACTCATCTCACTCAAACTCCGCACACAACACGTTACTGCCACTCATGGTAAACCAGCATGGTAACCAACGGGTAAACTCATGTGATGACGGGCTTTACCCGGCATTAACCCTAACAGAGCGATAACAACGCAAACTGTGCGGGAAACCGATGTGAGTGCCATGTTTGCGTTTAATAAAATGACCCGGTCCTTTTGCGCCGCGATTGCGCTTGGTACACTTGCCGCCTGTACCGGCTACCAACCTGCCCCACCCGCATTCCATGAAATCATCAATCAGCCCTATGTCCTGGACGCCGGTGATGCTGTGCGCGTTACCGTTTTCGATCAGGGTGATCTGACAAATACCTATGCAGTAGATCAGTCAGGCTACATTTCATTTCCTCTCGTCGGCCAGGTTCCGGCGCGCGGGCGAACAGTCCAACAAATGGAGTCAGCTATTGCTGCACGCTTGCGTGAAGGCTTTTTGCGCAATCCAGATGTCGCTGTCGAAGTGTCAACTTACCGCCCCATCTTTGTGATGGGGGAAGTTGGCGCTGCCGGACAATATGTCTATTCGCCGGGCATGACCGTTCAGACCGCCATTGCTTCGGCTGGTGGCTTTAATGTGCGCGCCAATCAGGGCAGCGCAGATATTACCCGCCAGATCAACGGTCAGATCATCACCGGACGCGTTGCGATCTCAGATCCGATTATGCCGGGCGACACCATCTACGTCCGCGAACGCCTTTTTTAGCCAGCATGAACGCCACCAAACAGCTGCGCATCGTTCATATAATGCGCGCGCCGATGGGCGGTGTTTTTCGTCATGTCCGGGACTTAGCTCAACGTCAAAAAGCACTTGGGCACGTGGTCACCATTATCTGCGATGTTGCGGGAACCGCCGGTTACAATGAAGAAGGCTTGTCCGACCTGGAAAGGACGCACCAGATTGGCGTACTGCGCATTTCTATGCCGCGTTCCGTTGGTTGGGCAGACATAAAAACAGGACGAAGGATCCTGTTGGTTTTGAACAAAATCCTGCCAGACGTCATTCACGGACATGGCGCAAAAGGTGGTGTCTATGCCCGCGCTGTCGGCAAGCTTGCAGCCCAAGGCAGAGACATTGTACGGGCCTACTCCCCACATGGCGGCAGCCTCCACTTTGATCCAAAATCGCGAAGCGGCAAGCTCTATTTTGCCGTCGAAAAAATGCTGGAGCGTCAGACGGAAGCGCTCTTGTTTGTGGCTAAGTATGAGCAAAGCACCTATCGGCAAAAGATAGGTGAACCCACTTGTCCGACCCACATCATCTACAATGGATTAGCGCCCGAAGAGTTCAGTGCAGTTAAATCTATCGACAATCCTGCGGACTTTCTGTTTATCGGTGAAATTCGTGATCTAAAGGGCTATGACCTCGTTATCGAAGCCGCCAAACGGCTGATCAACAATGGTTTTCCCGCGCTCAAGATCGACATGATTGGCAGTGGGCCAGACGAAGCGCAAGCGGACGCCCTGATCAATGAAAACGCGCTGCAAGACGTCATCAAGCGTCACGCTCCCATGCCTGCCAGGCAGGCATTTGCTCGTGCACGGTGTGTTGTGATGCCGTCTCGCGCAGAAGCCATGCCCTACATCGTGCTGGAAGCACTTGGCGCCGGCATGCCAATAATCGCGAGCAAAGTTGGCGGCATTCCCGAGATATTCGATGGCAGCGACGCAGAACTAATATCCTCCGACGCAGTATCGCTCGAAGGAGCGATGAAGGCCTTTTTGCAGGACCCGAATGAGTTTTCCAAAACGATGCCAACAGTCGATGGGCTCAAAAGCCGCTTTTCCGTCGAAACAATGGGGGATGCGGTCCTCAACGTTTACCAAAAAGCACTGTATCGGTAACTGCCAAAGCGAAAACGTTTTTTAATCATGATCGGTTAGCCTTTGCATGCATCGGCCAAATGGAACCGTTATGAACAACGTTGATCCAACACTACGCTACAGCGCGTCCAAAGTCCGCGACTTTGATGATGGCGAAGAACTTGTCGTCAAGGACACTGCATTGAGCAGTCTGGCCGAACGAATTGCTCAGGAATATGCGCGTGAAACTGTATCTCCTGCCATGGTCAGCGGCTTTTTGCGTCTGGGTGAAATATTCGCAATTACCGTGGTCGGCATTGTGATCATGTTCACCTATGTTGGTGCAGGCTTTGGCGTCCCGTACCGTTATGTCGGCGCTGCGTTTGCAGGTGGATGCCTTTACATGGTTTTCGCCGAAATTCTGGATGCCTTCACCATTCGCGCAATCCGCAACACCATGCAAACGCTGCCTCGTATTGCATTTGCTTTGATGGGCGTTTTTTCCGCTCTCGCGCTAACGGCCTTTTTCATGAAAGTCTCCGAAGACTATAGCCGCGTGTGGTTCGGCTCATGGTTCCTTGGTTCGATCGGTGTCTTGGCGCTTATCCGCATGATCGTAAACATGCGCGTTCGCAAATGGGCCCGCAACGGTACAATTGAACGCCGCGCCGTTATTGTCGGTGGTGGCGAGCCCGCCGAGAAACTCATTCGCGCACTGGAGCGCCAACCGGATAATGACATACGCATCTGTGGCGTGTTTGACGACCGTAACGATGATCGGTCGCCGCCGATCGTAGCAGGCTACCCCAAGCTTGGTAATATCGAGCAGTTGATGGAGTTCACCCGTCGTGCCCGCATTGGTATGCTCATTGTTTCTCTGCCGCTGAATGCGGAAGATCGAGTGTTGCGCATGCTCAAGAAGCTTTGGGTGTTACCGGTCGATATCCGCCTTTCTGCTCACGCACACCGTCTGCGGTTTCGCCCGCGCAGCTACTCATACGTCGGTAGCGTGCCGATGTTTGATATTTTTGATCGGCCAATCCGCGATTGGGACTCGGTAGCCAAACGTGCCTTTGACGTTTTCTTTTCGATCTTCTTCATAGTGCTGCTGTCGCCCATCATGCTGGCAACGGCATTGGCGGTTAAGCTGACATCTAAAGGGCCCGTGATCTTTGTGCAGAAGCGGCACGGCTTTAACAATGAGATCATCAACGTCTACAAGTTCCGTTCCATGTATGTGGATCAGCAGGACAAGACTGCGAAAAACGCCGTTACCAAAAACGATCCACGCGTAACGCCAGTTGGTCGCTTTATCCGCAAAACGTCCATCGATGAGTTTCCCCAGTTCTTCAACGCGCTTTTTGGTGACTTGTCGCTGGTTGGCCCACGGCCCCATGCCATGCATGCGCAAACGCGTGACAAGCTTTATGGTGAGGTTGTCGACGGTTACTTTGCGCGCCACCGTGTTAAACCGGGCGTAACCGGTTGGGCGCAAATCAATGGTTGGCGAGGCGAAATCGATGCTGATGAAAAGATAAAGAAGCGCACCGAGTTCGACCTATATTACATCGAGAACTGGTCGCTACTGCTTGACCTGAAGATACTGTTCCTGACGCCGATCCGCCTTTTGAACACGGAAAACGCCTATTGAGTGCGGCCAGTTTCACGATTGACCCGGCAGCCAAGAACCGCGCTATCGCAGCGGCGCTTTCATCGATGGCGTTGTTTTTAGGTGCTTTCCTCTCCGGTTTTGTGATCAACGAGCCAGCGCCCTATGAGCTTTTCATGGCAGCGCTCATTCCTGTTTGGGCGTTGTTTGGCTTGCGCATTCCGCGCGCAACGGCACCGTTGATCATACTCCTGATCATTTTCAACATCGGCGGTGTCATTTCGCTGATGGTTCTGCCCAGCATGACCAGTCAGTTGATGTACGTGTTGGTGTCGTTCTTTCTGGCGTTTACGTCGATCTTTTTTGCGGCTGTCATCGCGGCTGACCACAAGCGTTTGGACGTCATCATTAGCGGCTATTTGGCCGCTGCGCTGTTGACGGCCACGGCTGGTATATTGGGTTATCTGGGTCTTTTGCCAGGTGGCGAGATATTTACCCGCTACGGACGCGCCCGCGGTGTCTTTGAAGATCCGAACGTTTTCGCGCCATTTCTAATGTTGCCAACGCTCTACTGCATCCACGGCTTGATGACGGGAAAACTGACCAACCTGTTGCCTCGTATGGCCATGACCTTGGCTCTTGTGCTGGGTCTTTTCCTTTCCTTTTCACGTGCTGGCTGGGGCATGCTTGTCATCTGTACTGCTATGCTGGCGGTGCTCATCGTCACTGCCAGTGGCTCCAACCGACTTCGCTTACGTGTGCTGATAATGGCGGTTATTGCCGTTTGCACCGCCATTGTTGGCCTCATGATCGCACTGCAATTTGATGTTGTGCGCGATGTGTTCACCGAACGGGCCCAACTGGTTCAAAGCTATGACGGTGCGCGTGAAGGCCGTTTTGCCCGCCACTGGATTGGCTTGAAGATGGCATTGGAGCATCCGTTCGGTATTGGCCCGCTGAAGTTCGGCCAGATCTTTGGTGAGGACACGCACAATATTTGGCTCAAGGCTCTGTTCGACTATTCGTGGCTCGGGTTTGTTGCCTATGCGTTGCTGGTTTTCTGGACGATTGGCATTGGCCTGCGCATCATGTTCCGCGACCGTCCATGGCAGGGAATTCTTATGTGTGCATGGGTGGTATTTGTTGGACATACTATTATCGGCTACGTCATCGATACCGATCACTGGCGGCACTTCTTCCTGATCCTTGGCATTGTATGGGGCTGTGTAGCGCTGGAAGCGCGTTGGCAAGCGGGCGACAAGGACCAGGCGAAGCTCGCTTGAAGCCGCGTTCGGTTGGGCTTACGCTTGGCTTCAATAAAACAAGGCCTCACCTATGAAAGCTATTTCAAGCATCGAAGAACTCGAAGCGATTTACGATACCGTCAATGCGCTTTCGATTGAAAAAGTCGCTGATCGCATGACGCCGATGTATGCCAGTTTCATTGAAGCTTCGCGGCTGGTGATCGTTTCAACCGTGGGACCAGAAGGTACCGATGCGAGCCCCCGTGGTGATGATGGCGCGGTGGTTGCGATTGCAGATGAGAAAACAATTTTGTTGCCCGACTGGCGCGGCAACAATCGGCTCGACACGCTCAAAAACATCGTACGTGACGACCGGATCAGCTTGATGTTTCTGGCCCAAGGTTCCAACAATGTTGTTCGTGTCAATGGTACGGCCATTGTCTCTAATAATGCCTCATTAACAGCCCGTTTTGCCAAAGGCGACAAGCATCCACGCACGGTGATCGTTGCAACCATCAACGAGCTTTATTTCCAGTGCGCCAAAGCGTTGATGCGAGCGGGCATATGGGATGCAGATATGCCACACGCTGACGTACCAACGGCCGGCCAGTTCCTCAAGGAGGCCAAAGACGGCTTTAATGCTGAAGAGTATGATGCAGCCTACCCTGCATACGCATCCGAACGCATGTGGTGACCGCCCTCACTTCGCTCCTTCAAAATCAGCCCAATTGGCAAAGCGAGTGGCTTTCAGGCTCTTGTCGCCAACAATTCCGCTATTTCGAAGCGCTGCTATCAGCGTTTCATTTTCCAAGTCCGACTGACTGCCGACGATAGTCAGTTTCTCACAGTTGATGGATACTGCAGTGTCGAGCTTATGGGCGAGCTGGTGCGATGTGGCTAAAACGAATTGCTGCGCTTCAACATTTTCGCCTGCAGACAATAGACAAGCTCTGTAGCGCAAGACTAAGTCACACAACGCGTCCGGTAGCGCATAGCAAGGCTCCGCTGCTTCGTAATTGGGGTATTGGAAAACGCCAAGCGAGGTGCCGTATGTGCTTGCCAAACGCGCAAACCTCTCTGACCATGCAGCGTCGGTGAAATCACCCACCATTGCCAGTTTGACAATCGTCGGCTCCGTTCGCACTGGCCTTATGAAGCCGGGCACTGGAAACAGCGCTCCCTGCTCACCAGTTGACTTGGTAAGATCGTCGCGGTTGCTGCGATAGTATGCCCGCGCCATGGTCGCCACGTTTTTGCGAATACCGTAGCTTAGCGTCCGGACATTCGTTCTTTTGTGGTGTGATAGGGACGTTGGAATCGCGGCGGCAAGCGATAAAACTGTCTCGGGTACGATCGTCACGCGGTGTGTTTCTTCATTCTTGAAACCATTTGCAAAATTTATGCGCGAATGAAGCTCTGTATCTCCTGCAATACGAATCGTATTCCAACCGCCCATAGAGCGCACCAGTTCGGTGCGCATCAAGGCAGAAGGCCACTCTGGATGTACGAGATTACTGATCGAGCGCCCTTTTTCGAGGGCCCAGTTGTCGGGCGCTAACCGCAACCGTCCCGCCCAGTGATATAAATGGTTTGAGCGCCCGGCCTCGGCAACAGCGCAGGCAAGCTTGTCAGGATGAGACCAATCATCGCCGCATTGAACGGTGACAAGCTGGCCTGTCGCCTGGGCTAAAGCTGCATTACGAGCAACGTAAGCGCCCAAATTTTGCTTTTGCCTGATTAGGTGAAACCGTTTGTCATCTTCGCAGACTTTGGCAGCGATCTCAGCCGTTGCATCAGTGCTACAATCATCGACGATGATCACTTCTATGTTTTCATAAGACTGTTGTTGAAGACCGCGGAGCATGCCAGCCAACGTGTCCGCAGCATTGTATACCGGTGAGATAATCGAAACCTTCTGCTGCTGCACAGGCCGTACCATGGTTTGAGAAGCTGGATCAGCCTCGAGATTGGCTACCGAAAATGGCCGCGATTCATCGTGAATACGGACTTGGCGCAAACCTGCCTCTCGCCACTTTGCATTGAGAAATTTCAAAAGTGGATGTTCGTTGGGTCGACCATCAAAATCCTCCATCTGGCCGCGGATGATTGCGCAGCGAAGCGCAACGCTCAGTTGAGTATCCAAGCGTTTAGACCAATGGCAATCAACCAGCTTTTTGGCGGGCCCAAGATCGCCAAGGCTCGCATATGTTTGTGCGCGCAACAGTTGGAAAGCGACTTGCTTTTTGGATCTTGAAAGCGGAAATGGCACAATCTGGTCGAGATACTGGCGGGCCAGCGCAAATTCACCGCGCCGATATTGCCAGTATGCAAGAACATTCGCAGCCCGGCCGGGCGCGGAGTGTAGTTGCGCCTCTTTCTCGCCGGCCATGGCGGATAAAGCCTTAAAAGATGGCTCCGAAAAGCCAGCGAAGAGCCGGTAGGCCAATGCATCAATCTGATTGCGTTGGAGGCGGGTGGCAGGAAGCTGTCTATCGAGTGAGAACAAAGCTCGCCTTACCTTCCTAAGCCATTGCGTTTAGCGGGTAACTTAGCTGTATCGCACTTGCGCAGCTGTCGATACATTCGCCTGCCTTGTTAATGTCGATAAAACGTCCAAAAATCATCAGAAATGCGACGCAAATTTTCGACAAAATCATCTGCAGAAACTGAGTTTACGAGATTTGCAGATGTTCCGAAATCTTTGCTTCATACACTTGCTGGCTTGCTTCGTTACAATTTCTCCGCAATCATCAATGGCGTGGATCACTGAAGAGGGATTATGTCGGGGAACAGTTCCCGGAGAAATTCCAGTCTGTACCTCGTGGCATGCAGTCCAGCTGCAGGACCCGACTATTTGTCTAAAAACCGCCGCAGCACGCGATGCTTGCCTCTTGGAGGTAAACGCTTCTCTAGCGGATCCAGATATCTGCGAACTAATGACAGACAAGAACGGTTATTTGTACAGCAGCTGTTATCATCAAACCGCAAAAGCATACCAAGACAAAGATCTATGTGAATTTGCGCGCGATGATATCGATCCCTATTCTCTTTGCGAACCACTGGGCGATCAGACCTATTATGGATGCGATATATATCCGGAAAGAGGAACTTTTCGCGATTTTTGCGTCCGCGATATAGATCAGCTGAAATATCTTGGAGAACAGACACAGGCTGGCCAAGAACTGGCTTTAGAATTCGAACATTCGAAAGAGTGTGACAGCATTCGTGGAGCAACAGTCGAGTTTGAAAACGTGTGGGTTGAACCCGGGTCGATCTGCTACGCCGAGAAATTTAACAAAGACATCGTCGATGCCTGTGCATTCATGAATGATGTGATGTGCGTCTCAAGGTTCTCCAAGAAGCACAAAAAATTCTACTGCGACAAGATGAGCAAGAATTATGGCAGGAGCGGCTGCATGAATTCACTCTTCTTGCTCGAACACGTGCCAGACATAATGAAACTTGACGGTATTCACGACATCCGAACTTTTGAAACACATACAGTCCAAAATCTGAATGAAATTGCAGATCGGCTGGCAACCAGCCGGGCGCAGACTGCCAACATCAGGCAGGAGTTGCGCAGCCTGCGCACGGAGATGTGCGGCAGATCAGGTGAAGGCAATTTGCTCAAATCCGACGCTACTTCAAGTTGCCAAATCGAGGACTATTGCGACGGACGTACCCTAAACCAGCAGTTATTTCGCGGGCAATGGGCAGTCGTTGTGGGAGACCCGTTCTATTTTCTGATGTCCTGCAACAAAAGCAACGATGGGATTGTGGTGACTATTGCCACTTATCAGTGAGCACTCGATCAAGCTGGTCGGAGCGGCGGGATTCGAACCCACGACCCCTACACCCCCAGTGTAGTGCGCTACCGGGCTGCGCTACGCTCCGACCTATCGAGACACCTACTTTATCCTTTGTTTTGTGTGCAAGAGGAAATGCGTCACTTCGTCAAGAAGTGCGCTCGACCACACAAAACAGCAGCCACCCCAGTCGCCATTGTGAACTATCCTTCAAGAAACCGATAGCATCCTGCAATTTTGAAATTGGGTGGAGGAGCAACGCCAGGCGCACCATGTGAACCCTCCAAACGGATTTGCTCAACAGTCTCAACGAAAGATGTTCCAGGCGTAATTCGCTTCAGCGATATGCGCGTTCCGTTTTTGAATGACAGCTTCCAGCCCGAGCTTACGTCTCTGGCGCTGATAATCTGCACCTGAGCCAATCTCGCGTCACTCATGGACAGGATATCGCGCGAAAACTGGCAGCTTCTACACATTTCAAAGTAACCGAAGCTGCTTGGCTGGCAAACGTTATCAGGGTGTGCGCTGGCTGGCACCAGAGCCAACAACATGAACATCGTCGAAAAAATGAAGCGCGCGATTTTCAACCTCCTACTCAGCCCCACGCGGTTGCTGAATACGCTATTGCATGCCGTCTGAAGCTCAGCATCCTAACGCGTTTGATCGAGTAGCCGCTTGCACTCCAAGAGATCAAACAGCGCTTCCTGCAAAAGAACCCGATTTTCTCCGGAAAGTTCCGGCGTTGATGGAGGAACCGATTGTGCAACGTCGCCTGCACCGGCAGAACGGCCCAGATTGAAAATAGCGCGGTTTTTAGGCCTTGCCTTACCAACCAACACATCAGGTTCGTCATTTGCGGTTGGCGTTTGCGCAGATGACTTCTTTGGCGGCTCGGGCTGAGGGGCTGGTGCCGCCGCCTTTTGCGCCATTTGCTCCAGGGCGGCGCTGTCGCCCGAACCAATAGCGCCAACAAACTGGACGCCGCTTTCGCGCAGAATCTTCTGAACACCTTTGATTGTGTAGCCCTGATCATACAACAGATGGCGAATGCCATTGAGTAGATCGACATCCGTTGGCCGGTAGTAGCGTCGACCTCCACCACGCTTCAGCGGCTTAATCTGTGAAAAACGCGTTTCCCAAAAGCGCAACACGTGTTGAGGCAAGTCGAGCTCATCGGCGACTTCGCTTATGGTGCGGAATGCGTCCGGGCTCTTGTCCAATTTGTTACCTCACTTGCTCTAGGTTTTGCCGTTACGCACGCGCTGATAACCATCGATAACCCGTTGCTTCAACACATTAGAGGCCTTGAAGGTAACGACCCTTCGCGAGGAAATCGGAACTTCCTCACCCGTTTTCGGGTTTCGGCCAATGCGCTCTGTCTTGTCGCGAACCTGAAACGTGGCAAAAGAAGACAGTTTCACGGTTTCGCCACGCGCAATCGCGTCACAAATCTCATCAATTATCATTTCAACGAGCGTAGCCGACTCGGTACGCGAGAGTCCCACTTCGCGATAAACCGCTTCAGCCAAGTCCGAACGCGTAACGGTCTTATCCCCCATGATAGCCTTTCCCGTTCCAGAGCCTGATGAAAGGCTAGACAGAAAACCTTTGTTAATCAAGGAGACAGCGCGCTTTCTAGCGTGAGAATAACGCTACCAACGCAGCAAAACGGCACCCCAGGTGAAACCACCACCCATCGCCTCAAGCAAGACAAGATCGCCTTTCTTAATGCGACCGTCTTTGACCGCGACGTTTAAGGCCAATGGAACCGATGCTGCGGACGTATTGCCATGTTGGTCCACTGTAATGACAACCTTATCCTCAGCGATACCCAGTTTCTTGGCAGAGGCTTCAATAATACGGCGATTGGCCTGATGGGGAACAAACCAGTCTACTGCGTCTGCCTCGATACCGGCATGGGCGAATGAGTCTTCAATAACGTCAGTAATCATACCGACCGCATGCTTGAAAACCTCTCGACCCTCCATTCGCAGATGACCGATCGTCCCTGTCGTCGAAACGCCGCCATCGACAAAGAGTTTTTCCTTGTGACTGCCGTCCGAACGTAGCTTAGCGGCGAGAATACCCTGATCAGATGTCAGACCGTTGCCTTGAGATGCCTCAAGAACCACAGCCCCTGCCCCGTCACCGAAAAGCACTGCAGTGCGTCGGTCTGTCCAATCCAAAATGCGCGAGAATGTTTCGGCACCGATAACCAGCACACGGTTTGCCATTCCGCCTTTAATGTAAAGGTCGGCCGTTGTTATGGCGTAGATGAAGCCTGTGCACACGGCCTGGCTGTCAAATGCTGCGCCGTGGCGCATGCCCAATCTGTTCTGGATATTCACTGCGGTTGCCGGAAACGTATTGTCCGGTGTTGATGTTGCAACAATGATCAGATCGATGTCATCGGGCGTCATTCCCGCATCATCCAGCGCAGCGCGCGCCGCAACTTCACCCAAGGAGGCGGACGTCTCATCATCCTGTGCGATGTAGCGCTGACCAATGCCCGTGCGCTGGCGAATCCAAGCGTCCGACGTCTCCAGCTTTTCCTCTAGCTCAGTGTTGGGAACACACGTACGCGGCAGTGCGCTACCAACTCCTGCGATCCTTGACCTCAGCATCTATGACTTCTCCTGCTGGTCTTTGGCATCTGTACCCGCAACTGCGGTACCGCGCCCCTGGCGCAGATGGAACGCGCGAATGTCCTCACCAATGTGGCGAATCAGACTGTTGCGAACCATGTCGTGACCAAGATCAACAGCTGAAGCGAAGCCCTCAGCATCCGCACCACCATGGCTCTTGATGACAATGCCGTTCAAACCAAGGAACACACCGCCATTGACCTTTCTTGGATCCATTTTCTCGCGCAAACGCTGGAAAGCGCCGCGCGCAAGCAGATATCCAAGTTTGGCAGCGATTGTGCGCGACATGCCTTGGCGCAGATACTCAGCCAACTGCCGCGCCGTACCTTCAGCAGTCTTCAGCGCAATATTGCCAGAAAAGCCTTCAGTCACAACTACATCCACCGTACCCTTGCCCAGATCATCGCCTTCAACAAAGCCGTGATAGCTAAGGTTATCCAACTCGGCACTGCGTAGCAGACGGCCTGCCTCGCGCACCTCTTCCTGACCCTTGATTTCCTCTACCCCGACATTGAGCAAACCTACGGTGGGTTTCGGGTTTTCGATAATTGCACGCGCCATCGCTGCGCCCATGACTGAATAATCAACCAGTTGCTGAGCATCAGCGCCAATATTGGCGCCAACATCCAAAACGACGCTTTCGCCGCGCAAAGTTGGCCAAAGCGCTGCGATCGCCGGGCGTTCAATATCGGCCATGGTGCGCAAGCAAAAGCGAGCCATGGCCATCAATGCACCGGTATTGCCTGCTGAGACACAAACGTCGGCGTCACCGGCTTTGACGGCTTCAATGGCTTTCCACATCGATGATTTCCATCGGCCACGCCGCAAAGCCTGGCTAGGCTTGTCATCCATTGAAACCGCAATATCGCAATGGACGACCCGGCTGACGCCTTCCAGATCCGGAAAGCGCTGTAAGGCGGGCGTGATTTCATGTTCTTTGCCAAAAAGAACGAACTGCTGTTCCGGGTGACGGCGCAATGAAATGGCGCAGCCTGCCAGTATCACAGCAGGTCCATGATCGCCGCCCATTGCGTCGATAGAAATCGTGGTCAATGACACATCCCGTTCAAACGCCAACCATAGGTTGGGGCCATTTTCTTTTGGTCGCGGGTGTAAACCGCTTCAAGGCAGCGCCGCAAGCTTTTGCTTGGAAGTTTACGTGCCTACGTATCTTTTGCACCTTCATCTTTCAATTTTGCGAGTACTGCAAACGGGTTGGGCCTTTCTGGATCGGCGGTCAACGCATCTGGTGTTGATGATGGCTGAACGCCGATACTCTCGGCGTCGGGCGCACGTGGATAGGGATCAATAGCGAGCGCTAAAAACTCGTGGACCGCCGCACCAATGTCCAATTCGGGCGGCGAGAACGTTTCTGGCGCATCATCGCTTTCGGGATCAATAAGAATGGCGTTTGATTCGTACTCAGCCGTCTTACGCGCCAGCTTGGACGTATCTGGCACAAAGAGCGCCTCAATTTGTGTTTCCAAAGTGCTTTCCAGTGGCTCGAGCGTAACCACACATGTCTGTATAACTTTGGCGCGCAAGGGACCGAATAAGCGCACGCCGTCGCGCTGCCAACGTGTGACGGAAACCTCCGCCCGCAGATCGCTCACAGCCAAGAGGCCCATCTCCTCAGCTAATGCTGCGAGCGCGCCTTCATCTGGATGCACAACAATGGTGCGGCCTTTGGTCGGCAACGTCGAAACATTAAGCGGGTGGCTGATGGGTGAGCCTTCGAGCCGCAAACCTTCCTCAAGCACAGTCGTTATTCCAATCCAGCTTCCACAAAACTTAGCTGTCCATTCAGCAAAATCTCTTCAGTGAGACCTGCAAGATGATCTGAACAACGCAATGCGTAGCGCGCAAGCGCAGCGCCATCGAGGGCAGTATCAAGCTTTGCATCTTCTGGCGTTATGTTTCGCACGATTGCATCAGCCAGAGATGCCTCATCTCCAGCATCCAACGCTTCCCAATATGGGCCCATACGCCCATAAAACATTTTACCGAGCTTCTTCATGCGCTTGGGCACGCCAGCATCTCCCACGCCCAGTTCGCGTACCGAATGATCGATATCTTTGAAAAACTCGTCCACGACGTCCTGCTCCAATGATTTCACCGCGGCTGAGCCGTCGCGCGTGCGATGCAAGAACAGGATTAAATGCAAGCTCAGGCTCTCGTAGCGCCCCAGAGGCGTGTCAGGCATACCCCAATTGGCATAGAGAATGGGTTGGCGCGCTGCTGAAACGATTGCTGCAAAGCTTGCATCGACGATACGCGCGTTGGCATCTGCCTCTTTTGGTCGAAACAATGACAGAATCATGCCTTAATTCACCTTAAATGCTGGACCCGTGTTTCAGGAACAAGCTTGAAAGCACGAACTTGCTGAGATAGCGAGATAGGAATGGCTATGCCATCATCAATCGTTGGAGACAAATTTGGCAATTGCTGACTTGAAAACAAGGGCTTTACGCGCATGTGTCGCGCCGTTAGCAACAGTCGCTGTGCTATTGGTTGGCGGCTGCTCGGTTTCCGATACGCTAAGTACTTCGGAGACCTTTAAGCAGGGTTATGTGATTGATGAGCAGACCCTTGCTCTGGTTCCACCCGGCTCAAGCCGTGAACAGGTTTTGCTATCCTTGGGCACCCCGACGACAACCAATGCTATCGAGACCGAAGAAGCCTTCTACTACATCTCGCAAACGCGCACACGCCGTGCTCAGTTCATGAAGCCGCGTCTGGTCGATCAGCGGGTTCTGGCGATCTATTTTGACGAAGAACAGAAGGTCAACCGCATTGCCGATTATGGCATTCAGGACGGCAAAATTTTCGACTTTATCACCCGCACGACGCCAACCGGCGGCAAAGATCAGACATTCCTAGCCCAAATTCTGGCCGGCGGTCTTCGTGGCAGTGCGTCCAATATTTTGGGCGGCGGCGGATAAAACCACCTTTCGGGATTGCGAAATGAAAAGCCCGCGGATCGCTCCGCGGGTTTATTGTTTTGGTAATTAGCGATTGTCTTCGATAACTGCTTCCAATTGGGCCAGCGCTCCGGCAGCGTCGCCCATCTCGGCATGAAGATCACGCAGTTCAAAACGGATGAGATTGCGTGCGGCCGTGTTTGCAGGGAACTTCTCAAGCATGGCACTTAGAGTCTCGATAGCCTTTGCTTTTTCGCCTCGTGCTTCGTGTATCTCTACAATGCCTTCCACGGCAAAGAAAACCGCAGCTTCAGGGCGATTGGCCAAGTCGATATACTGCTCGGCAAGCTCCAAATAAGCGCCTAGTTGATCAATTTCCTCGTCGGCGTACGCCGGAACAACTGTCAGCGTTGCAAAACAAACGGTTGCTGCAATGATGAGTTTCTTCATATTCAGGTCCTTTCGGTTTTGTATGATGCGAGACCTGCTCGCAACGTTTGTGTGGCCCGGTGTAAATGGGCTTTTACGGTACCCTCGCGACAGCCAAGGATTTCGGCTGTTTCCCGGGTATCGAAACCTTCATAAAAGCGCAGAAGCACGACCTCACGCTGCCTGATCGGCAGCATCGCCATGGCTTTGGCCAGATCGCGCATGGCATCTGCCCTTTCGGGATCGACCGCCTCATCGACCTGCCTTTCGAGCAGTTCGGTTGCATCAGCAGCTCCCCAAAATCTGCGCCGCTTGCGCGCATGTTCGCGCGCTGTGTTGATTGCCAATCCGTAAAGCCAAGTGGTGAAACGGGCTTTTGGCGCAGCCTTCAGTCGTCCGGACCTGATCTTCAGGAAAACATCCTGGACGATATCGTCGGCAGCTTCGCTTGATTGCAAAACACCCCAACCGAGCCGGTAGACAAAGTGGCGATGACGTTCAAACAGTTCAGCAAGTGCGGCACCGTCGTCTGCCGCCCGCGCGAAAAGCTGCCAGTCTGTGTCCACAGCCAGCATCAAATCACCCCTTGGACGCGTTCGGACGGGTTGGCATTTGGAAAGGCGCCGGGATTTGGCGAACACGCGAAAAGGCGTTCGCGTTGATTGTCAGGCCGGGCGTCTTTGGCGCTGCAAATGTCGATGGGAGCGATGTGGCCAGCCGCGATTGCGGAATGGTACCCGGCCCACCGGCATCCATGACTGCCAAGCCAACAAAGCCAATTGCCATCGTCAAAGAAGCTGCAACCGCATACGGCGCATAACGGCGTGTTGGAGCCTGCCACGGTCGTTCGGTTGAGAGCGATCCGTCATGCTGTAGATGGCCGTAAGGCACTTTCGTGTGCCCCAGCAGCGCTTCCAGCTCTTTTAGATCATCAGGTTGTTCGGTCATGGCATTTCTCATTGTTACCCATGAATGTCGTGACGAGCGCCATCGGTTTACAAGGGTCAGCATTTTTTGCTCGACCTAATGAAAAAACCCGCGGATCGCTCCGCGGGTTTCGAAATTCGGACTTGTGCTTATGGGCTAGTGCGCGAGCACTGCAAGTAGCAGCAAAGCCACAATGTTGGTTATCTTGATCGCCGGGTTAACGGCAGGACCGGCCGTATCCTTATACGGGTCGCCAACGGTGTCACCGGTAACAGAAGCCTTGTGTGCTTCGGAGCCCTTTTCGTGACGCACACCGTCTTTATCGACGAAGCCGTCCTCGAAGGACTTTTTGGCATTGTCCCAAGCTCCACCACCTGAGGTCATTGAGATGGCGACAAACAAGCCGTTGACGATCACGCCCAAGAGCATCGCACCAACTGCGGCAAACGCAGAGGCTTTAGATCCAGAGATCAGCAGCACGCCGAAGTAGACGACCAACGGAGCAAGCACCGGCAACAGGGACGGGATGACCATTTCCTTGATCGCGGCGCGTGTCAGCATATCAACTGCAGCGGCATAGTCAGGCTTGTCCTTGCCTTCCATGATGCCCGGCTTTTCGCGGAACTGGCGACGAACCTCTTCCACAACCGCACCACCGGCACGACCAACAGCTGTCATTGCAATACCACCGAAGAGATAAGGGATCAGGCCACCGAAGATCAAACCCGCCACAACGTAGGGGTTGGAAAGATCAAACGAAATCGTGCCCATATCCGCAAAGTATGGATACTGGTCTGCGTTTGCAGCAAAGAACTCTAGGTCGTTTGAGTAAGCCGCAAACAGGACCAATGCGCCAAGACCAGCGGAGCCAATCGCGTAACCTTTGGTGACAGCTTTTGTCGTGTTGCCCACGGCGTCCAGCGCGTCAGTCGACTTGCGCACTTCCGGATCAAGACCGGCCATTTCCGCGATGCCACCAGCGTTGTCGGTAACAGGGCCGAAGGCATCAAGCGCAACGATCATCCCTGCAATGCCGAGCATGGCAGTGACCGCTATACCCGTACCGAACAAGCCGCCCAGTTGGAACGTTGCAATAATGCCAGCAACGATCACAATCGCGGGCAACGCCGTTGACTCAAGTGAAATCGCCAAACCCTGGATAACATTTGTGCCGTGACCGGTGACAGATGCTTGTGAAATGGAGTTGACCGGACGCTTGTTCGTGCCGGTATAGTACTCTGTGATGACAACGATCAGCGCTGTCACCACGAGACCGATCAGGCCACAGTAAAACAGGTGACGGCCGATGATTTCCTGACCACCAACGGCGCCAATTGAGTCCCAACCGATTGTCAAAGACGTCGCAGCGCCGAGACCAATTACGGACAGAACACCGGTTGCGATCAAACCTTTATAGAGCGCGCCCATGATGGAACCGTTTGAGCCCAAGCGCACGAAAAACGTACCGATGATGGATGTCAGCAAGCACGCTGCGCCGATGGCAAGCGGATAGAGCATGACGTCAGCAAGAACATCTGTACCGGTGAAGAAGATGGCGCCAAGAACCATGGTCGCCACGACGGTCACCGCATAGGTTTCAAACAAGTCCGCTGCCATACCCGCACAGTCACCAACATTGTCGCCAACATTGTCAGCAATGGTCGCCGGGTTGCGCGGGTCATCTTCAGGAATGCCTGCTTCAACTTTACCAACAAGGTCGCCGCCAACATCGGCGCCCTTTGTAAATATACCGCCGCCGAGACGTGCGAAAATGGAGATCAAAGAAGCACCAAAGCCGAGCGCTACAAGCGCATCGATGACAATCCGGTCTTCGGGCGCCAAACCCATCAGGTCAACGAGGATCCAATAGTAGACGGCGACGCCAAGAAGCGCGAGACCCGCCACCAGCATTCCGGTGATAGCGCCGGATTTGAATGCGATGTCGAGGCCACCAGAAAGCGAATGAGCCGCCGCTTGCGCCGTGCGCACATTCGCACGCACTGATACAAACATGCCGATATAACCGGCAACACCGGACAAAACGGCACCAATGACAAAACCAATTGCAGCGGTGGCGCCGAGCAGCAGCCATGTGGCGGCCGCAACGATGACGCCAACGATGGCAATGGTTGAATATTGACGGTTGAGATAGGCCTGAGCACCTTCGCGGATCGCGCTAGCGATCTCTTGCATTCGTGCATTGCCCTGATCTGATGCCAACACAGACTGTGTCGCCCAGATCGCGTAAAGAACGGATACCAAACCGCATCCGATCACCGCGAGAAGCAGCATTTTATTTCCTCCAATATGGTATTTCCCGATCAGGAAACACGCATTACCCAAAATGGCCGCGAAAGCGTCAGCCCCGCCTCGAGACGGCGCGACGTATGCAGGAAGGGCGTCGGGGGGTCAAGCGCGCAAACTGCACGCCCACAATGGTTTGGCCAAAAGGTTATGCCGGTTGAAGCTTACGCCGTGACGCCAGCGTATGAACGACCAGCAATAGAAGGCATGCCGCAGCGAGCGGAATCAGAATAAGGTTGAGAGCAATCCAACCGCCTTGAGCCGTGTCACCAAATGCATTGAGCGTTGCACCAGACATTAGCGACGCAAAGGCGACCGTTGAAAACAGCGCAAAATCATGGACGCCTTGCACCTTGTTTTTCTCGGACGCGCGATATGTGTCGGTAATCATGGCGGTGGAGCCTATGAAGCCGAAGTTCCAACCAACGCCCAACAGGATCAGCGCTAACCAGAACTGCCAAAGCTGTACGCCGGTCAAGGCGACCATCCCGCAAAGGAGCAGGATCGCCAACCCAGTTCCAACGATGACTTCCTTGCCAAAGCGGGCAATCAATCTTCCGGTAACGAAGCTAGGCGCGAACATAGCCATCACGTGCCAGGAAATTCCAAGCGTCGCCTGATCTATGGACAAACCACAACCAACCATCGCAAGCGGTGCACCCGTCATCATGAAAGCCATCAGCGCATAGCTGGTGACCCCGCAGGCAAACGCAATCATGAAACGCGGTTGCGTTATGATTGTTGAAAGCTGCCGCGCATCGACGTGGGCTGAGCCACCAGCTTCGTTTTCGCTTTCTACATTTGGATTGGACCGCAAAAGCGCCAAGACACCCATGCCTGCCAGACCAAGCATCGACACGGCGAAGAACGCGCCAGCAAAGTCAACCGGTGCCATCATATCGCGGGTCAGTATGACCAGTTGAGGCCCCAAAATCGCAGCAATGACGCCACCGCCAAGGACCCAGGAAATGGCTTTCGGTTTGAAATCGGGTGGCGATGCATCGGCGGCAGCAAATCGGAACTGCTGCACAAACGCGCCACCGAGGCCAACAATCATCAATGCCATGACGAACAGCCAGAAGTCACCGCGCATGATAGCAAGGCCCGCCAAAGCGCCACCCAGCGCCGTCACCAGCGAACCTGTCATGAAACCGTTTTTGCTACCGACCATACGCATGAACAGCGCAGCTGGCATGGCACCCAAAGCAACGCCGACGGTAAACCCGGTGACCGGGGCTGTAGCCAGCGTCTTGTCTGCATCGAGAAGATAATCTCCGGCAAGACCACCCATAGACATCATGATGGGAGCCGCAGAGCCGATGATAGCCTGCGACGACGCAAAAATAAGCGCAGTTCGTTTGGCCTCTCTCAAGGCTACATTCTGACGATCAGTCATTTGAGCAACCATGTCAGTCGCGGTGGGTGCGTGCAATGCGATCAAGCACCGCATTTACGGTTTTTGGTTCGTCGCCCTCATCATAGAATGCGTTGGCGATTTCTACATATTCAGAGATGATTACAGGTTTTGGCACATCACTGCGATGTAGCAATTCGTAGGTGCCACCGCGCAATACGGCGCGAAGTGTCCCGTCTAGCCGCGACAACGACCAACCGTCGGCCAGCGCTGCCCGGATAATCGGGTCGATTTTTGTTTGTTGCTCTACCACGCCGGACAGTAGAGAGCGAAACCAGCTCGCATCAGCAGGCGCTAATTGCTCACCATCCAACTCTTTGCCCAGACGGAACGTTTCATATTCAGCGGCCGTTTCAAGCACGCCCTGCCCCGAAAGCTCCATCTGAAAAAGTGCTTGTACGGCAGCAAGACGTGCCGCGCCGCGCATATTGACGGTTTTGCTTGCCTGCTCAGCCATTAAGCAACGCCAAACTTGTTTTTCAGCGCTATCATGGTCAGCGCTGCTTTGGCTGTAAAACCGCCTTTATCTTTGCGAGTACGATCAGCACGGTCCCAAGCCTGCTCCATGTTCTGAACGGTCATGATGCCATTGCCGAGTGCAAGATTTTTGGAGACAGACAAATCCATCAACGCGCGTGCAGATTCGTTGCAAACAATCTCAAAGTGATAGGTCTCACCGCGAATGACCATGCCGAGCACGACGAAACCATCATAGGCTTTGTCGCCATCAAGAGCGTAGGAAACGGCGGCAGGCAATTCCAGCGCACCCATTACGGTCACCACTTCATAGGTCGCGCCCGCTTCATCCAGCGCTGCTTTGGCGCCCTCAAGCAGTGCGTCTGACAATTCGTCGTAAAACCGCGCTTCGGCGATCAAAAGATGGGGCATGAACTTAGCCAGTCATGAAATGTTGAAGGGGGCGCTTAAGACTGTTTTTCCAATTGCGCAAGACGGTCCACATAACGCTTCACATAGCGCGCCAACATGTCGACTTCCAGATTGATCAGGTCATCGACAGTGGCGTTGCCCCACGTCGTTACTTTCTGACTATGGGCAATCAACAGCACGTCAAACACCGCACCTTCAACGCTGTTTACGGTCAGCGATGTGCCGTCCAAGGTGATTGAGCCCTTCGGCGCAATAAATGGAGAAAGCTCGTCTGGTGCTTGGAGGAAAAAGCGTCTGGCGTCGCCTTCGTCTTTGATGTCGATGATCTTGGCCAAACCATCGACATGGCCAGACACCATGTGACCACCATATTCGTCACCAACCTTCATGGCACGCTCCAAATTGATTTGGCTATCTGCGCGCCAGTGGTTTGCGTTGGTCAAACGGAGCGCCTCTTCCCAAGCTTCGACCGCGAACCAGTTCGCACCCGCATCGGTACCGCGATCCACCACAGTCAGGCAAACGCCTGCACAGGAAATGGAAGCGCCAATATCGATGGTTTTGGGGTCATAGGCTGTTTGGATCTTAAACAACTTGCCGCTCGGCAATTGTTGCACCTGATCTACAACTCCAATGTCTGTGATGATACCAGTGAACATCAGCGTGTCCGTTCGTAAAAATAGGCGATATCGTCGCCATAATGTTCCTGTCCGAGCGAAGCGAACTCACGCGATACATTGTGCGGCCCAATTGGTGATGCAAGCCCGTCGGCGCCAAGTTGCCTATCGGATTGAATGAGAACAAGTCGATCCACCAAATCCTCGGTCAAAAAAGATTTGGCCAGTTGAGCTCCTCCTTCTAGGAATACTGACTGTGTGCCCATAGAAGCCAAATCCTCGAGCAGCTCGGGCAAAGCAACCTCTCCTTGGTGCTCAGCACAAGCGATGATGTTCACGCCCATGGCCCGCAGACTAGCCGCATTAGCGCTGTCAGGTGCGCATGTCGCGATTGATGTTTTGATGCGCCGGGCGGTTTGCGCAAGCTTGGACGAGGCCGAAAGCCGGGCATGTCTGTCAACGACCACGCGATGGGGTGACCGATGCTCCATGCCATCAAGACGCACATCAAGCGAGGGATCATCGGCCAGCACGGTTCCAATGCCAACCATGATGGCATCATGCTCCGCTCGCATCTGGTGAACCTGGTCTCTCGTGGCTTCACCCGTTACTGGAACGCTGCCCTGTCCTTTGAGGCCGAGCATGCCATCTGCGCTGATAGCCAATTTGAGGGTTACGCCACTGCGCTTGGACTGAGATCGCACAAGGTAGGCCCAAAGCACGGACCGCGCCTCATCCGCGCCGACATCGGCTTCGATCTCAACACCGGCATCGCGCAGGATTGCGAACCCCTTGCCCGCGACACGATCGTCAGGGTCGGACAACGCACATACCAGCCGAGCGATACCGGCATTGGCCAAAGCATCGGCACAAGGCGGTGTACGTCCGTGATGCGCACAAGGCTCCAGCGTGACGTAGGCGGTCGCGCCCATTGCCGCCTTTCCTGCTTCGGCAAGCGCTTGCGTTTCAGCATGGGGACGTCCCCCGACAGCTGTAACGCCTCGGCCAATGATGATGCCGTCTTTGACAATCACGGTGCCAACGGAAGGGTTTGTTGCCGTGCGGCCCAAATTTTGGCGCGAAAACGCGATGGCCTCGCGCATGAACTCAAGGTCGGCCTTAGTCGGCATCGATATCATCTATATCGCGTTTGGCTTTACCGCCATTTTTGGACAATTCGCCCAGCAGGTCTCGAAAGTCATCGGAATTGGAAAAATCCATATAGACGGAAGCAAAGCGCACATAGGCCACATCATCCATGCCTTTGAGAACTTCCAAAACCAGGTTGCCAACATCATCGGCATGAATTTCCTGTTCGCCAGAAGCTTCCAGCTGACGCACAATGCCGGAGACCGCGCGCTCCACCCGCTCTGGATCGACAGGGCGTTTGCGCAGCGCGACTTCAAAGGAACGAGCCAGCTTGTCGCGGTCGAACGGCACCTTGCGGCCATTACGTTTGGTGACATACAGTTCGCGAAGCTGCACACGCTCGAACGTCGTAAAGCGCCCGCCGCAATCCGGGCAAAAGCGGCGGCGGCGAATGACATTGTTGTCCTCGGCAGGACGCGAATCCTTCACCTGCGTGTTTTCGTTTGAGCAGTAGGGGCAGCGCATGGTGGGCTAGTGAATGGTCAGCGGTGAATGGTCAATGGCTTTTACACCCAACCACCCACCATTTCACCATTCGCGGTAAGCTCAAAGGTGCGGGTAAATCGGGAAGCGATCAGTTAGCGCTATAACCTTGGCTTTGACCGCTGCTTCCACCTCACCATTATTGTCTTCGCCATTGGCTTTCAGGCCATCCAATACCTCGGTGATCAATTCACCAACCTGTTGGAACTCAGCCGTGCCGAAACCGCGTGTTGTCGCAGCAGGTGTACCCAAGCGAATACCTGATGTGATCGCCGGCTTTTCTGGATCAAACGGCACGCCGTTCTTGTTGCAAGTAATGTTTGCACGGCCGAGCGACGCTTCGGCCGCCTTACCGGTGATCCCCTTGGGACGCAGATCAACGAGCATCAAGTGATTGTCTGTACCGTTGGAGACAATATTGCAGCCACCTTTTTCAAGCGTTGCCGCCAATATTTTCGCATTCTCGACCACAGAACCCATGTAGGATTTGAACTCGGGATTGAGTGCCTCGCCAAACGCGACAGCTTTACCGGCGATGACATGCATCAGTGGCCCGCCTTGGATGCCGGGGAAAATCGCTGAATTGAACTTCTTGGCCAGTGCTTCGTCATCGGTAAGAATCATGCCGCCTCGTGGGCCGCGCAGTGTCTTGTGTGTTGTCGTTGTCGCCACATGAGCATGCGGGAACGGGTTCGGATGCACGCCCGCTGCGACCAAGCCGGCAAAGTGGGCCATATCGACCAACAGGTAAGCACCAACTTCATCGGCAATCTTTCGGAACGCTTCGAAATCCCAAACGCGGCTGTAGGCAGAACCACCTGCAATGATCAGCTTTGGCTCATGCTCAATGGCAAGTGCGCGGACCTGATCCATATCGATGATACCATCCTGCTGGCGTACGCCATACTGGACGGCATTGAACCACTTGCCCGACTGGTTTGGTTTGGCACCGTGTGTGAGGTGGCCACCAGCATCGAGGCTCATACCCAAAATGGTATCGCCTGGCTTGATCAACGCTTGAAAGACGCCTTGGTTGGCCTGCGAACCAGAATTGGGCTGCACATTGGCAAAGCCACAGCCAAACAGCTTTGTAGCGCGCTCGATGGCCAGCTCTTCTGCAATATCGACAAACTCACAACCGCCATAATACCGGCGACCGGGATACCCTTCGGCATATTTGTTGGTCATCACAGAGCCCTGTGCTTCGAGCACAGCACGCGAAACAATGTTTTCCGACGCGATCAGTTCAATCTCGTGGCGTTGACGACCAAGCTCTTTGCCGATGGCGCCTGCGATGGCTGGGTCTGTCTCGGCAAGTGAGTTGCCGAAGAAACTGGTCGAGAATGGCTGAGCTGCTGCGCTATCGTTGGACATTGGGTAATCCTTTTGTCGGGAACAGACGTCAAAATGGGTGCATACACGCGTTCAATTGGTGTGTCAGCACACTGACACACCAAATCACACCAGATATTGGCAATAAATTGCTTAGAGCGTTTGCGTCAGGCGAAGCATAGCAACGCCGTCGCGTCCGTAAATATCATCACGGAAGTGAACAACACCGGCATTGTTCGACCAGGCGCTGACGTACACGAAGTAAACAGGAACCTCGACAGGAACTGCAATTTCCGTATTCACGCCACTTGAAATGACCTGCTCAATGCGGCGGCGATTCCATGTGGGATCGGTGTCCAAAAGCCAAGATGTCAGTTCGCGAATATTATGAACGCGCACACAACCGGACGATTCGAAGCGCAGGAACTTGCCGAACAAGGACTGCTGCGGCGTGTCATGCATATAGACCGCATGAGGGTTGTAGAAGTTGATCTTCGTCGAAGACATCGCGTTGATTTTGCCAGGGTCCTGGCGGAAGCGCAGGCTGACAGCCTCTTCCGTTGACCAGTCAACGAATTCCGGCGGCACCTCGTTGCCTTGATTGTCGAAAAGACGAATCTTGTTGCGCGTCAGATATGTTGGATCTTCGCGCATCAGCGGAATGATATCCTTGCGGATAATCGATTTTGGCGCCGTCCAATATGGATTGAGGATAACCTCGTGGATTTTGGACGACAAAATTGGTGTCTGACGGTCAATCTTACCGACAATTGCTTTGTGGCGCAGGTCAACGCGATCACTACGCACCGCTTCAATCTCAGCGGCAGGGATGTTAACCATTACATACCGATCGCCAAGAAAGCCCGACATCGCGCGCAGGCGAACAAGATTTGTTTCCAGCTGGCCGAGGCGAACGTCAGCCGGCACGTTTAGAGCCTGTAACGTGTAGTTGCCCACAACGCCGTCGGCGACCATGCCGTGGCGCTCCTGAAAGCGTTTCAGCGCACCGTCAAGGAAAGTATCAAAGGTAGAGCTATCGCCGGCGTTACGCGGCAAATCGCCTGAGATTATCAGACGTCGACGCAGTTCGCTGACCGCATTGTCGCGAACACCGACGCGTAGAGCCTGCGTCGCGTTGACGCGAGGCCAACCTCCGCGAGAAACGATGTCGCGGTACTGAACCATTGCGCCTTCAACGTATGAGGCAGTGGGAGCAGACAGGATTGGCAAGCGATTGTTGATCGCGGCTTTGTTTCTGGTGCCAGAGGCATCAAACTGATCGTCCCACGCACCGCGCTGTGGCGACTGCAGGATATCCATCACTGACGATTGTGCAGCCGCTTTGTTCGCAACTGCGAGTCCTGCCGCAGACGCAAGCGCGCTGCGGAGAAAATGTCGGCGTGTATCTTTTCTAAATCCAGTCATGTCCCACTCGCGTAAGTCTCTTTGGATATGGCGATTGAAGCTACCGTCGTCAACTTAACAAACCGGAAACCATCGTCACGCTTTTGCGAGGCCCAGAAAGTCAACAATGCTTACTGCCCTGATTATAACATATTTAATCACGTGCGTCGCTTTCACCGGAATATGGCTAATTAATGTCATGACCAAGAATGCGGGCGTGATCGACTATTATTGGGGGCCAGGCTTTGCTGTCATCGCCGCCGTTCACTTCTACATGCGCGGTACTGGATCGATCTTTGAGGTCATATTTCTAGGAGCAATTTGCTTGTGGGCATTTCGCCTCGCTCAGCATTTGATACGACGCCATCATGCGATGCACGGTGAAGATGGCCGTTATGCCGCCATGCGCGAAAATGGTGGAGCCAGTTTCTGGTGGGTAAGCCTCTTTACCATCTTTTTGTTGCAAGCAACGCTGCTTTGGATCATCGCCGTGCCCGTGCACGTGGCGTTTGGACAAGTGGCGTCGACAAATGAAATCATCTTTACGTTGGGAATGGCACTCTTCGTGCTCGGATTTGCAATTGAGTGGCTTTCTGATTTCCAACTTTCCGTCGGAAAGAAATCGCACGAGCAAGAAGAACGTGGTGGCGCACTTTACCGCGGCGGCCTTTGGGGTATCAGCCGCCATCCCAACTATGTGGGGGAAATGATATTGTGGTGGGGTCTGGGTCTTGCCGCTCTCGCCATGTCTGGCAATCCGCTCGTGTTGCTTGGACCAATCCTGCTTTGCACCATCATGATCGCGATTTCCATTCCGCTCACCGAGCAACATATGGTGCGTACCAGGCCTTCATATGTTGACTACCAAAAGCGCACACCGATGCTGTTTGCGCTACGCGGCGATCCAAAGTCTGGGAGCCCGGCGCGCGAGGTGCAATAAATCCCAAACCGCAAACACAAAAACGCCACCACGCCATTTTCGACGCGGTGGCGTTTTTTGTTTCGAGGCGCGTTACAGGCGATAAAGGATTGTATCGTTCCAAAAGCGATCAAGACGTTGCATGGCGCGGTTCATCGCCACAAACTCGTCTGAGCCGATACCACCTACAGCTTCGATCGATGAAATATGGCGGTCATAAAGCGCGCGTACGACAGCGGCCACGTCCCTGCCCTTCTCAGTCAAGCTAATACGCACTGAACGCTTATCGGCGTTGGACTTCTCATGATTGATGAAACCCATTTCAGTCAGCTTCTTGACGTTGTAGGAAACGTTTGAGCCGAAATAGTAGCCACGCGAGCGCAATTCACCAGCCGTTAGTTCCTCATCGCCGATGTTAAAGAGCAGAATCGCCTGCACAGCATTGATATCGCTACGGCGCGACCGCTCAAACTCGTCTTTGACTACATCTTGCAAACGGCGATGTAGACGTTCAACCAGCTGCAACGCTTCCATATATAGATTGCGGATTGCATCCTTGCTTTCTAACGCGCCACCAGACGCCGCCAAATTACTCTCGTTTCTCATTACGCACTCACTGTTTTTTGACGATGTATTCTCGCCTTGTGAGCACAACCTAGCGGATACGAATAAAATTCGACTTAAACACGAGCGTTAAAAAACCCTCAATATTATGAAAAGTCTGACCGCTATTGAGACGTATCTTCAGCGGGTCATGGCTTCAGCAACAATGTACCGACTGTAGATCATATAGCCGCTGATCAGAGCCAGTGCAGCCAGCAAGCCCAAATTGGTCACAATAAGCGACGGCTTTGCTTCGAATATCGATGGAGCACCACCATGTGCCAATATTTGCGCAACTAGTATGCCTACCCAAATTGCAACTCCCCATCGCGCGCGCAGCCAAAGGCCAAGCATTGCCACTGGAAAGAGTGCCGCCAGCGACACATTCATCGCCGATAACGATGTGTTGGATGAGCCAAGCGCCGCGACACCAAAAAAATCGGAGATACCACTTAGACCAGCCCAGTAGCCTACCGTTGCAACAAGGCAGAGAACTGAAACCAATCGTACAAAGACCAGATAAATCCGTTCAGCCCGTCCAGCCTTGGTGATCGGTTGTACGGTGTCCAAAACAATCGACATTTATAACGTTCCCCGCCCATAGGTTTTATAGCGCATGGCAAAATTGCGTGTTACTCGCAACCAAAACCGAACATCGGAGGCTTACATGCCCGCGACCCAACCACTGGAACTTACCCGTCGCATGCGGCGATTGCGAGGCAGTCCCTGGATGCGCGATCTCGTCAGAGAAACCAGCCTGACGCCACATGATCTTATCTGGCCGATCTTTATCACGGACGGAGAAAACAATCGCCAGCCGATTAACGCCATGCCAGGTGTGGAAAGATTGAGCGTTGATCTGGCGGTAGAAGCTGCAAAGCGTGCGCACAGTCTTTCAATTCCCGCCATTGCCACATTTGCGCAAGTGGATCACGCGCTAAAGGACGTAAATGGCAGCCACATCTTGGATACGGACAACATCGTCAACCGCGCAACACGCGCCATCAAGGACGCGGTTCCGGACATTGGCATCATAACCGATGTCGCACTCGATCCTTTCACATCGCATGGCCATGATGGCGTTTTGCGCGATGGGATCATCATCAACGACGAAACCGTATCCATCTTGGCTGAAGCAGCAATCAATCAGGCTCAAGCCGGATCAGATATCATTGCGCCCTCTGACATGATGGATGGGCGGATTGGTGCGATACGGGAGGCGCTTGATGGCGCAGGATATACTGATATCGCGATCATGTCTTATGCTACCAAGTTTGCGTCGGCTTACTACGGCCCCTACCGAGAAGCCATTGGAACATCCGGCCTTCTGAAGGGTGACAAGAAGACCTACTATATTGATCCGGCCAACGCGCATGAAGCAGTCCATGATGCAGCGCTCGATGTGGAAGAAGGTGCTGACATGCTGATGGTGAAACCAGGTCTGCCCTATCTGGATATCTGCAGGCAGTTAAAAGACGCGTTTGAGATGCCGACTTTTGCGTACCAAGTCTCTGGTGAGTACGCGATGGTGGAGGCTGCCGCAGCAAATGGCTGGATTGATGGTGAGCGCGTGATGCTGGAGAGCCTGTCCGCATTCAAACGTGCCGGATGCGATGGTGTTTTGACCTACTTTGCACCGCGTGTTGCGGAAGTTCTCAATAGCTGATTTGTCGACAGCCAAATCAATGCATATGTGCCAGATATGACCAACTCAATTCCGATGACTCACAATGAAGCGCGTTTCGACAATGCAGCACTGCTGGATTCAGTTCGCACCCGGCGCACGATCGCGTTCTTTATCGATTACTTCTTCGTTTTCATTTTGTGCATCGTTGCAATTCCACTGATCGCTATCTTCGGCTTCGCCACATTTGGTGCGGGCTGGCTTCTATACACAATATTGGTGCCATTGGTGGCTCTAACCTACATCGCATGGACCGTAGGCGGACCGAACCAGGGCACCTGGGGCATGCAGATTATGGATTTGTGTTTGGTACGCTATGATGGCGAGCGTTTGGACTGGTTGACGGGTATCGTGCACGCCGTCCTGTTTTGGGTCGCCCATACAGTATTGACACCTGCGGTCGCCCTACTTGCTCTTTTTACGCGGCACAAACGTTTGTTGCATGACATCGTTCTGGGGACAGTTGCCGTGCGCAAGTCACAGTTTGATGTAAAGGTAGACTAGCCTGTGGACTGCCACTTGACCTTTTTATGCAAGAGGCCAAACTTGTTATGATCCGCCACATGACACTTGCATGACCAAACACTCGACGAAGACACCGCAGTTCTTTTTGACGTCGCCCTCGCCGTGCCCCTATCTCGACGGCCAGTTCGAGCGCAAAGTGTTTACGCATCTGGTTGGCGAAAAAGCGCCGGAGATGAATGACCTTCTGACGCAAGGTGGCTTCCGCCGATCTCAGAACATTGCCTACCGACCTGCATGCGAAACTTGTCGCGCATGTGTCTCGGTTCGTTTGCTTGCTGACGACTATATTCCAACGAAGTCTCAAAAGCGGGTCGCAAAACGCAACAATGATCTGATCAGCATGGAAGAAGTGGCGGAACCGACATCTGAGCAATATGCCCTGTTTCGCCGATATCTCGATGCGCGCCACCCGTCAGGCGGAATGGCCGACATGACTGTTCTTGATTATGCAATGATGATCGAAGACAGCCATGTCAAAACGCGTATCATCGAATATCGTGTGCGCGATGCGGACAGCTTCATTACCGGGCGATCACGCGGCGAACTTGTAGCCGTGGCACTGTCAGATCTGATGTCCGACGGCTATTCGATGGTCTATTCATTCTTTGATCCGGAACTGCCCGAGCGTTCACTTGGTACCTATATGATCATGGATCACGTGGCACGAGCACGCGCCAAGGGCCTTCCGCACGTTTATCTCGGCTATTGGGTAGAGGGATCACCGAAGATGAACTACAAGCAGAAGTTCGCGCCCCAGGAGCATCTCACCGGCGAAGGCTGGATGCGTTATACGCCGGAAAATTTGCCTTTGACGTAAATAAGCGGGTCACGCTCGCTACAAGCAAAGGAAAGCACCTGACCGATCAAAATGTCATGGTCACCGGCTGAAACGACCTGCTCCAACTTGCAATCAAACCACGCCGAAGCTTCCGTAAGCTTAAGTCTATTGGTTGCCAAACGCTCCACCGGAACATCAGCAAACCGCTCTTCGTGGGACCCGCGTGTAAATTGCATGGCTGTGTCGCGCTGATCAGCATTGAGAATGCTAACTGTATACCCACCGGCATCTATGAAGGCCTGATGGCTACCGCTCTCCTTGCGGATCGACCAAAGCACCATCGCAGGCTCGAGCGATACCGTATTAAAAGAATTGCACGTCATGCCGATGTCGGTGCCATCCAGGTTGGCTGTCACGACGGTTACGCCGGTCGCGAAGCAACCCATGGCGCGTTTAAGGGCGGCTTCATTGAGTACGTCGATGTTCAAATGGGCATCTGCATTCATGGTCTGCGGCCTCTCTTGGGTTTTGGCGGTTTGGTCCACTATCAGGGTACTTCCTGGCCGGCGGCCAGTGTCCAAAGTTCAAACCAGGTTTCGCGATCTATCTCGACTTTGAGCGCATCTGTGATGTGACGAATTCGGTCCAAAGTGTTGGTGCCAACAATCGGCAGAATTTTTGCCGGATGCGCCAACAGCCAAGCCAGCGCAACTGCATCTGCAGCCACGTGGTAATTGTTGCCAATCTCGAGCAGTTTCGGCATCACCCGTTTGCCAACTTCATCATTTGGGATGAACAGGCGACCACCAGCCAACGGTGACCACGCCATCGGCGGACGGCCATCCTGCTGAGCTCTGGCAATCTGACCATTTGTAAAGGTGTCACGCGCAGCAAGCGATATCTCGATCTGGTTCGTCAAGATGGGGTGCTTCATCGCCGATTGTAGCAGATCGAGGTCCCAGGGCATGAAGTTGGAGACACCAACGCCGCGAACCTTGCCCTCATCAACCAACGCATCCAACGCGCCGCCCGTTTCAAGGTGATCCATCAGCGGGTCGGGCCGGTGGATCAGGAGCATGTCGATCACATCAACACCCAAGTGGCCGAGTGAGGCATCAACGGACGCTCGAATGTGAGCGGCGCTCGTATCATAATGCTTGACCCGGCGCTTGGGAAACTTCTCTGATAACAGCATGATGTCGCATTTTGTGATGATCTGCATGCGATCTTTAAGATCACCGTGGCTCTTGATCACCTTACCAAACAGCGCTTCGCAGGAATAATCACCATAGATGTCAGCATGGTCAAAAGTGGTGATACCATTTTCAAGACAAAGGTCGATCTTCTTGCGAATGTGGGTTTCTGACGTGTCCATATCGTCCGCCAAGCGCCAAACGCCATAAATCAAACGCGAGAACGCCGGCACACCGTGGCCAAAATCCACCATTTCCATCGTTGAATTGCTCATCAGCGTCGTACTCCCACCCCGAGTGGTGTTGCGGGTATCTCTTCAGGCACCCGGCCATAAACATGGGGTAGCGAGCAGGTTTTCAACTGCGGCAAAACCTTCTCGCCGAAAATCTTGCATTCGTCGAAGTGAGGATAGCCGGAGAAGATGAAAGCGCGAATACCCATCTTTTGGTAGTTTTCAATTTTGCTCATGACCTGATCGACGGACCCGACGAGCGCAGCGCCGCATCCTGAACGCGCGCGGCCTACCCCTGTCCAAAGATGAGGTTCGACGTAGCCACCGTCATCAGCCTTATCGCGGTTCGCGGCCTGCAGGGACACACCAAAGTTCTTCGCGTCCAACGCTCGCCCCCGGATTTCCGCGCCCTTGTCATCATCCAGCTTGGAGACAAGATGTTCGGCATATTCACGCGCTTCTACTTCGGTGTCGCGCACGATCATGTGAACCCGCAAACCGTAATCAAGCGTGCGGCCGTGGGCTTCCGCAACAGCATGGACATCTGCCATGCGCTTTCGAAGCAATTCTTCGGGTTCTGGCCACATCAAGTAGACATCGCACTGCGCACCGCACAGTTCGAGCGCCATCGGCGAATAGCCACCAAAGTAAAGCAGCGGGCCGCCATTTTGCTGATAGGGACGAACCGGATCGGTATTCAGTCCCTTTAGCTGATAGATCTCACCTTCATAATTGATCTCATCCTGGGTCCAGGCTTGGCGCAGTATCTCAACGACCTCATGCGAACGCTGATAGCGATATTCGCTGGACGCCTCTTCACCCGGAAAGGGCGAAGAAATGACATTGAGTGTCAAACGGCCCTTCATCACATGGTCAACGGTTGCCACGGCTCGGGCCAGCATGGCCGGATGCACTTCACCGCAGCGGATCGCCGCCAGCATGTTGATCTTCTCGGTCAGCGGTGCCATCGCAGAGACGAACGACCACGTGTCCTGACCTACTTGATAAGATGACGGGCATAATATGTTGCGAAAGCCAAGCTTGTCGGCCGTTTTGACGATCTCGGACGTATGCTCAAAAGACGAGCGCAGGTCGCCTTCCGGCACACCCAAATAGCGATAATCATCGGAACAAATGGGGGCGAACCACGAAACTTCGGCAGCATCCAAATCGGCGGATTTGACCGGCACGACGGTCATCGGCAATTCTCCCGTTCATCATTTTGTTTTTGCCGCATTTCGGCTAACTTGGCCGGTGAAATAGCAAGACTATCGGGGTATATCAATAGTGAATGAATTTGGGCCGACCACCCTCCCCATCTACATCCAGATCACCGAATTGTTGAGCCGCGAAATTGCGGCTGGTGTCTGGCCGGACGGAACACGCCTGCCAACAGAAGCTGAACTCGCGCGGCAACTTAACGTCGCTGTCGGCACACTACGCAAGTCGCTGGCCATTCTTGAGCAACGCGGGCTTTTGGAGCGCATCCAGGGCTCGGGCACCTATGTGCGGCGAAAAGCGAAGACCGGCGCGATCTACGAGTTTTTCCGGCTGGAACTGAAAACTGGCTCAACAGGCCTGCCGACCGCCAAGACGCTTTCCGTCGACAAGCTGCCCAATCCCGATTTTCTTCCCGCGTTCGGTGACGGCTCATCGACCCATGCCTGGCGCGTGCGGCGGTTGCGTTATCTCGGCGAAACACCCGCTGCCTTGGAAGAAATCTGGTTCGATGCCCGCCATGTCGATGGTTTAAGCATCGATTCACTGGGCGACTCCATGCACCTGTTTTACAAGGAAAAATTGAGCTTTTGGGTTGCCCGCGTTGAAGACCGTGTATCAGCCTCGCCCTGCCCGGCCTTTGTTGACGATCAACCTTTTGAACCAGGCACGCCGTTCGGCTTTGTCGAACGCATCAGCTGGGATCAGGCTGAAGTGATCGAGGAGTATTCACGCAATTGGTATGACCCCGAAACGGTGGCTTATGTGGGTCGGTGGGTCTGAGAGCGCCAATATTACGACGCGAACCAGTGATGGGGTCAGGAATAGAGACTGCCATTGCTGGATCGAGCAAAATAAAAACTTCACTCATAAATTTCTATATTGAATGGCAAATAAAAACTACCAGATGAAACTCATGCTTCGTCGTTTAGTTGAGTTTTGGCAGTTTCACAGAGGAGACCTGACGGGCGTTGGTCTCGTACTTCTCGCACTAACTCCGGTTATTGCCATTCCGTTCATTTTGCTTCCAAGCGGGACATTGACCCAGCAAGTAGAGCACAATGCTGAGTTGCTGTCCTTCACCCCAATACAGGCTCCCAAAGTCATCACTGGCACGCGACCCGCCACCGCAAAGTTAGAAAATGGGCGTTTCGTGACCATAGATTTGCCCATAAACGGTGCCTACAAGCGTGGTGATGAAATCAGAGTGATGGAGCGCAAACACAAATATGGCCCATATCGGTATTATGCGCTGACCGACTAACGGTGCCTGTTTACTAGTAATTGCAGCAACCGGCTCTCATACCACTCCACAGCCTCGCCCTGCCATTTCGCAAACCCCTCATTCTGCACCTCTTCACTCTGCGTGCCCGGTCGGCCGATAAGGTGGCCATAATAGGAGTGCCAGAGGTCGAAGATTTCGCGGGTGACTTCGGGGTGGAACTGTAGACCCAAAATATTCTCCCCGTAGGCAAAAGCTTGATTGGGATGCAGCGTCTCGTTTGACGTTGCCAGCAGCGTCGCGCCATGCGGCAATTCCCAGCCCTGCGCATTGCCATTGAGCGTCATCATTTTGGGCGGCATGAAGCCGTCGACCAGAGACTGCGTTTCGTAAAAGCCCATGGAGAGCGCGTTGGGGTTTTCGCCATATTGAACCTTGGCACCAAGCACATGCGCGATCATCTGGCTGCCAAGACACACGCCGATCAGCGGTACCTCTTGCGCCATGGCTTGTTCGATCAGCGCAAATTCGTCGGCCAGATAGTGCCACTTCTCATGCTCGGAGACCATTTGCGGGCCGCCCGTGACGAGCACACCAGCCTCGTCGCCCTTGAGCATCGGCACGGGATCGCCCTTCCAAGGATGGTGGACGCGCACATCAAATCCCTGCGCGACCAGAAATTGCTGGCCCGCGTCCGGCGGCGTGTCCCAATGTTCGATGATGTGCACGATGCGGCTCATGGGCCGCGCCGTATCATTTGACGGTGCGCTTTGCCAACCAGCGACGCCAGCTTTCGGCTGTACCGTTGAAAACGTTCAAATCGATCTGGGTGGATACGCCCTTGGAAAGCCCGGTTCCCGAATATTGCCAGAAGGCAAACTCACGGTTCGGATAGCGGCCTTTGGGGTGTTCAGCAACCGAACGAAGCCAGAAGGAATAGTCCTTGAACTGGCCCTGCAGATTATCTTCGTAGAAGTCCGGCGTCACATAGATGATCGGTTTCACGCCATAATGGCGCTCAACGATATCGAGCCATACTTTCATTTTGGCAAGTACGCGACCGCGCGAAGGCTTGGTCGGGCAAGAACGCTTGTTGCCATACCATTCAACATCAAGAACCGGTGGCAATGATCCCGTTTGCTTGGGCACATGGCGGATGAACCATTTCGCCTGTTCTTCGGCGGATCGGCACCAAAAGAAGAAATGATAGGCACCCGTTGGAATACCGGCGGCTTTGGCAGCGTTCCAGTTTTTCATGAAAAGGCGGTCGACGTGCTTGCCGCCTTCTGTCGCCTTGATGAAAGCGAAGTTCGCCCCGTTGCGGCGAAGCGTTTTCCAATCGATATCCGACTGCCAATGGGAAACATCAACGCCATGCACCTCAAACGGATGGGGTGCGGCGCGACCGAAATTCACCGGCTTGGCATCACGAAAACGCTGCGGATATACCTTTTTGCCCGCCCAAGGATTGTTGGCACGCGGTGTGGAAACGGGCGTTGCGAGCATGGGCTGCTGATAAGCATTGTTGGCGGCCAACAGATTGCCCACGTCGTCAGGGCGCTGCATTTGCGTACCTGCAATTGACGATGTCACCTCCCGGCTGGGCACTGGCTTAGCGAGTTGCAGTGCATCGACCTTGGAGGAAGATTGGCAGGCTTGCAGGCCGACAAGGCCCGCCAACAGGACTGTGAGAATAAGCGAACGCATAATCACCAACGCAGAACAAATGGAGCGCCCCAAGCACCCGATCTGTGATGGTTAAGAGATAGTTGTTGCCAAAGAGAAAATTTGAATGGTTATCAAATGGTGAAGCGTCAATTGTTGCGCGAAAGCATGGCAGCAACACATCGCGATTATTTCCGCCAAGGTACTTGCTTCAAAAAAGGCCTTGGTTGACCTTGCGGCATAGAACAGGCCCAGCTTGTGAGAGAGGCAGACATGTTTCGCAAAGTGTTATTCTTCCTTTCAACCACGACAGTATTGAGTATCGCTGCGAGCTCGCATGCAGCCGAACTGGAAGCGCGCGGAACAGTGGTTGTTGATGACCCAAATTATCAAGTTCGCTGCACGGACGCTTCCTTTTGCGGAAAGGATGCCCCGCGCGCCGACAAAGCACGCGGAGAACAAGAAGCTAAAGCCATCTTGAAATCGACCAAAGCCGTTGACGAGTGGATGACATCGCTCGGCTTTGAAAATCCCCGTTTCATGGACCAGACCGGGGATGGAAAACGGCAACTTTACATCACGGCTGATACCGGCAACCCGGAAACGGACGGTTGCGGTGGTGGCACGGCTCTGGCGTGCGCAACTGCCCAGCAGGACATCAACCTCAATACCGCCTACGAAATTCGATATCCGGAAAACTACACGACACTGACGGATGTCGAAAAAGACGTCACCGTTGCCCACGAATTTACCCATACTTATGTTCGTCGACGGGCCGGCACTTATGGACGCGAGGGTGTGCTTTGGCTGGAGGAGGCGATAGCAGAGGCGTCCGCAACAGCGTGGGGTGCCAAGCAAGGTCACTTCAAATCTGACCGGTTTGCCACAGCCGAAGACATGGCCCTTGATCTCCCTTTTCATCAGAGCCCCGATGGCAGCGATTCTTATGGCTATGCTAAATCACGCTATCTGATCCGCGTGGGTAAAGAGATCGGTTCACAGGATAATTTTGCTTATCTGAAGGACTTTACGACACTCACAGACGACGGGTCTCGTGGCATGAACTATCTCTACAGCGAAAAGCTTCCGGCAAACGTCCGCTTCAACACCATGTATCCCCGCTTCGTGGCAGAGTTGAATGAGACTGAAAATATCGACAGTAACGGTGTTCGCACGGAACACTTCACGGATGTGCCAGAACTTAGACCAAAGGACGTGACATTTAAGGGAACCAATGAACTGGATAGCGGCTTGTTCGTTGAGCCATTTAGCACACAACCACTAATGTTTCAGGAACTGGTGGCAAAAGACGCCCCGCCGGATGCTTTGATGTATATGGAAGTTGAGCTTGCCCCGGACAGTGGCGGCAACAATGACGATATCCATCTGGTCTATGAAGACCAGATCGTCAAAAGCAAAAAACTGCAGCGCGCAATAGCACCCAATGCCGGCCAGGTGATCGGCTTTGTCCGATTGGTGAACGCGCCGACAACGCCCGATGGTCGTGCCACCCATGAAGTGCGCGTCGCCACAACCTATCGCCGCATGGACTTTGAATGGCCCGAGTGTGTTGAGGCCGGAAAACCGTTCTCGGTCCGCACACCTTCTCCCGTCGATCTTCGCCAGATGAAGAACCTTGATTTCATTGTTGGTGGTGAACCAGAATCCTCCATCCGTCAATCAAAGGAAATCAGCTTAAAAGCTCCGTCAAAGACAGGCGAACAGGACATGGCGGTCAATGTTAGGCCGCCGAGCAAGCATGGTGGTGCGGCAAAGAAGATAACACTCGGCAAAATCAACGTGCAGAAAATGTGTGAGCCGAAAATTGGCGAATGGTGCGAGAAATTGATGAACTGGCATGGCGACAGGGCTGCGGAGGCGGGCGCAACTGATGAGCTTTTCGGCAAGTATGACGTTCCAAATGATATCAGAACACTGGATGGTATGAACCGGATGCTCATGGATCTGGGCATGCCGGCGATGAGTGGTGCAAATATATTGGAAATGGAGCCCGCCTGCCGCCTTGCCTACATCACGGTTTCGACGATGGAGCGCACGGGTGCTCTGTCGGAGTGAGTAGGTATTTCTTGTGATCCTAGAATTGGCGGATCGCCCGTAAAGTCATCGCGGAACACTTCGCGCTCAGTAGTGTAAATCGTCTATTGATCTCAACCTAACTTGAACCTGTAGCGTTCGCCCGAATCAACGATGATTAAGGCTGAAACCATGCATGTTTTGACCGTATTGGACCATCCAAACCCGGCTTCCCTTAGCGCAGCTTTAGCTCGCCAATTTATGAAAGGAGCAAAAGCCGCTGGTCACACAGCAGAGCTCGCTGACTTACATGCTGAGGGCTTTGATCCAAGATGGACAATAGCAGACATCGAAGCCGATGGCGGGGCAAACACGCCCCTGGACGTGCTCTTCGAGCAGGAGCGCATAGCGCGCGCGGATGCAATCTGCTTGATTTTCCCGGTTTTTTGGTGGGGCATGCCGGCCATGTCTAAAGGCTGGGTCGACCGAGTATGGAGCTATGGCTGGGCCTATGATCAGCTCGATGATCGCGAAAAATCCATGCAGAAAAAGAGACCCGGTGTCCTGCTCGTCCCCGCTGGTGCCAATTCTGATGACAGCGAAGATGCGGGTTATGTTAAAGCACTCGAGACAGCTTGGATGCAGGGCACTTTTGGCTACTTTGGTTTTTCTCCAAGGTCTTTGGAAATTCTTTATGGATCAACCGGCTCAGAGGAAAGACGTCGGCACCTCCTAGACCAAGCCTATAGCATTGGAGCGAAACTCAAAGCGCCTGAGGAAGAGTGACTGCTAAGTGGTCAGTTGGTGGAATTCGCTGCTCCAATAGAGCGGCCCGTTCTCAATGGGCGGCGCCCAACAAAAAGTTCTACGCAAGCAGTACCGGCATCGCGCAAACTCAGTGACACAGACAAAAAGTAACTGTGCATTAGACGCCGCATCAGGATTATTACCAGTCCAGCTGCTGCGCAACGACATCAAGTATCGTTTCACCCTCTTTTAGCTGCGGGAGGCCGCTAATCTCTCTCCCATAAAGGTGGCAATCCATACCAACCTTTAAGCACTGGTCGTACAGATCTTGCGCATACCTTGGATGGTGCGTTCTGTCGTTGGGACCGGACCTTGTAAAGAGAAACAGCTCGGGTGAACCGAAGGTTATTTCGTTGATGACCAAATCAACTGGGTAGGGTGTTTGGAGCGCCAGAACGGCCTCAACATCCTCTTTTTTGGCATAAGCCAAATATTTCGAAATAACGGCGCCAGCAGATGAACCCGCCAAAACGATCCGATCCGGGTCAATCCCCCATTGAACGGCATTGGCTCGAATATAGGCTATTGCCTTCCGCGTTTCGTCAAATATGATTGGCAGGTGGCCCCAAGGTTCATCTGCCTCGATATGGGCTTCGAGGGGATAATTGACAGACGCCAGTGCGATGCCGCGTTGTGGCAGCCCGATCAACTCGCCCTTGCGAACACGGTTCTTGTCACCTTTCCTGAAGCTGCCGCCATGAAAGTAAACCACGATTGGTGTTGCACCATTTGCCGTTTCAGGAAGCCACACATCCATCTTGGAACGATCAAAATTACCGCTGTAGGCAACATCAGCAAATGTCGGCTCTGAGCCGCGCTTGTTAATCCTGTTTTTGCGATCGTCGAGACCGCGGAGCTTCTTCATCTCTTTCGAAGAAATTTGGCCATCTTCGTTAATGTCCAAATCTGCGACACGGTCGCGCAGTTTCCTTGGGACATCTTGAAGTTGAACGAAGCCGTCCTTGTCCTTGTCCAATTGATTGAAAACGGCCTTCGCGTTCTGTGCACTACTCAGAGCTGTCGTTGCCAAAACGACCACTACTGCGGCCAAGACACGGAATTGCTTGCTCATCGTTGAAATCCACTTCTCATTGGAGTTCCTGTTCGTTGCATGAGGAGAACTTATCGTTCCATTTACAAACACGGCCTTACGGCGGCTGGAATGACTTTTATTGGTTTGTTCAGCCGCCGAGAAAAGCGCGGAGCGTCGATTATGTGACAGCGCTCCTTTTACCAGCCAAGTTCCCGTGCCATGACATCGATGATCTGCTCGCCATCTTTCAACTGAGGCAAACCGCTGACCGGACTGCCGTAGAGGTGGCAGTCCATTCCAACTTCCTGACAACGATCATAGAGAACGCGGGCATAGCGCGGACTGTGCATCTTGTCCTGCTCGCCCGAGATCGTGAAAAGGAACATTGCAGGGGCGTCAGCTTGCAGCTCATCGATGATCATGTCGGCACCCCAAGGTTGCTGAACCGCTAGAACAGCCTGCACGTCTTCGCGTTCTACATAAGCCAGGCTTTGTGATATGATCGCGCCAGCAGACGCGCCAGCAAGAATGATGCGATCGTGGTCGACGCCCCAATCATCCGCATTGGCGCGGATATAATCCAGTGCCTTGCCGGATTCATCGATGATCGTTGGCAACGGCCGTCCAGGTGACTGGGCGCGCACATCGGCCACCAAAGGGTAACCGACCGATGCCACGGCAACGCCACTCTCGGTCAAGTACTTCATGTTGCTAAAGCGGATCAAATCCTTGCTTCCAGCAACAAACCCGCCGCCATGATAAAAAACGACCATAGGCACGGGTGTTTTGGATTTTTCTGGCAGCCATACGTCCATTTTGGAACGCTCAAACTCAGGGCTGTAAACCGCATCTTCTATCGTTGGCGCATTGATCGGAGCATCGCCAGACATTGGTATTGGGCCCAAACCGCCCATCCTGCCGCCCAACATTTCGCGAATAGATCGAAGTTCCTCGACCGACAATTCGCTATCGCCATCAGCATCAAGCGTTCCGGCCATTACCTGTAACTGCTCCGGCAAATCGGTAAGCGGGATGGTTTCTCCCCGTGCAAGCTTCCCGACCATGTCGCGAAGAAAGCTGCCGTCTCCTGGAAGGCCCAGCTCCTGCATCTTGTTCAATGCAAACTCACGAATTGGTTCGCGTTCTTCAGCTGAAAGCTCTCCGTCGCTGTTACTGTCAAACTGCCTCGCCATCACTTGCAACTGCTCTGGCAGTGCATCAAGCGGTAATGCCATTGCTCCCATATTGCGACCACCAAGCATCATGCCGCCGCCGCGAAAACCACCCTGGCCTGTCGCACCGGAGCTACCGCTTTGCCCAAAACGTTCGCGCAGGGCTTGTGCTTCTTCACGCGAAATTTGATCGTCCTGATTGGTGTCAAAACGCGAAATGCGGCTTTGCAATTGCCGCGGAAGCTCTTCGAGTTGGAGATAACCGTCACCATTTTTATCGAAACGTTGGAACATCGGCATGTCATCTTTGGCATGAGACACGTTAGTCGTTGCGATAAGCGCCATCAGAGCGCTCAAAACCATGAGTCTGCGTTTCATCATTGAAATCACCTTGCTAAAATTGCCGGATAAAAATGCATTCAATATGGCGCCAGGATGCCCGGTGATTAAGGCGCGGCCAAGGTGACCGGATTTATTATCTAGCCACCTGCAGTAACAATTTCAGAGGGTTGTCAGTCTCCCAGCACCAGACGCGCGCCGCGTTGATTACCTACCAACGCTGTTGTTTCGATCGTCTTCCCTAAGACCGGGGTCATACTCGTTGGCAGGTTGCTGCTGCGATTGGCGGCCGTTGGCATTTTCTGCAAGTTCAGCCTGCTCTCTTTCTACTTTACGCTCAGAGAACTCACGATACTTTGGGTCAACGGCTTTGAGATGTTCAACGGCCTGTTCATGCATAAACTTTTTCATTTCAGGATCGTTAGGATCGGCACCATTAGCCAGATAACGGCCACCAGATCGCTGATCCAAAAGCTGCTGCTTGAGGTTCTCTTCTGAGGCGGTCATATATTTCTGTTCCTTCTTTGCAATCTCCTCCGGTGTCGTCGGCTCAGGACGCTTGGCATAGGGGTTCCTGATCGGTGTTGGCGCTGCTTCTGGAAGCCCTGCTCGCCTTTCGGCAGCCTCGGCGGCGGCGACCATTGCCCGTTCAAGTTCACTGCTAACGGAATCGTCGTCGCTATCGCGGGCCGCTGGCTTGCCACCACCATTTTCCGCGAGCTCAGCTCGCTCTCTTTCTGCTTTACGCTCAGAGAACTCTCGGTAGGTGGGGTCGGTCGCTTTCAATTGCTGAACAGTGTCTTCATGCAAGAGTTGTTGATTTGCAGGATCTTTCACTTTGGGGTCGTTGGGGAATACCTTTCGGCTGGAGCCTTCGATTATGAAGCGCTCTTTCATGTTCTGCTCCGCCCTTGCCATGTATTTCTGTTCGCTCTGTGCAATCTCTTCTGGTGTCGTTGGTTCAGGGCGCTTGGCATAGGGGTTCCTGATGGGCGTTGGTGCCGCTTCAGCATTCGGTGTCCCAACCGCTGCATCGGCTTCACCGGTCTTTAAGCGTTTCGTCGGGCGTTCTGGTGTGCTGGCATCGACATTTTCAGTCTGTGATTCATTCAGATCATTTGGCATGCGCGTCTCCTTGGTAGTCTGAGTGTTGCGCCCAGCCGGCACTTGGTCAGTTATTGGCCCTGTATCTTTGACTGCTGCCGCTGTTGGAGGCCGCTTCAATCCTCCATTTGAAACATGGCCCGCAGCCGCGGTGTTTGTAGCTTCCGCAGTGGCAGTTTCGGCACGCATTTCGCGCGCCTTTTCAATCCAATTTCGAATCCAAGCAGGTTGCGCATTTGTTGCAGTTTGGCCGCCCAACAGCCGCTGCTCTTCACGCTTCTTGTCTGATCTGTAGGCTCGCAGGCCTCGCAGATCCGCCAGTCCGTTCCTTTGCTCAGTATTTTGTGACGGCCGCTTAGCGTAAGGATTGTTGGTCGTCGGTGTCTCAGTGTGTTCAACAGCACTTGCAGGTGCGACCGGTGCACTGGCAACTTGAGGACGCACATCTGCCATTGTGTAGCGCGACTTTTTAAATGTGAGCACCGCAGCTTCCGGCGTATTGGGCAACTGCTCACCCATAAGCTCTTCAAGCTTTTTTGCGCCTGGCCGTTCCCTTAACTGGTCCCAGTCGCTCCTGAGCGACACTTCTTCAATGTATCCATCGACCTTTTGTCCGCGTCTTAAATGATCGAGCGCATCAAGCTTCTTGACCTGCTGCGCACCGGTGCCGCTCTTGGCTAACTCATTTTCATAGAGCACTTTCCCATCAGGCTTAACGATCTCGACTTTATCGACGAGGTTCAGCTCTTCAGCACGTTTGGCCAGGTTACGCGTATTACTGTAGCGGGCGGATAGCTCTACGGGCCCCAAAACCGGTAAAGCTCCGGGGGTTCCCTTGTCTTCCAAAGACGATGCCAGTTCGGACAGGTGGCTGACGTTGGCCTGCGCATATGGTGCGGCCACCACTCTTAGCTCGGTTCGGTATCCTGCCTGCTTGAATTTTTCGACATTCTCCTCAACGTCCTTGGGATCGCTGTACTCTTTGACGACATTGAACGATTTATCGACTGCCCTGTCTTCGATCAGGGCGGTCAACTTCTTTGTTGAGGTTTCCGCCTCTATCAGTGCTGTTTTAGGCGATGCCAGTACCCTTTCGTTAAATCCTGGCACGTAGGTCGCAAAATCATCTGTGACTTTCTGGGTCGTGCCGCTCAGCTTTTCCGCTGCCAGGTGGAGGTTTTCTCTCGTACCGGAGCCTGGCTGCCCAACGACGGCAACGAAAACCGGATCTTTGACTGCGCGCCCCGTTTCGGCGCGCTCGGGACTAACGAAAGTTTCGAAAGTCTCTTTTGGATTTTCAATTTCACGGAGCGGCTCTTGCGAACTGTCAGGCATGTTTAAGACCTTTGATGTCAGCGCTAGCGCACTGGCGTCATTGGCGCCGCCGACCTAAATTCTTGGGTTCAAAAAATACGTAGTATCAGGCCAATCAAACCAGCGTTTGTGGCTTTAATAGGTCTTTAGGGCCCTAGAATAGTTTGTATATTACCCGATAAAGCGAGAGCTGGCTAAAGCGGCTCCAATGGAGAGCGGTAACCAGCTCCATTAGCTAGGCTCAGGACCCATTAATTTGCATTGAACCGGGCGATGTGATTCAGGATGGCAAAGGAGTTTGCCATGTCTGATTTGTTTTTGCTCTCACCTTCGCAGATGGCGAAGATCGAACCGTTCTTTCCGCTTTCTCATGGTGTTCCGCGTGTTGACGACCGGCGGGTGATTTCCGGCATCATTTATGTGCTCAAGCATGGGCTTCAGTGGAAGGATGCGCCGAGGGACTATGGGCCTCACAAGACGCTCTACAACCGCTTCCGGCGGTGGGCTGAACTCGGTGTGTTTGACAGGATTTTCAGCAGCTTGGCAGCCAATGATGGGCCGCCGGACACGATGATGATCGATGCTACACACCTCAAGGCTCATCGCACCGCGTCGAGCCTGGTAAAAGGGGGATTCTTTCCCGTCACATTGGCC